>NZ_JBIVTO010000005.1:54045-320277 GCF_044756805.1 Paeniglutamicibacter sp. NPDC091659
CGACACATAAAGTGTTGACTGTTCGTGGGCGATACTGGGTTCGAACCAGTGACCTCTTCCGTGTCAGGGAAGCGCGCTACCGCTGCGCCAATCGCCCAAAGTTAATGCCTGGCTTCTTTGGAAAGCCAAAGAATAAGGACCCCTCTTCGAAAGAATTGAGGTCCATATTTCTTGGAGTGGACAACGAGGTTCGAACTCGCGACCTCGACCTTGGCAAGGTCGCGCTCTACCAGCTGAGCTATGTCCACGTGAAAAATCGACACATAAAGTGTTGACTGTTCGTGGGCGATACTGGGTTCGAACCAGTGACCTCTTCCGTGTCAGGGAAGCGCGCTACCGCTGCGCCAATCGCCCATACTACTTGCAAAATTCCTACGAGGTGGGGACGGGATTCGAACCCGCGTAAACGGCTTTGCAGGCCGGTGCCTCGCCTCTCGGCCACCCCACCATAGCCAACGGATAGTAAACTACCAGTCGGTTGGATCGGTAAACCGATCCGGTGAATCTAATGCGAGTGGACAACGAGGTTCGAACTCGCGACCTCGACCTTGGCAAGGTCGCGCTCTACCAGCTGAGCTATGTCCACATGTGAATCGATTTCCGCCCGGTTCGTTTCCGTTCCGTTTGGCTGCGCTCCAACGAGTAAAAACTCTATACGACGTTTACCCAAAGTTCCAAATCGGGGGTTCCTTGCGGCCGCAGCGGCAAATAATCCGCATGATCTCGGGGTTTGCAACTCTCGGCCGCGGGTCCAAAAACGGCAAATCGTGGTCAAAGCATGAAAAAATCTTTTTATGACTTCTCCAGCGCTGGCTCAGCAGACCGATTTCGGACGCATGTATGCCCGGAAAATCGGCGAACTTCCCGAGGTTCCATCCATCACGACGGTCATCGCCCAGGAAAAGATGGACATGGACGGTTGGATCGGCCACATGGCGGCAACCGCAGTAATCCAAGACGAACGGCTCGGCGGTGCCGTGGGGAACAGTGCCAAGCTCAAGGCGCTGGCCCGGCAGGCTTCCAGTGCCGCCGCGCAATACCGAGACGCGGCCGCCGCACGCGGGGACCGCGTCCACCAGTACTGCGAACAAATCGCCTTGCGTGCACTGGGCCAGTCGCACCAGGCGGCCCAGGCGCGTGAGGCCCTGGCCGAAAACGGCGAGGAAGCATTTGCCGGACGGTTCGATGAATGGTGGGAGCAGTACCAGGTGCAGCCCTTGGCCGCGGAGGTCACCGTCTGGAACAGCAGCATCGGATACGCGGGCACCCTTGACCTCGTGGCAACCATCGGTGGGCGCCTGTGCCTGATCGACTACAAGACCCGCGGTACCGACAGGGAGGGCCGGGTGAAACCGTTGGATCCCAAGGTGATCATGCAGCTTGCGGCCGGTGCCAAGGCGGAGGAAATGGTGGTCGACGCCGCGGCCGGCACCTGGGAAGCGTGGAAATACTCACAAGACCCCATGCTTCTGGGGGTGGCGATCGGGGAGACCGAGGTGCAAACCGTCATGGCCAATCCGGAGGTGCTTCCCGCGTATTGGTCGAAGTTTTGGTCGCTTCGACAGGTCTGGGGTGCGAGCCAGCGGGTGCGCGATGCCGGTTCTGCCCTGCATGTGGTGGGTCCTCCCGCAACATCGGAGGACGCGTCCGCTCGGTAGACTTGATCGAAGGCGCGGCCACAAACTGAGTGTGGCGCGTCCCTACATCCACAGCACATTGCCGGGGCTCAGCCGGCGGAAGGGAGACGGATCCCCATGACCGTCTTAGGTATTCGCATCGTTGGCGATCCAATCCTGCGCACGCGGGCTGATGAGGTCACCGAATTCGGCCCCGTCTTGCGCAAGCTTGTCGCGGACATGGACGAAACCATGGAAAACGTCGAAGGCGCAGGTCTTGCGGCCCCGCAGGTCGGCGTATCGCTAAGGGTTTTCACCTACCAAATCGCCGGCCAGCGCGGACACATCATCAACCCGGTCCTCGAGCTCAGCGATGACGACCAGGACGACATTTCCGAAGGCTGCCTGTCGATTCCCGGCCTTGGCTACCCGGTGACCCGCCGCCGCTGGACCCGTGCCACGGGCGTGGACGTGGACAACAACCCGGTCGTCGTCGAGGGCGAAGGCTTCCTGGCCCGCTGCCTGCAGCACGAGACCGACCACCTCGATGGCATCCTGTACATCGACAGGCTCACCGGCGACCTGAAGAAGGAAGCTTTCCGCAAGCTGCGCAACACGAACTACAACAGTGTTGCCGCAACCACCGTCAACCAGCGTTCGGCGGCCCTCGGTTCGAGCTTCGGCGCCGGCGCCAGCTTTGGCGGCCAGGCATGAGGGTCCTTTTTGCCGGAACGCCGCAGGTCGCAGTCGAATCCCTGAACCGGCTGGTCACCGACGGGTTCGACGTCGTGGCGGTGCTCACCCGCGAGGACGCCCCGGTGGGTCGCAAGCGCGTGCTGACCCCGTCGCCCGTCGCCGCGCGCGCCGCGGAACTGGGCCTGGAAATCATCCACGCGAACCGCATCGACGAGCAGACTCAGGAGCGCCTTGCGACCCTGGACCTGGACATCGCGGCGATCGTTGCCTACGGCGGACTGGTCCCCGAACAGGCGCTGACGATTCCGCGCCTTGGCTGGATCAACCTGCACTTCTCGTTGCTGCCCGCATGGCGCGGCGCGGCCCCCGTCCAGCACTCGATCATGGCCGGCGACGACATCACCGGCGCGGTCACGTTCCAGCTCGAAAAGGGCCTGGACACCGGGCCGATCTTCGGAACGCTCACCGAAACCATCGACCCCGCCGACACCTCGGGGGAACTGCTGGGCCGGCTGGCGATCTCCGGCGCGGTGTTGCTGTCCCAGACCCTTGCCGGCCTTGACGCGGGCAAGCTCGTGGGCGTCGAGCAGCAGAACGAAACCACTTATGCGCACAAGCTGACCTTGGTCGACGGCAAGGTCGACTGGTCGCTTCCTGCGCTGGTCATTCGCCGTCGCATCAACGGAACCACCCCGGACCCGGGAGCCTGGACCGAGCTGGACGGCCAGCGGTTCAAGCTGGGAACGCTGGTGCCGCACTCCGAAGTCACCGATCTGGTTCCGGGCGAGGTCCGGATCGAGCCGGGCAAGAAACCGCGTGTCCTGGTGGGCACGGGGTCGCACGCAGTAGAACTTGGCCTGGTGCAACCACCTGGCAAGAAAATGATGAATGCAGCAGATTGGGCGCGAGGGATTCTCGCTTCCGGAACCGTGGATGAGGTGAAATTCGCATGAGCGAATTCGGACAGGGACGTTCCGACCGTCCGCGACGCAACGAAGGCAACCGCGGCGGAGGCCAGGAACGTCGAGACGACGCAGGACGCACCCGCAACCGCGGAGGCAGCGGGCAGCGCCAGTTCAGCGCATCCGCCCCCTCGGCCCGCGGACGCCGCGCCGACCCGGCGCGCCTGACGGCATTCGAGGTGCTGCGCGCCGTGGCCGAACACGACGCCTACGCAAACCTGGTGTTGCCGACCCGCATCCGCGACCACCGCCTTGATCGCCGCGACGCGGGCTTCGCCACCGAGTTGACCTACGGCGCCCTGCGCGGGCAGGGACTGTACGACGCGATCCTGTCCCGTTGCGTCGACCGCCCGCTGGACCAGCTGGACCCGGCGGTGCTTGACGCGCTGCGCCTGGGGGCCCACCAGTTGCTCGCCATGCGCGTTCCCAACCACGCGGCCCTCGACGAAACCGTCTCGCTGGCCCGCATGGTCATCGGCGCCGGAGCCTCGGGCCTGATCAACGCGGTGCTACGCAAGGTGTCGCTGAAGGACATGGAAACCTGGAGCGCCGAGCTGGTTGAAGGCATCACCGACGAGAGCGCGGCCGCCGCACTTGTCCACTCGCACCCCGAATGGATCGTTCGCGCCCTGCGCCAGGCCCTCGTTGCCCACGGCCGCGAGGCCAGCGAGATCAACGACCTGCTCATTGCCGACAACCTTGCCCCGGTCGTGAACCTGGTCGCCCTTCCGGGCATCGGCTCGCTGGAGGAAGCGATCGACAACGGCGCCGAGGTCGGTACGCTCGTCGCCGATTCCGCCTACTACCAGGGCGGGGACATTGCCCGGCTTTCCTCGGTGCGCGAAGGCAGCACCCGCGTGCAGGATGCCGGCTCCCAGCTGGTGGCCCGGGCCCTGGCCCAAGTGCCGTTGCCGGATGCCGGCGAGGACACCTACTGGTTGGACCTGTGCGCCGGACCCGGCGGCAAGGCGGCGCTGCTGGCGGCGTTGGCCGCCGAGCAGGGTGCCAAGCTGACCGCCAACGAACCCGCCGAACACCGCGCGGAGCTCGTGTCCAAGGCACTGGTGGCCGTGGACCCGGACACCTGGATGATTTCGGTGCGCGACGGTCGCGAATACGGCGAGGCGGAATACGCGGGCGGCTACGACCGGGTCATGGTCGACGCCCCGTGCTCGGGCCTTGGCGCGCTGCGCCGCCGCCCTGAATCGCGCTGGCGCAAGAGCCCGAAGGACGTTGCCGAACTGACCATCCTGCAGGGCGAGCTGCTTGACGCGGCGCTCAGCGCGGTGCGCGTCGGCGGCGTTGTCGCCTACGTGACGTGCTCGCCGCACCCGGCCGAAACCGTCGCCGTGATCGACGACGTTCTCTCGCGCCACGCGAACGTGAAGCTGCTCGATACCGGTGCCGCACTCGAGGCCGCCGCGCTTCCGGGCATGGCCTCGGCGTCCCGCAAGGTCGGCGACGGCAGCACCATCCAGCTGTGGCCGCACATCCACCGCACCGATGCCATGTTCATGGCATTGTTGACCCGTACCGCCTAGCCAGACGCACGCCCGCGACCCGGGTCCCCTTCACCAGGAGCTTCAATGCGCACTTGCCAGATCAACCCGTCCATCCTGTCGGCCGACTTCACGAACCTCGAGCGTGAGTTGCACCGGATCCACACCGCCGATGCGGTGCACGTGGATGTCATGGACAACCATTTTGTGCCGAACCTGACCATCGGGCTTCCCGTGGTCCAGCGGCTCAACGAGGTCAGCGATCTGCCGTTGGACGTACACCTGATGATCACCGATGTTGACCGGTGGGGCCCGGGCTATGCGGAGGCCGGAGCGGCCTCGGTGACCTTCCACGCGGAGGCCTCGGCCGCCCCGGTGAAGCTGGCCAGGGACTTGCGGGCGGCAGGTGCGCGGGCCTCGATGGCCTTGCGTCCCGCGACGCCCATCGAGCCGTACCTGGACATGCTTCCGGAGCTGGACATGGTGCTGCTGATGACGGTGGAACCCGGCTTCGGGGGACAGGCCTTCCTTGACCTGGTCCTTCCGAAGATCCGGCGCACCCGCCGGGCCATCGACGGAACCGGCCTGCCCATCGCCCTGCAGGTCGACGGCGGGGTGACCCGCGAAACCATTCTGCGTGCCGCCGAGGCCGGAGCCGACGTGTTTGTCGCGGGTTCGTCTGTCTACGGCACCGAGGACCCGGCTGCGGCCGTCGACACATTACGAAACCTCGCCGCCCAAACACCTGTGTCCGTGTAATACTAAGAGCTACAACTACACAACGTGCTCCGGGGTCGGTGTAAGTCCGAACCGGCGGTTATAGTCCGCGACCCGCGCCAAAGAGGTTCCTTACGGAATTTCGGAGGCGCGGTTGAACTGGTGAAATTCCGGTACCGACAGTTAAAGTCTGGATGGGAGAAGCACGTACACGCAACACTTGAACCCTCACGGGTGGTGCCAAGAAAAGACGGCGGAAGTCCACGGACTACCGGCCCTCAAGTTCAGGCAATCACGTGCAGGATGGCAGTGAACCGTCGTATCGAAACCCCCGGAGCCGCCGCGGCTTGACAGGAGGACGATGGATTTTCTGCGGTGGCTCATTGAAGCTTTCAACTCTTACATCACGATAGGTAGCAGCGCACTGCTGGTACGCGAAGTCGTGGGCAACATCTTTGGCCTGGCTTCCGCCTTGGGCGGCATCCGCCGCAAGGTCTGGGCCTGGCCGATCGGCATCATCGGCAACGCCCTGTTGCTGACCGTGTTCCTCGGCAGCATCTTCGGCCACGATTCAACGGCCAACCTCTTGGGCCAGGCCGGACGACAGATCATGTTCATTGCCGTGTCGATCTACGGCTGGCACCGCTGGAAGTCCAGCCGCGATTCGGGCCAAAGCGCGGTCACCCCGCGCTGGGCCAGCAAGAACGAACGCCTCGGCATGGCCGCGATCCTGGTGGTCGGCACCGTTGCGCTGACGCCGGTCTTCGGGGCCCTGGGCTCCTACGCACCCGTGTGGGCGGATGCCTGGACGTTCGTGGGTTCGTTGCTCGCCACTTATGGCATGGCCAAGGGGCTTGTCGAGTTCTGGCTCATCTGGGTGCTTGTCGACGTGGTCGGCGTGCCATTGCTTTTCAGCGCCGGATACTACGCAAGCGCCTTCATGTACCTGTTCTACGGTTGCTTCACCCTCGTCGGCTTCTTTGTTTGGTGGAAGGCCCAGAAGGGTTCCAAACCAACCATTGAAACCACAATGCCGGATCCCACGGTCAAGGCGGGCATCTGATGCCGGCGGATCGCCGGATCGCCGGAATGCGGGTTGCCCTCGAGCTGGCCAAACGCGGAGTCCGCGGGGCCAACCCTCTGGTGGGTGCTGTCGTCATTGATTCATCGGGAAACATTCTCGCCACCGGATACCACCGCGGTGCGGGAACGCCCCATGCGGAGGCCGACGCGCTCACCCGGCTCGGCCCCATCCAGCCTGACGCGGCCCGCGAGGCAACCATGCTGGTGACCCTTGAACCCTGCAACCACACGGGACGCACCGGACCCTGCTCGCAGGCGATCATCGATGCCGGCATCGGCAACGTGGTCTACGCGGCCAAGGACGAGGGGTCGGATGCTGCCGGCGGTGCCGCGCGGCTGCGCGCCGCGGGGGTGAACGTCGAGCAGGGCCTGCTCGAATCCGAGGCGCTTGACCTGAACCACCGCTGGTTCCTTGCCCGTGCCGGAGAACGCCCCTTCACGACCTTGCACCTGGCCCAGACGCTCGACGGTCGGATTGCCGCCGCGGATGGAACCAGCCAGTGGATCACGTCTCCTGATTCCCTCCTCCATGCGCACCGGATCCGCTCGCGGGTGGATGCCATCGTGGTGGGCACCGGGACGGTGCTGGTGGACGACCCAAGGCTCAGTGCGCGCGACGAACACGGCCAGCCGTTCGACCGCCAACCACGCCGCATCGTGATGGGGGAGCGAGATGTGCCGGCAGGGGCAGCCCTCACCGCCGACGCGAACTGGGAGCAGATCCGTTCCCACGACCCACGGACGGTGCTTGGGCGGCTGCACGAATCGGGAATCTCCCATGTGCTCATCGAGGGCGGATCCTCGATCATCACGGCGTTCCTCGCCGAGGACCTGGTCGACGAGATCTACCTCTACCAGGCACCCATCTTCCTGGGAGCCGGGCGACAAAGCATCGGGAATCTCGGGGTAGGCACGCTGGGCGAAGCCCGGGCCTTCCGCCTCGATCCCATCGACGGTGAATCGGTGCAAATCCTCGGTGCCGACACCCTCACCCACCTAGAACCAATGCCGGTCCGGCTGCCCACGGGCAGCACCGCAGCGTAAGGACAACAAATGTTTACAGGAATCATCAGTGGCATGGGCCGCGTCGAAGCGGTGAACGCCGAACCCGAATCCGACTCCGTGGTGCTACGCATCAGCGCACCGAACCAGACGGACAACCTCGGTCTGGGCGGATCGATTGCGATCAACGGCGTGTGCCTCACCGCAACCAGCATCGAAGGCGACACGCTCGCGCTCGACGTCATGGGGGAAACCCTCCGGCACACCACGATCGGCGGACTCAAGGCGGGCGAGGCCATCAACCTCGAGCGTTGCGTGCAGGCCGGCGGGCGCCTTGACGGGCACGTGGTGCAGGGACACGTGGACGGAGTGGGCACCCTTCTGGAACACGAAACCCTGGGCGCCTGGGACCGCTTCAGGTTCGCCATCCCGTACCCGCTCGCCAGGTACGTGGCCAAAAAGGGATCGATCGCCATCGACGGGATTTCCCTGACCGTCACCGAAGTCGCAGACGCCAACGAAAAGGACCAGTGGTTCGAGGTGGGAATCATTCCCACCACGCTGCGCGAAACCACGCTGGGCCAACGGGCACCGGGCGACAGCGTGAACCTTGAGGTGGACGTGATGGCCAAGTACGCCGAACGCCTCGCCGCCTTTAACACTGTCGAAGGAGCAACACCATGAGCACCGAAACAATCCGCCTGGATTCCATAGCCTCGGCGATCAGTGCCATGGCCGCCGGCAAGGCGGTGGTGGTCGTTGACGATGCGGACCGCGAAAACGAAGGCGACATCATTTTCGCCGCGGAATTCGCCACGCCCGAACTCATGGGTTGGACCATCCGGCATACCTCCGGCGTGGTCTGCACCCCGATGAACGGGGACCGGGCCGACGCGCTTGGCCTGCCGCCCATGGTGGAGAACAACCAGGATGCCAAGGGAACCGCCTACACCGTGTCGTGCGATGCTGCCCACGGCGTGAGCACCGGCATCAGCGCGGCTGACCGGGCATTGACCTCGCGCATCTTGGCCGATCCGGCCTCCGGACCGGACCTCATTACCCGTCCGGGGCACATCTTCCCGCTGCGTGCGGTGGACGGCGGCGTCCTGGTGCGCCGCGGCCACACCGAGGCCAGCGTCGACCTGTGCGTGGCCGCCGGCCTGGAACCGGTGGGCGTCATCGCCGAACTGGTGCACGACGACGGCTCCATGATGCGGCTTCCCGCGCTGCGTGAATTCGCCGACCTGTGGAACATTCCGCTGGTCAGCATCGAAGACCTTGCTGCGTGGCGCGCCAGCTGCGACGCCGAGCCGGCCATCGGCACCAAGGCGGCGGCCGTGCAGTCCGGCCCCGAGGTCAAGGTGCCCACCCCGCACGGGGAATTCATGGTGCGGGCCTGGCTCGAGCGCGCAACGGGCGTGGAGCACCTGTCCCTCTCCGCCCCGGGGCCGGACGGCACGATGCCGTCCGAGCCGCTGGTGCGCGTGCATTCCGAGTGCCTCACGGGCGACGTTTTCGGTTCCTACCGTTGCGACTGCGGCGAGCAATTGGCCGCAGGCCTGCAGGCCATCAACGAGTTCGGCGGGGTGCTGATCTACCTTCGCGGGCACGAGGGTCGCGGCATCGGACTGGCCAACAAGATCCGCGCCTATGCCCTGCAGGACGGGGGAGCGAACACCGTGGCGGCCAACGAACAATTGGGGCTGCCGGTCGACGCCCGCAACTACGATGCCGCCGCCGCCATTCTTGATGCGCTGGGCATCCACCGCATCAGGCTTGTCACCAACAACCCGCTCAAGGAGCAGTGGTTGGAGGAAGCCGGAATCGACGTGACCGAACGGGTTCCCACCCGCATGGCGGCACGGCCGGAAAACCTTGAATACCTACGCACCAAGCAGGAACTGCTGCACCACTCGTTGCAGCTGCCGAGCACAGTAACCACCAACACAGGAGCTGAATAATGAGCGGACACGGAGCACCAGTCATCGGAGCCAACGAGCTAGTCGCGGCGGGCAAGGCGGGCATGCGCGCGGTCATCGTCGCGGCCAGCTGGCACACGCAGATCATGGACGGGCTCATCGACGGTGCCAAGCGTGCCGCGAAGGACGCCGGAATCCAGACGCCGGACATCGTGCGGGTTCCCGGCACCTTCGAGCTTCCCGTGGCAGCAGCCCGGCTGGCGCAGGACTACGACACGGTGATTGCCTTGGGCGTTGTCATCCGCGGCGGAACCCCGCATTTCGACTACGTGTGCCAGGGCGCAACGCTGGGACTCACCGATGTTTCGGTGCGAACCGGGGTTCCGGTCGGCTTTGGCGTATTGACCTGTGACAACGAAGAGCAGGCAATTGCCCGCGCGGGCCTGGAAGGCTCCGTCGAGGACAAGGGCTATGAGGCCATGAGTGCCGGGCTGCAGACCGCGGTGGCGCTGACCCGCCGCTGATACCCACGTTTCGTGGTCTGCTTTGCCTTCCCCAATCGCCAGTTCGGGTAAGGCAAAGCGGACCAGGCCCAACGCCTCGACGGCCCGCGTGAGGCTCTCGGGTGAGCGGGGTGCCTTGTGGAAATCCACGTACCTCAAGCCCTTATTTTGGCCGCGCGGAACCACCTGCAGGTGGGTGCTGAAAAGCTGGTTGGTCGGTGGCGGCACCGCCCGCATTGTCATCCTCGCGTCATGTTCGCGCTTGAGTGCGAGTCCTTCGTCACATTGGGGCGGTGGTTGTAAGTGGGCTGGACACGCCGGGCTACGCTGTTCATGTGAAAACTTTTGACACCCTCTTCGCCGAGCTTTCCGAGAAAGCCAAGGCCCGCCCCGAAGGTTCGCGTACCATCGCCGAACTGGACTCGGGCGTCCATGGCATCGGAAAGAAGGTCGTCGAGGAAGCCGCCGAAGTGTGGATGGCTGCCGAATACGAAAGCAATGAAGCAGCCGCCGAAGAAATCTCCCAGCTGCTCTACCACCTTCAGGTGATGATGCTGGCCAAGGGTCTGACTTTGCAGGACGTTTACAAGCATCTCTAGCCGCCGCTTTCGGGGCAGATTTGTGTAAGACCCTCGAGCCGCGGTGGCCAACAAGCAAAAATTTGTTGTCCTGATGCCGTAAAAACCCAAAGTCAGAAACGAGAAACACCTCATGTTGCGTGTAGCACTTCCCAATAAGGGAGCCCTTTCAGAAATCGCTTCGACCATGTTGCTGGAGGCTGGCTACGTCCAGCGCCGCGACAACCGTGAACTGGTCATGATCGACCCGGAAAACGACGTCGAGTTCTTTTACCTCCGCCCCCGCGACATCGCCGTATACGTAGGCCGCGGCATCCTTGATGTCGGAATCACCGGGCGCGACCTGTACCTCGACGCCGAGGTCAATGACGATGTCGAAGAGGAACTGCCGCTGGGCATCGGAGCCTCGACCTTCCGCTTTGCCGGACCCGTCGGATCCTTCACCCACCAGAGCGAGCTTCAGGGCAAGCGCATCGCCACCAGCTACGACGCACTGCTTCGCAGCTACCTGGCCGAAAGCGGCATCGAAGCCTCGGTGGTCCGCCTCGACGGCGCCGTGGAATCCTCGGTGCGCCTCGGCGTGGCCGACGCCATCGCCGACGTCGTGGAAACCGGAAACACACTCAAGGCCGCAGGCATGGAGATCTTCGGTGATCCGATCCTGAAGTCCGAGGCGGTCCTCATCGGCCGCACCGGCCGCAACCCTGCCGGGCTCGAAGTGCTCAAGCGCCGCCTGACCGGTGTGTTGGTTGCCCGCCGTTACGTCATGCTGGACTACGACGTGCGCCGCGACCAGGCCGACGAAGCCTGCCGCCTCACCCCGGGACTCGAATCCCCGACGGTTTCCCCGTTGCAGGATTCGGACTGGGTTGCAGTGCGCGCCATGGTCAAGAAGAACCAGACCAACAACATCATGGATGAGCTCTACGACCTGGGCGCGCGAGCGATCCTGGTCAGCCAGATCCACGCCTGCCGCATCTAGTTCCGGCGTTTGCGCCACCCCCTCAAAGAACACCACCTTCATAACTTTTCTAGGAGTTGATCCTTCATGAGCGTTGCGATCCGTGTGATCCCGTGCCTCGACGTGGATAACGGCAGAGTCGTCAAGGGAGTGAACTTTGAGGGGCTGCGCGATGCCGGCGACCCCGTGGAACTGGCCAAGCGCTACAACGCCGCCGGTGCCGACGAAATCACGTTCCTTGACGTGACGGCGTCCTCGGGCAACCGCGAAACCACCTACGACGTAGTCGCCAAGACGGCCGAGGAAATCTTCATCCCCCTCACCGTCGGCGGTGGCGTGCGTGCCGTCGAGGACGTCGACCGCTTGCTGCGCGCGGGCGCCGACAAGGCCTCGATCAACACCGCCGCGGTTGACCGCCCCGAGGTCATCAACGAAATCACCCAGCGCTTTGGGTCCCAGGTGCTCGTGCTTTCGCTCGACGCCCGCCGCACCGACAACCCGGATGTCGCCTCGGGCTTCGAGGTCACCACCCACGGCGGACGCACCGGCACCGGCCGCTGCGCCGTGGCCTGGGCCAAGGAAGCGGCCGAGCGCGGCGTGGGCGAGATCCTGCTGAACTCGATCGATGCCGACGGCACCAAGGACGGCTTCGACCTCGAAATGATCCGCGCCGTGCGTGCGGCGGTCACCGTGCCGTTGATCGCCTCGGGCGGCGCCGGGGGTCCTGAGCACTTCCCGCCGGCAATCGCCGCGGGCGCCGACGCGGTGCTGGCCGCCTCCATCTTCCACTTTGGTCCCGACGACATGATCAAGCAGGTCAAGGACGCCATTCGTGAAGCAGGATTCCCGGTCCGCTAGACCTGCAGCCCTGGACGAAGTCATGTCCAGGGGTTGGCGGGCGCTCGAGGAAGAAGCCGTTGATGGCTGGGTCTGCCGTTTTTCCGGCGGAGTCACCAAGCGGGCGAACTCGGTGTTGCCACTGGGCGAGCCCGCGGACTTTGCCGCTGCCCTCGCGGTGGTCGAACACCGCTACGCGGATCGCGGGTTGCCTGCCGTCTTCCAGATCAGCCCCGATTCGATGCCCCCGGGCTTGGATGAGCGCCTTGCCGAACGTGGCTATCTGCTCGATTCGCCGACGCTCGTGCAATACCTGGCTCTCGCTGAAGACACCAACGATGGCGGCGGGGACGGCGATCCGCGCATCGAATACTCCGATGAACCGAGCGAAGCCTGGCTCGAAACCTTGTGGGACGCCGAAGGGCCGAATGTCCCGGAGGCCCAGTCGCTAAGCCGCCGGATACTTGCCGAAACGCCATCCGTTTACGCATCCCTGGTCTTCGAAGGCCGGGTCGAGGCAATCGCACGGCTTGCCTTGGTCGGGAACCTGGGCGGGATCTACGCCGTCGCCACGAAGGCCGATTCGCGCTCCCGCGGACACGGCCGCGCCGTCGTTCGGGCGTTGCTCACCGAAGCATCAAACAGAAATCTCGAGGGACTCTGGCTGCAGGTCGTCGAGTCCAACCACATCGCGCATGGACTCTACGAATCGCTGGGTTTCGAAACCGTCTCCCGCTATCACTACCGCGTCGCGCCTCCAGCCTGAGAATGCATGACAGGCGGCTGGTTCCCGGGCGTTCGCTCAGGCGTTGGCCGGCAGGATCGCTTCCATCCCGCGTTCCAATGCCGCGCGTGCCGCGGCACTGTCCAGCTGGTTTGACAGCCAGCGGCTGGAAAGGCCTTCAACCAGGGACGTCAGCAGCAAGGCTGTTTCCTGGCATTGCCCGACCTCGGTCCCGGTGTGACCGCTGACCAGCTCTGCGACGTGCAACTGCCAGGCGGCCGTGGACCCGGCCAGGTGCTCGGCCAGCGGCGGCTCGAAGACGGCGATGGCCTTGATTTCGTTCCACACAATTGATTTCGCGCGGACGAACTCGTCGTCCTGGATCTCGGCCAGCAGCAATTCGCGCAACAATCCGTAGGACTCGTTGCCGCCTGCGATTGATTCCTCGCGTTGTGCGACCGAGTCCACGTTGACGTATTCAAGCGTCGCGGCCAGCAGGCCGTCCCTGTCGGTGAAGTGGTAGTAGACAAGCCCGGTGGAGATTCCTGCCTGCTTGCAGACGTCTTGCACGCGCATGCCGCGGACGCCGTCACGGGCGATGCAGATGCTGCATGCCTCAAGAATTCGCTGCCTCGTGTCGTTGGCCATGCCCGGAACCGTGCCTTTCGTTTGCTGGAACTGCAAGAAACTTTCCGTTTGGCGACCTTGCGGACTTCCATGTATCGTAGGTCACACGTTATCTTTAACTGAACATCCAGTCAATTTTCTAGTTGCTCCTCGATGATCGAGACATTCGGACCCCTCAGCGGTCGAAGTCAGGCGACGCAGGAGCAAGATCCGTGAAGGGAAACCACCAATGGGCCAGCCGTTCAGCATCCATGAAGCTTCCATCGACGACGTCCTGCATGCGCTCGAGAAGGGCGCCGTCACCGCCGTTGAGCTGGTGGCCGCCCACCTGGCCCGGGTGGGACGCTTCGACAGGTCCTCGGTGCGACTCAATGCCATGGCCGTGTTGAATCCCGACGCGTTTGCCGAGGCCGCGGAATCCGACCGCCGTCGCCGTGCCGGGCAGGCAGGCTCCCTCGAGGGGGTGCCCTTCACAGTCAAGGACAGCTACATGGTCGCCGGGCTCACCGTCGCCGCCGGCTCGCCGGCCTTCAAGGACCTTGTGGCCCAGGACGATGCCTTTACCGTGGCACGGATCCGCGAGGCCGGGGGAGTGCTGGTGGGCAAGACCAACATGCCGCCCATGGCCGACGGCGGCATGCAGCGCGGTGTCTACGGCCGGGCCGAAAGCCCCTACAACACCAACTACCTGGCGGCAGCCTATGCCTCGGGCTCGTCCAACGGCTCGGCGGTTGCCACCGCGGCCAGCTTGGGCGTGTTCGGCATGGGGGAGGAGACCGTGTCCTCGGGTCGCAGCCCGGCCTCCAACAACGGACTCTGCGCCTACACGCCCTCGCGCGGCGTCATCTCGATCCGCGGCAACTGGCCGCTGTTCCCGACCCGCGACGTCGTGGTGCCGCACACCCGCGGCATGAACGACATGTTCCGGCTGCTGGACGTGATCGTGGCCGACGACGAGAACACCACCGGTGATTTCTGGCGCGACCAGAAAGCCGTCGAGCTGCCGGCGGCCTCGGACGTCCGCCCCGGAAGCTACGCGGAACTGGCCGACCCCGACGCACTGAGGGGCAAACGCCTGGGCGTCCCGCGCATGTACCTCGGCAAGGACGCCGACTTCCCCCTGGCGGTGCGCGACTCGATCCTGGAACTCTGGGAGGCGGCGCGGGCCCGGCTCGAGGGGCTTGGCGCCACCGTCGTCGAGGTCGACCTGCCCATGATCGAAAAATACGAAGGCAACACCCCAGGCGGCGAACAACTCGCGGCACTCGGCGTCCTGCCCGAGGGCTGGATGGACACCGAATTCAACGAGATCCTTGCCCATGGCTGGGACACCTTCCTGCGGGCCAACAACGACCCGGCACTGAACCGCCTGGCCGACGTCGACCACACCCAAATCTTCCCGGCCCCCGCGGGGGCGCTGCCCGACCGCTACGAGGAGGTCGAAGACTACGAGAACCGGTACCGCGACGTGGTGAACATGGCGGCCGCCGGATTGCCGCCGATAGACTCCCTGCCGGGCTTCACCCAGGGGCTTCGGGCGCTCGAGACGCTGCGCAAGGAGCTCTTCGAGGACTGGCTGGAGGCGCGAGGTCTGGACGCGATCGTCTTCCCGGCCAATGCGGACGTCGCGGCCCAGGATGCGGACATCAACACCGAATCCGCGGACCGTGCCTGGGAAAACGGGGTGTTCTTCTCAAACGGCAACTACGCGCTTCGCCACTTCGGCATTCCGAGCATCACCGTCGCCATGGGAATCATGGAAGACATCGGCATGCCGGTGGGGCTGACAATTGCCGGTCCCGCCTACGCCGACAACCAACTGCTGGCTTGCGGCTACGCATACGAAGCGGCGGGCTCACTGCGCCAGTCGCCCGTCCTGGCGCCGCCGCTGCCGTTCGACAGCGTCTGCCGTGCGGGGCACGCAATCGCCGAGGGCGAACCCGAGCCGTTGGAAGTCACCGTCGGGGCGGAGTTCGACCCCGGGATCCGGCACGAAGGTGCACGGCTGTTGCGCATCTCGGGAACCGTTGCGGCACCGGACGGCTCAGCGATCCGACTCACCGTCAACGGCGAGGAGGCCCTCGCCGTCCGGGACGGAAGCCATTGGGGTGCCGCGCACGTGCTGGGTGCCGCCGTCGAGCCCGGGGTCGTCGGCTGGAATCCGGTGGCCAGTGACGCCCTGGTGGTTGTCAGCGTGGTGGCACCGACGGGCCAAGCGGCCGGGGCCTTCGCGGAAATCTAGCGCCGGGCGTTGAACAGTTCGAGTGCCTCGTCGGCGCCCTCGAACGTCACGAGCGCCTCCTCGCGCCGTCCCGCGGCATGGAGCAGCAATTCCTCGGGGCGGCCCATGATGGCCACCGAGGTCTTGGCCTTGCGGGCAACATGGCGCCGCCCGTCGGGAAGCACCAGGATGATGCCCACCTCGCTGCCCCGGTAGTACGCAGAGGCACGGCGGACCAGGTCCCGCCACAGGAGCTCTGCGTACTTCTCGTCGAGCACGCGAGGCGCCCAGCGGTCGGTGGCGCGGCGGACGTCCTCGGTGTGGATGAAGTATTCGCTCAGGTTTGCCGCACGGTCGAAGGCCGGCAGGGCAAACGGTGAAAACCTGGGTGCGCCGGCGACGAATTCGTGGACGAGTTCCGCATAGGCGGCGTTGTCGCGGGCCCGGTCGGCCCTCGACTTAAGCTCGCGTTCCATCGCGGAGGCCAGCGGCTTGAGGGCCAGTCCGGCGGAGAGCATCGAGTGTTCGCGCAACACCAGGTGTGCGGCGAGGTGGCGGGTCTGCCAACCGGCACACAATGTCGGGGCCGTCGGTCCTGCTGCCAGCAGGACTTCGGCCAGTACTTCACGGGAGGCTGGGACAAAATGCATCACTACGAAACTAACACGTCCGGCGCCGCTTGTGGCCGTATGAAGCGCCATGCGACTTACGGGTTTCGGCGAATCGTTGCGTGCATGCCGCGCGGGTGAATCCCGTTCGGCCAATTGCGCTTCGGTGGCACTAGACTGGAGGTGATGTCGCAGAACCCAGCCTTCGCAACCCCCGTCTCCGTTGACGGCAAATTGTCCGCCGAAATATCCGCGGCCCTGAAAAAGGACGACTCCGGATTGGTCGCGGCCATCATCCAGCAGCATGGCACGCACGAAGTGCTCATGCTCGGGTGGATGGACGAGGAAGCCCTCCGCCGCACCCTCACCACCGGGCGGGTGACCTTCTGGTCGCGTTCCCGCAAGGAATACTGGCGCAAGGGGGACACCTCCGGGCACTCCCAGCTGGTGCGTTCGGTCGCCCTGGATTGCGACGGCGACGCCCTCCTGGTGGTGGTCGACCAGATCGGTGCGGCCTGCCACACCGGAACCCACACCTGCTTCGACGGGCGCGAGATCCCGGCCGTCGTCGGCCGCCGCGTCTCCTGACCAGACACCACATTCGTCCACGCAAGGATAACTAGCCACTCATGCAAGCTCTCGGTGCGCTCTCACCCACCCGCGAGCAGTTCCGCGCCCTCGCCGCGGAACGCCGCGTCATTCCCGTGACCATGCGGGTGCTGGCCGACTCGCTGACCCCCATCTCCATCTACCGCCGGCTTGCCGGCGGCCGCCCCGGCACCTTCCTGATGGAATCCGCCGCGGCCGGCGGAGTGTGGAGCCGCTACTCCTTCATCGGCACCAACTCCCCGGCGACGCTGACCACCCGCG
This sequence comes from Paeniglutamicibacter sp. NPDC091659, assembly GCF_044756805.1. Taxonomy (NCBI): domain Bacteria; kingdom Bacillati; phylum Actinomycetota; class Actinomycetes; order Micrococcales; family Micrococcaceae; genus Paeniglutamicibacter; species Paeniglutamicibacter sp. NPDC091659. The sequence goes on from NZ_JBIVTO010000005.1 coordinate 71,469, forward strand.
AGGGCAAGGCCCACTGGCTGGGCACCCCGCCGGCCGGCATGCCCACCGAGGGCAACCCGGTCGAGGTGCTGCGCGACACCGTGCGCGCGCTGCGCACCGAGCCGCTGCACGGCCTGCCGCCGCTGACCAGCGGCATGGTCGGCTTCATCGGCTGGGAGGCGGTGCGCCACTGGGAGAAGCTGCCCAACCCGCCGCTCGACGACCTGCACCTGCCCGAGCTGGCCATGAACCTGGTCGGCGACATGGCCGTGCACGACAACACCGACGGCACGCTCACGCTGATCGCCAACGCCATCAACTTCAACGGCACCAACGACGGCGTCGACGGTGCCTACGACCACGCGGTGGACCGCGTGCGCGCCATGCTCGCGTCCCTGGGCGAGGCCACCGAAACCCCGGTCTCGGTGCTCTCCGGCACCGACGTCCCCGCAGACGAGCTGATGGCCGCAGTCACCCACTCCTGGGACGAGGACTCCTACCGCCAGGCCGTGCTGCGCGGCAAGGAAGCCATCGTCGACGGCGAGGTGTTCCAGGTGGTCATCTCGCGCCGCTTCGAGCTCGAATCCCACGCCGACCCGCTGGATGTCTACCGCATCCTGCGCGCCACCAACCCCAGCCCGTACATGTACCTCTTCAGCCTCGAGGACTCCCACGGCAAGGCCTACTCGATCGTCGGCTCCTCCCCGGAAGCGCTGGTCACGGTCAACGACGACCACGTCGTCACGCACCCGATCGCCGGCTCGCGACCGCGCGGCGCCACCTACGAGGACGACCAGCAGCACGAGAAGAACCTGCTGGCCGACGAGAAGGAGCGCGCCGAGCACCTGATGCTTGTGGACCTCTCGCGCAACGACCTGTCCAAGGTCTGCGTGCCGGGCTCGGTGGAGGTCACCCAGTTCATGGAGGTCGAGCGCTTCAGCCACATCATGCACCTGGTCTCCAACGTGGTCGGCAAGCTGTCCCCGGGCACCGACGGCTACGACGTGCTGGCCGCGACGTTCCCGGCCGGCACGCTCTCCGGCGCGCCCAAGCCGCGCGCGCTGCGTCTGCTGGACGAGCTGGAACCGCACCGCCGCGGAATCTACGGCGGCGTCGTGGGCTACCTCGACTTCGCCGGGGACATGGACATGGCCATCGCCATCCGCTCCGCGCTGCTCAAGGGCAACCGCGCCTACGTGCAGGCCGGCGGCGGCATCGTCAACGACTCGGACCTCGACGCCGAGGCCCTTGAAACCATCAACAAGTCGGCAGCGCCGCTGCGCGCCGTCTGGGCCGCGGGCACCATGGCGCCCGCCGGCCAGGAAATACTGGGGTCATGACCAACACCGACAGCAACACCAAGGGCACCGCCAAGACCCCGCGCTGGGGCACCAAGCGCGTTGTCATGCTGCTGGGCCTGGTCGGTGCCGTGCTGGCGCTGGCCACCAGCACGCGCATCTGGATCACAGTCCAGCCCGAGGTCGGCTCCGTGAAGATCCCGCTGATCGAGGTCGCGGGCTCCGACGCCTCGGCGGCCGTCGCCGCACTCGCGGTGGTGGCCCTGGCGGGTTCGCTGGCGGCGCTGATCGCCGGCAAGGTCGCCCGCTACATCATCGCCGGCATACTGCTGCTGGCCGGCGGCGGCATCGTCGCCTCCGCCATCGCGGTGCTCGCCAACCCCGTCGCGGCAGCCGCCACCAAGGTCGGCGAGGCCACCGGGCTGAACGCCGCAGGCGGGGACTACCAGGTTTCCATCTGGCCCTACGCGGCGGCGCTGGCCGGAGTGGTGCTGGTGCTCAACGCGCTGGTGCTTGTGGCCGCCGGGCACACCTGGGCGGGCAGCAAGAAGTACGCGCGCGACAACGCCGCGGCCGCCCGGCGTGCGGAACAGGCGAACTCCACGGGACCGATCGATGAGATCGACGGCTGGGACTCGCTCTCGCGCGGGGACGATCCCACCTGAGGAACGCGCGCGGGCGGGCAACATGGCACGCCACGGCGTTAAAGAATGGCAGAATAGACAGAAGTTAATCGTCGGGAAAATTCCCGATTGGCACGAGGTGACGAGGAGTATCCCACCATGGCTAACAGCAACACCCAGATCGACCCGATGCACGCCGAAGAAATCGGCCACGGCAACTCAATTGCGGCTTGGACCTTGGTCGGCGTCTCGATGATCGGTGTCATCATCGGCGGAATCGCCTTCGCCGCCCACAACCCCACCATGGTCTACGCGGGCCTCGGCGTCGTCGTCGTCGGCCTGATCGCCGGCTGGGTCATGAAGAAGGCCGGTTTCGGCGTGGGCGGCGCCCGGTCGGGTTCCTCGCACTAGTCGTGAGCGTACTTACGGATATCATTGCGGGCGTTCGGATCGATCTGGACGCCCGCCGTTCCATATGCGGCCAGGCCCAGATCGAGGCCGACGCGGCAAACGCCGCCCCTGCGCTCGACGCCTTCGCCGCCCTCGGCGGAGCCGCCAACCAGTCCGATCGTGACGCCGTGTTACGCGTGGTCTCCGAGGTCAAGCGCAAGTCCCCGTCCAAGGGCGCGCTTGCCGACATCCCGGAACCCGCCGAACTCGCCGCGGCCTATGTCGCGGGTGGCGCCTCCGTCATCTCGGTGCTCACCGAGGAACGCCGCTTCGGCGGATCGTTGGCCGACTTCGATGCCGTGCGCGCCGCCGTCGACATCCCGCTGCTGCGCAAGGACTTCACGGTCGACGCCTACCAGATCTACGAGGCCCGCGCCCACGGCGCCGACCTCATCCTCTTGATCGTCGCGGCCCTGGACGACGCGCAGATGCGCGAGTTCCTGGACCTCACCCACGCACTGGGCATGAACGCCCTGGTGGAGACCCACACCGAGGAGGAAATCGCCCGCGCCGTCGCGCTCGGGGCGAAGATCATCGGCGTCAACGTGCGCAACCTCAAGACCCTGGAAGTGGATCCCGCAAACTTCGCGAAGCTCGCGGGGCTGATTCCGCCCGAGGCCGTCATCATCGCCGAATCCGGCGTCAGTTCCGTCGCCGAGGTGCGCGAATACGCCTCCCACGGCGCGGACGCCATCCTGGTCGGCGAGGCGCTGGTCAAGGACAACGACCCGAGCGCGGCCATCAAGCAGTTCATGAGCGCGGGAACGGCCGCGAAGCCGGCACGCCCCGGCGCCTAATTACTTCACGATTCCTCAGCTAGATAAGGATGCCCCCAGATGAACCCGACGACAGGTGAACCGGCAGACGGTTCGCAGAGCCACGTTGCAGCGCCGGGGGACTCCCTGCGGCATGCCCCCGGTCCGTACTTCGGCGACTACGGCGGACGCTGGATGCCCGAATCCCTGATCGCCGCCATGGACGAGCTCAGCGAGACGTTCGAGGCCGCCAAGGCGGACCCGGAGTTCGTGGCACAGGTCAAGGACCTGAACAAGAACTACTCCGGCCGCCCCTCCCTGCTCACCGAGGCCAAGCGCTTCTCCGAGGCCGCCGGAGGCGTGCGCGTCTTCCTCAAGCGCGAGGACCTTAACCACACGGGCAGCCACAAGATCAACAACGTGCTCGGCCAGGCGCTGCTGGCCAAGCGCATGGGCAAGACCCGCATCATCGCCGAGACCGGTGCGGGCCAGCACGGCGTCGCCTCGGCCACTGCGGCGGCCCTCATGGGCCTGGAATGCGTCGTCTACATGGGCGCCGAGGACTGCCGCCGGCAGGCCCTGAACGTCGCGCGCATGCAGCTGCTCGGCGCCACGGTCATCCCGGTGACCGCCGGTTCCCAGACGCTGAAGGACGCCATCAACGAGGCGCTGCGCGACTGGGTCGCCAACGTGGAGAACACCCACTACCTGCTGGGCACCGCCGCCGGCGGACACCCGTTCCCGGCCATGGTGCGCTACTTCCACGAGGTCATCGGCGAGGAGGCCCGCGAGCAGATCCTGGCCCAGGTCGGCCGCCTGCCGGACGCGGTCGCCGCATGCATCGGCGGCGGCTCCAACGCCATCGGGATCTTCCACGGCTTCCTTGACGACGCCGACGTCGAGCTCTACGGCTTCGAGGCCGGCGGCGACGGCGTGGACACCCCGCGCCACGCGGCCACCATCACCCTGGGCAAGCCCGGCGTGCTGCACGGTGCCAAGAGCTACCTGATGCAGAACGACGACGGCCAGACCATCGAGTCGCACTCGATCTCCGCGGGTCTCGACTACCCGGGCGTCGGCCCGGAGCACGCCTACCTTGCCGACATCGGCCGCGTGCACTACGAGCCGATCACCGACACCGAGGCCATGGACGCCTTCTCGCTGCTCTGCCGCACCGAGGGCATCATCCCGGCCATCGAGTCCTCGCACGCCCTGGCCGGCGTGCTGAAGATCGCCGCCCGCAAGATCGCCGCCGGCGCGACGCCGGAGGAAACCATCATCATCGCGAACCTCTCGGGCCGCGGCGACAAGGACGTAGGAACCGCCGCCGAATGGTTCAAACTCATCGACACCGAAAAGGATGCCAAGTGAGCCACGTTTCCAAGAGCGCAGCAGCCATCGCCGCCGCCCGCGCCGAGGGCCGGCCGGCCCTGATCTGCTACCTGCCCGCCGGTTTCCCGGACGTGCAGGCCACCATTGACGCGGCCGTCGCGATGGCCGAAAACGGCGCTGACATCATCGAGGTCGGCATCCCGTACTCGGACCCCGTGATGGACGGCTCTGTCATCCAGGCCGCCACCGTGCAGTCGCTGGCGCAGGGCTTCCGGGTTGCCCAGGTCTTCGACATCGTCAAGGGCATCACCGAGCGTTGCTCGGCCACCGTGATGGTCATGACCTACTGGAACCCGGTGCTGCGCATGGGCGTGGACGAGTTCTCCCGCCGCCTGGCCGAGGCCGGCGGCGCCGGGCTGATCACCCCGGACCTGATCCCTGACGAGGCCGCCGAGTGGATGGAGGCCTCCGACAAGTACGGTCTTGACCGCGTCTTCCTGGTCGCGCCGTCCTCCACCGAGGCCCGCATGAAGGCCACCGTCGCCGCGAGCCGCGGATTCGTCTACTGCGTTTCGGTCATGGGCGTCACCGGCGCCCGCGCCGAGGTTTCCGACGCGGCCGCCTCGGTTGTCGCCGCGGCCCACGCCGCCGGCGCCGAGAACGCCTGCGTCGGGCTGGGCGTCTCGCAGCGCAAGCACGTCGAGGAAATCGGCGCCTACTCAGACGGCGTCATCGTCGGCACCGCACTGGTCGCCGCGCTGCGTGACGGGGGAGTGGAAGCCGTTGCCAGGCTCACCGCCGAACTCAGCGGCAGGCCAGTCAGCGTATGACCTCCCTGGCAGCCATCGGCACCGGCGTGCTCACCTCGATCCCGAGCCCGCCGCCGGAGTTCTCCAAGTTCTCCATCGGCCCGTTGACCATCCACGCCTACGCCCTGTGCATCCTGCTGGGCATCGTCGTGGCCATGTGGCTGACCAACAAGCGCTGGCTGGCCAAGGGCGGACCGGCGGACGTGGTCTGGGACATCTGCATCTGGGCGATCCCGTTCGGGATCGTCGGCGGGCGCCTGTACCACGTGCTGATCACCGACCCCGAGTACTACTTCGGGCTCAACGGCCAAAGCGCGCATCTCTCCGAAATCCCGCAGATCTGGGCCGGTGGCCTGGGCATCATGGGGGCCATCAGCCTTGGCTCGCTCGGCGCCTGGATCGCCTGCCGCCGCGCGGGCGTCAGGCTCCCGGCCTTCCTGGACGCGGTGGCGCCGGGCGTGCTGCTGGCCCAGGCCTTCGGGCGCTGGGGCAACTGGTTCAACCAGGAGCTCTTCGGCAAGCCGACCACGCTGCCGTGGGGCCTGGAGATCGACTCCACCAGCTACAACTTCCCCCCGGGCCTTCCGCCCGGGACGCTGTTCCAGCCGACGTTCCTCTACGAATCCCTGTGGAACGTGGCGGGCGTGGTGCTGCTGTTGGCGATCGACCGCAAGTTCAAGCTGCGTCGCGGCGCCATGTTCTGGTCCTACCTGATCTGGTACGGCATTGGCCGAACCATGATGGAAACCATGCGCATCGACGCCGCCGACACGATCGTCATCCTCGGCATCGGGCTGCGCGTGCACATGTGGCTCGCCATCGGCATGGTCATCCTGGGCACCGTCGGACTCGTCTATTCGCTCACCAAGCTTCGCCCGCAGCCGGACCCGGGGGTTTACCTCGAGGGCCGCGAGCCCCGGCCGGAAACCGACACCGAGGACGAAGCCCCGGCCGATTCCAATGGGGAATTGACCGCGGATACCGAATCGAAAGACGGTTCCAATCGGGTGAAACCGATCGTTGACCCTGAAAAGGGAACTGATTCCGCAGGAAAAACGGAAAAAAACAACAACTAAAAAACACCAGTTCAAGGCCCCTCGTCTGCTACCGCCCGCGGTATGTGACGGGGGGCCTTGTTATTTCCGGGTAACAATTGGAAGATTCGTAAACTCCCTAGTCAGATTGCTGTTGAGGTGTATTCGGAAAACTGTTGGAAACAAAACCACGCCTAAAACCGAAACATGGTGGTGCTACGATTTTTTCACCCAGCGGGCGTAGGATTCGATGCACGAAATCGAACATGGCCCCGCGACGCAGCAAGGCACGGCGGACATCCCGCCGCATTGCACAAACCACAACGACGTGGCCCGGCCCGCAGGCCGGGAAAAACCCCGCACTCTTGTCGGTGGGAAAAATCCTCTCAGCTACCGATCATTTGCGACCCAGAAAACTCTCGGACAACGGCGTCCTTGTATCCCAGAAAAAACGCGAGAAAGGTATGCTCATGAGCATGACCGGAGTCCAGCTGAACGCTTCACCGGATTGTGGCGGGGAAGTATCTTCGCCCTTCACACGGTTCGCAGACGCCCCCGAAGCGCAAGGCCTCTACAACCCCGAAAACGAAAAAGACGCGTGCGGGCTGGCAGTCATCGCCACCCTCAAAAAAGTACCTACCCACGCAATCGTGAACCAGGCACTCGAGGCCCTGCGCAGGCTCGAACACCGCGGCGCCGTTGGCGCCGACGACGGCACCGGTGACGGCGCCGGCATCCTCACCCAGATCCCCGACGCCTTCTTCCGCGCCGTCGCCGGATTCCCCCTTCCGGCCCGCGGACACTACGCCGCCGGCACCGCCTTCTTGCCCCAGGATCCAACGCAGCGGACACAGGCAATCAGCGCCCTTGAGGAACTGGCCTTCGACGAGGGCCTCACCGTGCTTGGCTGGCGTGAACTGCCCGTCAACGCCGAGCACATCGGCCCCACCGCCCGCGGCTGCATGCCGCACTTCGCCCAGATCTTCCTCGGCATTCCCGGCGAGAAGGTCGCGGAACTCGATGCCCGGGTCTTCCGCGTGCGCAAGCGCGCGCAGAACAAGTTCGGCGTCTACTTCCCGTCGCTCTCCAGCGCCAGCATCGTCTACAAGGGCATGCTCTCCACCGCACAGCTTTCGGCCTTCTACCCGGACCTGACCGACGAGCGCTTCGCGAGCACCTTCGGCATCGTGCACTCGCGCTTCTCCACCAACACCTTCCCGTCCTGGCCGCTGGCCCAGCCCTTCCGCACCATCGCCCACAACGGCGAAATCAACACGGTCAAGGGCAACAGGAACTGGATGCGCGCCCGCCAATCCCAGCTGGCCTCCGCGCTGCTGGGCGAGGTCCCCGAGGAGCTCTTCCCGATCTGCAGCCCCGGTGCCTCCGACTCCGCCTCCTTCGACGAGGTGGCCGAGCTGCTCACGCTCTCCGGGCGCCCCATCGCCCAGGCGATCATGATGATGATCCCCGAGGCCTGGGAAAACCACGCCACCATGGACGCGGACCGCCGCGCCTTCTACGAGTACCACTCGATGCTCATGGAGCCGTGGGACGGCCCCGCCGCGGTGTCCTTCACCGACGGCAAGCAGGTGGGCGCGGTGCTCGACCGCAACGGCCTGCGTCCCGCACGCTTCTGGGTGACCGACGACGGACTGGTGGTGCTGGCCAGCGAGGTCGGCGTCATCGACATCGCCCCCGAGCGGATCGTCGCCAAGGGCCGCGTGGCCCCGGGCAAGATGTTCCTGGTCGATACCGTCGCCGGCCGCATCATCGAGGACGACGAGGTCAAGGCACAGATCGCCGCATCCAAGCCATGGGCCGAATGGGTCGCCGCAAACAAGATCCGTCTCTCCGACCTGCCCGACCTCGAGCACGTCAGCCACAACTCGGCCTCCGTGCAGCTGCGCCAGCGGACCTTCGGCTACACCACCGAGGAACTGCGCATCCTGCTCGCCCCGATGGCCGCCACCGGCGCCGAACCGCTCGGCGCCATGGGCTCCGACACCCCTGTCGCCGTGCTCTCCGCGCGCTCGCGGCTGCTCTTCGACTACTTCACGCAGTCTTTCGCCCAGGTGACGAACCCGCCTCTGGATTCCATCCGCGAGGAACTCGTCACCTCCATGGGCACCAGCATCGGCCCCTCGGGCAACCTGCTGGCCCTGGGCAAGGTCAGCGCCGAACAGGTGTCCCTGGCCTACCCGGTCATCACCAACGACGACCTGGCCAAGATCGCCAACATCCGCGATGACGAGGGCCTCAAGGTCACGCTGAAGGTCCGCGGGCTCTACCGCCCCGACGGCGGGGAAGCGGAGCTGCGCGCCCGCATCCAGGAGATCTGCGAAAAGGTCTCCGCCGCGATCAACCGGGGCATCAAGTTCGTCGTGCTCTCGGACCGCGACTCCAACGCCCAGTGGGCGCCGATCCCGTCGCTGCTGCTCACCTCCGCGGTGCACCACCACCTGCTCAAGAGCGCCAACCGCACCAAGACCTCGTTGATCATCGAGGCCGGCGACGTGCGCGAGGTCCACCACGTGGCAGTGCTCATCGGCTACGGCGCTTCGGCCATCAACCCGTACCTGGCGCTGGAAAGCGTCGAGGAAATGGCCCGCAACGGCGAGCTGGGCTCCGTCACGCCCGCCAAGGCGCAGGCCAACCTCATCAAGGCGCTGGGCAAGGGCGTCCTGAAGATCATGTCCAAGATGGGCATCTCCACCGTCGCCTCCTACTGTGGCGCCCAGACCTTCGAGGCCCTGGGGCTGTCCCAGCGCGTCGTCGACCAGTACTTCACCGGCACCCAGTCGCAGCTCGACGGCGTCGGCCTGGACGTGCTCGCCACCGAAACCGCGATGCGCCACGCCTACGCCTACCCGGCCGACCTGGCACCGGAGCCGCACCGCACCCTGGAAACGGGCGGCGAGTACCAGTGGCGCCGCGAAGGCCCGCCGCACCTGTTCAACCCGGAAACCGTGTTCCGCCTGCAGCATGCCACGCGGGAACGCCGCTACGACATCTTCAAGGCGTACACCAAGGGCGTCGACGACCAGTCCAAGGGCCTGATGACGCTGCGCGGGCTGCTGGACTTCAAGATCGACAAGTCCGCGGCCATCGACATCGACGAGGTGGAGCCGGTCAGCGAGATCGTCAAGCGCTTCGCCACCGGAGCCATGAGCTACGGCTCGATCTCCGCCGAGGCCCACGAGACCCTGGCGATCGCCATGAACCGGCTGGGCGGCAAGTCCAACACCGGCGAGGGCGGCGAGGATGTCGAGCGCCTGCTGGACCCGGCGCGCCGCTCGGCGGTCAAGCAGATCGCTTCCGGCCGCTTCGGCGTCACCAGCCTGTACCTCACCAACGCGGACGACCTGCAGATCAAGATGGCGCAGGGCGCCAAGCCCGGCGAGGGCGGCCAGCTGGCCGCGCAAAAGGTCTACCCGTGGATCGCACGCACCCGCCACTCCACCCCGGGCGTGGGGCTCATTTCCCCGCCGCCGCACCACGACATCTATTCGATCGAGGACCTGGCCCAGCTGATCCACGATGCAAAGTGCTCGAACCCCGCCGCACGCATCCACGTGAAGCTGGTTTCCGAGGTCGGCATCGGCACGGTCGCCGCGGGCGTCACCAAGGCCAAGGCCGACGTGGTGCTGGTCTCCGGCCACGACGGCGGCACCGGCGCCTCGCCGCTGAACTCGCTCAAGCATGCCGGCGTGCCCTGGGAACTCGGCCTGGCCGAGACCCAGCAGACGCTGATGCTCAACGGGTTGCGCGAACGCGTCACCGTGCAGGTCGACGGCCAGCTGAAGACCGGCCGCGACGTGGTCATCGCCGCGCTGCTGGGCGCCGAGGAATTCGGCTTCGCCACCGCGCCGCTGGTGGTCACCGGCTGCATCATGATGCGCGTCTGCCACCTGGACACCTGCCCGGTGGGCGTCGCCACGCAGAACCCCGAGTTGCGCAAGCGCTTCACCGGACAGGCCGACCACGTGGTGAACTTCTTCGAGTTCCTGGCCCAGGAGGTGCGCGAGCTGCTCGCGCAGCTGGGCTACCGGAGCATGGAGGAAGCCATCGGCCAGGCCGAACGGCTCGACACCCGCGCCGCGGTGGGCCACTGGAAGACCGAGGGCCTGAAGCTTGACCGGATCTTCGAGACCGTGGGCTCCAAGCCCGGCGCCCCGCGCCGGCGGACCACGTTCCAGGACCACCACCTCAACGAGCACTTCGACAACCTGCTGATCACCGCGGCAGCACCGGCACTGGCGCACCGCGAAAACGTCTCCATCGACCTGGAGGTGCGCAACACCGACCGGGCCGTGGGCACCATGCTCGGGCACCACGTCACCCGCACCTTCGGTGTTGACGAGCTGGCACCCGGAACCATCGACGTCACGCTGCGCGGACACGCGGGCCAGTCGCTCGGTGCCTTCCTCCCGGCAGGCATCGTGCTGCGGCTCATCGGCGACTCCAACGACTACGTCGGCAAGGGCCTCTCCGGCGGCCGCATCATCCTGCGGCCGGACGCGGGCAGCGGGTTCGACCCCGCAACCCAGGTCATCGCCGGAAACGTGATCGGCTACGGGGCGACCAGCGGCGAGCTGTTCATCAGCGGCATGGTCGGCGAACGCTTCGCCGTGCGCAACTCCGGCGCCAGCGCGGTGGTCGAGGGAATCGGCGACCACGGCTGCGAGTACATGACCGGCGGAACGGCCCTGATCCTCGGATCGACCGGACGCAACTTCGCCGCGGGCATGTCCGGCGGCGTGGCATACGTGCTGGACCTGGACACCCGCAAGCTGAACCCGCTGGCCGTCGCCAACGACGACCTGATCCTCGAGGGCCCCGGCGAGGAGGACTGCGAGCTGATCAAGGACCTGCTCGCAAAGCACGAACTGCACACCGGTTCGGCGCTTGCGGCAAGCCTGCTGGCCGATTGGCCGGTCGCCGCCGCACGCTTCACCAAGGTCCTCCCGCGGGACTTCGCCGCGGTATCCCAGGCACGCAACGCTGCCGCCCATGAAGGTTTCGACCCGGATTCAGCAACCACCTGGAACCGGATTCTGGAGGTGACCCGTGGCTAATCCACGTGGATTCTTGGAAGTCCGTGAACGCGTAACCCAGCCCAAGCGCCCGGTGCCCATCCGCCTGATGGACTTCCGCGAGGTTACCGAACGTCAAAACGACGGCACGCTCAAGGCCCAGGCCGGCCGCTGCATGGACTGCGGCATCGCGTTCTGCCACAGCGGGTGCCCGCTGGGCAACCTGATTCCCGAGTGGAATGCGCTGGTCCACCAGGGCAGGATGGCCGAGGCGTCGGACCGCCTGCACGCGACCAACAACTTCCCGGAGTTCACCGGACGGCTCTGCCCGGCCCCGTGCGAGTCCTCCTGCGTGCTGGGAATCAACCAGCCGGCCGTAACAATCAAACAAATTGAGGTCGAAATCGCGGACACGTTGTTGGCGTCCGGCGACCTCGAACCGGTGCTCGCCATGCGGCACACGGACAAGCGCATCGCCGTCGTCGGTTCCGGCCCCGCGGGGTTGGCCGCCGCCCAGCAGCTGACCCGTGCCGGGCACACCGTGGCCGTGTACGAGCGCGACGAAAAGGTCGGCGGGCTGCTGCGTTACGGCATCCCGGACTTCAAGATGGAAAAGGACGTCCTCGAGCGGCGGCTGGCCCAGATGGAGGCCGAGGGGACCCGCTTCCGCACCGGGGTTTCGGTGGGCACCGACATCACCTGGGATGCCCTGCATCGCCGGTATGACGCGGTGATCCTCGCCACAGGCGCCACCGTTCCGCGCGACATGCCGATCCCCGGGCGCGAGCTCGATGGGGTTCATTTCGCGATGGAATACCTTGTCGATTCCAACGAGGTTGTGGCCGGGGAGCGTGATGCATTGCGCATCGACGCCGCCGGAAAGCACGTGGTGATCCTCGGCGGCGGAGACACCGGCGCCGACTGCCTGGGCACCGCCCTGCGCCAGGGTGCAGCAAGCGTCACGACGCTGGCCATCGGTGCGCAGCCGCCGCTGGAGCGTCCGGCAAACCAGCCGTGGCCGATGGTCCCGAGGCTGTTCGAGGTCCAATCCGCCCACGAGGAAGGCGGCGAACGGACGTACTTGGCCGCCACCGTCAACTTCACGGGCGAGCGCGGGAGCGTGATGGGTGTTACGGTAGCAGAGACCGAATTTATTGACGGTCAGCGCCTTCCGAAACCAGGCACCGAGCGGGTTATTCCCGCGGATCTGGTCTTCCTGGCTCTCGGGTTCACAGGACCCGAAGAAGCCGGTCTCAAGGAACAGGCCAACACCGAGTTTGATGACCGGGGCAGCGTCGCCCGCGATGGTTACTACATGACCAACACCCCGGGGGTGTTTGTGGCCGGCGACGCCGGACGCGGACAATCCCTGATTGTGTGGGCCATCGCCGAGGGACGATCCTGTGCCGCGGCGGTGGACAAATTCCTGATGGGCGAAACCCGCCTTCCGGCCCCCGTTGCACCGACGGATCAGGCCATCAGCATGTTGTGAGACGGATGCACCACTACTACGGTGGTTTTCCGACCTGAGAAATGGAAAGGCAGTTAGGCTGACCGTATGAGACGCGCAAAAATTGTGGCCACCTGGGGCCCAGCGATCGGTACCTACGAAAAGACGTTGGCAGTGCTCAAGGCGGGTGTCGATGTCGCCCGCTTGAACATGAGCCACGGCGACCACTCGATGCACGCCGAGAACCTCGGAAACGTCCGTGCGGCGGCCCTTGAGCTTGGCCGCCCGGTCGGCATCTTTGCCGACCTGCAGGGTCCCAAGATCCGGCTGGGTCGTTTCATCGACGATGCCAAGCACATCCTGAAGGTGGGGGCCACCTTCACCATCGTCATCGCCGATGTGTTGGGGGATGAAACCTTCTGCTCCACCACGTTCAAGGGCCTGCCGCAGGACGTCAACGTGGGCGACATCCTGCTCATCAACGACGGCAAGGTTTCCCTCCGAGCCACCGCGGTCGACGACGAAAAGGTCGTCACCGAGGTGGTCGTGGGCGGCGAGGTGTCCAACAACAAGGGCATCAACCTTCCAGGCGTTGCCGTCAACGTTCCCGCGTTGAGCGAAAAGGACGAGGACGACCTGCGCTGGGCCATCCGTGCCGGCGTGGACATGGTTGCGCTCTCCTTCGTGCGCAACGCCTCCGACATCGAGCGTGTGCACGAGATCATGGACGAGGAAGGCCGTCGCCTTCCGGTCATCGCCAAGATCGAGAAGCCGCAGGCGGTGGACGCGCTGGAGGAAATCATCAACGCGTTCGACGCCATCATGGTCGCCCGTGGCGACCTCGGCGTCGAGCTTCCGCTCGAAGAGGTTCCGCTGGTCCAGAAGCGCGCCATTGAATTGGCACGCCGCTGGGCCAAGCCGGTCATCGTCGCCACCCAGGTGTTGGAGTCGATGATCGAATCGCCGACCCCGACCCGCGCCGAGGCCTCGGACTGCGCCAACGCCGTGCTCGACGGCGCCGACGCGGTCATGCTTTCGGGCGAAACCTCGGTGGGCGAATACCCGATCGAGACCGTCGAAACCATGGCCCGGATCATCTCCTCCACGGAGCAGCACGGTCTTGACCGCATCCCGCGTCTGGGCTCCAAGCCCAAGACCCGCGGCGGCGCCATCACCCGTGCCGCAGTGGAAATCGCCGACCAGTTGGATGCCAAGTACATCGTGGCCTTCACCCAGTCCGGCGACTCGGCCCGACGCCTGTCGCGCCTGCGCCCGAAGAAGCCGGTGCTGGCGTTCACGCCGCTGCCGCAGACCTACCAGATCATGACGTTGATGTGGGGCGTCCAGCCGCGTCTGGTCGAGTACGCGGACCACACTGACAAGATGACCGCTCAGGTCGACCGCGCCCTGCTGCAGGAAGGACTGGCGGATATCAACGACATCGTCTGCATCGCTGCCGGTTCCCCTCCAGGCCAGGCCGGTTCGACCAACTCGCTTCGCATCCACAAGGTCGGCGACCTCGCGGATGCCGGCCAGCTGGTTGAGGGTAAGCCGATGCCGACTCGCGAAGAGGTAGGCCCTTGGGCCACCGAATCCGTGTCGGGCGAAGGCACCCGCGAAATCTAAGTAGCCACTGGTTACCCTAAAAGCCGGATCTGCAAGAAGCTTCCCTTCGGGGGGGAGTGGACCGTGGATCCGGCTTTTGTGTTGTGCCATGGGTTGTCGGTGCATGACGTGCATTAGTCCGTCATCTCAACCGGCACGGGCAATGGCGCGCCTATGGCCTCGGCGAACAACTGCTTTTGCACGCTCTCGGCACTGGAGACCGGGCTCTGCCCGACGGTGAGCACCAGGTCGCCGGGCTTCAACCCGGACTTCTCCGCCGGCGAACCGGCCATGACATCCACAACGCGTAGCCCCTCCCGCTGGCCTATGCGAGATGCCAGCGTCTCGTTCAGCGCTATCGGAGAACTGACCAGACCCAGGTATGCGCGCCGGACACGCCCGTAGGCTATCAGCGCGGAGATGATCCGCCGGGTGGTGGCGTTGATCGGAACGGCCAGGCCCAAGCCCGCGCCCGCCACAGCCGTGTTGATGCCGATCACCCGGCCGCGGGCATCGGCAAGCGCCCCGCCCGAATTGCCCGGGTTCAGCGCGGCATCGGTCTGGATGACGTCCTCGATGACCCGCCGGGTCCGGCCAAGTACGGTGGGTATGGACCGCCCCAGTCCGCTGACCACCCCGGCGGTCACCGACCCGGCCAGGCCCAGCGGGTTGCCTACGGCGATGACCAGCTGGCCTACCCGCAGACCCTCGGCGTCACCGAGTTTCGCCGGGGACTTCATGTGGGAAAAGCCGCGGATAACGGCCAGGTCGGACTAGACGTCGGCTCCCCTGATCTCGATATCCGTTCCCGTGCCGTCGGCAAACGTCGCCCACCCGCTGCTGGCGCCGGCAACCACGTGGGCATTGGTAAGCATGTAGCCGTCTTCGGTAAAGACGACGGCGGAACCCGCACCCATGCGCACCCGCCCGTTGCGGCCCGCGCCCATCATCTCAACGGCTGCCACCTGCGGCCCCACCGTTTCGGCAACGCTGATAACGGTCCGAGAGTACGCATCCATCGCGTCTTCAGACGCAAGTCCGGCCTCGGAGATATCGGAAGTCTCGTTCACCGCACACCTCCTGGTGTGACCGTGGGTGGTTAGTGGCTGTGCAGCCTGCCCACGCACGGGCCGCGCCATATGCCTATACAACGACAGTGGCGCGCACCATAGTCCCGTCACGGGTACGCCATCGGAGAACACCCTCTTAAGGAGTACGGCGTTTCCGGGGTATCCGAGGCGCCGCACGCCATCGTCCGCGCCGCACGCCACGCCCCGGAATCGGCACGGAGGGAAATACGCGACGAAAGGATCGGGCCCGACAGGCCCGACAGGCCCGGCACCGCGCTGAGTGCGACCGCGGGCTTCTGGCGCAGGAAGGAGTGGTCGAACGGCCCTAATGGACCGCGGCCTGAAAGGCCAAAAGCGGTAGTGACCTACCCTGGCCAGACGTGCTCTTTGTCGTATGGGCCAATTGTGTCGAAGAAATAGTCATAAGTTTGGCAATAAAACAAATGAAAAAGACCCCGATCCCTTATGAACTAAGGGATCGGGGTCTGACTGTGCCCGAGGTGGGACTCGAACCCACACACCTTTCGATACTGCATTTTGAGTGCAGCGCGTCTACCATTCCGCCACTCGGGCGGGCACATAATTAGAAGCAAGAATTAGCATAATGGATAATCTCTATCTTGAGAAATCCTCGCGTCCTTGCGGTTAACCACTGTACATGCAGATAGGCTTAACCACGAAACCGAGTATTGAAGATTCACCCGGTCACCCCGGGAATGAAGGAGCACCATGAGCGATCTGCCCGAAGTCACCCGTATCGAGGCTGAGCCCAACAATGGCGCACCACGCCGCGTCGTTGTCGCAGAAGATGAAACCCTGATCCGCCTCGACATTGTCGAAATCCTGCGCGGCGAGGGCTACGACGTGGTTGGCGAGGCAGACAATGGCGAAAAGGCCATCGAACTTGCCCGCGAGTTCAAGCCCGACCTGGTGCTGATGGACGTGAAGATGCCGGTTATGGACGGCATCACCGCTGCCGAAACCATCGTCAAGGAACGCATTGCCCCCGTGGTCCTCTTGACGGCCTTCAGCCAGAAGGAACTTGTCGAGCGCGCCCGCGAGGCGGGCGCCATGGCCTACGTGGTCAAGCCGTTCACCCCGGCCGACCTGGTTCCTGCCATCGAGATCGCCATTTCCCGCCACGAGGAAATCACCGCCCTTGAAAAAGAGGTGGGGGACCTGACCGAGCAGTTTGCCACCCGCAAGCTTGTCGAGCGCGCCAAGAGCCTGCTGACCGAGAAGATGGGCTTGACCGAGCCAGAGGCCTTCCGCTGGATCCAGAAGACTTCCATGGACCGTCGCCTGTCCATGCGCGAGGTTGCCGAGACCGTGATCGACCAGGTCAAGTAACAACGCACAAAGACAACACCTCTGGGGTCGCGGAAACCGAAATCTCGGTTTGCGCGGCCCCAGAGTCGCACCTTGGGCCCTATTAGAGGCTGCCGCCAGATTCCCCGGAACCCCAGAAAGGCTCGCTTTGTCGAACCACGTTGCCCCGATGGGCGAATGCTTTGAACTCAAGGCCGGAATCGGCGGCCGAAGCCAGTGCGTCGTCGTCACGGAAACCGGAGGTACGCTCCGGGCGCTAAGTGTTGATGGCATTTCACTGGTGCAGGACTATCCGGCGGACTCCGCTGCGCCGTTCAGCGCCGGCTGGAATCTGGTGCCCTGGCCGAACCGCGTGGCCGGGGGTAGATGGACCCATGAAGGAACCACCCAACAGCTTCCAATCACCGAACCCGCACGCGGCCACGCCCTGCACGGCCTTTTGGCAGACGTCGCCTACCGTCTGGTCGAACGGAATTCCTCGAGCCTGACGCTTGCCGCCGATCTCCAGGCTGCGGAAGGCTACCCCTTCGACCTGTCCACTTCGGTTCGTTATGAACTGCACCGGGACGGGCTTCGCGTGACGCACTGGCTGACGAACACCGGCCGGAGGAAGGCCCCCGTGGCGGTCGGCACGCATCCCTACCTCAGTCTGGGGGAGGTGCCCGCCGAGGAACTCAAGCTCGTCATCAACGCGGATTCGCACCTGGAAGTGGACGGACTGTTGATCCCCACCGGTGAAATCACTGCCGTGGGAGGCACGCCTCGGGACTACAAGGCGGGGCAAGTCCTGGGCCAGGTGGCGCTGGACGACGTATGGACGGATCTCCATCGCAATGCCGAGGGAGGCTCCGTCCACTATCTGGAAGCGCCCGATGGCAGCCGGGTCGAGATGGCCATGGACGCGGAGTTCGGTTACATCCAGGTCTATACAACCAGCGATTTCCCGTCGGAGGACGGCAACGTGAGCGCCGTTGCCATGGAACCCATGACGGCACCGGCAGATGCATTCAACAACGGGATGGGACTGCATTGGCTGGAGCCGGGGGAGAGCTGGGATATTGGTTGGGGGATCCGGCACCGCCGGGCCCCGCAGGAACGGGACTGACTTGGAGAGGGTAATCCGGATGAAAACACAGGGCGTGGTACTCAGCCTGGCGGTAACCGACGCAACCCGCTCCCACGACTTCTACCGAGAGGTCCTGGGTGCGGGCTGCGTCCGGCTGGAGGCGGGCATGGTCTGCATTGAATTGCCCGGGCTCGTGCTGTTCCTCGCGGAAATCCCGGATTTCACCAGGTACTCGCGCGAGGCCAAGCGCGCGCCGCTCCTGCCGGTGCCGGCAAGTGACGCCCTGCTTAGCTGTGCGATCGCCAGCACCGGGGAGGTTGACGAGATCCTCTCGGTGGCGAAGGCCGCCGGCGGCAGGACCTTTGAGCCCCACGAGATCCCCCACGTGAGCGGGCGCCGGCAATACGTGGGAACGTTCACGGACCCCGACGGGCACCTGTGGCAATTGGTTTGCAACCTCACCGATGCGCACGGCGCCGCCAACTAGAACATTTGTTCTACTCGAAGCGGGAGGGATCTCCCAGCCCCACGCGGGCGATGACTGCCTCGCCGCTCGAGTAGTCGATGACGGTGGTTGGTTCGATGCCGCATTCGCCGGAATCGATGACGCCATCCACCACGTGGTCGAGGGCTTCCTTGATTTCCCAGCCCTGGGTCATGGGTTCTTCCTCGCCCGGCAGGAGCAGTGTGCTTGAGAGGATGGGCTCGCCCAGTTCCTCGAGCAGCGCCTGCACCACCGCGTTGTCCGGGATGCGCACGCCGATCGTCTTCTTCTTCGCGTTCATCAGGCGGCGGGGGACTTCCTTCGTCGCGGGCAGGATGAAGGTGTAGCTGCCCGGGGTGACGGCCTTGATGTTGCGGAAGACCATGTTGTTGACTTCAACGTACTGGCCCAGCTGCGCAAAGTCCTTGCAGACCAGCGTGAAATGGTGTTTGTCGTCCAGCTTGCGGATCGCGCGGATGCGGTCCATCGCCTCCTTGTTGCCTATCTGCGCGCCGAGCGCGTAGCAGGAATCGGTGGGGTAGGCCAGCAATCCGCCATTGCGCAGCAGGTCAACGGCCTGTGCGATCGAACGGGCCTGCGGGTTTTCGGGGTGAACATCAAAAAATCGTGCCATTGAATGAGCTTACGGCCGATGGCGCGAATCATGCACCGGTCCGGCGCGAAAAACTCTGCGGCGCTTGGCGGGAACGTTCGGGAATTTCCATAGACACTGCCCGGTCCGAAATCGGCGGCCCCGCTGGTGGCCGCCTGGGTATGGGTAGTCGTCAACGCCCCGGGCCTGACAGTGCTTACGGCGCTCGCCGACTTCTGCGCTCGCCCCGCCGATGCGTTGCTCGGGCGGGTTGGCGCGATCGACGCGTTGCGAGTGGTTGGAGACCGGTCGGACCGGATCGGAATCCCCGATGGATCGGCCGGGCCGCCTGCACGGATGGCGCCGCTCTCGGCTCACGTCGAAGACTTTCCGCATGGGCATCGCAAAGTTTGTCCATTGAGCTGATGATCAGGCTGTTTGAGTCGCGGGAACCGTGAAGTAGCTCACGCCCAATGTGCAGTCCGCCCCTGCGCCGCCTAATCACGCGGCAAAGTCGGGTTGTGAGGGATTTTCCGGGAATTGACTAGTTTTCTACAGGCCATATGATGAATTGGCGACTTAGGTGACCGGAACCGAAACATTGGGTTAACAATGCGGAGATTCAAGGTGACCGTTTGCGCCTCGGCCCTCGCCCGTAACCCAAGATTGGTTTCTACATGGATCTGACGCTTATCGTCGTCCTAGTCATAGCTCTTGCACTGTTCTTTGACTTCACCAATGGCTTCCACGACACCGCGAATGCGATGGCAACTCCCATCGCCACCGGAGCCATCAAGCCCAAAACCGCTGTGGCACTCGCAGCCGTATTGAACCTCGTCGGCGCATTCCTTTCGACCGAGGTCGCCAAGACCATTTCGGGTGGCATTATCAAGGAAGGCGGAGAAACCGGCGTGCAAATCATGCCGGCGATGATCTTCGCGGGCCTGATGGGCGCCGTCATCTGGAACATGCTCACCTGGTTGCTCGGACTTCCATCCAGCTCTTCCCACGCCCTCTTCGGTGGCTTGATCGGCGCGGCAATCGTTGGTGCCGGATTCGGTGCCATCGACTACAACGTGCTGATGTCCAAGGTCCTGCTGCCCGCGCTTGTGGCACCGGTGATCGCCGGAACCTCGGCCTACCTGTGTACAAAGCTTGCCTACTCCGTGACCAAGCGCCAGTCCGGCGTTGCATCCCCGAAGCGCGGCGGATTCCGCTACGGCCAGATCTTCTCCTCCTCGCTCGTGGCACTTGCCCACGGAACCAACGATGCGCAGAAGACCATGGGTGTCATCACGTTGACACTGGTCGCCTCGGGCCTGCAGACCGCCGGCACCGGCCCGCACTTCTGGGTCATTGCCTCCTGTGCCCTGGCCATCGCTCTGGGCACCTACATGGGCGGCTGGCGCATCATCCGCACCATGGGCTCGGGCCTCACCGACGTCAAGCCCGCACAGGGCTTCGCCGCCGAGACCTCCACGGCAGCCGCAATCCTTGCCTCCTCGCACCTGGGCTTCGCGCTGTCCACCACGCAGGTCGCCTCCGGCTCCGTCATCGGTTCCGGGCTGGGGCGCAAGGGCGCCGAAGTCCGCTGGGGAACCGCCGGAAAGATCGCGATCGGCTGGCTCTTCACGCTTCCGGCTGCAGGCGCCATCGGCGCAGCCGCCGCGGCGCTGGCCCACTTCGGAACCATCGGCTTGGTGATCGTCACGGTCCTCGGACTTGGTTCGTTGCTGGTGATTTGGGTGCTTTCACGCCGTGAAATCGTCGGCCACAACAACGCCATCAGCGACGTTGATGTTTCGGGTGCCGCAGTGAACATCCCCACGAAGAAGGAGCGCCGCAAGATGGCGCGCGCCAAGGCGGAACAGGCCATGGCCGAGCAAACCAAGGCAGACGAAGCCAAGGCAGAGCAGGAGAGCAAGTAATGAACATCAAATGGGATGCATTTCTGATCGTTGCCATTGTCACCTGGGTTTCGTCACTGTTCATCGTCGGTGCCTATTCGCTGGGTGTGCGCATGCTGGCCGTGGCCGAGGATGAAAACCGCTCGACCGGCCTGGCCAAGGGCACGGCCTACCTTTGCTTCACGCTGTGCGGTGTTGTGGTGCTCTTCGGCATCATCCTGATCGTCCCGGCACTGAGCGAGAACATCCTCGGCATTCACTAGCCAAGGCGCGGTTGTTCGTGGATAGGATGGGGTGCATGACGCACTTCAGGTACTACGTAGCAGCCTCTGTCGACGGTTACATTGCCGATGAGAATGAGCGCCTGGATTGGCTCATGGAGTTCGACGGCTTTGAAGGCCAGCTCGAAGGCTATGAGGCATTCCTCGAAAACATCGGCGCCATCGTCCTGGGAGCCGACACCTATTCGTGGATGCTCAGGGAAATCGGCGACGAATGGCCCTATGCGGGCCTGCCGGTATGGGTCTTCACCCACCGCGAGCTCGCCGCTTTCCCGGGTGCCGACCTGACGTTTGTGCGCGGGGACGTGACCGAATGGGCCGGCGACATCGCCCGCAGCGCCAACGGCAAGGACGTCTGGGTTGTTGGGGGCGGATCCATCGCCGGGCAATTCGCGGATGCGGGTCTGCTCGATGAACTGCTGCTCTACACGATGCCCGTCATCCTGGGCGGCGGCCGGCCGCTTTTCGCGATGAAGGGCACGGCCAAACTGAGCCTGGCTTCCAGCCGTGAATTTGCCGGCGGGATCCGCGAGACCCAGTATGCGTTCATCAAGGCGCCGGGACAGGACCACGAATACTAGGAACCACTCTCAAAGGTGGCTTGCTTCCAACGAAGCAAGCCACCTTTGCGTTCGGCGGGGACTGGAAAAACGCAGGACACGTTCCGGGCCGTAGCGTTCCTCCAGCTCGCGCATCTGCCGGCGCTTGGCGGGGAAACTCTTGAAATGCCAGCGCACAATGGACTCCTTGCCCAGGAAGCGGCCCCACGTCTCGTGGTTCCCGTTGCAGACCGACTCCCGGCGCACCACGCGGCGGACGGAACGAACCAGCAAACGGCGCAGCGAGACCAGCCGGGGATAGTCGAGGCAGACGATGAGCTCGGCGCACGACGACACTTCCGCCCGGTAGGGGCCGTATGCCGAATCGAACACCCACTGTTCCGTGGCGGCGGTTGCCAGGACCATTCGCTTTTGCTCGGCGACCCTGCGCTGCACCCAGCCGGGAAGCCAGCCGAATTCGTCATCGACATAGTGGACCGGAAGGCCCAGGATGCGGCCGAGCTCGCCGGCAAGCGTCGACTTTCCGCTGCCGGTGACCCCCATGCAGAGGATTCGTTGCGGAACGCTTTTCAATCCATTCCCATCGCCCGGATTCTTGATGCGGCGCTTCTGCCCGCACATCGTTGTTGCCTGAAGAGCAACCGCCAAGGAGCGCGATTCCCCAATCCGCGGCGTTGCGCCGGGGGATCCGTGCGTTGCTACGATCGGAACCATACGCACACCACATAACACCAAACGGGAGTGTCCATGAAGTTCACCATCGAGGTGCCGATCGATGCCCCCGTGGAGCACGTGCTTGCCCTGCTGGCCAAACCCAACCACGCCCTGCACCGGCAAGCAAGCCTGCAGCGCATCGAGCACCGCAGCGGCACACCCGGGGAAGCCGGATCAACCTCCACGTACCATTACCGCTTGCCCAACGGGCGGGAGGTCGCCGGTGATGAAACCCTGCTCCGAAAGGACCCGGACGGCACGGAGGAATCGCTGGTGAAGGCCAAGGGACTGGAACACCGAGTGTTGTCCCGGGTCGTGGCGGCCCCGGATGGAACCGCACGATGGGTCATGGAAAACGACATGCGCTTCACCGGCCCGATGTCATTTACCGCGTTCTTCTTCGGCCCGTCCATCCGCCGCCAGGCACGCCTGGTGTTGGACGAATTCGCCCGCTGGGCCCAGCACAGCTATCGGGCAGAAGGCGGCAGCTAGGCGCCGCCTTCCTCCCTTGTCAGTCCTCCAGAAGCATGTTGGTGATGCGAGAGGTGCAAATGCGGCGTCCCTGCTCGTCGTTGATCACGATCTCGTGGGTCGTCAACGTGCGGCCCAGATGGATCGGGGTGCAGACGCCCGTGACCAGTCCGGTGACGCCGGCGCGGTGGTGGGTGGCGGAGATGTCCACGCCCACCGGGCGCTTCCTGCCGCCGCCGTGCACGGCGGCCGCAAAGGATCCGAGCGTCTCGGCAAGTGCCACCGACGCCCCGCCGTGCAGGATCCCTGCCACCTGCTGGTTGCCCTCGACCGGCATCGTCCCGCTGACGCGGTCCGCGGAAATCTCGGTGAAAACGATTCCGAGCTTCTCCACCAGGGTGCCCACGCCGTGGGCGGCAAGCATCGGCCACATCGCTTCAGGAACCCCGTGCGCGGCCAGCTGCCCGGCGAACGGGTTTGCGTGTTCCGCGCTGGCCTCGGCAAAGGTGCCAGATATCTCGGTCGGGGAGGCGTTGTGGTGTGTGAAATTATCGCTCATGCCAACTAGGCTGGCAGGTGTGAGCGAATCAACCAAACTTGTGGCAACCGATCCCCAGCGACTTCTTGTGATTGACGGGCACTCGATGGCCTTCCGTGCCTTCTACGCCCTGCCGGCGGAGAACTTCGCCCTCGACACCGGACAGCACACCAACGCGGTGCATGGTTTCGTGTCGATGCTGTTGACCATGATCCGGCAGCAGAAGCCCACCCACGTCGCCGTGGCCTTCGACCTTGACACCCCGACGTTCCGCTCGCTGGAATACACCGAGTACAAGGGCGGCCGCAACAAGACCCCTGAGGAGTTCTACGGGCAGATCGACCTGATCCAAAAGGTCATGGAAGCCATGAACATCCCGACCATCACCATGGACGGCTACGAGGCCGACGACATCATCGCCACCCTCGCCGCCAAGGGCGAGGCCGCGGGCCTTGACGTGCTCGTGGTGTCCGGGGACCGCGACGCCTTCCAGCTGATCACCCAGAAGACCCTGGTGCTCTACCCCAAGAAGGGCATCTCCGACATTCCGCCGATGGACGGCGACGCAGTCGAAGCCAAGTACTTTGTGCGCCCGGAGCAGTACTCGGACCTTGCCGCCCTCGTGGGCGAGACCGCTGACAACCTGCCCGGCGTGCCGGGAGTGGGCCCGAAGACCGCCGCCAAGTGGATCAACCTCTACGGCGGGCTGGAGGGCATCCTCGAAAACATCGATTCGATCAAGGGCAAGGTCGGCGACTCGCTGCGCGAACACGTCGACAACGTCACCCGCAACCGCCGCCTGAACCACCTGCTGCGCGACCTCGAACTGCCGGTGGAGCTCGAGGCCATGGAGCTCGAGCGCCCCAACCGCGATGCCGTCGAGGAGCTCTTCGACGCACTGCAGTTCAACACCCTGCGCAAGCGGCTTTTCGACCTCTTCGGCGACGAGCCGGAGGACGCCCGCGAGGAAATCGAGATAGCCGAACACGCGATGCTTGGCACCGCCGCGGAAATCCACGATTGGTTCGCGAAGCACGGCGCCCAGCTGCTGGGCATGCACGCGGCCACGGTCCCGGCCGCCGGAGGCCTCGACGTCGTCGGGCTCGCCTTCGCCTCCGTAGAGGCCACCGCGTACGTCTCGCTCGAGGAAATCGATGCCGACACCGAGCAGGCACTGGCCAAGGTGCTGCTTTCCAAGGACTACACCAAGGCCGTCCACGACTACAAGGGCACCTACAAGCTGCTGAAGAACCGCGGACTGGATCTTGCCGGCGTCGACGACGACACCATGATCACCGCCTACCTGATCCAGCCGGACCGCCGCAGCCACGATCTGCCGGACATCGCCCAAGTGCACCTGAAGATGTCGCTGGATGCGACCACGGCCCCCGCGGACGGCCAGCTGACGCTGGACTTCGAGGGCCCTGACCTCGCCACCCCCGCGGTGCGCGCGGCCCACGTGGTGCGCGAGCTGTCCCTGCACCTGGCCGGCATGCTCATCGAGCGCGGGGGAGACGCCCTGCTCAAGGACCTGGAAATGCCGCTCTCGCACGTGCTGGCGCAGATGGAGATGGCCGGCATCGCCATCGACACCGCCAAGCTTGACGAGCTGTACTCCGACTTCACCATGACGATCGACCTGGCCACCGCCGAGGCCTTCGCCGCGATCGGCCACGAGGTCAACCTCTCCAGCCCCAAGCAGCTGCAGGTGGTCCTGTTCGAGGAACTGGACCTGCCCAAGACCAAGAAGATCAAGACCGGCTTCACCACCGACGCCGAGTCGCTGCAGGACCTGCTGGTCAAGACCGGGCACCCGTTCCTGGTCGCGCTGATGGCCTACCGCGACGCGACCAAGCTGCGCCAGACCGTCGAGGGCCTGCGCAAGGCAGTTGCAGCCGACGGCCGCATCCACACCACCTACGCGCAGACCGTCGCGGCCACCGGACGCCTGTCCTCGCTGAACCCGAACCTGCAGAACATCCCGGTCCGCTCCGAGGAGGGCCGGCGCATCCGCGAGGTCTTCGTCGTCGGCGAGGGCTACGAGACCCTGCTGACCGCCGACTACTCGCAGATCGAAATGCGCATCATGGCGCACCTCTCCGGCGACGAGGGCCTGATCCAGGCCTACCGGGAGGGCGAGGACCTGCACCGATTCGTCGGCTCGCACGTCTTTGACGTGGAACCGGCCGAGGTGACCAACGAGATGCGCTCCAAGGTCAAGGCCATGAGCTACGGCCTGGCGTACGGGTTGAGCTCGTTCGGCCTGTCCAAGCAGCTGAAGATCTCCGTCGACGAGGCCCGCAACCTCATGAAGGACTACTTCTCCCGCTTCGGCGCGGTGCGCGACTACCTGCGCGCCGTCGTGGACCAGGCGCGCAAGGACGGCTACACGGAGACCATCTTCGGCCGCCGCCGCTACCTGCCGGAGCTCGCCAGCGACAACCGCCAGCTGCGCGACATCGCAGAGCGCGCCGCACTGAACGCCCCGATCCAGGGGTCCGCCGCAGACATCATCAAGCGCGCCATGCTCGGCGTGCAGGAAGGCCTGGAGGAGGCGGGGCTCAAGTCCCGCATGCTGCTCCAGGTCCACGATGAATTGGTGCTCGAGGTCGCCCCCGGCGAGCTGGAGGCCGTCGAGGCCATGGTGCGCGAGAAGATGGGCGCCGCCGCCGAACTGAAGGTGCCGCTGGATGTCCACGTGGGCATCGGCAAGTCCTGGCAGGACGCCGGACACTGATGACGGCCGGGCACCTGCGCATCGAGAACGTGTCCCTGGCCCGCCGCGAGGACGGCACGGCCAGCGGGCAGTTCGCCGCCTGGATCAACACCGCGGGGGAGGGCTTCTACAAGAAGCCGGCCACGGCGGAGCAGCTGGAGCAGATGCTGCAGGCCCACGAGGCCGATGCGCGGGTGCTCACCGGCGTCTACGACGACACCCGGCCCGCCGGGCTCGTGGACCCGCTGGTGCCCGTGGCCACCTTTGCGTCGTTCGCCCAGACGCTGAACGCCGGCGCCGGGCTGCTGCCGGCGCACCTGGTCACCCTGGTCACGGTGCGCCCCACGCACCGCCGCCGCGGCATCCTGCGCCAGCTCATGACGGGCGACCTGAGCCGGGCCAAGGCCGCGGGCTTCCCGGTGGCGGCGCTCACCGCCACCGAGGCGACCATCTACGGGCGCTTCGGCTTCGGCCGGGTCACCGAGCACCAGGAGCTGCAGCTGGACGTGCGCGGCGACGTGCGCTTCCACGCGGAACCCGTCGGGTCGGTGGTCCAGCTGGCCCCCGAGAAGCTCGGCGACATCGCGGTGCCGCTCTTTGAACGCTTCCATGCCTCCCGGCGCGGCTCGGTGGGCCGCCAGGAGTCATACCTGCGCCACGCCACCGCGCGCTGGGGCGAGGACGGCCCCGAACCGGACCCGAAGCAGCGCGCGGCCGTGTACCTGGATGCCGCCGGGGAGGTCCGGGGATTCGTCACCTACGCCTTTGCCGGCTGGGACCCCAAGCCGATCACGCTGGACGTCCGGGACCTGGTGGCGACCACCGAGGTTGCCCGCCGCGAGCTGTTCAGGTTCCTGTCCGCCCACGACCTGGTGGAGCGGGTGAGCTACCCGTTCGCCGCCGCCAACGACCCGCTGGGCTGGGCGCTGGAGGATGCCGCACGCATCGGCTACGGCGAACGCGGGCACGGGCTCTGGGTGCGCGTGCTCGATGTGCCCCAGGCGTTCGCCGCCCGCGAATACCGGGGCGCCGGGGACTTCACGCTGCGCGTCGAGGACCCGCTGGGCCTGGCCTCCGGGACCTACGGGTTCGAGGTCGGTGACGGCCAGGCCGTGGTCACGCGCCTGGCCGACGACGCTCCCGCCACGATGTCCTGCGACGCCGTGGCGCTCGGGCCGCTGCTGCTCTCGGCAGCCGGCGTTGCCGAACTCCATGCCGCCGGACTGCTGC
The DNA here is from genome assembly GCF_044756805.1 of Paeniglutamicibacter sp. NPDC091659. Lineage (NCBI taxonomy): Bacteria > Bacillati > Actinomycetota > Actinomycetes > Micrococcales > Micrococcaceae > Paeniglutamicibacter > Paeniglutamicibacter sp. NPDC091659. The sequence goes on from NZ_JBIVTO010000005.1 coordinate 98,795, forward strand.
GCATGGAGGACGCGGGGGAGCCGGACCGGATCGGGGATCTGCTGGACCTGCCCGGGCTGCCCCACGCCATCAACGGATTCTGAAGAAGAGAGCAACCGCCGGCCATGAGTGAAACCGCGACCAAGAACAGTGCCATCCGCATCGAGCGCTTCGCCCCGGAAATCGTCGACGGCGTGCCCACGCGGCGCACCGACGCGTTCAACCTGGCAACCAGCCGCGGGTTCCACGACGGCCCGCCGGAGGCCGACGCGCTGAAGACCCTGGCGGAGATCGCCGTAGCCGACGGCGTCACGTTCACCGCCGTGCATGACGACGCGGCGATCGCCCCATCGATCCACGCAGACCAGCCTGTCGCCACCTACGCGGCATTCCCCGGGACCATCAACGTGGGCGGCGCCGAGCCGGTGCCGGTGCACCAGATCACTTCGGTGACCGTCAGCCCGACGCACCGCCGCCGCGGCATCCTGCGCACCGTGATGACCCAGGACCTGACGCTTGCCAGGGAAGCGGGCATGCCGCTTGCCGCGTTGACCGCCTCCGAGGCGACCATCTACGGACGCTTCGGCTTCGGGCGGGCCACCGAACGCGTGAAATTCGCGCTCAAGGTCGACCGCGGCGCGCAGCTGCGCGCCGGTGCCACCGGCAGCGTCGTGGAGGTCGCTCCGGCAGATCTCAAGGACCACGCCACGGCCATCTTCGCGGCCGCCCACGCCCGGACGCTCGGCTCGGTCCGACACAACCATTTCGACCTGGGCTTCGCCGAGGGCCGCTGGGACGACTACGAATCGCTCAAGCCGGTGAAGAACCTGCGTGCCGCCCTGCACCTCGACGGGCAGGGCAACCCCGACGGGTTCGTGACCTACCTGTTCTCCGGCTGGAAGAGCGACCCCTACACGATGGAGATCCAGCAGCTGTGCGCCGTCGACGGCGCGGCCCGCCGGGAGCTGGTAGCCCACCTCGGCGCCCACGACCTGATCGACAAGGTCACCGGACGCGGCCCGGTCGACGACGTGCTGCCCACCGCGCTGGCCGACTCGCGTTCCTACAAGGTCACGGCGCTGGGCGACCACCTGTGGCTGCGCATCCTGGACATCCCCGCGGCCCTCGGCGCCCGCGGCTACTCCTCGGACGGCAGCATCCGGTTGGGTGTGCGCGACGACCTGCAGCTGGTCGACGGCGCTTGGGAACTCACGGTCACGGACGGGACGCCGGTGGTGCGCCGGGCCCCCGCGGACCTCGCCGTGGACGCGACCCTCGACGTGCGCGACCTCGCCTCGCTCTACCTCGGCGCCACGAGCGCCACGCGGCTCCACGAGGCCGGCGTGCTCACGGCCCATTCGGCCGGCGCGCTGGCCGCGATGGATGCGCTCTTCGCCACCGCCACCGTTCCCTACTGCCAGGCGGACTTCTAGAAATCATGCACGTTCCACCTCCAACCCCGTCCCGCGTGGGACGCAGGGTCTTCCTCGGTGCGGCCCTCGGGCTCGGTGCCGCCATGCTCAGCTCCTGCGTCGCGGACCCCGGGTCGCCAAGGTCGCCACTCGAGCGGCGAGCCAACGCGGCATCTCCCGCCCCGGGTCCGACGGCAACGAATAGCTCGGTAACGACCGACACGGCAAAGCCAAGCCCGACACGGAGCCCCTCGGCGGGCCATGCCCGGGTGATGACCCGGAAGCAGGCCGTCGCCGAATTTTCCGGCAAGCCCGCGGGCGCGTTTGGGCTCGAGGTCAAGGGCATCCAAATGGACCTGCCGGCCGGGGCCCGCGGTGCGGCGCTGACCTTCGACGCCTGCGGCGGTCCGCACGGCGAGGGCTACGACCTCACCCTGGTCAAGGCGCTGCGGAAACACCGGGCCCCGGCAACGCTCTTCATCAACCGCCGCTGGGCCAAGGCCAACCACTCCCTGATGCTGGACCTGGTGGCCGATCCGCTCTTCGAGATCGCCAACCACGGCACCTCGCACGCGCCGCTGGCCAGCCGGGGGCAGGCCGCCTACGGGATTCCCGGCACCGCATCGATCGCGCAGGCCTACGACGAGGTCATGGGCAACCAGCACTACCTTCGGGAAACCTTCGGCGTCGAAGCGAAGTTCTTCCGCTCGGGAACCGCCCACATGGATGAGCTCAGCACCCGCATGACACGTGAGCTTGGACTCATTCCGATGAATTTCACCGTGAACCTCGATGCCGGGGCCACCTTCCCGGTGGCCACCGTTGCCGCTCAAGCTGCCCTGTTGGGCAAGCGCGATGTCGGGATCGGGCATTTCAACCGCCCGAATTCGGGCACCGGGGAGGGCGTGGCCCGGGCACTGCCGGGGCTGCTGAAATCCCTTGAATCCCGGGATCTGCGCCTGCTCAAGTTGTCAGAGGCGTTCTAAAAACACGCTTGCATCGTCCCTTGCCGGGCCCGTTTCGGCGGCGGCGAATTCCGACACACCGGCTTGACAAGAGAAGCGGTTGACGTTTTGACCCGGCAGGGTGTGGGGGAATAGACTAATAGGGCGTGTTTCGGCCTTGCCGTGCCCGCACAAAGCTTAATTCGGAACATGCCGGGACTTCCGGCCGACCGATTCATACAGACTATCCACATCGGAGTCCCTACTACATGACCATCACCTCCAACGAGAAGACCAGTGCTCCAGTTGTTGCAATCAACGACATTGGCTCTGCTGAAGACTTCCTCGCTGCCGTCGACGCCACCATCAAGTACTTCAACGATGGCGACCTCGTCGAAGGCATCGTCGTCAAGGTTGACCGCGACGAAGTTCTGCTCGACATCGGTTACAAGACCGAAGGTGTCATTCCTTCCCGCGAACTTTCCATCAAGCACGATGTTGACCCGGGCGACGTAGTCGCCGTTGGTGACAACGTCGAGGCCCTCGTCCTCACCAAGGAGGACAAGGAAGGTCGTTTGATCCTGTCCAAGAAGCGTGCTCAGTACGAGCGTGCTTGGGGCGACATCGAGAAGATCAAGGAAGAAGACGGCGTCGTTACCGGCACCGTCATCGAGGTGGTCAAGGGCGGCCTTATCCTCGACATCGGCCTGCGCGGCTTCCTGCCGGCATCGCTCGTCGAAATGCGCCGTGTGCGCGATCTGGCTCCGTACATCGGCCAGGAAATCGAAGCCAAGATTATCGAACTGGACAAGAACCGCAACAACGTTGTTCTTTCCCGTCGTGCATGGCTCGAGCAGACCCAGTCCGAGGTTCGCTCCACGTTCCTCAACAAGTTGGAAAAGGGCCAGGTTCGTCCGGGCGTCGTTTCCTCCATCGTCAACTTCGGTGCATTCGTGGACCTTGGCGGCGTAGACGGTCTCGTCCACGTTTCCGAGCTGTCCTGGAAGCACATCGACCACCCGTCCGAGGTTGTCGAAGTTGGCCAGGAAGTCACCGTCGAGGTTCTCGAGGTCGACCTGGACCGCGAGCGTGTTTCGCTCTCGCTCAAGGCCACCCAGGAAGATCCGTGGCAGACCTTCGCCCGCACCCACGCCCTTGGGCAGGTTGTACCGGGTAAGGTCACCAAGCTTGTTCCGTTCGGTGCATTCGTTCGCGTCGAAGACGGAATCGAAGGCCTCGTACACATCTCCGAGCTGGCCGTGCGCCACGTGGAGCTTGCAGAGCAGGTTGTCTCCGTTGGAGACGAACTGTTCGTCAAGGTCATCGACATCGATCTCGAGCGTCGCCGCATCTCGCTGTCCCTCAAGCAGGCCAACGAGGGCGTCGATCCGGAAGGTGCCGAATTCGATCCGGCTCTCTACGGCATGGCTGCAGAGTACGACGAAGAGGGCAACTACAAGTACCCAGAGGGCTTCGACCCAGAGTCCAACGAATGGCTCGAAGGCTTCGAGACCCAGCGTGCAGCTTGGGAGCAGCAGTACGCTGACGCCCAGACTCGCTGGGAAGCCCACAAGAAGCAGGTTGCTCAGCACCTCGCCGACGATGCAGCTGCTGAAGCTGCTCCGGCCGAGTCCGCTGCAAGCAGCTACTCCTCGGATGCTCCGGCAACCGAGGCCGGCACCCTGGCATCCGACGAAGCACTCGCAGCACTGCGCGAGAAGCTGGCCGGCGCCTAAGCCTTCCTCCGCTTGTGAATCTTTGATTCGCTCGAGGTAGCTTGTTCGAAGGTCCCCTCCACCACTGGTGGAGGGGACCTTCGACGTTAACCAGCCGGTTCGGAAATTCGGGTACCCGCGGGTCAACCTCGAATGATGGATGCTTCCGCATGGATTGCCGTGGTCCGGGAAGACGGGGAAGCCGCTGGGTACCTCGAGCCGGTAACCTCCGACTATGACGTCGTGCAGCCACGTTCGGTCTTGGGTCATGTTGCAGGTGAACAGAGTGGCTACCTTGCCGGTGAAGACCTCCAGTGTGAACGAGTAATTTCCAAGCTGATCAAGCCTCGGAAGCTCAAGTACGCGCCCGGCGCCTTGTCTGGCCCGCTGGCCATCCTTGAGGTCTCGCCGCATGGAATCATGGTCGCCGATGCGCTGCTGGTCAAGGCGCTGGCTCCGAGTGAAAAGGCGATCGTGAGTTGGCCCGATGTCGAGCACTGCCATGAACCTGCGGTTTCGGGTCCTTAGCGGACGACCAATTCGGTACCGCCGGTCAGCCTGATGAGCTCGTCGTAGCTGAGGGGCATCAGCGAATCCGCTGTGCCTGCGGCAACCCAGAGCTCGTCGAAGTCACGCAACGCGGTGTCAATCACGGTGCGCAGGGGAGCGGGATGCCCGGCAGGTGCCACTCCGCCGATGACCTGGCCCGTTGCCTGCTTGACGAAGTCGGGCGTTGCCCGTTTGAGTGAAACACCGCCCAGTGCCGCACCGACAACCTTGGTGTCGACGCGACCCGCACCGCTGGACATGATCAGCAGCGCCTCGCCTTCGCAGTCGAAGACCAACGAGTTGGCAATGGCCGCAACCTCGCAGCCCAGGTAGCTGGCCGCCGCGGCTGCGGTGTGCGTGTGCTCGTCAAGAATCTGTATCTCTCGATCAATGCCTGCCTGTTTAAGGTCGGCAACAAATCTTCGATGTTTCGGATTCATGATCGCCGGTGTCTCCTTGCTGGTCACTGGTGTTTTAGCCACCCTAGCGAATTCGGTTCGGGGGCGCGACCGATGGCAAGATCAATGGGTGACCAATCAACGTACCGCGCTGTTGCTGAGACCCAGTGAAACCCAATGGGTTGCCCTGCCCAAAACGCTCGCGCCCAGTGTGTTGTACTGGGCTTTGCTTCTGGGGTTCGGAGGGTTGCTTGCCGCGGAATTCATCAAGTGGCTCGGCGGCGACTCCCGGACGGCATCAACGACTTGGGCCGCATCGGTACAGGCCTCGGTTTTCCTGCCGGACGCCGCGTTCACGATGCTGTTCCTCATCCTGATTCCGCTCTTGTTCTCGCCTGGCACGGGAATCTGGGTGGCGTTTCTTGCCGTCCAATTTGAGAACTCCATTGCAGCCGGTATGGGACTTGAATCGCATTGGTGGTACTGGCCCGGCACGGTACTGCTTGGCGGTGCTGCGTTGGTCGAACTGTCGATGGGCCTGCGGCAATTCAATGCACTCCGCGCATTGCGGAAGGCGCTGGAACAGGAAGTGCCCGAAACGCTTCCGCTTTCCGAGGAGCAGGCGAAGTGGGCGCGGGAGAAAGCGACGGGCGGACGCTGGGGGACACCGATCCTGGCTGGCGTGGCGCTTGTTGCGTACTTGCTGTTCGCGTGGCTGCTGCACCGTTCCATCGCCAACGGGCCAGGGCCGGAACCCGAGCCGTTCAATCCCTTCCTGCTGGCCATCGCCCTGGCGGCCGCGCTGGGGGCGGTCGTCCTTCCGTGCCGGATCGCCTGGAGCATGTACCGGACCACGTCGATCGGTTCCGTGCTCTGGATCCTGCCGACGGTTGACGGCGGACCGCTATCCGTCGCGGGAAAGGACTGGCTGGATACAGGGGCGCTGTCCGAGGATGAGCAAAAGCGCGGCGACTGCAGTTGCGGGCAACATTCCAAACTCGTGGAATTGGAACTGGGCTCGGACTATTCGGACGAGGCTTCCGTAGATCTGCACTGCCCGGTACACGGAGTGGACGTGGTCAACGCGATGGGCACAGCGGAGTTCGCCGCCGCTGCCCGAACCAAGCCATGGGTTTGGAATGAGCTGTCCAGCCTTCCGATCACCGCCATGGGCAGGCAGATCGGCGTGCTCGGCTACGCGGGTCGGGGCTTGCCGGGCCGCGCAGGGTTGGTGGCCGGCAAGGAATTCGTGGCCATCGAAGGATGGCGCAGCGAACCCGAGGAAAGCTACTTCGGCGGGCACAAAGTCGAAGCCTTGCGACAATCCGGGAGCGAACCCGAGACGATGCCGAACCGCGTACCCATGGCGGGGCGCATCGATGAACTGGACCTGAGGCCGTTCGGAATCGACGGCCATGCCTGGCGCTACAAGCACGGGCACCCGATCTTTGTCTCAGCGGATCAGCGCGGCAACGGACCGGGTCCCGACTCTGGCCAGATTTAGTCGTTCACCGGCACCGGGTGGAAGACGACCTCTTCGGCACGCAGCAGCGAAATGCTCTGCTTCGGATAATCCAAGCCGGCAAAGTATGCGTTGGTGTGGGCGATGACCTGGTCTCCGGTCATGGTCTGACCCTCGAAGGTGGCTGCCCCCGTGGTGTGGGCATCGCGCACGAGCGTCACGTCGAAGCCCATGGCGGCGGCGCGCTGGGCCGCGGTGCGAACGCAATAGTCGGACTGGGCGCCGCAGATCACCACGTGCTGGACATCCTGGGCATTCAGCGCCGCGTGCAGGCCGGTTCCGGCGAATGCATCACGGTACGTCTTGAAGATGTGGTGCTCGCCGTCGCGGGGCTCCAGCGGGGCTGCGATGCGCCACGGGGTGGAATGCCGGGCAAAGTCCTGCTCGTCCTGCACCCAGAAGATCGGGGTCCCGGTGTCGCGTGCCCGGCTGACCATTTCCTGGATGCGTGCGGTGACCTTCTTCGGGTGGACACAATGTTCAATCACGCCGTTTTGCATGTCAACGACGATCAGGGCCTTCTTGGGTACATCGGTGCGCTCATCCATTCCAGAAGTATTGCACCACTTGGGGCCCGAACGATTGAAACTCGCCCATGTGGTCGCCAACTCTACGTTATGCGCGCGTCGACACCGTGATGGTGAACTTCGGGTTCCGGGCGAGCTGGCGGGTGGGTCCCACCAGCTTTTCCAGCTGGGACCTGTAGCCGAGGTGCGAGTTCCAGACGCACCACAGCTCGCCTCCGGGCGCCAGCACGCGGCCGGCGTCGGCAATCAGTTTCAGCGCGATCCCCGCGTGCACGGTGTTGCCCATGTGGAACGGCGGGTTGAGCACCACGAGTTCCTCGGACGCGTCGGGCAGCGAGGCCAGCGCGTCGTCCTGCACGGGGGTGACGCGGTCGGCCACGCCGTTGGCCGCCGCGGTCGCCACGGTCGAGGCCACGGCGGATGCGGACTGGTCAGAGGCATGCACCGTGAGCCTTGGGTACTTCATGGCCAAGAAGCCGGCGATGGTTCCGTTGCCGCAGCCGAGGTCGACGGCGCGGCCGGCGGTGTCCGGCAGGTCCAGGTGCTCGAGCAGGAACCTGGTTCCCGGATCGAGCTTCGCGCCGCCGAAGGTCTCGGCGAAGGCGCGCAGCTCGAGCGGCTTCTCCAAGCCCACGGGGAACGAGCTGCGCAGCGGGAACCGCGGCGCCGGTCGCTGGTCCACCGGGCGAACGCCCGTGGCCGTGAGCACGCGGGACTTCTGCCGCGCCAGCGAGGCCGTGACGTTCTCGAAGTAGCGGCCCATGACCTCGTTCATGCCCAGGCCCATGTGCTTGATGCGGCCGGTGGCCATCACCGTGACGTCGGCGGCGGCGTGCTCGGCCACGAAGGCCAGCATTTCCTCCAGCGCGTCCAGGGAACGGGGGAGCTGGACGAGGACCAGCGACGCGTCCTCCAAGAGCCCGGCACCCAGCGGCTGGTGCGTGTAATCGTCGGCCAGCTCCGGGAGCAAACGCTTGGCGTTGGCCTCGATGGCGCGGGCGCCGGAGAGCGCATCCTGGTGCACCCGCACGCCGCGCACCCCCGCCGCCAGTGCCCCGAGGGTGAGCGCACCGTAGTGGTCGTTCAGGATGGCGACCTGTCCCGGTTCGGCCGGCCAGCCGGCCTCGGAGGCAAGATCCAGCAGCAGCCGGTCCGCGGCGTCGAAAGCCTGCAGGTTTTCCGCCTCGACGTCGGGCCAGCGCCGCAGCGACTCAAATTCCAGTATCAACGTAAATCCACCCATTCGGTTCCCATGTTTTCGGCAGTGCTCGAGCCGGCACTGAGCGTGGCGAGCCGGTCCTTGAACTGCTCGATCGCATCGAATTCGTCGTTCAGCGCCACCCGCAACGTGGCTAGTCGCGGGCCGTAGTCGGTGCCCAGCACCTGGATCCCGCCGGCGCGCAGGTCGTTCTCCAGCCTTCCCGCGGCGACGTAGTCCGCGTCCACCCCGAGGATGCGCATGCGCTGGCGGCGGACCAGCGGGGCGGCATCCAGGGCGCTGGAGACCGAATCCGAGTAGGCGCGCACCAGGCCGCCGGCGCCCAGCAGGATGCCGCCGAAGTAGCGCACGACCACCGCGACGATGTCCGACAGGTCGGTGACCCCCGGCTCCGTCTCGCGCTTGGCCAACGCGTCGAGCATCGGGATGCCGGCGGTGCCGGAGGGCTCGCCGTCGTCGTTGCTGCGCATGGCCATGCGGTCCGGGCCCAGGATGAACGCGCTGCAATGGTGCCGGGCATCGAAGTGGCTCTTGCGCAGCTCCGCGATCAGGCCGCGCGCCTGCTCCTCGGACTCGACCCGGCGCAGGTAGGTGATGAAACGCGAACGCTTGATCTCCAGCGCGTGGACGAAGTCGCCGTCCACCGTCGTATAGGCCGTCGCCACGGAATCGCTGTGCATCACCGATCCATTCTAGTCAGTCGGGACCGCCCGGACATTGCCCGTCCCGGACCGCGGTGGGAGAATTCCTTGCGGGGGCGAACCGCCGAAAGGGGCAGGGGCCGTGCTGCAACTGAATCTGCTCGGTGAACAACGTCTCACGTCGCTGGGCGTTGACCTTGTCGCCGGAGGGTCCAGGGCGGTGGAGCTGCTGGCCTACCTTGTCCTGCACCCCGGGATCCGGGTGCCGAGGCCGGTGTTGGCCGGGACGTTTTGGCCCGATACCCCCGAGCGCCAAGCCATGACAAACCTCCGCCGGGAACTGCACAACCTGCGGCAGCTGCTGGAGGGCCTCGACTGCCTGGCGACCTCCGACGGGGCCATCGGCTGGCTGCCCCATCCCCGCTTGCGCGTGGATGTGCAGGTGTTCGCCGAGGAACGCGGTGCCGCCCTTGCTGCCGCGAAGAACCCGGACCCGCGGGAATTCCTGGCCCATGCGCAGCTGGCCCTGGACGAATACCGCGGGGACCTGATGCCCGGCAACTACTCGGACTGGGTGCCCGCGGCCCGGGAACGGATCCTGGGCGAATGCACCGCGCTGTGCGACGACGCGGTCGCGGCGTGGAGCGCGCTGGGGGAGGGCCGGCGCGCCCTGACGGTGGCCGTGCAACGCATCGCCATCCAACCGCTGGAGGAGGCCGGCTACCGGGGACTGATCCGCGCCCACCTGGCCCTCGGGGACCGGGCCGCCGCGCTGCATGCCTTCCACCGCTGCACCGCCGTGTTTGAACGGGAACTGGGCGTGGCCCCGTCGGCCGAAACCCGCAATCTGCTGGGACCCAACCGCACGACCGGCGCCGGTCCGACAAACGCAGGGGCCGGGCGGGCGCCGATCGGACGGGACCGGGAGATGGCTGTGCTGCGGCAATGCTGGGAGGATGCCCGCGCGGGCCGCGGGGGCCTGCTGGTGCTTTCCGGCGCCCCGGGCGTCGGCAAGACGCATCTTGCCGCGGCGCTGGGGGACCTGGCCCGGGCCACGGGCGCGGTGGTCGCCCGGGCGCGGTGCATGGACGCTTCGGGCAGGATCCCGCTGGCGCCGGTGGCGGTGTGGTTGCGCAGCAGGGGATTCGCCCCGGCGCTGGCCAACCTGCCCGAGCCGCTCCGGCGCGAGGCGGCAAGGCTGTTGCCGGAGGTGCTGCCGGACCCGCCTTCCGGGGACGGCTCCGGACGCGCCATGGTCGATGCCTGGCAACGGTTCAGGTTCTTCGAGGCGCTTGCCGCCATGGTGGAGTCCACCGGGCGTCCGACCCTGTTGGTGCTCGACGACCTGCAATGGTGCGATGCGGACACCGCCGCGTGGATGGCCTTCCTGCTGGGACCCGGCAGGGCGGCGAACCTGTTGTTCGCGGCGACCCTGCGCACCGGCGGGGAGGGCGGCTCCGCATCCATGTCCGGCCTGCTCCAGGGGGCGCGCAGTGCCGGGCTGTTGCGCGAAATGGCGCTCGCGCCGCTCGATGCCGCGGCAAGCGGCGAGCTGGCCGGGCAGATCCGCGGCCACCCGCTCGACGAGGCCGAAACCGGATTGCTGCAGGCCGCCACGGGAGGCTACCCGCTCTACGTCCTGGAGGCCGCCCGCGCGTTTCCGGAGGCCGGGTCGTTGCCGGAGGCGGGGTTCGGCCCCCTGCTGGGGCGTCGCATCCAGCGGCTGAGCCCGCCGGCCAGGCACGTCGCGGAACTCGCGGCGGCCTTCGGGCGCGACATCAGCCTGGACCTGCTCAGCGAGGCGGGGGACCTGGAGAGCGCCGGGCTGGTGGACGCCATCGACGAGTTGTGGGGACTGGGCATCCTGGTGCCGGCGGGTTCCGGATACGGATTCGGGCACAACCTGCTGCGCACGGCCGCGTACGAGGGCGCCACCCCTGCCAAGCGCTGGCTGCTGCACCGCCGGCTGGCCCAGGGCCTGGAGCTGCTGCACGCGGGAAACCTCGACGCAGTGGCCTCGACGCTCGCCGAGCAATACACGCTGGGCTCCAGCCCGGAGCGCGCCCTGCCGTTCCACCTGCGGGCCGGGGCCGACGCCGCGCGGGTGTTTGCCAACACCGCGGCGCTGAAAAGCTACGGCCGGGCGCTCGGGCTGATCTCCGCCCAACCGGCGGGCCGCGCACGGGACGAGGCCGAGCTGTCCGTCCGCCGTTCCATGTCCCCTCCGCAGACGGCCCTGCTGGGCTACTCGTCGGCGGAGCTGATGGGCAACCTCGAACGCATCCGGGAACTCGCCCTGGGGCTGGGGCAGCGGGAGGTGCTGGCGGACAGCCTGATCGGGCTCTTCGCGGGCAGCTTCGTCCAGGGACGGATCGGGCCGTCGTACAGGATCGCTTGCCAGGCGCTGGCGCTCGCCGGGGAGGACCCGGACCTGCTGGGCCAGGCGCACTTTGCGGTGGGCGGTGCGGCGCAGGGGCTGGGCCTGGCCGCCGAGGCCATCGGGCATTTCGACCGGTGCAGCGAGATCGGCGGGCCCGGCTACTCCTACATCCTGGGCACCAGGCTGGAGATCCATGCACGGGCCTGGGCGTCCCACGCCCATTGGCTGGTCGGGGACGATGCCCGCGCCACGGAACTGGCCGGCGAGGCGCTGGCCATGTCCGGAGGGGGCGAGGTTCCCTACACGCGGGCCGTGGCACTGGCCTATGCCGCCGTGCTGCAGCAGCTGCGCGGGGACACCGGCGCGCTGGAGCCACTCATCGATGAACTGCTGGGGCTGTGCCGCCGCTACGACCTCGCCTACTACGGGCAATGGGGCGAAATCCTGCAGGGCCGGCTGACCGGCGGCGCTGAGGGAACGCGGCAAATCCGCGCCGGAATCGCGGCATTGCGCGCCCACGATGCGCTGGCCCGCATGCCCTACTGGCTGTCGCTGTTGGCCTCCGGCATGGCCGACGAGGGCGACGCGAAGGGCGCGTGCGCGGTGCTGGACGCGGCCCTGGCCACCGCCGAACAGCACAGCGACGTCTGGTGGCTCCCGGAGGTGCTGCGCCTGCGCGCCGGCCTGGCCGGCGGACCGGAGCGCCGCGCGATGCTCGAGCGGGCCCGCGCCGTGGCTGGGGAGCAGGGCAGCGTCGCGCTGCTGCGCCGGCTGGAGGCGAACGCCTGACGAACGCGCGGGAGCCTAGCGTGGTGGTCATCAACCCCACCCCAAGCACCCAGCAGGAGAACACCATGAGCGGGCATCCGGACACAACGGAAGCACCCTATGCCGAACTCGCGGCGTCATTGCGCGGAACACTGACGTTGCCGCAGGACGCCGGATACGATGCGGCGCGTGCCGTCTACAACGGCATGGTCGACCGCCGCCCGGCGGCCATCGCCCGGGTCGCGGACACCGCGGACATCGTCGCCTGCGTGAACTTCGCCCGCGAGAACGGACTGGACCCGGCGGTGCGCGGCGGCGGGCACCAGGCCTCCGGGCTGTCGGTCGCCGACGGTGCGCTGGTCATCGACCTGGGCGGCATGCGTTCCACCACGATCGACCCCGCGGCCCACACCGTGCGGGTCGACGGCGGCGCCGTCTGGGCCGACGTCGACCACGCCACGGTCGCCTTCGGCCAGGCCACCCCCAGCGGGTTCATCGCCTCCACGGGCGTCGGCGGGCTGGCCCTGGGCGGCGGCATCGGCTACCTGACCCGGCGCTTCGGCCTGACGGTGGACAACCTGCTGGCCGCGGACGTGGTGCTGGCCGACGGGACCCTGGTCACCGCCGACGAAAACCGCCACCCGGACCTGTTCTGGGCCCTGCGCGGGGGCGGCGGCAACTTCGGCGTCGTCACCTCCTTCACCTTCCGCACCCACGACATCGGGGAGCACGGGGTCATCATCGGGGGTCCCGTGCTCTACGACCTGGCCGACGCGCCGGCGGTCATGCGCTGGTACCGGGAGCTGCTGCCCGCGCTGCCGGAGGAGCTCAGCGGATGGCTCGGCCTGCTGACCATCCCGCCGGCCGCCCCGTTCCCCGAGTCGCTCTGGGGCCGCAAGGCCTGCGGCATCATCTGGTGCTACACGGGCGAGCACGCCGCCGCGGACGCAGTGCTGGCCCCGGTGCGCGAGTTCGGCTCCCCGCTGCTGGTGGGCCTGCACGCCATGCCGTTCAGCACGCTGCAGCAGGCGTTCGACGCCCTGTATCCCGCCGGGCTGCAGTGGTACTGGCGCGCCGACTTCGTGAAGGAGATTTCCGACGCAGCGATCGACATCCACGCCAAGTACGGTGCCGCCCTGCCCACCGGCTTCTCCACCATGCACCTGTACCCGATCGACGGGGCCGCGGCACGCGTCCCGGCAGACGCGACGGCCTTCGCCTACCGGCAGGGCGGCTGGGCGGGCGTGATCGTGGGGGTCGATCCGGACCCCGCCAACGCGGAGCTGATCACCGGTTGGACCAAGTCGTACTACGACGAGCTGCATCCCACCACCGCCGGAGGGGCCTACGTGAACTTCATGATGGAGGAGGGAACCGACCGGATCCGCGCCTCCTACCTGCAGAACTACGACCGGCTGGCCCGGATCAAGGCGCACTACGACCCGGCCAACCTGTTCCACCACAACCAGAACATCGAGCCCGCGCCTGTAGGCTAGGGCACATGCTCAATGTTGGTCTGACAGGCGGGATCGCCGCAGGAAAATCCGCCGTCGCGCGGCAATTGGCCGAACTCGGCGCGGTGCTCATCGATGCCGACGCCATCGCAAGGGCCGTCGTGGAGCCCGGGACCCCCGGGCTTGCGGCGGTCGTTGCCGCGTTCGGGCCCGGCATCCTCACCGCCGACGGGACGCTTGACCGCCCGGCCCTGGGCGCGCTGGTGTTCAAGGACGCCGCCGCGCGCGAAAGGCTGAACTCGATCGTGCACCCGCTGGTGCGCGCCGAGGCGGCCCGGCTCCGCGAGGCGGCCCCCGCGGACGCGGTGATCGTCCAGGACATCCCGCTGCTGGTGGAGACCGGGCAGGCCAAGGACTTCGACGTGGTCCTGGTCGTCGCGGCCCCGCTGGCCGAGCGCCTGCACCGGATGGCCCGGGACCGCGGCATGGCCGAATCCGATGCCCTGGCGCGCATTTCCGCGCAGGCCACGGACGCGGAGCGCGCCGCCGTCGCCGACGTCGTCATCGAAAATTCCGGCACCGTGGAGCAGCTCCGGGACCGCGTCAACGAGTTCTGGAATTCACTGCGTGCTGAATCCAAGCATGTCCGCTGACCGCGAGGCCGCGAAGGCGGAACTCCGGTCGCTGCTCGAGGCCGAACAGGCCCGCGCCGACCGCGAGCTGCGCCGCATCAAGATCGCCTGGCTGATCAGCGGGCTGAGCTTTGCCTCCGCGCTGGTTCCGTGGCTGCTGATGGGCGGCCTCGTGCAATTCGTCTTGCGGAACTCCGGCTACACCGCCGTGGTGCTCGTTCCGGCGTGGCTGGCGCTGCTGGGCCTCGCCGCGGCCACGTTTGCCACGGTGCTGTTCATGATGCGCACCCTGCGCACCGTGCTGGGCAACATCGTCGAACGCGACGCGCGCAAGAACACGCGCCGTCCGTGAACACGAACGCCTTCGCCACCGAGACCTTCCTGTTGGTCCCGCACACGGTGACGGACCTGGCGGACTTCCGTGCCCGGCCGGGGCACTACCTGGTGAGTGTCGACCGGGAGCCCGAACGTGCGGCCGCGCTGTGGTTCGACCGCGCCACGCGCAACCCCGTCGGCAGCGACGGCCTGGTCCACCTGCTGTACCACGGCCAACACCTGCTCCCGCTGGATCTGTGGGACGACGTGACGGGCATCTGGCTGGCGCTGCTGGATGTTCTTGATGGATTCCTGGACGCCGGCAACGGCACGGGAACCCTGTCCGGCCAACCGGCCAGCCTCGCCCTGAAGGGCACGTCCCGAAATGCCGTGTTCACGGCCAACGGCATGTCCCGCAGGGTCGATCCGGCCGACGTCGTTCCGGGCATCCTCACGGGTGCGGAACGCTATTTCCACTGGGTCCACCACGCCATCGGCCGCGGGCAGGGCGAGGCGCTGGCCCGGATCCGTTCAGCCCAACGCGAGCACCGGCCAACCTGTCCGTCCCGGGGCGTAACCTAGAACCATGAGTCTTGCCCAGCAAATCAACCGCGTCGTGGCCCCCTTCGAGGTCATCAGCGAGTTCAAGCCCGCCGGCGACCAGCCAACGGCGATCAAGGAACTGACGACACGCATCAACGCGGGCGAAAAGGACGTGGTGCTGCTCGGCGCCACGGGCACCGGCAAGTCCGCCACCACCGCCTGGCTCATCGAACAGGTGCAGCGCCCCACGCTGGTCATGGTGCAGAACAAGACGCTGGCCGCGCAGCTGGCCAACGAGTTCCGCGAGCTGCTGCCCAACAACGCCGTCGAGTACTTCGTCTCCTACTACGACTACTACCAGCCAGAGGCCTACGTGCCGCAGACGGACACCTTCATCGAGAAGGACTCCTCCATCAACGAGGAGGTCGAACGCCTGCGCCACTCGGCCACCAACGCGCTGCTGACCCGCCGCGACGTCATCGTCGTGGCCACGGTCTCCTGCATCTACGGCCTGGGCACCCCGGAGGAGTACGTCGCGGGCATGGTGACCCTGAAGAAGGGCATGGAGCTGAACCGCGACGACCTGCTGCGCAAGTTCGTCTCCATGCAGTACGCCCGCAACGACATGGACTTCCACCGCGGTACCTTCCGCGTGCGCGGCGACACCGTGGAAATCATCCCGATGTACGAGGAGCAGGCGCTGCGCATCGAGTTCTTCGGCGACGAGATCGAATCGATCCACACGCTGCACCCGGTCACCGGGGACGTGATCCGCGAGGAAAACGAGATGTACGTGTTCCCTGCAAGCCACTACGTGGCGGGTCCCGAGCGCATGAACCGCGCCATCGGCGACATCGAGGACGAGCTGCGTCAGCGCCTGGAGACCCTGGAGAGCCAGAACAAGTTGGTGGAGGCCCAGCGACTGCGTATGCGCACCACCTACGACCTGGAAATGATGGAGCAGATGGGGTTCTGCAACGGCATCGAAAACTACTCCCGGCACATTGACGACCGTGCCGCCGGCACCGCGCCGCACTGCCTCATCGACTACTTCCCCGACGACTTCCTGCTGGTCATCGACGAATCCCACGTCACGGTCCCGCAGATCGGAGCCATGTACGAGGGTGACATGTCGCGCAAGCGCACCCTGGTGGAGCACGGCTTCCGCTTGCCCTCGGCCATGGACAACCGGCCGCTCAAGTGGGACGAGTTCCTCGAGCGCATCGGCCAGACCGTCTACCTCTCGGCGACCCCGGGCAAGTACGAGCTGGGCAAGGCCGACGGCGTGGTCCAGCAGATCATCCGCCCCACCGGCCTGATCGACCCCGAGATCATCGTCAAGCCCACCAAGGGGCAGATCGACGACCTGCTCGACGAGATCCGCGCCCGCGTCGAACGCAACGAACGCATCCTGGTCACCACGCTGACCAAGCGCATGGCCGAGGACCTCACCGACTACTTCACCGAACACGGGGTCCGGGTGCAGTACCTGCACTCCGACGTGGACACGCTGCGCCGCGTCGAGCTGCTGCGCGAGCTGCGCATGGGCCTGTTCGACGTTCTGGTCGGCATCAACCTGCTTCGTGAGGGCCTCGACCTGCCCGAGGTCTCGCTCGTGGCGATCCTGGACGCCGACAAGCAGGGGTTCCTGCGCTCGGCGACCTCGCTGATCCAGACCATCGGCCGCGCCGCCCGAAACGTCGACGGCCAGGTCCACATGTACGCGGACAAGATCACCGACGCCATGGCGCAGGCGATCGAGGAGACCAACCGCCGCCGCGAGGTGCAGCAGAAGTACAACAAGGACCACGGCGTCGACCCGCAGCCGCTGCGCAAGAAGATCGCCGACATCACCGATTCGCTGGCCCGCGAGGACGCGGACACCCAGGAGCTGCTGAACAACCAGCGCCTGGCCAAGACCGCCAAGCGTTCGGCCGCCGGCACCAAGAAGGCGCACGAGGTGGTGCGTGCAGACGGGCTGGCCGCGGCCCCTGCGGAAAACCTTGTCGACATGATCAGCCAGATGACCGAGCAGATGCACGCGGCGGCCGCCGAGCTGCACTTCGAGGTCGCCGCTCGCCTGCGCGACGAGGTGTCGGAGCTGAAGAAGGAACTTCGCCAGATGAAAAACGCAGGTCACGCGTAGGGGTCGTCCACGGGACCGAAACACGAGTGCGTTAGACTGTTTCAAGCGTAGGGGAGTATCCCACTTGTGCTGTGGTCGTCAACACGCGAGGCATCGATGCCTCGCCGGGCGCAGCGGTCGTCCCAATCTGAGCGGGCGGCGGAGAGACTTGCGGTAATTTCACGTACCCCGTTTTGAAAGGCCCCACATTGGGAAACCACGGCTTGTCGCTGCAGTTTGAGATCATATCTCTGTCTGCATTGTGCATCATTCTTTTGCTTGACCTGCTTTACGTAGTCAAGAAACCACACGAACCTTCGATGAAGGAATCCGGCCTCTGGGTCGGTTTCTACGTCACCCTGGCCCTGATCTTCGGTGCCGTTGTCTGGTGGCAGGCGGGCCCGGACCTCGGCCAGCAGTTCATCGCCGGCTGGGTCACCGAGTACTCGCTGAGCATCGACAACCTCTTCGTGTTCATCATCATCATGGCCCGCTTCTCGGTGCCACGTAAGTACCAGCAAGAAGTGTTGATGTTCGGCATCATCATCGCGCTGATCCTGCGCGGCATCTTCATCATCCTCGGTGCTGCTGTCATCGAGAACTACTCGTGGGTCTTCTACATCTTCGGTGCGTTCCTGCTCTGGACCGCCTGGAAGCAGGCGACCGACCACGGCGAGGACGAGTCCGACGGAGCGAACAACGGCTTGATCTACAAGCTGACCAAGAACCTGCCGATCTCCAAGGAGTTCGACGGCAACAAGCTGCGCACCACCATCGATGGCAAGCGCATGTTCACCCCGATGGTCATGGTCTTCATCACCATCGGCATGACCGACCTGCTCTTCGCGGTCGACTCGATCCCGGCGATCTTCGGCCTGACGCAGTCCCCGTTCATCGTCTTCACCGCGAACCTGTTCGCGCTGATGGGCCTGCGCCAGCTGTACTTCCTGCTCGGTGGCCTGATGGACCGCCTGGTCTACCTCAAGCACGCACTGTCGATCATCCTGGCCTTCATCGGCATCAAGCTGGTCTTCCACGCAATGCACGTCAACGAGCTGCCGTTCATCAACGGCGGCCACCACATCGAGTGGGTCCCGGAAATCTCGATCACCACCTCGCTGGTGGTCATCCTGGGCACCATCGTCGTCGCAACGGTTGCCTCGCTACTCTCCCCGGCAGGCCGCCGCGCCGCCGCCGAGCACAAGGCCACGCAGGAACTCAAGGCTGCAGACGAAGCAGCCAAGGCAGACTCCGAGTAGTCGCCCGGCACTGCCTGTCCCCGTCGGGGCCCGCTTCCTTCCGGAGGCGGGCCCCGACGGTCGTTAAGCCCCGTGCGTTGCTAAGCTTGCACGGGTGACTACTTCATCAAAACCGGTGCTCAAACCCGTTTCCACCCGCGCCCGGGCGCAGCGCCGCGTGGTGCTCACGCTTTCGGCCTCGCAGCTGCTCTCCGGCGTGGGAAACGGCGCCGGCCTGGCCATCGGCTCGCTCATGGCCGTGGAGCTGACCGGATCGAACGCCTTTGCCGGGGCCTCCACCACGGCGATCTCCGTGGCGGGCGCCGTGAGCGCGCTGCCGCTGGCGGCGCTGGCGGTCAAGCGCGGACGCCGGGTGGCTCTGTCGCTGGGCTACTTCCTGGCCGGGATCGGCGCGGTGCTCATGATGCTGGCACCCGTCACCAGGAGTTTTGCCGTGCTGATGCTCGGCGCGGCGCTGCTGGGCGTGGGGTCCGCGGCCAACCTGCAGGCGCGCTTCGCCGCAACGGACCTGGCCGACGACGCCACCCGCGGCCGCGACCTGGGCCTGGTGGTCTGGTCGATCACCGTCGGCGCCGTCGCCGGCCCGAACCTGATAGGCCCCGGATCGGCGCTCGGCGCCAGCCTCGGGCTGCCGCCGATGAGCGGGCCGTTCCTCTTCTCCCTGGCCGGCATGGTGCTGGCCATCGCCATCCTGAACATCGGGCTGCGCCCCGACCCGATCATGCTGGCCCGGGGCTTCGACGAGGCCGCCGGGCACCCGACCGCCAAGGCCATGCCGGGCCGCAAACGCGGCTCGCTGGCCACCGGCTTGGCCGCAGCACGGCAAACGCCCGGCGCACTGCTGGGCATCGCCACGATCGTGGTGGCGCACCTGGTGATGGTCGGGATCATGTCCATGACGCCCGTGCACCTCAAGGACATGGCCGCCACGCCGGGGCATGCAATGCACCACGGCACCGGCGACATCCTGGTGGTCATCGGGTTCACCATCTCCCTGCACATCGCCGGCATGTATGCGCTTTCCCCGCTGGTCGGCGCACTGGCCGACAGGATCGGGCGGATCCGGATGATGCTTGCATCCCAGGGCATGCTGGTTGCCGCGGTGCTGGTCTGCGGCCTCGGAGCGGATTCGCAGGCAGCGGTCACCACCGGGCTGGTGCTGCTGGGCCTGGGCTGGTCGATGGCCACGGTCTCCGGCTCGGCGTTCCTGGCCGAGCGGGTGTCACGTGAACGCCGCGTGCTGGTGCAGGGAGTCTCCGACACGCTCATGGGTGCCGCCGGGGCGCTCGGCGCGGCCGGGTCCGGGTTGCTGCTGGCCTGGCTGGGGTACGCCGGGCTCGGCTACCTCTGTCTGGTCTTCGTTCTGGCCGTGACGGCCTTCTGCCTGCGCGAGCTTGGAGTCCAGCGCAAGAGGGCGGCTTCCTAAAGCATCCCCAGCTTCTGCAGGGACCGCGCGGTGTCGACCAGCGAGTCCCCGACGGGCCGCGGTGCCCAGCCGAGGGTGCCGACGGCCTTGGCGTTCGACGCGTTCCGCACCACGCCCAGCCGGGGGACCAGCTGGCGCAGCGCCGGGACAAAGACCGCAGCCGCGCGCACCAGCCAGTCGGGCAGCACGCGGGTCGGCATCTTCGAGCCCTCGTCTCCCAGCCGGGTGCGCAGGATGTGCGCCATCTGCTCCATGCCCAACGCCGGGCCCGCGACGGCCAGGAACCGCTCGCCCGCGGCCGCCGGATCGACCATGGCGCGCAGGTGCAGGTCGGCGACGTCGCGCACGTCGACCAGCGCTGTGGAGATCCGGGGCAACCCCGGCATGCCCCCGGACAGCAGCCGCCGCACCAGCTCGATCGACGCGGAGAGCTTGGGCCCCAGCACCGGGCCGATGATCGCCACGGGGTTCACCACCGCCAGTTCCAGCGTCCCGCCGTCGGCCGCGATGAAGTCCCAGGCCGCGCGCTCGGCCAGGGTCTTGGACTTGGTGTAGGCGCCGATGTCGGCGTCCGGGTTCGACCAGTCGGCCTCCGTGAAGTCCGTGTCCCCTGGCCGGTGCCCGTAGCCGACCGCGGCAAACGACGAGGTCAGCACCACCCGCTTGACCCCGGCATCGCGGGAGGCGGACAGCACCCGCAGGGCGCCGTCGCGGGCCGGGACGATGAGTTCGTTCTCGTCCTTCGGGGCATTGACCGGGAACGGGGAAGCGGTGTGCAGGACGTAGTCGCACCCGGCGACCGCCTCCGCCCAGCCGGCATCGGAGGTCAGGTCCGCCGCGACGATCTCCACCGCGGCGTCGGGCAACCCGGCCATGTCCAGCGCGGCCCAGACCTCCACCTGGCGGTCCATCGAACGCACCGTGGTGCGCACCCGGTAGCCGCGTTCCAGCAGCGCCACGATGCAGTGCGCACCCAGGAACCCGGATCCGCCGGTGACCAAAACCAGTTCATCGCCCATGGAAGGAAACCTACGCCGGTGTGTCGGTCATTTCCAGCAGCCCTGTCATTTCCAGCAGCTTCGCGAAAATCATCGCACCCTCATCGCTGATGCCGTCGTGGTGGAAGTCCGCGGTTTCCCAGACCTTGAGCCCGGCCACCGCGTCGGCGGTTTCCATCGACAGGTCCCGATCGACATAGACGTCGTCGGTGTACACAGCCGCGGCCACGGGAACCGTGTTGCGTGCCAGGACCTCGGCGTCGTAGAGCGGGGCCCAGTCCTCGTGCTCGGAGAGGATGCGTGCGGTTTCCTCCAGCGGGCGCAGCACCGGGTCCGACTCGAAGTACCAGCGGTACACCATTTCGCCGGTGAGCAGCGGGACCTCGGCCTCGGGGGAGAAGGCCGGGAATTCCTCCAGCACCGACTCCGCGGCCCAGGCGGTCGCGGCGCCCTGCCCGTAGATGGATTCGTGCATCAGCGCGTAGAGCGGGTTCGTGGTCCGGTCGGCCTGGTTCTGTACCTCGGCCAGGAAGGTGTCGGAGAGCCGGTCCCCGCCGGGGGTATGCACCAGGGCGCCCTCGAAGACGTGGTGCAGCAGGTGCACGCGGGCGTTGCCGCCGAGGAACTGGCCAAGCATCTGCACCATGGCCATGGTGAGCGGACGCCCGTTGGGCAGGTGCTCCACGGTGCCCCGGAGGTGCTTCGCGATGCGCGCCAGCATCTGCCGGTCCTGCGGGTACCAGGAGAAGTATTCCTCGTTGCGCGCGGCCATGCGGGCATAGGTCGCCCGGTACACGGTCGCGGCGTCCGCGGTCAGCGAGGCGAGGCCGCCGGTGACCAGGCAGCGCTCCAGCGCCTGCGGGGCGATCGACAGGTAGGTCAGCGTGCAGAAGCCGCCGTAGCTTTGCCCGAACGTGCTCCACTTGTCGATGCCCAGGGCCTCGCGGACGGCCTCGGCGTCGCGCACGATCGAGTCGGCGCGGAAGTGGGTCAGGTAGGCGGCCTGCGCGGCCGCGTCCCCGCGCAGCGGCAGGGTCTGCCGGTTGGCCGGGGTGCTCAGGCCGGTGCCGCGCTGGTCGAGCAGCAGGATGCGGAAGGTCTTGGCGGCCTCGGCCATCCAGCCGTTCAGCGAGCCGGGGCGCGGGGACTTGCCGCCCGGGCCGCCCTGCAGGAAGAGCAGCCACGGCAGCGCCGAGGGGTCCTCGTGCTCGGTGGAGACGATCTCGCGGGCGAACACGGTGATCGTCTCTCCGGCGGGTTTTGCGTGGTCAAGCGGGACTTGGAAGTAGTGCTCGGTGGTGTCCATGCCGCGGAAGCTGCTCATGCGCCGGCCCCCAGTTCGGCCAGTGCGGCGCCCTCGAGGCGGCGCACGGTCCAGCCGTCCATGGAGCCGGCGCCGAGCGAGTCGTAGAAGCCGATGGCCGGGGTGTTCCAGTCGAGCACGCTCCACTCCACTCGCTTGTAGCCGCGTTGCACGGCGATGGCCGCGAGTTCGCGCAGCAGCGCCGTGCCGTGTCCGCCGCCGCGCGCGGATTCGCGCACGTAGAGGTCCTCCAGGTGGATGCCGTGCGTGCCCTCCCAGGTGGAGTACGTCAGGTACCACAGGGCGAAGGCGAGCACCTCGCCGTCCACCTCGACCACGTGCGCGTAGACCTGCGGGTTGGCGTCAAAAAGGTGCGCGGTGAGTTCATCTTCGGTGTTTTTCACGGCGTCTGGTTCCCGCTCGAACACCGCCAATTCGTGGATGAGTTGGAGTATTGCGGGGACGTCGGCCGGTTGTGCGGGTCGGAGGTTAGGCATGTGACCAAGCCTACCGGGGCGGATTGCGCGCGGTGAAGCCAACGCGTGGGTGCCGCGTCATAAGGTGGGGGCGATCGAATGCTAGAACAAGTTAGAGGGGGGACCCCCATATGATGGGCGGCCACCACGCGGCCACGGGCGCAGCAGCCTGGATCGCGTTGACCACGAGCTTCAAGCTCCCCACCGGCAACCTCCCCGAGATGATCTCGTGGATGCCCGATGCCATCCCGCTGGGCTTCGGCCTGCTGGAACAAACCCCCATCGCCGGCGTCGCCGGTGCCATGGTGTGCGCCGGGGCGGCCCTGCTGCCCGATGCCGACCATCGCCGCGCGACCATCGCGCACTCGCTTCCGCCGGTCTCCAACGCGATTTGCGCGGGCATCGGCGAGGTGTCCGGCGGACACCGCAACGGCACGCACTCGCTGCTGGGCATCGGCGTCTTCACGGCGCTGGCCTGGGTGCTGGGCCTCTGGACCATGGACAGCGAGAAGTTCGGGATCATCTACCCGGGCGCCGGGCTGCTCGCGGTGCTGCTGGTGTCCTTTGCGCTGAAGGCGCTGAAGTTCATCCCGGACACCATGGCCAGGCTGCCGTGGCTGCTCTCCGTTCCCGCGGGCATCTTCGTGGCGGTGTTTTCCCCGGACGAGCAGAACTGGCTGGTGATTGCGGTTGCCGTGGGCTGTGCCGTGCACATCCTGGGCGACATGCTCACGGTCGGCGGGTGCAACCTGATCTGGCCCATCAAGATCAAGTCCCCGAAGGCGCTGCGCCGGGTCCCGCTGCTCAAGGACATCTGGAAGCCCAGCGGCCGGATCGCCATCCCGGTGCTCGGCAAGGCGGGATCGGGCCGCGAATGGCTGCTCTGCGTGCCGGTCTCCGCCTACGCGCTGGTGGGCCTGGTGGTGCCGATCGTGCTGGTAGTCAAGAACCAGGCCCTGTCGCTGAGCAAGTTCCTGGGACTCTAAGGTCCCGACAAACAGCGCAGCCCCTGTTCCCGCTTCCGAAAGGAGCGGGAACAGGGGCTGTTGGCGTCTCCGGGGGAGCTAGTCCAAACGTCCCACGCTGGTGACTGTGATGACCGGCATGCCGGCCTCGTCGGAGTCCGCGAGGTTCACCGTGGCGTCGATGCCCCAGTCGTGGTGGTTGGCCGGGTCGGCGAAGATCTGGCGCACCTTCCAGGTTTGGGCGCCCGGGGTGATGAGCAGCAGGTTGGGACCGCGGCCGCCGGGACCGTCGTCGATGTCCTCGTGCTCCTCGAAGTACGCATCCATGGCGTCGGCCCAGGTGTCGGAGTCGAACCCGTTGTGGCCGTCCAAATCGCCGAGTGCGCCGTCCTGCTCGTCGGCGAAGAGCTTCACGCGCTTGAACATGTCGTTGCGGACCATGACGCGGAAGGCTCGCTCGTTGGAAGTCAGGCGCTCCGGGGCCGGCGGGATGATCTCGGCGTCGGGCTCGTGCAGCAAGCCGTTGGCCAGCTCCTCCCATTCGTCCAGCAGCGAGGAGTCGATCTGGCGGATCATTTCCCCGAGCCACTCGATGAGGTCCTCGAGGTCCTCGCGCAGCGCATCCTGCGGCACGGTCTGGCGCAGCGCCTTGTAGGCGTCGGTCAGGTAGCGCAGCAGCACGCCCTCCGAACGGGCCAGCGAGTAGAACTGCACGTATTCGCTGAAGCTCATGGCTCGCTCGTACATGTCGCGGACCACGGACTTCGGGGCGACCTCGAAGTCGCCGAGCCACGGGGCGCCGGCGCGGTACTGCTCGAACGCGTCGCCGAGAACCTGTGCCAGCGGCTGCGGGTAGGTGACTTCCTCCAGCGCAGCCATGCGGGCATCGTACTCCATGCCCTCGGCCTTCATCGCGGCGATGGCCTCGCCGCGGGCCTTCTTCTCCTGCGCGGAGAGCACCTGGCGCGGCTTTTCCAGCGTGGCCTCGATGACGGAGACGACATCCAGCGCGTACCCGGCGCTTTCCTCGTCGAAGAGCTCCAGCGCCGCCAGCGCAAACGGGGACAGCGGCTGGTTCAGCGCGAAGTTCTGCTGCAGGTGCACGGTCAGCGCGAGCTTGTTGCCGTATTCGTCGGGCACATCCAGGCGTTCGACGACGCCGGTGGCCAGCAGCTCGCGCAGGATGCCCAGCGCCTTGCGCTGCAGGGCGCGCTGCTTGGCCGGGGTCTCGTGGTTCTCGGTGAGCAGGCGGCGGGCCGCGGCGAACGAGTCGCCCTTGCGGTCCAGCAGATTCAGCAGCATCGAGTGGGTGACTACGAACGAGGAGCTCAGCGGTTCCGGGGTGGAAACGATGATGCGCTCGTAGGTCTTCTCGCCCCAGGTCACGAAGCCCTGCGGCGGCTTCTTCTTGACGACCTGGCGGATCTTCTTGGAGTCGTCGCCGAACTTCGCCAGCGCCTTCTCCATGGCCTTCTTGTTTTCGATCGCGTGTTCGGGGGCCTGGATCACCACGGTGCCGGCGGTGTCGAAGCCGGCGCGTCCGGCGCGGCCCGCGATCTGGTGGAATTCGCGGGCGTTCAGCAGACGCGTGCGGATGCCGTCATACTTGGACAGCGCGGTGATCAGCACGGTGCGGATGGGCACGTTGATGCCGACGCCCAGGGTGTCGGTGCCGCAGATGACCTTGAGCAGGCCGGCCTGCGCCAGCTGCTCGACCAGGCGGCGGTACTTCGGCAGCATGCCCGCGTGGTGCACGCCGATGCCGTGGCGGACCAGCCGGTTAAGCGTCTTTCCGAACCCGGCGGCGAAGCGGAATCCGGCGATCAGTTCGGAGATCCGGTCCTTTTCCTCGCGGGTGCAGACGTTGATGCTCATCAGGCTGCTGGCGCGGTCGATGGCCTCGAGCTGGCTGAAGTGCACCACGTAGATCGGCACCTGCCGGGTCTTGAGCAGTTCCTCGATGGCTTCCTGCACCGGGTCCTGCGAGTAGTAGTAGTGCAGCGGAATGGGGCGTTCGGCGTGCGCCACGGTGGTCGTGTCGCGCCCGGTGCGCAGCGTCAGCTCGTCCTCGAAGCGGCTGACATCGCCGAGGGTCGCCGACATCAGCAGGAATTGTGCCTGCGGAAGTTCCAGCAGCGGCACCTGCCACGCCCAGCCACGCTGCGGGTCGGCGTAGAAGTGGAATTCGTCCATGACTACCGGCCCGAGGTCGGCGGTCTTGCCTTCGCGCAGGGCGATGTTGGCGAGGATCTCCGCGGTGCAGCAGATGATCGGGGCATCCTGGTTGACCGAGGAATCGCCGGTGACCATGCCGACGTTTTCCGCACCGAAGATCTTGCACAAGTCGAAGAACTTCTCGGAAACCAGTGCCTTGATGGGTGCGGTGTAGTAGCTGCGTTCCCCGCGGGCGAGCGCATAGAAGTGCGCTGCGACGGCCACCAGGGACTTGCCCGAGCCGGTGGGCGTTGCCAGGATGACGTTGTTGCCCCCCACGAATTCCATGACGGCTTCGTCCTGTGCCGGATACAGCCCGATGCCGCGGTCCTCCACCCATTTGATGAAGGCTTCGTAGACGGATTCGGCGGTGGCTCCACGCGGGGGAGTGTTCGGCAGCAACTCGGTAAGATTCATGATGTTTCAAGCCTATCGTCTCTGGTGCGGTTTCTTTTGGCGGGGCTGGAACGGGACGCATCGTTGCATCTAGTCTGTGGGGATGAAATGGGACCCGGAAAAGTATGTACAGTTCGCGGATTATCGTGACCGGCCGTTTTTCGATCTGACCGGCCGCGTTGCCGCCACGGCACCGAGCCTCGTGGTCGATCTGGGGTGCGGTCCTGGCCCGCTGACACGGTCGCTGGCCGAGCGCTGGCCCGAGGCCCGTGTCGTTGGACTGGATTCTTCGGACGAAATGGTCCGGAAGGCCCGCGTCACGCAGCATGCCCCCGGCCTGGAGTTCGAGCTTGCCGATGCAACCACGTGGATGCCGAACCCAGGCACGGATGTCT
This sequence comes from Paeniglutamicibacter sp. NPDC091659, assembly GCF_044756805.1. Taxonomy (NCBI): domain Bacteria; kingdom Bacillati; phylum Actinomycetota; class Actinomycetes; order Micrococcales; family Micrococcaceae; genus Paeniglutamicibacter; species Paeniglutamicibacter sp. NPDC091659. Next base: position 125,350 of record NZ_JBIVTO010000005.1, read on the forward strand.
TGGTCAGCAATGCCATGTTGCAGTGGATCCCTGGGCACCGGGAACTCATGGCCAGATGGCTGGACGCGCTGCAGCCCGGCGCTTGGTTCGCGGCGCAGGTGCCTGGAAACTTTGGTTCCCCTTCCCATGCGCTCATGCGTGAGCTGGCCGAGTCCGAGCGTTGGGCGCCGAGGCTGGCCGGTGTGCTGCGGCACAAGGACGCAGTCGGGGAACCGGTGGATTACCTCAAGATCCTGCTTGCTGCGGGGTTCGAGGCCGATGTCTGGGAAACAACGTACGGGCAGGTCCTCACCGGTAAGGACCCGGTGCTCGAGTGGGTACGCGGTACCGCATTGCGTCCCGTCCTGGGCAAGCTGAATGCCGCGGAGGCCGCCGATTTTGAAGCAGACTATGCGCGGCTTGTCGCGCAGGCATATCCGTCATTCGAAGGGGTAGGTGGTGACTCGCTGACGATGTTCCCGTTCCGTCGGATCTTCATGGTCGGCCGCAAACGTTGCATTCGATCCAGCTCGGGTGAAGCTCATAGGGTGGGGGCATGAGAAAACTCCTCCCGGTCCTGGCCATTCTTGGATTGGCCCTTTCAGCCTGTGCAGGGTCTGGCGCCGATGAGTTCCGCCAACGTGACGTACAGGGCAATACGGCGTGCATCCATTTCGGAAGCGGATACACGGATAACGGGAGCGTGGGGCGTACGAATATGGACAAGGCGGCGGAGCATGGTGCAGCCTCTTCAACTGAAGCCATCCGGAATGCGGTTGCCGCGGACGTGGCAGGCAAGCCAGTGATAACCGATCTGGAAGCGTTTAAGCGGGCCTGTGAAGCGCAAGGCATGTCATTCAAGTAGTTCCCGAATCCCGTCGGGTCGCAATTGTCAATGGCCCACGAACGAACTGTGGATTACTTTTAGCTCACTGACTAGGTGTTTTGCGTGCATTAGAGCAAAGCGAACCCTTCACAAAGCGTCTCGGGCGGCGTATAGTAGTAAATATGTTCGAAGAGTTCGACGGTGAACCATCGAACCCGGAATCGCTGCCAATTGAGCAGGCCGGGGAAATGCTTCTTGGGCACAGGCCTATCGGCCACGCCCCCGAGAATCCCGTTGCTATTCGACAGGCCAGCGCGCCACAGCGTGACGAAGCCTTGGAATTTATTGAGGCGGTCACGGAGGCAATGGGGTACTTCCCGCCAGCCGCGGATGAAGCGACAGGGTTTGCGCGCATTGCCGCCCTGGAAAAGCTCAAGTCCTCAGCCTCGGCGACCCAGTCGGTCGAAGCCAAGGCAGCGGAAGAAGCCGTGATTTCCCGCCACGAGGCCGAGGGTAAGTACCAGGACAACCCCAATCGCGGCACGGGCGCAGAAATTGCGTTGGCGCGGGGCGAGTCGCAGTGCTTTGGGCCTCAATTCCTGGCCTATTCACGATCCATGCTTGAGCACATGCCGCATACGTTTGCAGCGCTGAGGCGTGGGGAGATCAAAGAAAATCGTTCAATGGCCATTGTCCGGGAAACCTGCGAACTGGACCCCATGGTCCAAGAGATCATCGACCGAGAACTTGCGGGCCGGCCCGGCAGTCTTGAGGGTGTGGGCTCACGAGAACTCACCGCACGCGTGAAGCGACTCACCCTGGCGTTCGACAACACGATCGAAATGAACAAGAGTTCAGAGGCGCTCAGGAAACGGTTCATTTCGGTGAGGGTGGTTCCCGGGGGTTTCATGAGGATCAGTGGGACTCTGCCCATGGAACAGGGTGTGGCCCTGAATGAGGCATTGGTGGCTGCGGCAGCCAAGAAGCGCTCGCCGGAGGACCGCCGAACAGACATGCAGGTCAAAGCCGATGCTCTCGTCGAGCGTGTCACGGGCCAGTCACCAGTCGAAGGGACGCCGTTGTTGGTGAATCTGGTGATGACCGACCGCACCCTCATGCAGGGTGATAGTGAGCCCGCGTATCTCAATGGCTATGGAACCATCCCGGCAGGTTATGCCCGATACCTCGTCACAGGAGACCCAAACCTCTCACCCAAGGAGTCCAGGGCGCAAGTCTGGATTCGACGCCTGTTTACCGCGCCAAGCAGTGGCGAACTTGTCGCCATGGAGTCTTCCAAGCGAATACTGCCCAAGCAACTCAAGCGAATGATTGCAGTCAGGGACCAATTCTGCAGGACGCCATACTGCGACGCGCCCATCCGACACTACGACCACGTTCAACAAGTCGCGATGGGCGGGAGAACCACCGCCGTGAACGGCGACGGGCGTTGTGCCTGGTGCAACTACACCAAGGAAACCGAGGGGTGGAGTGAGCGCGTGGTTGACGGACTCCGCCACACCATCGAGATCACCACGTCCAGCGGTCAGGTATTCCTTTCGATGGCGCCGCCCTTGCCAGGAACTCCTGAAAGTCCACCGCAGTCCCCGCCAGTGGATAGTTGTTAGACGCCGGCTTTTACCAGCCCCTGTTACGCCATTCCTCAAGATTCGGGCGTTCCTTGCCCAATGTCGTTGAGTCTCCATGGCCGGTAAGCACTATCGACTCATCCGGGTACTGTCCGAAGAGTCGTTCAGTGACATCGTCCAACAACGAGGTAAAGCGTTGTGGATCATTCCCGGTATTGCCCACACCACCAGGGAACAGGGAATCCCCGCTGAAGATCAGGACTGTTCCGCTGCTATCCCGAAGGGCGAAGGCAATGGAACCGGGAGTGTGGCCCCGCAGGTGAACGCATTCGAGAACCGTCGAACCGACGAAGACCTTATCCCCGTGGCCAAGGGGAGTATCTATCCTTACCGAGGCACCCTCGAGGATCCCGGCCGCGTCTTCCGCGCCCGCGAAGGTCTTGGCTCCCGTGGAGTCGACCATCTCCCGTAGCGCGCGGATATGGTCCCAGTGCTGGTGTGTTGTGGCAATGCCAACCAGTGATGTCGGAACCTCGGCATCGGACGAAGCAGATTCTATTAGCCCGGTGATCGCCTTCGCGTCGTCGGCGGCATCAATCAGCAACTGCGAACCGTCGGCCTTGGAGGTCACGAGGTAAACGTTGTTGGCCATCTCCGAGACGCTAATGCCTCGAACTGTCACGTCATTCAGGTCATGGAAAATTTTGCTCATGGCCACCACTTTACGACGCAACGGCAATCGAGCGGGATAGTCTGAGAAGCAGAACGCCCATCCCTATCAAAGGACCAAATCCATGGATAGCAATCCGCTGGCATTCATCAACGTGGACACCGCTGACAAGATGGCCCCTTACCTCCAGGTGCGCCAGCAGATCCTTGTCGCAATCGCCAAGGGCAAACTCAAAGCGGGAACCAAGCTACCTTCTGTGCGGGCGCTCGCCGAACAGCTGGGACTCGCGGTAAACACCGCAGCCAAGGTCTACAAGGAACTCGAAGCCAGCGGTGCGGTGGTAACCCGCGGGCGACACGGCACCATCGTCCAGGCGAAGGAGGACGAAGGATCCATCGCAGTGGCCGACGCTGCCTCCGAATTGGCGGCGGTTGCCAAGCGCTGGGGAATCAGCGAAAAAGCGGCAATCGGCTATGTCAGGGCGGCCTTTAGCTCGCTGATTTAACAAAGGCTGGTCTTATTGCTCACATCGACGAGCAATTCGAAGTAGTTTTCGATTAGCATGTTTGGGTGGCTACTTCCCGCTCCCTTGAAACCCCTCGTCCGCACGATTTGACCCGGCTGGTGGTCAAGGGCGCGCGCGAGCACAATTTGCGCAACGTCGACCTTGATTTGCCGAGAGACGCAATGATCGTCTTCACCGGACTTTCCGGATCCGGAAAGTCATCCTTGGCCTTCGACACGATCTTCGCCGAGGGGCAGCGACGCTATGTCGAGTCGCTCTCCGCCTACGCCCGCCAGTTCCTTGGGCAAGTGGACAAGCCAGACGTGGACTTCATCGAGGGACTTTCCCCGGCGGTGTCGATCGACCAGAAGTCGACCTCGAAGAACCCCCGCTCGACGGTGGGAACCATCACCGAAATCTACGACTACATGCGCCTGCTCTGGGCACGTGTGGGCCGCCCGTACTGCCCAGAGTGCGGCGAGGCCGTCACCAAGCAGACGCCACAGCAGATCGTCGACCAGCTGCTGGAACTCGAACCGAAGACCCGATTCCAGGTGCTTGCGCCGGTGGTCCGCGGACGCAAGGGCGAGTTCGTCGACCTCTTCAAGGAACTGAGTTCCAAGGGCTACTCCCGTGCGCGTGTCGACGGCGAGACGATCCAGCTCAGCGAACCGCCGAAGCTTGGCAAGCAGTTCAAGCACACCATCGAGGTTGTCGTCGACCGGCTCGCCATCAACGACTCGGTCCGCCAGCGCCTGACCGACTCCATCGAAACCGCACTCGGCCTCTCCGAAGGTCGCGTGCTGATCGACTTCGTGGATCTCGACCCGGAAGACGACGGCCGGATCCGCGCCTTCTCCGAAAACCTCGCGTGCCCGAACGAGCACCCGCTGGCCATCGACGAGATCGAGCCCCGGTCCTTCTCCTTCAACAACCCGTTCGGTGCCTGCCCTGCCTGCAGCGGCATCGGTACCCGGTTGGAAGTCGACGAAGACCTGATCATTCCCGACGTGGATATGCCGCTGGGGCAGGGCGCCATCGCACCCTGGTCGTTGGGTGTTGCAACCACCGAGTACTGGAACCGGCTGCTCGAGGGCCTCGGGGCCGAACTGGACTTCACGCTTGAGACCCCGTGGAACAAGCTTCCGGCCGTGGCCCGCGCCGCCATCATGCACGGCAAGGACCACAAGGTCGTGGTGCAGTACAAGAACCGCTTCGGGCGTGAGCGCAAGTACTCCACTGGCTTCGAGGGCGTGGTCCAGTACATCCACCGCAAGCACCTGGAAACCGAATCGGAGCACGCGCGCGACCGGTACGAGGAGTACATGCGGCAGATTCCGTGCCCCGAATGCAACGGTGCACGCCTGAATTCCGCCTCGCTGTCCGTCCTGATCAACGACAAGTCGATCGCCGCGGTGTCGGCCATGCCGATGCGTGAATGCTCCGAGTTCCTCGAAAACCTGGTGCTCACCGGCCGCGAGGCCCAGATCGCCTCCCAGGTGCTGAAGGAAATCCAGGCACGCCTGCGCTTCCTGCTCGACGTCGGCCTGGAATACCTGAACCTCGAGCGCGCGGCGGGAACGCTGTCCGGCGGCGAGGCCCAGCGCATCCGCTTGGCCACGCAGATCGGCTCCGGCCTGGTCGGCGTGCTCTACGTGCTCGACGAGCCGTCCATCGGCCTGCACCAGCGCGACAACCGCCGGCTCATCGAGACGCTGACCCGCCTGCGGTCGCTGGGCAACACCCTGATCGTCGTCGAACACGACGAGGACACCATCGCCGAGGCCGACTGGATCGTGGACATCGGGCCCGGTGCCGGCGAGCACGGCGGCGAGGTGGTGCACTCGGGTTCCCTGGAGGACCTGAAGGCGAACACCCGGTCGATCACCGGCGACTACCTGTCCGGGCGCCGGAAGATCGAGGTTCCGGCCAAGCGCCGCAAGATCGACAAGAAGCGCCAGGTCACCGTCGTGGGTGCCCGCGAGAACAACCTCGAGGACCTCACCGCGCGCTTCCCGCTCGGCGTTCTCACCGCCGTCACCGGAGTTTCCGGCTCCGGCAAGTCGACGTTGGTCAACGACGTGCTGTACAAGGTGCTGGCCAACAAGCTCAACGGCGCCAAGCAGGTGCCGGGCCGGCACACCCGCGTCGAGGGGCTCGAGCACCTTGACAAGGTAATCCACGTGGACCAGTCGCCGATCGGCCGCACCCCGCGCTCCAACCCGGCGACCTACACGGGCGTGTTCGACCACATCCGCAAGCTGTTCGCGGAGACCACCGAGGCGAAGGTGCGCGGCTACCTGCCGGGCCGCTTCTCCTTCAACGTCAAGGGCGGGCGCTGCGAATCCTGCTCCGGCGACGGCACCCTGAAGATCGAAATGAACTTCCTTCCCGACGTGTACGTACCCTGTGAGGTTTGCCACGGGGCGCGCTACAACCGCGAAACGCTCGAGGTGCACTACAAGGGCAAGACCATCGCCGACGTGCTGAACATGCCGATCGAGGAGGGCGCGGAGTTCTTCGCCGCCTTCACCCCGATCGCCCGCCACCTGCGCACGCTGGTGGACGTCGGGCTGGGCTACGTCCGGCTGGGGCAGGCCTCCACGACGCTCTCCGGCGGCGAGGCGCAGCGCGTCAAGCTCGCCGCGGAACTGCAGAAGCGTTCCAACGGCCGCTCGATCTACGTGCTCGACGAGCCCACGACGGGCCTGCACTTCGAGGACATCCGCAAGCTGCTGCTGGTGCTGCAGGGGCTGGTGGACAAGGGCAACACGGTCATCACCATCGAGCACAACCTCGACGTGATCAAGAGCGCCGACTGGGTCATCGACCTCGGGCCCGAGGGCGGTTCCGGCGGCGGCGAGATCATCGCCGTCGGCACCCCGGAGCAGGTCGCCGAGGTGGCCGAAAGCTACACCGGAAGGTTCCTGGCACCGCTGCTTGGCTAGGCCCGCCTGCCGTGCATGTATGCCGAATGCGGCATGCGTGTACGGCAGATAGACCCAGTTCATGCGAGAATACGACAGTGATTATTGCTCCCTCCGCCGTTCTGCTTGACCTCGATGGAACCCTTGTGGATCCGGCCGGGGCCATCACCTCGGGCATCCGCCGCGCATTGAAGCAGGCGGACGTCCCGGACCCGGGTGAAGAAAAACTCCGCACACTCATCGGACCACCACTGGTCCTTGGCCTCGCGGAGATCGACGGCGTCGAAGGGCACATGCTCGACGAACTGATTGCCGTGTACCGTGCGGAATATGCTGCCACGGGCATGGCGGACTCGCGCCCGTACCCCGGGATCCGCGAAACGCTGGCCGCGCTGCGGGAGGCGGGGATCGACCTGTATGTCGCAACCGCCAAGCCCACGAGGATCGCCCGGCAGCTGCTGGAGATCCAGGGCCTGGCCGACGCGGTGGACGGCATTTTCGGCAACGACGACGAGGCAAACGGGAATTCGGCCTCCAAGCGGCACATCGTCGCCGCGGTGCTGGACGCCCACGGGCTCGAGGCCGAGCACTGCATCATGGTGGGGGACCGCCGCTACGACATCGAGGCGGCGAACGACCACAACATGGCGTCGATCGGCGCCGGGTGGGGATTCGCCCCGCCGGGCGAGCTGGAGGCCGCCGGGGCCGGGGCCCACGCCAAGGACCCCGCCGAGCTTGCCGGACTGCTGCTGGGCAACGCCGCCGAGGAAGCCATCCGCACACAACTGACCAACAACGACAACGAAGGAGCGCGTGCATAAATGAGCCTGTACACCATGACCCGCTCTTCGATCCGCGGCCTGCTGAACGGCCTGTGCCGACCCACCGTCACCGGGCTGGAAAACGTCCCGCGCACCGGGCCGGTCATCATCGCCTCCAACCACCTCTCCTTCCTGGACTCGATCATCATCCAGGCGCTGACCCCGCGCGACGTGGCGTTCTTCGCCAAGGCGGAGTACTTCACCACCCCCGGGCTCAAGGGCAAGGCCATGAAGACCTTCTTCGAGTCGGTCGGCTCCATCCCCGTGCAGCGCGGCGAGCAGGCGGCCTCCGTGGCGGCCCTGGAATCGCTCGTCGACATCCTGGAGGCCGGCGGCGGCATCGGCATCTACCCCGAGGGCACCCGCTCGCGCGACGGCAAGCTCTACCGCGGCCGCACCGGCGTTGGCTGGCTCGCGCTGACCACCGGCGCCCCGGTGGTCCCGGTCGGCCTGATCGGCACCGAGAACCTGCAGCCGGCGGGCAAGAACACCATCAAGCCGCACCACTTCACCCTGGCGTTCGGCAAGCCGCTGCAGTTCGAGCACCTGGGCCGCAAGCACCCGCTGCCGCAGCGCCGCAAGGCCACCGACGAGATCGTCGACGCCATCGCCGAGCTGACGGGCCAGGAACGGGTCGACGCCTACAACCAGACACCCACCGCCGAATAAATACTGAAAGCGTAGACGTGGCAGACCCGAAGAGCTACAGGCCCCAGACCGGGGACATCCCGCTGAATCCCGGCGTCTACCGCTTCCGCGACGAGGTCGGGCGGGTCGTCTACGTCGGCAAGGCCAAGGTGCTGCGCTCGAGGCTGAACTCCTACTTCGCCAACCCCGCGGGGCTGACGCCCAAGACCCACGCGATGGTGCACACCGCCTGCTCGGTCGAGTGGACCGTGGTGGGCTCGGAGCTGGAGGCGCTGCAGCTGGAGTACACCTGGATCAAGGAGTACAACCCGCGCTTCAACATCGTCTTCCGCGACGACAAGTCCTACCCGTACCTCGCGGTCACCATGGGGGAGACCTACCCGCGCGCGCAGGTCATGCGCGGGGACAAGCGCAAGGACACCAAGTACTTCGGCCCGTTCTACCCGGCCAAGGCGATCCGCGAGACCCTCGACACCCTGCTGCGCGTCTTCCCGGTGCGCAGCTGCTCCATGGGCGTGTTCAAGCGCGCCGAATCCTCCGGCCGGCCCTGCCTGCTGGGCTACATCGACAAGTGCGCGGCGCCCTGCGTGGGCCGGATCAGCGCCGAGGACCACAAGAAGCTCGCCGCCGAGCTCTGCCAGTTCATGGGCGGGGAGGGCACGCGCTTCATCAAGGAGCTCGAGGGCAAGATGGCCGACGCCGTCGCGAAGCTCGAGTACGAGCAGGCCGCCCGCTACCGCGACGACATCGCCGCGCTGCGCCGCGTCTTCGAGCGCAACGCCGTGGTGCTCGCCGAAAACACCGAGGCCGACATCTTCGCGGTGCACGAGGACGAGCTCGAGGCCGCCGTGCAGGTCTTCCACGTGCGCAACGGGCGCATCCGCGGCCAGCGCGGCTGGGTCGTCGAAAAGGTCGAGGACTCGACGCCGGCCGAGTTCATCGAGCACCTGCTCACCCAGGTCTACGGCGAGGCCGCGGGCGACGACCGGATCCCGCGCGAGGTGCTGGTCCCGGTGCTGCCGGAAAACGCCGACGAGGTGTCCAGCTGGCTGCACGAGCGCCGCGGCTCGGCCGTCTCGCTGCGCGTGGCCCAGCGCGGGGACAAGGCGACGCTTGCCGAGACCGTGCGGGAGAACGCCGAACAGGCGCTGCGCCTGCACAAGTCCCGCCGCGCCGGGGACCTGAGCACCCGCTCCGCCTCGCTGCAGGAGCTCCAGGACGCCCTGGGCCTGCCCAGCCCGCTGCTGCGCATCGAATGCTACGACGTCTCCCACGTGCAGGGCACCAACGTGGTGGCCTCCATGGTGGTCGTCGAGGACGGGCTGCCCAAGAAGGGCGACTACCGGAAGTTCTCCATCACCGGGGACGCGGCGCGCGACGACACCGCGTCGATGTACGACGTGATCTCCCGCCGCTTCAGGAACTACCTGGAGGAATCGGCCAACATGGTGCCGATGGTCTCCGGGGAGGTGGACATCTCCGACGCCGCGGCCAAGGCCCCGGCCCGGCGCTTCGCCTACCCGCCCTCGCTGGTCATCGTCGACGGAGGCCCGCCGCAGGTCGCCGCCGCCTCCCGCGCGCTGGCCGACCTGGGCATCGACGACATCTACGTGGTCGGCCTGGCCAAGCGCCTGGAGGAGCTCTGGCTTCCGGACGACGAGTTCCCGGTCATCCTGCCGCGCGCCTCGCACGCGCTGTACCTGGTCCAGCGCATCCGCGACGAGGCGCACCGCTTCGCCATCACCTTCCACCGCAAGAAGCGCTCGGTGTCGATGATGGCCTCCGTGCTGGATACGATCCCGGGCCTGGGCCCGGCCAAGCGAGACGCGCTGCGCAAGCACTTCGGCTCGGTGAAGAAGATGCGCGCCGCTTCCGTGGAGGAACTCACGGAGGTCCCCGGCGTCGGCCCGGTGCTTGCCGCGACGATCCACGAGGCGCTGGCGGACTCGGGCGATGCGGCCCCGGCGGTCAACATGACCACCGGCGAGGTCTTGGACTAACCACCCGCACCGCAATCGCGACTAGGCTAGGAATATGACCACCGAGCTTTCCCCCGTGAAACCAGCAGAGACCGAACTACTAGTCATCACCGGCATGTCCGGGGCCGGCCGGACCACCGCCGCCCATGCGCTGGAGGACCACGGATGGTACGTCGTGGAGAACCTGCCGCCGGCGCTGCTGGGCACCCTGACGGAGCTCGTCGCGCATTCGGGCGGCTCCATCCCCAAGCTGGCCGTCGTCATGGACGTGCGCTCCAAGTCGCTCTTCCCGCAGCTGCGCGAGGCGCTGCACTCGCTCAGCGCCGCCGGCATCACCTACCGCGTGCTGTTCCTCGAAGCCGGCGACGACCTGCTGGTCCGCCGCTTCGAGCAGGGCCGCCGCCCGCACCCGCTGCAGGGCGACGGGCGCATCGTCGACGGCATCGCCAAGGAACGCGAGGTGCTGCGCGAACTGAAGGAAGCCGCCGAGATCGTGCTGGACACCACCGAGTTCTCTGTGCACGACCTGGCCCGCTCCGTCACCGAGCTCTTCACCGATTCCGGCCCGATCGTGCTGCGCCTGAACGTGATGAGCTTCGGCTTCAAGTACGGGGTTCCCACCGACGCCAACTACGTCGCCGACGTCCGGTTCATCCCCAACCCGCACTGGGTGCCCGAGCTGCGCCCGCACACGGGCAAGGACAAGCAGGTCTCCGACTACGTGCTGGGTGCCAAGGGCGCCGCCGAATTCATCGGGCACTACATCGCCGCGCTGGAGCCGGTCTTCGAGGGCTACCGCCGCGAAAACAAGCACTACGCGACCATCGCGATCGGCTGCACCGGCGGCAAGCACCGCTCGGTGGCCACCGCCGAGGAGGTCGGCCGGCGCTTGGCCCAGCTTCCCGGCGTCCGCGTCAACGTCACGCACCGCGACCTGGGCCGCGAGTAGACAGCCATGGCGTTCTTCACCGGACCCATCCCGATCCAGCCTCCCGCCCGCTCGGCCGAGGACAACCAGCTGGTTCGCGTCGTCGCGCTCGGCGGCGGGCACGGGCTCTCGGCATCGCTCTCCGCGCTGCGCCGGCTCACCACCGACCTGACGGCCATTGTCACGGTCGCCGACGACGGCGGATCCTCCGGGCGGCTGCGCGAGGAACTCGGCGTGCTGCCGCCGGGGGACCTGCGGATGGCACTGGCCGCCCTGTGCGACGACACCGACTGGGGGCGGACCTGGCGGGACGTCATGCAGCACCGATTCACCTCCGCCCCGGACTCGGCGGCGTCGCTCGACCAGCACGCTGTCGGCAACCTGCTGATCGTCGCGCTCTGGGAGCTGCTCAAGGACCCGGTGGCCGGCCTGCGCTGGGCCGGGGCGCTGCTCGGCGCCCGCGGACAGGTGCTGCCCATGAGCACCGTCCCGCTGACCATCGCCGGGGACGTGCTCGAGGACGCCGGGCCGCAGGGCCTGGTGCGCCGCCACGTCGTGGGCCAGGCGAAACTTGCGACCGCGGGGGGAGAAGGACTCGTCTCGAACGTCCGCCTCGAGCCGGCCGACGCACCTGCCTGCACCGAGGCGCTCGAGGCGATCGAACTTGCCGACTGGGTCGTGCTCGGGCCGGGCTCCTGGTACACCTCCGTGCTGCCGCATTTGCTGCTGCCGGAAATGCGGCGGGCGCTCGAGTCGACACCGGCCCGGCGCCTGCTGACCATGAACCTGGCCACCGACACGGCGGAGACCGCGGGCATGGATGCCGCGGCGCATTTGGAGGTCATTTCGCGCTACGCGCCTGACCTGCGTCTCGACGCCGTTTTGGCGGATCCGTCCACGGTGGCGGATCATGAGAGTTTCACCCGTGCCGCGGCCCGGCTAGGTGCCCGCACCTTTTTCGGTAAAGTAGGGGTTGGTGCCGGACGCGCCGTCCACGACCCCTTGAGACTTGCCGCCGCGTACCACGACGTTTTTACGACGTTCAATACAGACGAGCCCAGCAGTTAGGAAACAATCCATGGCACTGACGGCTTCCGTCAAGGACGAGCTGTCCCGTCTTGACGTTCGGAAATCATCCGAGCGCAAGGCCGAAGTTTCCACCATGTTGCGTTTCTGCGGTGGACTTCACATCATCTCCGGACGCATTGTCATCGAGGCCGAGGTCGACCTTGCCTCAACGGCCCGCCGCCTGCGCGCGGCCATCGCCGAAGTCTACGGCCACACCTCGGAAATCCTCGTGGTTTCCGGCGGCGGCCTGCGCCGAGGCAACCGCTACGTGGTGCGCGTGGTCCGTGACGGGGAGGCCCTGGCTCGCCAGACCGGCCTGCTCGACGGCCGTGGCCGTCCCGTGCGCGGGCTGCCCTCGGTCATCGTCAACGGCTCCACGGCCGATGCCGAGGCCGTCTGGCGCGGAGCCTTCCTCTCCCACGGTTCGCTCACCGAACCGGGCCGTTCCTCCGCGCTGGAAATCACCTGTCCGGGCCCGGAATCCGCGCTTGCCTTGGTCGGCGCCGCGCGCCGCCTCGGCCTGGTGGCCAAGGCACGCGAAGTGCGCGGGGTGGACCGCGTGGTCATCCGCGACGGCGAGGCCATCGCTCAGCTGCTCACCCGGATGGGTGCGCACGATGCGCTGATGGTCTGGGAGGAACGCCGCATGCGCAAGGAGGTGCGGGCCACCGCCAACCGCCTGGCCAACTTCGACGACGCCAACCTGCGCCGCTCGGCCCAGGCCGCGGTCGCCGCCGGGGCCCGCGTGGAGCGCGCCTTGGAGATCCTCGGGGACGAGGTCCCGGAGCACCTCAAGTACGCGGGAGCATTGCGCGTGGCACACAAGCAGGCGAGCCTCGACGAGCTCGGCCGCATGGCCGATCCCGTCATGACCAAGGACGCAATCGCCGGGCGCATCCGCCGGCTCTTGGCCATGGCCGACAAACGCGCCTCTGAGCTGGGAATACCCGGCACGGAGGCGAGCGTTCCCCTAGACATGCTGGAAAACTGACCGGCAGCGAGATTTTCCGCTTCAGTGCGGAGATGCAGTAACCACGTTGAATTGCATCCAATGTTCCGGGTGCACAGAGAATGAGGAGTCATTTTGGCTATTTACACCTTGCCTGAGCTGCAGTACGACTACGCGGCGTTGGAGCCGAGCATTTCGGCGCGGATCATGGAGTTGCACCACAGCAAGCACCATGCCGCCTACGTGGCGGGCGCGAACACCGCGTTGGAGCAGTTGGCGGAGGCGCGGGAGAAGGGCGAGTTCGGGAACATCCCGAAGCTCTCCAAGGACCTGGCGTTCCACCTGGGTGGGCACACGAACCACTCGATCTTCTGGAACAACCTGTCTCCGGAGGGTGGGGACAAGCCGGAGGGCGAGTTGGCGGCGGCGATCGATGACGCGTTCGGTTCCTTCGATGCGTTCCGTGCGCATTTCACGGCGGCGGCGATGAGCCTGCAGGGTTCGGGTTGGGCGTTGCTGGGCTTCGAGGGTTTGGGTGGCCAGCTGGTCATCGAGCAGTTGTATGACCAGCAGGGCAATGTGCCGGTGGCGACGACTCCGTTGTTGATGCTGGACATGTGGGAGCACGCGTTCTACCTGGATTACGTGAACGTGAAGGCCGATTACGTGAAGGCGTTCTGGAACATCGTGAACTGGGCGGATGTGTCGGCTCGTTTCGAGGCCGCGCGTGCGGGTGCCGCGACTTTGATCGTCCCCGGCAAGTAACAAAGAATTCACATGGGCGTTACGCCCATCACATCGAGCGCCGAAATAGCGTAAGATAAAAACAACGTGTTTTTCGGGTCTCACGGCCTGTGTCGTGAGACCCGAAACAACCCGGCCGGCATCAGCCGGCGACACAACGGAGTGTCATTATTCCAAGCCACTCCGTTATGCATGCCCCCTCCAGGGGCGTATCCGGCGGCTGTGGCAACACCACTCTGTCTAGGAGACATTCACGTGACTACCCGTGTTGGCATTAATGGTTTCGGACGCATCGGACGCAACTTCCTGCGAGCCAGCCTCGCCAATGGCGCAGACATTGAAATTGTCGCAGTCAATGACCTCGGTTCGATCAACGATCTGGCCATGCTCGTCAAGTACGACTCCATCCTCGGCCGCCTGAACGAAGAGGTCTCCGTTGACGGTGCCTACATCGTCATCGGCGACAAGCGCATCAAGGTGCTTTCCCAGAAGGACCCGGCCCACCTGGGCTGGGGCGACCTCGGCGTGGACATCGTCATCGAATCGACCGGCTTCTTCACCAAGGCCTCGGACGCCGAAAAGCACCTGCAGGCAGGCGCCAAGAAGGTCATCATTTCCGCCCCTGCTTCCAAGGAAGACATCACCATCGTCATGGGTGTCAACCACGAGAAGTACGAGGCCGACAAGCACCACATCATCTCCAACGCCTCCTGCACCACCAACTGCCTGGGCCCGATCGCCAAGGTGCTCAACGACCAGTTCGGCATCGTCGACGGCCTGATGACCACCATCCACGCGTACACCTCGGACCAGCACCTGCAGGACGCCCCGCACAAGAAGGACCCGCGCCGCGCCCGCGCCGCAGCCCTGAACATGATCCCGACCTCCACCGGTGCGGCCAAGGCCATTGGCCTGGTGCTCCCGGAGCTCAAGGGCAAGCTCAACGGCTACGCCATGCGCGTCCCGGTTCCGACAGGTTCGGCCACCGACCTCACCGTCACCCTGGCCCGCGAGGCCAGCGTCGAGGAAATCAACGCAGCCTTCAAGAAGGCAGCCGAAGAGGGACCGCTCAAGGGCTACCTGAAGTACTCGGAGGACCCGCTGGTTTCCACCGACATCGTCCACGATGCGCACTCGGCGATCTTCGATTCCGGCCTCACCACCGTGATCGGTTCCACCGTCAAGGTAGTCGCCTGGTACGACAACGAGTGGGGCTACTCCTCCCGCTTGGTTGACCTCGCGGAATACGTCGGCAGCCAGCTCGGTTAGTCCGAGCGATTCGGATAACCTAGTCTCATGACTTCCCACACTCTCGACGAACTACTCGCCGACGGTGTCCTCGGGCGGCGCGTTTTGGTCCGTAGCGACCTGAACGTGCCGCTCGATGGCGTTACCGTCACCGACGATGGGCGTGTACGCGCCTCCATCCCCGTGGTGCAGAAGCTGGCCGAGGCCGGCGCCCGCGTCATCGTGATGGCTCACCTGGGACGCCCCAAGGGCGAACCGGATGCCAAGTACTCAATCGCCCCCGCCGCCACCAAGCTTGCCGAGCTCTCCGGGCTCGACGTGCGTGTTGCCGCCGATGTCGTGGGCGATTCGGCCAAGCAGCTTGCCGCTGAATTGACCGACGGCGCCGTGCTGGTGCTGGAGAACGTGCGCTTCGATGCGCGCGAAACCTCCAAGGATGATGCGCAGCGCGCCGAATTCGCAGCCGAGCTTGCCGCATTGACCGGCGACAACGGTGCCTACGTGAACGACGCCTTCGGCGCCGTGCACCGCAAGCACGCCTCGGTGTTCGACATCGCCGCGTTGCTTCCGGCCTACCAGGGCGACCTGGTTGCCACCGAGGTCCGCGTGCTGAAGACCCTCACCGAGGCTCCCAAGCGCCCCTACGTGGTGGTCTTGGGCGGCTCGAAGGTCTCCGACAAGCTGGCCGTCATCGACAACCTGCTGGGACGCGCCGACCACCTGCTGATCGGCGGCGGCATGGCCTTCACCTTCCTCAAGGCCCAGGGCCACGAGGTCGGCGGCTCGCTGCTTGAGCAAGACCAGCTGGATACCTGCCGCGGCTACCTGTCGCGCGCCAAGGAACTGGGCTGCGACATCGTGCTGCCCACCGACGTGGTGGTCGCCTCCAAGTTCGGTGCGGACGCCGAGCACGAGGTGCTGTCCGCGGACAACATCGAGGGCGGCGCCTTCGGTTCCACCGGCCTGGGCCTGGACATCGGTCCGGTCTCCGGGGAAACCTTCGCCAGCTACATCAAGAGCGCCAACACGGTGTTCTGGAACGGCCCGATGGGTGTCTTCGAGATCCCCGCGTTCGCCAACGGCACCCGTGCCGTGGCAGGTGCGCTTGCGGATTCCGAGGCGTTCAGCGTCGTCGGCGGCGGCGACTCGGCCGCGGCCGTGCGCACCCTGGGCTTCAACGATGACGACTTCGGTCATATTTCAACGGGCGGCGGTGCCTCCCTGGAATACCTCGAGGGCAAGGCACTGCCGGGCCTGACAGCCCTGGAGGGTGCCAAGTGACAACATCGACCAACGGCGTGTTCGACCGGAAGCCGCTGATTGCCGGCAACTGGAAGATGAACATGGACCACGTCCAGGGCATCACCCTGCTGCAGAAGCTGGCCTGGACGCTGGCCGACGCGGAGCACGACTTCGACCGCACGGAGGTGGCCGTCTTCCCGCCGTTCACCGACCTGCGCGGCGTGCAGACGCTGACCATGGGCGACAACCTGCCGGTGCGCTACGGCGCACAGGACCTGTCGGCGCACGACTCCGGTGCCTACACCGGGGAAATTTCCGGCCAGTTCCTCTCCCGCCTGGGTTGCAGCTACGTGCTGGTGGGCCACAGCGAACGCCGTGCGCTCCACGGCGAGAGCAACGAACTGCTGGCAGCCAAGATCGCCGCGGCCTACCGCCACGGCGTGTCCCCGGTGCTGTGTGTCGGTGAGGGACTGGACATCCGCCAGGCCGGAACCCACGTCGAGTACACGCTCGAGCAGCTTCGCGGCTCGCTGGCCGGCGTCACCGCCGAACAGGCCGAGACCCTGGTGGTCGCCTATGAGCCCGTGTGGGCCATCGGCACCGGCGAGGTCGCGGGTCCGAAAGATGCGCAGGAACTGTGCGCCGCGATCCGCGTCGAGCTGGCAACGCTGTTCGGCGACGAGGTCGCCGGCAAGGTCCGCGTGCTCTACGGCGGTTCGGTGAAGGCCAACAACGCAGCGCAGATCCTCGCCGAAAAGGACGTTGACGGCGTGTTGGTCGGCGGCGCCAGCCTTGACGCCGCAGAATTTGCTAACATTGTTAGGTTCGAGCACCACCTGGTGACCGAGTAATCGCCACCAGCTGATTGAAGGGCAATGATGGACGCCATCAAGATTGTTTTGCAGGTACTTCTGGGAATCACCAGCCTGCTGCTTACGCTGCTGATCCTTTTGCACAAGGGACGCGGCGGCGGCATGTCCGACATGTTCGGCGGCGGCATGACCAGCTCGCTGGGTTCATCCGGCGTTGCCGAGCGCAACCTGAACCGCATCACGATCATCCTGGGTCTGACCTGGGTAACCGTGATCATCGGATTGGCACTGGTCATGCGCTTCAACATCGAATCCTAGCTTTCACCGCATAACGATGAAGGACGGCCTCCCCTCGGGGAAGCCGTCCTTCACTTTTCTGTTGCTTCAGGTGAATCCGGGGGCCCAAAGAAGCGTCCCAAGAGTGCTGTACCGAGCCGATCAATCCAACGGCCCAGATACCCGATCAGACCGCTAAAGTGTGCGATGGCGAGGCCTCCGAGCATGGAAATCATGATGCTCAGTATTCCCGGTCGTGTCGCCTCCGCACTGAAGTTCAACCCCCACGATTCGGTAAGAGACGCAATACCGGGCAACCAAGAGACCTCAAAGATGTCCCCGGCGGCTTGGAGAAGCAACATGCATACGGCGAGCAGTGATCCGAACACACCCTTGCTGCGAAAAGCCGCAAACAATATTGAGAGGTACACGGCAGCTGCAAGGCCGCCCACCGTGCCAAGCAGAATTTGATCCATCAACCATTGCCTATGTTTATGCCGAAGCGGTCGTTGCGGTTCTCCCGGAAAATCGCCCGGGAGAGCCGCAACGACCGCAAATTCGAGTAGAGACCTGTTGCTAGATCAGTGCGGCGGCCGCTTGGTCCATCAGCCACCAGGTACCCTGCGTGCCCTGGACGCCGGAGGCGGGGACGCGCTCACGCGTCGCCTCGCCGCCCAGCGCCACCGCGGCCGCGGGCGCCTTGTCGCCACCGGCAACCACGAGCCACACCGCGCGGGCGGTGTTGATGGTCTCAAAGGTCAGCGAGACGCGCAAAGGCGGCGGCTTGGGGGAGTCGTGCACCCCGATGACGCTCGCGCCGCTGGTTGCGGCCCCCGCGTGGTCCGGGAAGAGCGATGCCACGTGCGAATCCGGGCCCATGCCCAGCATCAGCACGTCGAAGACCGGAAGCCCGGCAGCGCCCTCGTTGGTCGCTTCCGCGGCAAGCACCTCCGCGTAGGCCGCTGCGGCTCCCTCCGGGGTGGCGAACTCGTCAGTGGAACCCATGGCGTGCACGCGCCCGCGGTCCAGGCCGTGGCCGTCGAGCACCGAGAGCAGCACCTCCGCCTGGACGGCGTTGCGGTCGGGGGAGCCGGCCTCCACGAAGCGCTCGTCGCCCCAGTAGAAGTTCACGCGCGACCAATCCACCGCGGCCAGCGCGGGGGAGTCGGCGACGGCCTTGAGCGAGGCGATGCCCAGCGTGCCGCCGGTGAGCACCACGGTGGCCTCGCCGCGGGTCCCCTGGGCGTCCAGGATCGCGGTGATGAGCCGCGCGGCGACCGCCGCGGCGGTGGCGGGCAGGTCCGGGTGGACGACAATGTGGCGTTTAGCGTTCACTTGGGCGGATGCTCCTCAGGTTGGTGCGCTTCAGGCCCACGCGCACGACCTCGCCGAAGACCTCGTCCGGGTCGAGCCGGCGCATTTCCTCGGCCAGGCAGTCTGCGACCGGGCGCTGCGGCAGCGAAATCAGCTGGGGCTTCTGGCCCGGCTGGTAGAGCTCGGCCACGTCGCCGACGGGCCGGGAGAGCTCGATGTCGCCGCGTTCGCGGGTGAAACGCACCGAGCGCACGCCCGTGCCCTCCGGGGCGGAGGCGATCGTGACGGGCACGTCCAGGCACAGCGTCAGCCAGGCCGCGAGCAGCACCGTGGAGGGGGAGTCGACGGCGCCCTTGACCGTCACGCCCGTCACCTCGGAGGGATCGAGCTGGTCGAACACGGCGGCCAGCTGGGCGCGCCACAGGGTCAGCCGGGTCCACGCCAGGTCGGTGTCGCCGGCCCGGTAGGATTCCGCGAGGGTGAACAGCGCCTTGCGCGGATCGTCCTCGGCGCCGGAATCGGTGATGCGGCGGTGGGCGATCTTGCCCAGCGGGGTCTGCGAGGCGTTCTTGGGCACGCCGTGCGGCCACCAGGCCACGATCGGCGCGTCGGGCAGCAGCAACCCGGAGACCAGGGACTCGTCGACGCGGGCCCCGGGGCCGTAGGTGTGCATCACGATGACCTCGGAGGCGCCGGCGTCGCCGCCCACGCGGATCTGCGCGTCAAGCCGGGTTTCGCCGGTGACCCGTCCCTTGACGACCACGAGGATGCGGCAGGGGTGCTCGCGGCTGGCGAGGTTGGCCGCGGCGATCGCGTCCTCCTCGAAGCCGGCGCGGGTGATGACCAGCAGCGTGAGCACGCGCGAGAGCGCGACGACGCCCTGGGCCTGCCGCATGGCGACAAGCTGCTTGGAGATCTTCGAGGTGGTGGTGTCTTCCAGTTCAACGATCATGGCCGGCGCCATGTCCTTCCGTCGCGGGCCAACAATTCATCGGCGGATGCCGGTCCCCAGGAACCCGGGGCGTAGGGTTCGGGCTGTTCGGGCAGCGAGGCCCAGTGCTCCTCGAACGGGTCCAGGATGCGCCAGGACTGCTCGACTTCCTCGTGGCGCGGGAACAGCGGGGGCTCGCCCAGCAGCACGTCCAGGATCAGGCGCTCGTAGGCCTCGGGGGAGGACTCGGTGAAGGCGTGGCCGTAGCCGAAGTCCATGGTCACGTCGCGCACCTCCATCTGGGTGCCCGGGACCTTGGAGCCGAAGCGGATGGTCGCACCCTCGTCCGGCTGCACGCGGATCACGATGGCGTTCTGCCCGAACTCGCCGTCCGAGTGCTCCTGGAAGAGCATGTTGGGGGCGCGCTTGAAGACCACGGCGATCTCGGTGACGCGGCGGCCCAGGCGCTTGCCTGCGCGCAGGTAGAACGGCACGCCCGCCCAGCGGCGGGTGTTGATCTCCAGCTTGATGGCCGCGTAGGTCTCGGTCTTGGAGGCCGGGTTGAAGCCCTCCTCGTCCAGGAAGCCGGTGACCTTCTCGCCGCCCTGCCACCCGGAGGTGTACTGGCCGCGGGCGCTGGAGTGGGACAGGTCAGCCGGAAGGCGCACGGCGGTGAGCACCTTCTCCTTTTCGCTGCGCAGGTGGTCCGCGTCGAAGCTGATTGGCTCCTCCATGGCGGTCAGCGCCAGCAGCTGCAGCAGGTGGTTCTGGATGACGTCGCGCGCGGCGCCCACGCCGTCGTAGTAGCCCGCGCGGCCGCCGATGCCGATGTCCTCGGCCATGGTGATCTGCACGTGGTCCACGTACTTGGAGTTCCACAGCGGCTCGAACAGCTGGTTGGCGAAGCGCAGCGCCAGCAGGTTCTGGACGGTTTCCTTGCCCAGGTAGTGGTCGATCCGGAACACCGCGTCGGGCGGGAATACCGATTCGACGATCTCGTTCAGCTCGCGCGCGGAGAGCAGGTCGTGGCCGAACGGCTTTTCGATGACCACACGGGACCAGCCGGCGGGCTTGGCGTCGGTGGCCTCGGCGCGGGCCAGCCCGTGCTTGGAGAGCTGCTCGCAGACCTGCTCGAACGAGTTCGGCGGGATGGAGAGGTAGAAGGCGTGGTTGTGCCCGGTGCCGCGGGTCAGCGCGAGCTCGTCGAGCGTCTCGCGCAGCTTGATGAAGGCGGCGTCGTCGTCGAAGCCGCCCGTGATGAAGCGGAAGCCGCTGGCCAGCTGTTCCCAGACCGTCTCGTTGAAGGGGGTGCGGGCGTGGTCGATGACCCAGCCGCGCGCCTGGGCCGCGAAGTCCTCCGGGCTCCAGCCGCGGCGGCCGAAGCCGACGACCGCGAAGTTCGGGGGAAGCAGTCCGCGGTTTGCCAGGTCGTAGACGGCCGGCATGAGCTTCTTGCGGGCCAGGTCCCCGGTGATGCCGAAGAAGACCAGCGCGGAGGGCCCGGCAATGCGGTTCAGCCGCCGGTCCCGTCGGTCGCGCAGGGGATTGGGGTGCTGGCCGGAGGGGCCGGGTGAAGAATCAAGCATTCGAGGAAGCGCCTTCAGCTGTCTTGGTGCCGGTGAAGAATGGGGGTGGTGATTGCCCGATCGGGTGTGTGCCATGTGGCACACACCCGATCGTTTTGGGCCAAGGCCTATGCGAGGCCCTGAATGATCTTATCCAATTGTGCGATGCCCGATTCCTTGTCGCGCAGGTGAAGGCGCAATACCGGGCGTCCGAGGTCCGCGAGCACCTTGGCGTCGCCGGACGCCTGGGCGGAAATCAGCTCCCCGAAGGTGAACGGAAGACCCGGGATGCTCAGGTCCATCGCGGAGTCCGCGGTGACCTGCAGGTAGGCACCGATGCGCGGACCGCCCTTGTGGAACTGGCCGGTCGAGTGCAGGAAGCGCGGGCCCCAGCCGAACGTCACCGGGCGGCCGGTCGCCGCGGCCAGGGCCGGGCGGATGCCTTCCAGCGAAGCGTCGCCGTGGCGGTCCAGGTAGGCCTGGACGCCGAGGTAGCCGTCGGCCGGCAGCGCCGCAAGCAGGGCGCGCAACGCGCCCTCCAGGTCGGTGACGCCGTCCAGCAGCCCGTCGGAGGCGCGGACCTCGATCGAGTCCTGGTTCAGCACCGCCGGAACGGGTTCCGGGGTGGCCTCCAGCAGCGCGCGGGCGGCGACCTTGGCGGCCTCCACGTCAGGCTGGTCGAACGGGTCGATGCCCAGCAGGCGCCCGGCCACGACCGTCGCGTACTCCCAAAGCAGCATCTGCGCACCGAGCGAACCGGAGATGCACACCGAGGCGGAGTCGGAATCGACGTCGTCGTCGGTGAGCAGGCCGGTGTCGGCGACCAGACGGATCTGCAGCAGGTCCGCCGCGGTGCTGGTGGTCTCCGGCGCGCCGGCCTCGACGACCACCGGCAGCACGCCGGTTTCCGACTTGCCGGTGGATTCGGCGATGAGCTGTTCGGCCCAGTCGGCGAAGCCCACCAGGCCGGAACCCTCGTCGGCGAAGATCAGCTTGTTGCGCAGCGGCACGGTGCCGGCCATCGCCGCACCCAGGGCGAGGGCGATGTTGTCCTCGTCGTCCTCGGCCAGGAACTCGGCGGCGGCCGCGGCCTCCTCCAGGAATTCCTCGATGTCCACGCCGGCCAGGCCGGCGGGGACCAGCCCGAACGCGGTCAGCGCGGAATAGCGCCCGCCGACGTTCGGGTCCGCGTTGAACACCGCGCGGTAGCCGGCGGCACGGGAGGCCTTGTCCATCGGGGAGCCCGGGTCGGTGACCACGATGATGCGGCGCCTCGCGTCGACCCCGGCGTCGTTGAACGCCTGCTCGAAGACGCGGCGCTGCGAGTCGGTCTCCACGGTCGAACCGGACTTGGAGGACACCACCAGTGCGGTGGTCGCCAGCCGGTCGGCGAGGATCCCCGCGACCATTTCCGGGTCGGTGGAATCGCAGACCACGAGTTCGACGTCGCAGGTCGCGGCGATGACCTCGGGGGCCAGCGAGGAGCCGCCCATGCCGGCGAGCACGATGCGGTTCACGCCCTCGGCACGCAGCTCGTCGCGCAGCGCGAGGATGCCGGGCACCAACGCGGCCGACGTCTCCGCGGCGTCGACCCAGCCCAGGCGTACCGAGGCCTCGGTCTCGGCGGCCGGGCCCCAGAGGGTGGCGTCCTTCGCGGCGATACGGCTGGCCACGGCGTCGGCAACCAGGGCGGGAACATGCAATTCGATGGCGGCCTGCGCGGCGCCGGTGGCGATGAAGCCGAGCGAACTCATTTCCCTGCTGCCTTGGCCAGCGAGGCGTCGAGGTCGGCGAGCAGCTCGTTCCAGGCGGCCTCGAACTTCTCCAGGCCCTCGACCTCGAGCTTGGCGACGACGTCGTTGTAGCTCACGCCCAGGGCGGCAAGCTCGTCGAGCACCGCGTTGGACTTCGCATAGTTGCCGGTGACGGTGTCCCCGGTGATGGCGGCGTGGTCGGCGGTGGCCAGCAGGGTCTTTTCCGGCATGGTGTTCACGGTGTTCGGTGCGCACAGCTCGGTGACGTAGAGGGTGTCCGGCAGGGCCGGGTCCTTCACGCCGGTCGAGGCCCACAGCGGGCGCTGGGCGTTGGCGCCCGCGGCGGCCAGCACGTTCCAGCGCTCGGAGGAGAAGGACTCCTCGTAGACCTGGTACGCCAGCACGGCGTTGGCCAGGCCGGCCTTGCCGCGCAGGGCCAGTGCCTCGTCGGTGCCGATGGCGTTCAGGCGTGCGTCGATTTCCGAGTCCACGCGGGACACGAAGAACGATGCCACCGAGTGCAGCTTGGAAATGTCGTGGCCGTTGGCCTTGGCGGACTCCAGGCCGGTCATGAACGCGTTGATGACCGCGCGGTAGCGCTCCAGCGAGAAGATCAGCGTCACGTTCACGGAGATGCCCGCGGCCAGGGTCTCGGCGATGGCCTCCAGGCCCTCGACGGTCGCCGGGATCTTGATCAGCACGTTCTCGCGGTTGACCAAGGCGTACAGCTCCTTGGCCTCGGCGATGGTCTCCGCGGTCTTGCGGGCCAGGCGCGGGTCGACCTCGATCGACACGCGGCCGTCGGCGCCGTTGGTCGCGGCGGCGACCGGCGCGAACAGGTCGCAGGCGGCGGCGACGTCGTCGCTGGTGATCTTGAAGACGGCCTGCTCGGCGTCCATGCCCGCGGCCGCCAGCTCGGCGACCTGCGCGGCGTAGGACTCGCCATCTGACAGCGCGGCGTGGAAGATCGACGGGTTGGTGGTCACGCCCACCACGTTCTTCTCGGCGATCAGCGCGGCCAGCGAGCCGGAGCTCAGGCGTTCGCGGGAGAGGTCATCGAGCCAGATGGAAACGCCGGCATCGGAAAGGGCCTGGGTGTTGGGATTGCTCACGGTTCTAAGTCCTTCGAGTCGGTCTGGTTACTTGGCCGCGGAGACGGAGCCGGCGGCAATGGAGTCGAGCGCCGCGGCGGTGATCGCCTCGGTGGTGATCCCGAACTCGGAGTACAGGCGCTTGTAGTCGGCCGATGCGCCGTAGTGGTCAAGCGAGATGATGCGACCGGCATCGCCGACCAGTTCGCGCCAACCCATGGCGACGCCTGCCTCGACGGAGACGCGGGCCTTCACGGCCGCGGGCAGCACTGATTCGCGGTAGGCGGCGTCCTGCTTGTTGAACCATTCCAGGCACGGGATGGAGACGACGCGGGTCGCGACGCCCTGGGCCTGCAGCGCCTCGCGGGCCTCGACGGCCAGCGAAACCTCGGAGCCGGTGGCCAGCAGCAGGACCTCGGGTGCGACGACCTCGCCGTCGGCGGTGGCGTCGGCGAGCACATACGCGCCCTTTTCGACGCCGGAGGCGGCACCGAAGCCCAGTGCGCTGCGGTCGTAGACCGGCAGGTTCTGGCGGGAGAGGATGATGCCGGCCGGGTTGGAGGTGGTCTCCAGGATCTTCTTCCACGCGTAGGAGACCTCGTTGGCATCCGCCGGGCGGACCACGTCGAGGTTCGGGATGGCGCGCAGGGAAGCAAGCTGCTCGACGGGCTGGTGCGTCGGGCCGTCCTCGCCCAGACCGATCGAGTCGTGGGTCCAGACGTAGATCGACGGGACGCCCATCAGTGCCGAGAGGCGGATGGCCGGGCGCTGGTAGTCGGAGAAGATCAGGAACGTGCCGGAGTACGCGCGGGTCGGGGAGGCAAGAGTGATGCCGTTGACGATCGCCGCGGCTGCGTGCTCGCGGATGCCGAAGTGCAGCACGCGGCCGTACGGGTTGCCGGTCCAGGACTCGGTGGAGCGCGAGGCCGGGATGAACGACGCGGCGCCCTCGATGGTGGTGTTGTTCGAGCCGGCGAGGTCGGCGGAGCCGCCCCAGAGCTCGGGCAGCACGCCGGCTACGGCGTTGATGACCTTGCCGGAGGCCGAGCGGGTGGCAACGTCCTTGCCAGCCTCGAACTCTGGGAGGTTCTCGTCCCAGCCGGCCGGCAGCTCGCCGGATTCCAGGCGCGCCAGCAGTGCGGCGTTCTCCGGGTTTGCCGCGGCCCAGGCGTCGAAGCCGGTCTGCCAGGCGGCGCGGTCCGCGGTGCCGCGGTCCTGCACGGAGCGTGCGTGCTCCAGCACCTCGGCCTCGATGGCGAAGGATTCCTCCGGGTTGAAGTCCAGGGCCTGCTTCAGGCCGGCAACCTCGGCGCCGCCGAGCTTGGAACCGTGGATTCCGCCGGTGTCCGCCTTGGTCGGCGAAGGCCAGCCGATGACGGTGCGCAGCGAAATGATCGACGGGCGGTTGGTCTCGGCCTTGGCGGCGCGCAACGCGGCGTCCAGCTCGGCGAGGTCCTCGACGTAGTTGCCGGTCTTGGTCCAGTCGACGCGCTGGGTGTGCCAGCCGTAGGAGTCGTAGCGGCCGAGCACGTTCTCGGTGAACGCGACGTCGGTGTCGTCCTCGATGGAGATGTGGTTCTCATCGTAGACAACGACGAGGTTGCCGAGTTCCTGGTGGCCGGCCAGCGAGGAGGCCTCGGAGGTGACGCCCTCCTGCAGGTCGCCGTCGGAGGCGATGACCCAGACGGTGTGGTCGAACGGGGAGGTGCCCGCTGGTGCCTCGGCATCAAGCATGCCGCGCATGCGGCGCTGGGCGTAGGCGAAGCCCACGGCCGAGGCCAGGCCCTGGCCCAGCGGGCCGGTGGTGATTTCCACGCCGGCGGTGTGGCCGTATTCCGGGTGGCCCGGGGTCTTGGCGCCCCAGGTGCGCAGTGCCTCGAGGTCTTCCATTTCCAGGCCGTAGCCGGAGAGGAAGAGCTGCAGGTAAAGGGTCAGCGACGTGTGGCCGGGGGAGAGCACAAAGCGGTCGCGGCCGATCCAGGCCGGGTCGCTCGGGTCGTGGCGCAGGTGTTGCTGGAAGATCAAATAGGCGGCCGGGGCCAGCGAGATGGCCGTTCCCGGGTGTCCGTTTCCTACCTTTTCGACCGCGTCTGCGGCCAGCACGCGTGCGGTATCGACGGCTCGCTGATCAAGGCCGGTCCATGCGAAATCGCTGGTGTCTGCTAGTGGCGCCACGTTGTGGGTCCTCCCTATATAAGGTCTGCATCAAAAACTATTGTGGGCGGATTTCCCGCCGTGAAGCACAATGCCGCCGGACCGACCCGGATAATCACTGGGTGGTTTCGGCGGCGTCGCAACCCTCCAACCCTATCGCGATCGGGCCGCGAAATGCCCGTTTGAGACCACAACTTGAAGATTTTGGAAGGCCGTTTCGGGTCCGATGGAGACAAAGAACACCGCGGGGGACCCCGGAGCGGGTGTTCACGGGCCGAATTCTACGTCGCGTAAAAGGGTATGATAGGCCTGTCTGTCTTATTTCCCCGTAGAACTGAGTGCATGTCTGTGAAGACCGTTTCCGTTGAATCCGCAACGACTGCTCGTGCAGCTCGTCAGCCGAATGAATCGGTGGGCGACTTCGTTTCACGCAAGGCCAAGGCGTATCTTGCGCTGACGAAGCCGCGCGTGGTCGAACTCCTGCTCGTCACCACGTTGCCGACCATGATCTTCGCCGAACGCGGCTTCCCGTCGATCACCCTGGTGCTGGCCACGCTCTTTGGCGGTGCCATGGCAGCGGGCGCATCGGGTGCATTCAATTGCTACATCGACCGCGACATGGACAAGATCATGAAGCGCACCAAGGGGCGCCCGCTGGTCACCGGCGAGGTCACCCCGCGCGAGGCGCTCATCTTCGCCTACCTGCTGGGCATCGCCTCGCTGGTGGTGCTGGCCGTTGGCACCAACTGGCTGACCACGGCGCTGGGCCTGGCCGCGATCCTCTTCTACGTGGTGCTCTACACGCTGATCCTCAAGCGCCGCACCGCCCAGAACATCGTTTGGGGCGGCATTGCCGGCTGCATGCCTGTGCTCATCGCCTGGGCAGCGGTCACCAACAAGATCGAATGGCCCGCCATCATCTTGTTCCTGATCATCTTCCTGTGGACGCCGCCGCACTACTGGCCGCTGTCCATGAAGTACGCGGACGACTACAACGCGGCACACGTGCCGATGCTCGGCGCGATCTCCACGGCCCGCAAGGTTTCCGTCCAGGTCGTCCTCTACGCCTGGGCCACCGTGGTCTGCTCGCTGCTGCTGGCCCCGATGGGCTACGCGGGCATCGTCTACACGGCCCTCGCCGGCGCCAGCGGCGCCTGGTTCATCTACGAGTGCCACGTGCTCTACCGCGAGGCGCAGCGCGACCACGCGCCGGCGGACATGAACAAGAAGGCCATGAAGGTCTTCCACATCTCCATCACGTACCTGACGCTCGTGTTCATCGCCCTGGCGATCGACCCGTTCGTGGGCGGCCCGCTCTTCGGCTAAACAGGTTTCAGCTTCATGGCGGCCTTCCGGTTCAATCCGGAAGGCCGCTTTTTGTGCCTGCCGGCAGTTGTCAGGCCGACCGGCCAGGGGCGCGCCGGCAGCGCTCGAAGACCACGCTCGGGCCGAACGTCCTGGTCTCGATGAGGTCCAGCGGAAGGGCTTCGGCGACCGCACGGGTAGGCGCCGAGTTCGCCCACCTGCTCGATGCGGAAACGAAACTGCTCCTCGGTGGGGTTGGTCCACCCGAACCCGGCCTTGGTGATGAAGCCGTCCACTGAAACGCCCATCTAGTAGATCAGCATGGCTTCAAGCCCATCGCATGCGTGATCGCGCGGCCGTGGCGGGCATGCTCGTACATTGGCGTATCGGCACGAAACCGAGCCCTGGCCTGAAGGATGGCGTTCCCGCCCATTATGACTTCACCGTGGATCGATTCGCGGTACCCGGTTGAGGATTTTTGTCAGGCGGGTTCGTCCTGGAACGCGCGTACCTCGACACGGCCCGCACACGCCTTGGAGGCGTCCTTGGCCCATTCCAGTGCGGCATCGAGGTCGCTGGCCTCGATGACCCAGAAGCCGCCGAGGTATTCCTCGAACTGGGCATGCGGCCCGTCGGTCACGACCGGTGTTTCACCGGTGTTGTCGACCGTGGTTGCCGTCTGGATGGGGTGCAGCCCGCCGGCGAATACCCATGCTCCCTCGGCACGGAGCCTGTCGTTGAAGGCGTCGGCCGCGTCAATGATCGGCTGGATCACGGCAGGATCCATGGTTTCCATCGTCGGTGCCTCGGCCGTGTCGTGACTGACCGAGATCATGTACTGCGTCATGTCGATCCTCCTGCTGAGGGGCGGTTCGTGTGGCTGCCAGCCACCCTACCTAGGAGCAAGCGGCCCCCGAAAGGTGTGTCTCTCACCGAATTTTCGACGCGATCATTCGACCTTCTACGGCTGCACCGGAAGAGACCGATACGTCCTCCGCTCCGCGCCTGAACTCATGTCCAGAACTCGTCCGCCTTGGCTGTGTCATCGAAGTACTCCCGGCCTTCGATGACCTTTCCATCCCGGAGTACGAACGCGATGGCCGTGCCCAGGTCCAAAGTCTTTCCGTTGCTTTCGGCGTGGCTTTGATGGATCCCCACCGTGTGGTTTGCCCCGCCGACGATGTCAAGAACGGTCGCGTGGAAGGAACCCTCGGAACGCGCCCCCAGCTCGCCGAAGTAGGCAAATATGGCGTCACGTCCTTGCTTCGTCCCGGACAGCACACCGCTTCCGGGGGCGTACCAGACCGCGTCTTCCGCAAACAGTTCGCCAAGTGCCGCCAGATCGCCAGCGTTGAAAGCCTCGTATCCCCGCCGAACCAGTTCAGCGTTTTCTGCAGCTCCCATGTCGCGCACCTCTCCGTCTTCCGTGTTGGCCATGCTGGGACGGCTCAAGCCTATTCCTGGCCCAGGTGCCTGTCGATGGGAGGAATCCCAGGATCCGGGATCGCTCGAGGGCCTTCCCGAATTCGTCCGCCGAGTGGTGTGGACCCACCGTGTTGAACAGGTCCCCGACCACGCGAACATCGGCCGGACCCGCTCCGCCTGCCCGCAGTTCGGGCATTCCAGCGACCCTCTTCCCGCGGAGAGGTTTTCTCTTGCGTCGGATTCATTCCAGGGGATCTTTGGCCCCGGCCGGGTCAGGATCCGTAGATGGCGGCAAGGTTGGAGAAATCGACGGCGTCGGGCACCGGATTGGTATCGTCGCCGGTGACCGAGTTCATGACGTCGGATTTATTGAGTCGGTGGTCCAAGCCCAGCGCGTGGCCCATTTCGTGGACGATGGTGGCCAGTGCCCCGTTGTCGGTGGTTCGCCCCAATGCCTGCGTGAACAGGGTGATGGTCGCACTTTCCATGTAGTCGCCGCTCCCTTGCCAATCCATTTCCCCGTCGGTGTTCCGTGAACGGCCATCGTCCTCAACGACGGATACGCAGTTGGCGCCGCTGGAGCAGGTCTCGACCGCCACCGCGTTCAGGCATGAACTCTTCGACCAGATGGCGGTCGCGTCGGTGACCTTGCCGGCATAGTCTGCGGAGAGCTTGCCGGTTTCGAACTCCACCACCAGCTCCGCACCGGCCGGTTTTTGCCACGGCTTGACGGGGGAGTCCTCCGGATCGATGTCCTGCACCCTTGCGCCGGTCGGCGCCACACAGGTGTCCGGCCCGAAGGCCTGCTTGTCTTGTCCGCCCGAGCCGCCGCATGCCGTCAGGATCAGGCCCAGGGCCAGCCCCAGCGTGATGGCGGCGGGCATGGCCCGGCGGGGCGATGGGTTTCCGGAACTGCGGTTGTCGATTCCACTCATCTCATCATCATGGCTTTCCGGTCTGGCGACTGCCTGGATGCGCCCGGCCTGCAGGGGGTGAGGCCGTGCTTTCGGTGTGTCGATCATATGTCCCGATCGCTTCCAATGCACTGTATGTTTTCCGTGAAAATCGGCGGGTCGGGGCCATGTGGTTGAGCGGAACGTTTCGGGCGAATCTGTGTTTATTTGGTTTTATGTTGTTTTGTGTTGACATTGCGATCGTCGTGCGCCTAAAGTCGTATGAACAAAGATCGCCGTGACTCACGTCACACAACCCGGAGGCCTCCACATCGTGTTTGCCGAAGAACGCCACCGTCTCGTCACCGAGCAGCTGTCCCTGCAGGGCAAGGTCGGTGTTGCCGACCTGTCCGAACGATTCGGCATCACCCGCGAAACCGTGCGCCGCGACCTCGCCCAGTTGGAGCAGGTCGGGGTGTTGCGCCGGGTGCATGGCGGTGCGGTCACAGCCACGAAGACCAGTACCGCCGAACAGAGCCACACGGCCCGCACCACCCAGAACCTGGCGGTCAAGCAACGGATCGCAGCGAAGGCACTCGAACTGCTCCCGCAGGGAGCCACCTCGATCCTCCTCGATGCGGGAACCACCACAGAACTTCTGGCCGGGCTGCTGGCCGAGGAACTTGCCGGTCCGCGCGCCGAGGAACTCCTGGTGATCACCCACGCACTGCCCATTGCGCAGCGTGTCTCTCCAGCCCTGCCGCTGGAACTGATCGGTGGCCGCGTGCGAGGTCTCACCAGCGCGGCCACCGGCAGCCACACGCTCGCCCAGCTGGACTCGTTGCGACCGGACATAGCCTTCGTCGGAGCCAACGGCGTGGACGCAGGCTTCGGCCTGAGCACCCCCGATGCGCTCGAGGCCGCGGTGAAGACCGCGATCGTCGGCTGTGCGCGGCGCGTGGTGGTACTGGCCGACTCCAGCAAGCTGGGCGAGTCGGCGCTGGTCCGCTTCGCCGCACTGTCCGACATCGACACCCTGGTCACCGACCGGGAGCCGGACGCCGAGCTGGCCGCGGCACTCGAGGCGGCCGACGTCGAGGTGGTGCTGGCATGATCGCCACGCTGACCATGAACCCCAGCATGGACCGGACCATCGAACTGGCCGCGCCCCTGCAGCGCGGTGGGGTCCAGCGGGCCCTGTCGCTGACCTCGCAGGCCGCCGGCAAGGGCGTGAACGTGGCCCGCGCACTGGCCACCGGCGGACTGGCCACGCTGGCGGTGCTGCCCGGGGACCCGCACGATCCCGTGGTGCTCGGCCTTGCCGACAGCGGCCTGTCGCACATGGCGCTGCCGATCGGCCAGCCGCTGCGCAGCAACCTGACGCTGGCCGAGGCCGACGGGACCACCACCAAGGTCAACGCCCCCGGGCCCCTGTTGGATGCCGGACACCAGCGGGCCCTCGTCGAGGCCGTGCTTGCCGCGGCCGACGGGGCCGACTGGCTGGTGATGGCCGGATCGCTGCCTCCGGGCGTCGACCCGGGGTTCTACGCCGGACTCGTCGCCGAGGTCCGCGCCACGCTCGGAGCCAGGGCCCCGCGCATCGCCGTCGACACCTCCGGAGCCCCGCTCGCCGCGCTCTTCGCCGCAGGCCCGGCCGGCGTCCCGGACCTCGTCAAGCCCAACGCCGAGGAACTGGCCGAGCTCACCGGGGAGGGCACCGAAGCCGAACTCGAGGCCGACCCCGCACGTGCAGGCCGGGCCGCGCTGCGGCTCGTCGAGGCCGGAGCCAGGGCCGTGCTGGCCACGCTCGGCTCGAAGGGCGCGGTCCTGGCCACCGCGGCCGGCAGCTGGCACGCAACCCATGCGCCCGTCACCGCGCGCAGCACCGTCGGCGCCGGCGACTCGGCCCTGGCCGGGTACCTGCTCGCCGATGCGGCGGGCGCGGAACCGGCCGACTGCCTGCGCCAGGCCGTCGCCCACGGATCGGCCGCCGTCGCCCTGCCGGGCTCCACGATTCCGGCCCCCGAACACACCAACCCGCGCGCCGTCACCGTCGCCGCGCTTCCCACTCCACTCCCCACCGAAGGAAAGCCATGACGCGTCTTATCACCGAAGAGCTTGTCCTGCTCGACAGGTACCTTGGCGGCAACAGCACCGAGGTCATCGCCGAGCTCTCGCGCACCGTGGTGGCCACCGGCCGCGCCACGGACGCCGCCGCCCTGCAGCGCGACGCGGTGGCCCGCGAGCAGAAGACCGCCACCGGTGTGCCGGGCGGGATCGCCATCCCGCACTGCCGCTCAACGGCGGTCACCGAGCCGACGCTCGCCATGGCCCGGCTGGCTCCGCCGGTCGACTTCGGCGCCAAGGACGGCCCCGCCGACCTCATCTTCTTCATCGCAGCCCCCGAGGGCGCGGACAAGGAACACCTCAAACTGCTCTCCAAGCTGGCCCGTTCGCTGGTGAAGAAGGACTTCACCGCCGCCCTGCGCGCCGCAGGAAGCCCGGCGGAGATCGTGGCCCTGGTCGAGGGGGCCGTCAACCCGGCGCCCGCTGCCGACGGTGCAGATGTTGCCGCCGCGACTGCTGCACCCGCTCCTGCCGCCGCCCAGGCTCCTGCCGAGCGGCGCCGCCTGGTTGCCGTCACCGCATGCCCCACCGGCATCGCGCACACCTACATGGCAGCCGATTCGCTGGTGGCCGCCGCGGCGGAGGCCGGGGTCGACCTGCAGGTCGAAACCCAGGGATCCTCGGGAGCCACCCCGCTGGACCCGGCGGTGATCGCGGCCGCGGAGGCAGTCATCTTCGCCGTTGACGTCGACGTGCGCGGCAAGGAACGCTTCGCCGGCAAGCCCCTCATCCAGTCCCCGGTCAAGCGCGGCATCGACGAGCCCGCCGTCATGGTGGCCGAGGCGCTGGCCGCCGCGACCGACCCCAACGCGCGCCGCGTCGCTGCCGGCAGCGGGTCCGCGGACAGCTCCGGCGGTTCCCCCGCCGGGCGCGAGAGCGCCGGCGCCGCGTTGAAGCGCGCCCTGCTCACGGGCGTCAGCTACATGATCCCGTTCGTCGCCGGCGGCGGCCTGCTGATCGCCCTGGGCTTCCTGCTCGGCGGCTACCTCATCACCGGCGTCGCGGACGACATCCTGGGAACGAACACGTTGTTCAACCTCCCCGGTGCCGATGTCGTGGCACAGGTCGACGGCAAGTTCGGCCCGCTGGGCGTGTACCTCGGCGCCGTCGCCTTCAAGATCGGCGCCCTGTCGATGGGCTTCCTGGTCCCCGTGCTGGCCGGCTACATCGCGTACGCCTTCGCCGACCGGCCGGGCCTGGCCCCGGGCTTCACCGCCGGCGCCGTGGCAGGGTTCATGGGCGCGGGCTTCCTCGGCGGCATCGCCGGCGGCCTGATCGCCGGCCTGGCCGCCCGCTGGATCGGTTCCTGGAAGACCCCGCGCTGGCTGCGCGGGCTCATGCCCGTGGTCATCATCCCGCTGCTCGGCTCGATCATCGCCTCCGGACTGATGTTCCTGGTCCTCGGCGGCCCGATCGCCGCGCTGACCGCGGGGCTGAACGGCTGGCTCTCCGGGATGTCCGGCGTCGCGGCGGCCCTGCTCGGCCTGATCCTGGGCCTGATGATGGCCTTCGACCTCGGCGGACCCGTCAACAAGGTCGCCTACTCCTTCGCCGTCGCCGGCCTCGGCGCGGGCGCCGTGGCCAACCAGGCACCGTGGCAGATCATGGCGGCCGTCATGGCCGCCGGCATGGTCCCGCCGCTCGCGATGGCCCTGGCCACCCTGCTGGACCGCAGGCTCTTCTCCCCGGCCGAACGCGAAAACGGCAAGGCAGCCTGGCTGCTCGGCGCCGCCTTCATTTCCGAGGGCGCGATCCCGTTCGCCGCGGCCGATCCGCTGCGCGTCATCCCCGCCAGCATGCTGGGCGCCGGGGTGACAGGCACCATGATCATGGCCACGGGCGTCACCTCCCAGGCCCCGCACGGCGGCATCTTCGTCTTCTTCGCGATCGGCAACCTGCCGATGTTCGCCCTCTCGATCGTGGTCGGCACCGTCATCAGTGCCCTGGCCGTGGTCGCCCTGAAGCGCTACGCACGCAAGCGCCCCGCCGCGGCTTCGGCAACCCTTGACCGTGAAGTCGGCGCCGAGCAGGTGGCGGCATGAGCGAGAAATTCACCGGGGTCGGCGTCTGCGCCGGCCGGGTCATCGGGCCGGTCCGCCGGATGCCGGCGCCCATCGCCGCACCGGCCGACGGCGCCCCGCTGCCCGAGGGCGTGAGTGCCGAGGAGGAATCGGCACGGCTGGCCGAGGCCACGCAGGTGGTCGCCGCGGGTCTGAAGGAACGCGCCGCGGCCGCCACGGGCGACGCCGCGGCGGTGCTCAAGGCGACGGCGCTCATGGCCTCGGACCGGACGCTGCTGAAGTCGGCCACCAAGCTCGTGGCCACAGGCACCTGCGCGGAGTCCGCGATCTGGGAAGCGGCCGACGCCGTCGCCACCCAGCTGGCGGCCCTCGGCGGCTACATGGCCGAGCGCGCCACCGACGTGCTGGATGTCCGCGCCCGGATCGTCGCGCAACTGCGCGGCGTCCCGGCCCCGGGGATTCCCGACAGCGACGAGCCCTTTGTGCTCTGTGCGGTCGACTTGGCCCCGGCCGACACCGCGACGCTGGACCCGGCGCGCGTGCTGGCCCTGGTGACCAGCGACGGCGGGCCGCAATCGCACACCGCGATCATCGCCCGCTCGCTCGGCCTGCCGGCGATCGTCGCGGCCCGGGGGACCACTGCCCTGGTCGACGGGGACCTGGTCTTCGTGGACGGCATCGACGGCACCGTCGTCCGCGGGCCCGGCTCCGCGGAGTCGGCCCTGGCGCAGGCCTATGCCTCCCGGGACCCGCTGCCGGAGTTCGACGGAACCGGCCGGCTCGCCGACGGACACCGGGTCCCGCTGCTGGCGAACGTGGGCGGCGGCGCCGACGCCGTGGCGGCAGCCGCCGCCGGCGCCCAGGGCGTGGGCCTGCTGCGCACCGAGTTCTGCTTCCTGGGCCGGGACACCGAGCCCACCCGCGAGGAGCAGGTGCAGGCCTACCGGGCGGTGTTCGACGCGTTCGGCGGC
This sequence comes from Paeniglutamicibacter sp. NPDC091659, assembly GCF_044756805.1. Classification (NCBI taxonomy): domain Bacteria; kingdom Bacillati; phylum Actinomycetota; class Actinomycetes; order Micrococcales; family Micrococcaceae; genus Paeniglutamicibacter; species Paeniglutamicibacter sp. NPDC091659. Next base: position 160,109 of record NZ_JBIVTO010000005.1, read on the forward strand.
GCCAAGGTCGTCGTGCGGACCCTGGATGCTGGGGCCGACAAGCCGTTGCCCTTCCTCACCGACGCTTCGGAGCCGAACCCGGCCCTCGGGGTGCGCGGCTACCGCACCGACGCGGCCGTCCCGGGGGTCCTGGCCCGCCAGCTCGCCGCCATCGCCGAGGCGGCCGACGGCTCTGCCGCCGAGGTCTGGACCATGGCGCCGATGATCTCCACCCCGGCCGAGGCCGCGGCGTTCGCCGCCATGTGCGCGGACGCCGGGCTGAAGACCCCCGGCGTGATGGTGGAGGTCCCCTCCGCCGCACTGATGGCCAGGCAGTTGACCTCCGAGGTCCGCTTCGCGTCGATCGGGACCAACGACCTCACCCAATACACGATGGCCGCGGACCGCCAGCTCGGGGCGCTGGCCGAGCTCAACGACCCGTGGCAGCCTGCCGTGCTGCACCTGATCAGGGCGACCTGCGACGGGGGAGCGGCCGCGCAGGGCGGGCCCAAGCCGGTGGGAGTTTGCGGGGAGGCCGCGGCCGACCCGGCCCTGGCCGTCGTGCTGGTCGGGCTCGGGGTGGCGACGTTGTCGATGAACCGGCGCGCGCTGCCGGCCGTCGCCGCCATCCTCAAGACCGTGGACCTGCCCGGGGCCCAACGCATCGCGAAGCTGGCGCTCGGCGCCGGTTCCGCGGAGCAGGCCCGCAGCGCCGTCCGCGCCGAGCTGCCCGAACTCGACGTCTTCGGACTGTGACACCCAAACGACTCTGACAACACAACGAACCAGAAACCCAACCAAGGAGCAACATCATGGCAGAACGTACAGCCACCATCGCCAGCCGCGTCGGTCTTCACGCCCGTCCCGCAGCCATCTTCGCCGAGGCCGCCGCTGACCAGCCCCTCGAGGTCACCATCGCCCTGGAGGGCGAGCCCGCCGAGGACGCGCTCGACGCCTCGAGCATCCTCTCGCTCATGGGCCTGGGCGCCGAATACGGCACCAAGGTCGTGCTCCGTGCCGACGGCGAAGGCGCCGACGAAGTCCTTGAGACCCTGGCCCGCGTGCTCGAAACCGATCACGACGCCGCCTGACCCGGCGGCCCGGAAACGCAAAAGTGCCTGGAACGCATGACGTTCCAGGCACTTTTGCGTGAAGGGATCTAGAAGGGGAACTTCCGGGTGGCACGGTCCCACACGTTGATGGCCGCCGCGGCCAGCAGCGAGGCGCCAAGCATGTGGAAGAGCACCAGCAGGATCGGCAGGCCGGTGAAGTGCTGCGTGTAGCCGATGACGCCCTGCAGGAGAACGACCGTGGCCATCAGGACCAGCGGGGTGCGCAGCGCCTTGTCCTCGCCGGTGCGCATGGCCAGGAACAGTGCGATCAGCGTCGCCGCGACCAGCAGGTACACCGGGACCACGTGCAGGCGGGTGACGAAGTACGGGTCGAACAGGTGGCGCGGGGAATCCGCGTCGCCGGCGTGCGGGCCGGTGCCCGTGACGATCGTACCCAGCACGATCGCCAGCGCGGAGGTCGCGAGGATCGTCCAGGCGAGGAACTTCTGGGTGGTGCCCGCCGGCCTGCCCAGCGAGGTTTCCCCGCGGCGCAGTGCGCCCGTCCGGTTGACCAGCAGGGTCGCGGCCATGACCATGGCCGCCGACACGATGAAGTGCAGCGAAACAACCCACGGGTTCAGCCTGGTCAACACCGTGATGCCGCCGATGACTGCCTGGGCGGGAATGCCCGCAAGCAACGCGATGGACAGCCCGAAGAGCGTCCTGTGGGTGGCGCGGATACGCCAGATCGAGACCAGGAACGCAACGGCGATGACGACCAGGACGAAGGTCAACGTGCGGTTGCCGAACTCGATGAGGCCGTGGACGCCCTGTTCCGGGACCGGGGTCATGGAGCCCGGCACGCAGTTGGGCCACTGCGAGCAGCCCAGGCCGGACTTGGTCAGGCGCACGGCGCCGCCGGTGACGATGATGCCGATCTGGGAGATCAGCGAGGCGATGGCCAGGCGGTGGACGGTCTTGCCGACCGCGGCCGGCAGCCTGTCCGTCCAGTGGTTGGTCGTGGGGGAGTCGGTACTCATGATCTTGTGCTCCAGATTTCTAGTTCCACTTGAACCAGCGGGTTGCGGCGAAACCGGCGATGAGTGTCCATGCCAGCAGGATCAGGATCCCCGGGCCGGACGCGGTGCCGGAGATCAGTGCTGCACGCAGCGAATCACCCAGTGCGGCCGAGGGCAGCACGTTGATGATCGGGTGCAGGAAGGCGGGAACGCTGGTGGAGGGGAAGAGGATTCCGCCGACTCCGGCCAGCAGGACCCACGCAAGGTTGGTGATGGCAAGCGTGGCCTCGGGGCGCACCGTGCCGGCGATCAGCAGGCCCAGGGCCGTGAAGGCCGCGGCGCCGAGGACCAGCAGCAGGATGGCCCACGGGATTCCGCCCGGGGCGGGCTGCCAGCCCATTAGGAAGCCGGTGCCGCCGATGACGACGACCTGCATGGACAGGACGGCCAGCACGGCCATGACCTTGCCGTAGATCAGGCCGGTGCGGCCCAGCGGCGTGGTTGAGAGGAAGCGCATGACGCCGTAGCGGCGGTCGAACCCGGTGGCGATGCCCTGGCCGGTGAACGCGGTCGAGACCACGCACAGGGCCAGCACGCCGGGAACCGCGGCATCGATCGGGCGGGCGGCGATGTTCTTGAGCAGGTCGGTGAAGACGAGCCCGAACAACGCCATCAGCGGCAGCACGACCGCGATGACCAGCTGCTCGCCGTTGCGGACCATGGCCAGCGTCTCGTAGCGGCCCTGCAGCAGGATGCGCTTGAAGGTCCCCACGGCATTCGAGGTGCCGGGCACTGCTTGGGTACTAGTTGACATCGTTTCCCTTGTCGGCAATTTCCAAGAACACGTCTTCGAGGGTCCGCGGCTGCATCAGCAGCGAATCGGGCAGGATGCTCTCCCGTGCCCACCAGTTGGTGAGGCTTGCCAAATCGTGGGCATCGCGCACGCCCTCGAGCCGGTACTGCCCGGGCGCGGGCTCCAGCAGCAGCAGGTGCGCGGGCATCCGGGGCAGGGCCAGGGCGGGGGCGGCGGTGAAGGTCACGGCCTGGGCGGTTGACTCGTGGCTGGCGCGTGCCGTCAACTCCGCAACCGTCCCCTCGGCGACATTGATTCCGCGGTCGATGATGTAGACGTAGTCGGAGAGGCGCTGGGCGTCTTCCATTAGGTGGGTCGTGAGCACGATGCACAGCCCGGCGTTGCGAAGCTCGGTGATCAGGTCGAAGACGACCTGGCGAGACTGCGGATCCAGCCCGGCGCTCGGCTCGTCGAGGAAGACGACTTCCGGGTTTCCGGCCAGCGCCGCGGCCAGCGCCACGCGCTGCTTCTGTCCGCCGGAGAGCCTGCGGATGGAGGTGTTGGCGAATTCGTTGATGCCCAGGCGCTCGATCAACGCGTTGATGTCGGCCGGACGCTGGTAGAGCGAGGCGACGTGGCGCAACAGCGGGATCGGGCGCAGCGAGGGCGGAAGGCCACCGTCCTGCAGCATGACCCCGACGCGCGAGCGCAGTGCGGGGCTGGCCCCATAGGGATCCTCGCCCAGCAGGGATACTTTGCCCCCGTCGGGACGCAACAGGCCCTGCGCGCACGCAAGGGTGGTTGATTTTCCGGCGCCGTTGGAACCCAGCAGGGTGGTCACGCTGCCGGCATTGGCCTTGAGGCTGATGCCGTTCAGTACGCGCACCATGCGGCCGTCAAGGGCGGGAACGGGGCCGAAATCTTTGAGCAAGTCCTCGATGACGAGGCTTGGGGGCACATTGGACACCACGTTATTCTAGGCTAGGTAGAAGTCGATCGACTCATCGCTGTGGCGCACATCGCACCCGCGGAGTCCCGTGTGCCGGGAACCGCGTTTCCACCAGTGGCGAAGTAAGCGGTGCCTTACTAGACTAGCTTGCCGCATTAGCGCATGCTTGTGTTGTGTATTCATCGAAAAATCCCGCGCTGGCCGACGACCCGGCGCGCATAGTTCCCGCATCAGGGGAGACCGAAGAACGCACCCGCGACCGAGTCCTGTATTCCGTTCTTGAGGATGGCCCGGTCAGCGCCGCCGAATTGGGCGAGCGTCTTGGGTTCACACCTGCTGCTGTCCGTCGTCACCTCGATGCCCTTTCCAAGGAAGGGCTGGTCGAGGTCAAGCTCGTGGCCAACCAGCGCACCGGCGCTGGACGCCCGTCCCGCCGCTATGTCCTTTCGCACCGCGGCCAGGCGAAAATGGGCAACGACTACCTCGACATCGCCACGGATGCCCTCACCGAATTGGGCCGCGCCGCCGGCCCAGCCGCCATCGAGGCGTTCGCCGCCCGCCGTTTCGCCGCCATGGAGCGCCGCTACCGGCCCGTGGTTGCGGATGTCGAAGGTCTGGAGGACCGCGCCGAAGCCTTGAGCGAGGCGCTCAGCGCGGATGGCTTTGTCGCTTCCACCCGGAAGGTCGGCGCAAACTCGCCGACCGCCACCATGCTCAGCGTTCAGCTGTGCCAGGGGCATTGCCCCATCCAAGATTTGGCCAGGGAATTTCCCGTCTTTTGCGAGATGGAAACCCAGGCCTTTTCCCGCCTGCTGGGCGTCGACGTGCGAAGGCTCTCGACGCTCGCCAGCGGCGGGCATGTGTGTACGACCCACATCCCTGTGGGTCGGAACCAAACTCCTCAGCGTGCTGAGAAGAGAACTCGAATCAAGATCACGAAGCAGGAGAGGCCGCGATGACGGATCAGATTGCACAGGAGTCCGCTGACCCCGGCGTGATTGCCGAGATCCTGGAGAAGAATCCCGAACTCCACGGAATTGGCAATTACGAATATGGGTGGAGCGACAAGAACGACGCGGGTGCCAACGCGCGCCGAGGCATCAACGAGGACGTAGTCCGCAACATCTCGGAGCTCAAGAACGAGCCCCAGTGGATGCTGGACATGCGCCTCAAGGGCCTGAAGTACTTCGACCGCAAGCCCATGCCTACCTGGGGTGCAGACCTCTCGGGCATCGACTTCGACAACATCAAGTACTTCGTGCGTTCCACCGAGAAGCAGGCCACCAGCTGGGAAGACCTGCCCGAGGACATCAAGAACACGTACGACAAGCTCGGCATCCCCGAGGCCGAGAAGCAGCGCCTGGTTTCCGGCGTCGCTGCCCAGTACGAGTCCGAGGTCGTCTACCACCAGCTGCGCGAGGACCTCGAAGCCCAGGGCGTCATCTTCCTGGACACCGACACCGCACTGCGCGAGCACGAAGACATCTTCAAGGAGTACTTCGGCTCGATCATTCCAGTGGGCGACAACAAGTTCGCCTCGCTGAACACCGCGACCTGGTCCGGCGGATCCTTCGTATACGTCCCCAAGGGCGTCCACGTGGAAATCCCGCTGCAGGCATACTTCCGCATCAACACGGAAAACATGGGCCAGTTCGAGCGCACCCTCATCATCGCCGATGAGGATTCCTACGTGCACTACATCGAGGGCTGCACCGCCCCGATCTACACCTCGGATTCGCTGCACTCAGCAGTCGTGGAAATCATCGTGAAGAAGGGCGCCCGCGTCCGCTACACGACCATCCAGAACTGGTCGACCAACGTCTACAACCTGGTGACCAAGCGTGCAGTCTGCGAAGAGGGCGCCACCATGGAGTGGGTCGATGGCAACATCGGTTCCAAGGTCACCATGAAGTACCCGGCCGTCTACCTCGTCGGCGAGCACGCCAAGGGCGAGACCCTGTCGATCGCCTTCGCCGGCGCCGGTCAGCACCAGGACACCGGATCCAAGATGGTCCACATCGCCCCGAACACCTCCAGCTCGATCGTGGCAAAGTCGGTGGCCCGCAACGGCGGCCGCTCGGCCTACCGCGGCCTGGTCCAGGTGCGCGAAGGCGCAAAGGGTGCAAAGAACTCGGTCGTCTGCGACGCGTTGCTGGTTGACCAGATCTCGCGTTCGGACACCTACCCGTACATCGACGTCCGCGAAGACGACGTGACCATGGGCCACGAGGCAACCGTCTCGCGCGTTTCCGAGGAACAGCTCTTCTACCTGATGAGCCGCGGCCTGGCCGAAACCGAAGCGATGGCGATGATCGTCCGCGGCTTCATCGAGCCGATCGCCCGCGAACTCCCGATGGAGTACGCACTGGAATTGAACCGACTCATTGAACTGCAGATGGAAGGGTCCGTCGGTTAATTATGACTGATATTGCAACTCACGTATCGGGCGAAAAGGCCCGCATCGGCGCACCGGCAGCCATTGCCGGTTTCACCGAAGAAGGCGAAAACCTTTCGCCGCTGAACGAAGCAGAGGCATCTGCGCCCTTGGGCGGCGACGCCTCCAAGGCGCACAGCCACGGCGCCGGCGCCGGCATCCCGGATTCCTCGCGTGCCGGTCGTTTGACCAGCTACAAGCTCGAGGACTTCCCGGTCTTGACCGGTCGTGAAGAGGACTTCCGCTTCACCCCGCTCAAGCGCCTCGGCGGCCTGCACAAGGACGAACTCAACGGCGCGGCCCCGGCCCTGACCGTTGAGGGCGCGGCAAACGTCGCCCTGGAAGCCGTTGCCATGACCGACGCACGCGTCGGTTCGGTCGGCATCCCGGAAGACCGCATCTCGGCCAACGCCTGGAAGTACGCGGCCCAGGCCAACGTGCTGACCATCCCGGCCGGCAGCACCGGCGAACAGGTCATCATGACCATGACCGGTTCCTCCACCGAGGCGTCGGCAGCCCACATCGTGCTGATCGCCGAGCCGAACTCCGAGGCAGTCGTCGTCATTGACCACGTCGGCACCGCGATCGTCGCCGAGAACATCGAAATCGATGTCCGCGAAGGCGCCAAGCTGACCGTCATCTCCCTGCAGGCCTGGGATGAGGAAGCAATCCACGCTTCCTCACAGCAGGCGAAGGTTGCCAAGGACGCCCACCTGAAGCACGTTGTTGCTTCCTACGGTGGCGACCTGGTTCGCGTGACCCCGACTGCCCGCTTCACCGCGGAGGGTGGCGAAATCGAGCTCTTCGGCCTGTACTTCGCCGATGCCGGCCAGCACCTGGAACACCGTTCCTTCGTTGACCACGCGACCCCGAACTGCAAGTCCAACGTGCTGTACAAGGGCGCGCTGCAGGGCAAGGACGCCCACACTGTCTGGGTCGGCGACGTGCTGATCCGCAAGACCGCCATGGGCACCGACTCCTACGAGGCCAACCGCAACCTGGTGCTCACCGACGGCGCGCGCGCCGACTCGGTGCCGAACCTGGAAATCGAAACCGGCCTGATCGCCGGTGCGGGCCACGCCTCGACCACCGGCCGTTTCGACGACGAGCACCTGTTCTACCTGATGTCCCGCGGCATCGACGAGAAGACCTCCCGCCGCCTGGTGGTTCGTGGCTTCCTGAACGAAATCGTGCAGCAGATCGGTGTTCCGGAGATCGAGGAACGCCTCGCCGAGACCATCGAGCGTGAGCTCGCAGCCACGGACAACTAGTCCGAGCCCCCACCACCAGAAAATTTCGCCGGTGAAAACCGGCATCAAAGAAAGAGAACGGACTTAAGTATGTCTACTCTGGAAATCAAGGACCTGCACGTCTCCATCGAGACCGAGCAGGGCACCAAGGAAATTCTCAAGGGCGTTTCCCTGACCATCAACACCGGTGAGACCCACGCAATCATGGGCCCCAACGGCTCGGGCAAGTCCACCCTGGCTTCGACCATCGCCGGCCACCCGCGCTACACCGTCACCTCGGGCTCGATCAGCCTGGACGGCGAAGACGTGCTGGAAATGAGCGTTGACGAGCGCGCACGCGCAGGCCTCTTCCTGGCCATGCAGTACCCGGTCGAGGTTCCAGGTGTCACCATGACCAACTTCCTGCGCACCGCCAAGACCGCAATCGCCGGCGAGGCACCGAAGCTGCGCACGTGGACCAAGGACGTCAAGACGGCCATGGCCGCACTGAAGATCGATCCGGAATTCGCGGCCCGCAACGTCAACGAAGGGTTCTCCGGCGGCGAAAAGAAGCGTGTTGAGATCCTTCAGCTCGAGCTCTTCAAGCCGAAGTTCGCCGTACTCGACGAGACCGATTCTGGCCTCGACGTCGATGCGCTGAAGGTCGTTTCGGAGGGTGTCAACCGCGCCCAGGCCGAGAACGAGATGGGCACCCTGCTCATCACCCACTACACCCGCATCCTGCGCTACATCAAGCCTGATTTCGTGCACGTGTTCGTCGACGGCAAGATCGCCGAACAGGGCGGCCCGGAACTGGCTGACCGTCTTGAGGAAGAGGGCTACGACCGCTTCCTGAACGTTTCGGCCTAGCCATGAGCGTCTCCAACGAAACGGCCAACGGGTCGGCGCACACGGATCTCGAAGACGTCGAAGAGGCGTTGAAGGATGTCATTGACCCGGAACTCGGTGTCAACATCGTGGACCTCGGACTGCTCTACGGTCTGAAGTACGCCGACGACGGTGCCCTGCTGATCGATATGACCCTGACGACCGCGGCCTGCCCACTGACCGATGTGTTGGAAGAGCAGGTTTCGGCGGCGCTGGAGTCGGTTGTCGATTCCTACCGCCTGAACTGGGTCTGGATGCCGCCATGGGGTCCCGAGCGGATCACCGATGACGGCCGCGACCAGATGCGTGCCCTCGGGTTCAACATCTAGCCAACGCTTAAACATCTGAGGCGAGCTTCCCCCTCCTGCAAAGGACGGGGGAAGCTCGCCTCGCGTGTTTTAAGCGGCGTTCAGGTTGAGGCAGCTCAGGCGCCGGGCTTGTTCAGGTTCTTCGACGACAGGGTGTCGCACTGGTTGATGTCCCCGGTCTTGTAGCCCTGGAGGAACCAGACCTCGCGCTGGGCGGCCGAGCCGTGCGTCCAGCCCTCCGGGTTGACCCGCCCGGTGGCCGCCTTCTGGATCCGGTCGTCGCCCACGGCCGCGGCCGCTGAGAGCGCAGAGCGCAGGTCCGCTTCGGTCAGCGGCTTCATGAAGGTGTTGCCGTTGGCGTCCTTGGTCTGGGCGGCGTAGCCGGCCCACATGCCGGCGAAGCAGTCCGCCTGCAGCTCCACGCGCACCGAACCGGAGTTTGCGCCCGTGCCGCCCTGCTGGGAGGCGGCCAGCGTGCCGATGGTGTTCTGGATGTGGTGCCCGTACTCGTGGGCCACCACGTATTCCTCCGCCAAGGGTCCGCCGTCGGAGCCGTAGTTGTTCTGCAGGTCGGCGAAGAATGCGGTGTCGAAGTAGGCGACGCGGTCGCCGGGGCAGTAGAACGGGCCCACGGCGCTGGTTGCGGGTCCGCAGGCCGTGTCGACCCGGCCGCTGAAGATCTCCACGCCGGGCTTGGCGACCTTCACGTTGTACTTGGGCAGGTAGGAGAGCCAGAAGCTGTCCAGGGACTGGGTGGTTGCGAGGATACGGCAGTCCTGGCGCGCGTTGGCATCGGCGCCGGTCTTGCATTCCGCGATTTCGGGCGCGCCCGTGGCGGTCTGTTCGGTCGAGGGTTCCCCGCCGATTCCGAACTGGGCCAGCATGTCGGGGTTGATGCCGAACATCGCGGCCAGCAGCACCACCAGTATGCCGCCGCCGCCCGCCGCGATCTTGGTTCCGCGGCGCCCGCGTGAATCCTTGACCCGATTGGAATCCAGCCGTGCATCGTCGTTGAAGCTCATGCTCAATACAATACTGGCCTGCGGCTCCAACGGAAGTGAAAACGGAACGGAAGCTAGTTGCGTTCCATGATTCCACGGGCGGCCAGCGCATCGGCGGTGCGTTGGGCGTAGGCGACGGTGTTGATCACCACGGGTGCGGCGAGCACCGCCGGGTTCCGGGCCACGCCGCGCGCCTTGGCCGCGTCGGAAAGGTTCTGCACCGAGGTCGCGATCGCCGGGATGCTGCGCAGCATCAGGGCCACGGCCAGCGCCACGGTGGCGGGGTTTCCGCCCACCCAGCGCAGGGGAGTTGCAGCCGCCTCGAGCCCGCCGAGCAACGCCGCCTGCGTGGTGGTCAGCAGCACCAGCCGGCCGCATTGGATGGCGGCAAACATGCCACTGATGAGGGTCAACGCGAAAACGGGGGAGTTGATCAGCGACTGGTGGACCGCGAGGATCACGAACACCCACCACAGCTGGCGCAGCGGGGCGGCCCAGGTGCGCAGCACGCGCCTGCCCGCCACCGCGAAGAGCAGCAGGCTCAGGAGCAGGGCGCCCAGGCCGACCGCCGGGATGCGCCAGAGAAGCACCGACGTGCTGACGGCAAGCACCAGCAGGTACTTGGCGAGCAGCGGGGCGCGGTGGACGATGCTGGTGCCGGTCTGGTAGTGGCCCAGCAGCATCCGGTGCGAGGCGCTCATGCGCTGATCGATCCGCTGCGCACCAGGCGACGGTATTCCGCCACGGTCGCGTCCGCCGGCCCGTCAAAGACGATGCGCCCGGCGTGGACCAGCAGGCCACGGTCCGCGCGGGCCGCGAAATCCAGGTCGTGCGTGGCGTAAACGACCTGCTGGTCCAGCGAGTCGATGGTGCGCTGGAGCAGTTCGTTGTTTGCCAGGTCCAGCAGCGTGGTGGGCTCGTCGGCAACCAGGATGTCTTGCCCGGCGGCCAGCACGCTGCACAGCGCCACCAGCTGCCGTTCGCCGCCGGAAAGGTCGTAGATGCTGCGCTGGGCCAGGTGCTTGAGCCCCAGCGAATCGAGTGCCTCCAGCGCCGCCCCGCGACGCCGCTCCTGGTTCTTGATGCTTGCCTTCAGCGAAAGCTCGACGTCCTCGATGACGATCGGCATCACCAGCTGGGAGAGCGGGTCGGTGAAGAGGAAGCCCACGTTTTGGCGGACGGACCTGGCGTTGCTACGGGTGTCGAAGCCGCGGACGCTCACGGATCCGTTGGAGGGGACCGCCAGCCCGTTGATCATGCGCAACAGGGTGGACTTGCCCGATCCGTTGGCGCCGATCACCGCGATCCTCGCTTCGTCGAGAGCCAGCGTGCAGGGGGCCAGCACGACGCGGGCGGGTGCGTCGGGCTCATCGGCCGGGACGGACAGGCCTGCTTCTTCAAAACGGATCACGCTTAACGGTATTCCTTGTTCTTGGTTCGGATCGAATCCGGCTGCCTCGGGGCCGCTAGGCGTCGTAGTTGCGGCGGGCCATCTTCGGGAAGGCCTTGAACACGCTCAGTGCGATGCTCGCCGCAACGAAGTTCTTCACCAGGTCGCCGGGCCAGTAGGCCATGTCGACGACGAATGCCTGCTGCAGCGGGATGCCGGCGTTCAGCGACATGCCCAGGATCCCCAGCGGGTGGATGACGAGGATCGAGCCGCCCATGGCGGACAGGAACAGCCAGAGCAGGCGGCGGCGCCGGAATTTGCGCAGCACCAGCGTGGCAAGCGCGCCGGTGACAAGGGCAGCAATCGGGAAGGCCAGCAGGTAGCCCGCGCTCGGCGCCGCAAGGGATCCGAGCCCGCCGGAGAACTTCGCGAAGATCGGCACGCCGGCCAGCCCGACGGCAAGGTAGAGCGCGGTCGCCGAGGCGCCGCGCAGGGAACCGAGAATCAGTGCCGTGAGTGCGACGCCCAGGGTCTGCACGGTGATCGGCACGCCCAGGGCGCCGACCGGAACCGCCGGCACCAACGTGAGCACGGCAATGAACGCCGCGAATACGGCCACGAGGGCCAGATCCCGGGCGCCCATGCGGGTCCTCGGGGATGCGGTGCCGTGTGCGGGCGGGGCCTGCGTGGAGTGCGCCATGGTCGGTTCCTGCTGTTCTCGAATGGTGTCGATGCTGCGCCGTGCGGCGCCGCAATCAACGATACTTGAACACCGTTCAAAAGTCCTGATCACGGCTCCAGCCTGCGACTATGGGGCACCGAACCCAAGCGCGGGAACTATCGTTTTGCCTGCGCGGGAACCACGATCTTGTTGAGGATCAGCAGGATGGACGCGCTGGCCGGGCAGGCGACAAGGGCGCCCAGCAGGCCCGCCAGCGTGCCGCCGACCATCGCGCCGATCAGCACCATGGAACCGGGGATCTTGATGGCCTTTCCGACGATGCGCGGGGTCAGGATGTAGGCCTCGATCTGCATGTAGGCGACCATGACCAGCAGCACGACCAGCCCCGTCGAGGGGGATGCGATCAGGGCGACGACCGTGACGATGGCCGCGCTGATGACCGAACCGACCAACGGGATCATGGTGATCGGCAGCGCGAGGACGCCCAGCACCGCGGCAAACGGCACCTCCATGATGGTCAACAGCAGGAAGGTGAAGGTCGCGTTGAGTGCCGCGAGGATCGACATGCCGCTGAGGTAGCTGCCCACCGAGGCGGCGATTTCCTCGGAGATTTCCACGACCCGCGCGCGCCGCGAGGCGGGAACCAGGGCGTAGAAGCCGTTTTTCATCTGTTCCAGCGAGGTCACGAAGTACATGGTCAGCACCGTGACAAAGAGCGTGCCGACGACCGCGTTTGCGACGCCGAAGCCGACCTTCAGTGCGCCGTTGCCCACAAACAGCCAGGTCGAGGGATCCGCGATGGTCTTCTGCACCCATTCGAGGCCCGGTACCAGCGCCCCGTCCAACCGGTCGTTCAGCGAAAGGAACCAGGCTTGCTCCTCGATCCGGTCCAGGTTGCCCGGGAGGGAGACGATGAACTTGTGGCCCTCGGTCACCAGGAGTGGAATGACCAGGCTGAAAACCAAGGTGGCAAAGATCAGGAAGCCCGCGAGGACGCACAGCACCGCCTTCACCCTGGACATGCCCCAGCCCTCAAGCTTGCGCACCAGCGGATCAAGGCCCAGGGCAATGAAGAAGGCGGCAAAGACCAGCGTGATGGCATAGGTGAGTGACATGACTGCCGCGCCGAGGGCCAGTGCCGTCAGCGCGCCCAGCGTCGCGACGAATCCGCCTCGGAATGTGAGTTTCATATGGGGCGTTATCCTCTGCTGCTGCATCAAACCGATTTGTCCTGTACCTTGCTTGTGACTTTAGACGAAAAGCGCGCCGGCCGATATTCGCCGCGCACAAGGCCCCGCGGGGAGAATGTAAGGATGAGCGAAGTCGACAGTTTTTCCCGGGATCTCAGTGTGGGGCAGGTGGCGGTCCGCTCCGGTGTGACCGTTTCCGCCCTGCACTTCTACGAACGCGAGGGATTGATCCAGTCGTGGCGCACCTCGGGCAACCAGCGGCGGTTCGACCGAAGTGTGCTGCGCCGCGTCGCCGTCATCCGCGCGGCGCAACGTGCGGGCATTCCGCTCAAGGCCGTCGGCGAGCTCTTTGCCGGGCTCCCGCTTGACGGGGCACCGGCAAAGGAGGACTGGCAGGCAATGTCGTTGGCATGGCGTGAGGACTTGCAGGAGCGCATCCACCAGCTCCAATCGCTGCGCGACGGACTGGGCGGATGCATCGGCTGCGGTTGCCTCTCCCTGGCCGAGTGCGGGTTTGTGAACCCCAACGACAAGATGGCCGACACCGAGGGCGGGACGTTGCTGTTTCGCGAAAAGAAGCCAGATTTGACCTAAACCTTGGTTGAGGTTCTAGCGTGGGTGTCTGAGGGTCGCGCACAAGCGGCACGTCACGAGAGGATTCATCCGCAGTGCAGACACAAATCGCCGAACGGACGATGGCTGACCAGTTTCGCGCAGCCTTTGGCAACCACCCCGCAGGGGTAGCGATTGTGACGGCAACGGGGGAGCGCGGTCCTGCGGGCATCACCGCCTCCTCGCTGATCTCCGTGGCGGCGGACCCGGCACTGGTGGCCTTCAATGTGGCTGGCGACAAGGGCTCTGCCCACGCCATCCTGAACGCGGATACCATCCTGATCCACCTGTTGACCGCGGAAAATGCGCAGCTTGCCTCGCTTTTCGCCCGGCCCGGCGATGAGCGCTTTTCGCAGATGGACAACTGGGAACAGCTGGAATCGGGGGAGCCGCTGATTCACGGCCTCGGCACCGTCTTGCGATGCGAAATTCATTCAAAAACCCCCGCGGGACCGGCCACGCTGGTCGTAGCATCGGTTGTGGAAGTCATGGACCGCGAGTCCATGGCCGCACCGCTGGTCTACCACCAGCGCGGCTACCACAGCATCGGCGATCATTCACGACTCGCCGTTTAGCCGCTCCCGGTTCCGGGAGCGATTCAGCACGACACTATTTGAGGAGTCATTTTGGCTATTTACACCTTGCCTGAGCTGCAGTACGACTACGCGGCGTTGGAGCCGAGCATTTCGGCGCGGATCATGGAGTTGCACCACAGCAAGCACCATGCCGCCTACGTGGCGGGCGCGAACACCGCGTTGGAGCAGTTGGCGGAGGCGCGGGAGAAGGGCGAGTTCGGGAACATCCCGAAGCTCTCCAAGGACCTGGCGTTCCACCTGGGTGGGCACACGAACCACTCGATCTTCTGGAACAACCTGTCTCCGGAGGGTGGGGACAAGCCGGAGGGCGAGTTGGCGGCGGCGATCGATGACGCGTTCGGTTCCTTCGATGCGTTCCGTGCGCATTTCACGGCGGCGGCGATGAGCCTGCAGGGTTCGGGTTGGGCGTTGCTGGGCTTCGAGGGCCTGGGTGGCCAGCTGGTCATCGAGCAGTTGTATGACCAGCAGGGCAATGTGCCGGTGGCGACGACTCCGTTGTTGATGCTGGACATGTGGGAGCACGCGTTCTACCTGGATTACGTGAACGTGAAGGCCGATTACGTGAAGGCGTTCTGGAACATCGTGAACTGGGCGGATGTGTCGGCTCGTTTCGAGGCCGCGCGTGCGGGTGCCGCGACCCTGATCGTCCCCGGCAAGTAACAGCTTCTCGGACCCGGATTTCCCTGCCTTCGGCAGGCGGATGCGACAAGGGCCAGGCAAAGAACTCTTGGGTTCATTGCCTGGCCCTTGCTGTTGGCGGAGGTGCTACTTTCCGATGACCGAAAGCAGCGTCTGGATAGAGGCAAGAAGCGTCGGCGCCTGCTCAAGCACCAGCACCAGGCCAAGCCCGATCATGATCAGGCCGCTGAAGAGGGTGACGGCACGTGCCGCGGTCGGGCGCGAACGCAGCAAGACCCGTGCGCCAATGGCGACGCCCGAATAGATGAACACGGAAAGCATCATGTGCGAGAGACCGAAGATCGCCGTTTGTGCCGGAACCGCGAGGGCTGCGTCGGGTCGAACGAACTGGGGGATCAGGGCAAGGTAGAGCAGCAGCGCCTTCGGGTTTGTGCCGCTGGTTCCCAAGCCACGGAAGAATGCCGGGCCAAAGAGGCGTTCGGCCGGCTTGTCGGCGGTTTGAAGGGGTGTGGTGCGGACCTTCAAAGCGGTGCCACCGGTGGGCGTCGCTGCGGATGCCTGAACGGAAGCGTTGGCTGCCTTTGGCTGTTCGGTGTCTTGGACCGCGGCCACGGTGAATCCGGCTCCCCGCCAGCTTCGCGCCGTCGAAATGCCGAGCCAGAGCAGGTAGGCCGCGCCGGTCAGGGTCAGCCAGGACAGCAGTTGCGGCGAGCTTGCGATCAGCGCCGCCATGCCGGCAACGATCAGGATGGTGTGGAAGACATAGCCGGTGCACAATCCGGCGACCGCGGAAACAACGCGGTACCGGCCGAGGCCGGCGGCAATCGCGTACGCCCAGTCGGCGCCCGGCGTCATGGCGAGCGCAAACGAGACGAACAAAAAGCCCAGATAAACCTGCGGATCCACGATAATCCCCTTCTGCTTGGAACCTACTGGGCAAGCATAGGAAAAATCGCGCGAAATGTGCTTGCGAGTTATTGCGGTTCTTCTGCACTTGAAGCAAGAAAATATGAGCATCAAGCGAAACTACTTGTAAAATCTTGCGTAAGGCATCGTTACATCGATAGAAGCTCGTGATTGGAGCACCACATTGGACGGGATTGATCGCGCGATACTGCGCCACCTGCAGGAAGACGGGCGGATGACGGCCACCGCGTTGGCGCAGGAGGTCGGCCTGACGCTGGCACCGTGCCACAGGAGGCTTCGGGAGCTGGAAACGTCGGGCGTCATCCGGGGCTATCGGGCCGACGTGGACCCGGCCAAGATCAACCTGGGATTCGAGGCGCTGGTGTTTGTCACACTTAAGGACAGGCAGAACATGAAGGCCTTCGAAATCGAGGTGACCAAGAGCGCCCAGATCGTGGATGCGCAACGGCTCTTCGGCGATCCGGATTTCCTCCTGCGGGTGGTGGTGGCCGATCTTCCCGCATACCAGCACTTTTACGACGAAGTGCTCATTGCCCTGCCCGGGGTCGAGAAGCTCACCAGCACCATTGTCATGAAAAACCTGAAGTCTGGCGGTCGGCTTCCGATCTAGCGGGTCGTTGACGGCTTGTAGATCCCTTCGGCGCAAGCAGTCAGGTTCCAACCTCCGGGAACATGTGTCATGGCGACCTTTGTCAGGCCGGTGGTCTGGGCCTCTGGCCTCTCGCCGCCGGGGATCCAGACCTTGAGACCGCAGCGGGGTGCCGGGGTGGTTCCGGTTAGCTCCAGTTGCGGGCCTTCCGCCTTGAGCGAGACGAGCGCGCCGGGAGTGGCCTGGGGGGTAGGCCCGGCTCAGGATCTCGAGGAGGCCGCTCTTGGGCGGCAACTCGCCGCCGTTCGCGCAATCCTGCATCATGAGCGCGTTGCCGACCGGGCCGATGCCGTTTTGCGGGTCGCCGCAGGCATGCTTCCACACCCAGTAGGCGCTACCGAGCATGTGTTCGTCTTCCGCGTCGGCGTATCTGTTCAGCCGGGACAGCGAGTCGGTGTCCTCGCCCCAGTAGCCATACTCGCCGGACCAAAGAGGAGACCCATACTGGTCGGCAACTCGCTGCGCGAGGGTGAACTGGCGTTCCAGCCGCACGATCGGCGGGATGCCCAAGTCGCGGTCCATGGTGATCGACTCGGCGTACAGGTGGGGCGAGAAGACGACGTTGGTGTCGGTTGTGAAGCCGGGGGCGGGGCCCGAATCGAATCCGAGACCCGACCAGAGGATGCTCGGCTCGATGAAGGCGATCTGCGTGGCGCCCGCGGCGCGGATCTCATCGATCGCCTGGTCGTAGAACTTGCCGAGCAGGTGGGAGGTCGTCACAGGGGCCGTCTCGCCGAACCCGGGTTCGTTGATCAGGTCGTAGCCGGCGACCATGGGCTCGTCGCCGAAGCGGGCGGCAAGCTTGCCCACGTCTTGGCAAGTGCGGTCTGGACGCCGTCGGTGTTGAAGTAGAAGTTCTGGAATGAACGGTTTCCCGTGGGGGAGATGTCGCGGCCGGTGAACTGGCAGCGCGGCGCTCCATCGGTGATGGTTGCCCATTCCGGGGCGCCGTCGTAGCCCCACATCGGCTCGGTCCCGGGCCGGCACGTGGTGCCCTCCGCGGAGGGGCCGTTCCACCACCCGTCCTGGTGCGTGTCCAGCACGGTGTAGATGCCGTGTATCTTGACCCAGTCCACGGCGTCGGTGATTTGCTCCAGGTAGGCGGGGTCGAGCGAGCCGCGCTCCGGCTCGAGCGCCGACCAGGAAATATTCAGCCGAACGACATTGAAGCCCTGCGCGGCAATGCCGGCGTAGTCGCCCTCGGTCAGAGGCCTGGTTGCCGGCACCTCGCTGCGTGGCTGGTAGAAGTCGACGAGCTGGTTCACGTTCACCCCGCGCAGCAGGACTTGGTTCCCTTTTCCGTCGGTGATGCGCGATCCCTCGGCTCGCAGGAACCCCGCCGGCGGTGAGACCTTTTCCGGGGCCGCGACGGCCGGGGTGAAACCCGGAACCAGGAGCGTCGCGCCCAGCGAAATAATCGCAGCGGATGCGGCAATCAGTTCCGGGACCCGAGCACCTTGGCCCGCTCGGCCTGTGCGCAACCTATCGGCTGGGGCGGCGGCGAGGCCAACGATCCACCCCAGGCATGCTCCGAAGGCCAGCCCGTCGGCGACTGCAAGGTAGGCGACCATCAGTGGCCAGATGTCGCCACCTGGACCCCTGTCGACGAAGAATCCCACGGCAGCCTGGACCAGACCGAAGATCCCGCCCGCTACGAGTGCGGCCAGCCAGCCGCCCAGCACGCCGGGGACGCGAGGGCGCGTCCAGCGCAGGGACAGAGCGGTGGCGGCGGCGATGAGAACCATGGCGATGGACACCGGGACGATGCCGTTCTCCGGCCTCGGCGACGGAATGCCCGGCGCATACGCGGCGCCGGTCCACCACAGGCCGGCCAGAAGCGGCGCGAGCGCGGCGAACAGCACGGCCGGAGGCCAACTTGATCCGGGTGCCGGTGAAAGTCGCTCCGTGGGGACGCCGAACCAGCGGGTGAACGCTGCGACGATGAGTGCCGCGGGCAATGCCTTTGCCGCAACGAAGCTGGCCGCACGTCCCGCAATGGCCGGATCACCTGTCATGACCAGCGCGGTCGCAGCCTGTGCCAGCAATACGGCGAGCACTGTTCCGGCAGCGAGTGTCCAGAACCTGTCGCCAGCGCGAACCGCAACCCACCAGAGAGCGGCGAGCAACGCCGGCACGAACACGACATACGGTGCGAACGACCACGGCCCGGCAGCCAGCGAAGGTGTCGCTCCCGACCAGCCGACCAACGCGAGCAGCCCCGTGGGATCGACAACGGCCTGGATCACGACCAGAACCAGCATGACGGACTGGGCAACAACGGGACGTCGAACCGATTTCATGGCACTCCATCGTGACGAGCTCACAGGGCTGAACTGGTCTGTACAGCTTCGGGCCGGACGGTGCGGGTGTCAATACCGAACGATAAGTGGGTTTGTGGGCAGTCTCAGGGGTTCGCCCGGGAAGGCCTTGGGGCAACTTCGGCGAGCATTGCGTCCCGAGTGAATACTCCGGACATGCCGCCGAATCGTAGAATGAAGATGGGCCCCGCCCCCCCATCGAGCGAGGCCCATCGGATTCGTAGATGCCCCTTGGGGCGGGGCATCTGCAATTGCGTGCGCAGGTACTTGGGGGACACCTGCGCCGCCGAAACCCACCAACGTTTTTCAGGAACCGGCGACAGGTCGCATCTGAAAACGGGGTCCCGCTGGACCCGGGGAAGAAGCTGGGGGCTCTCCTGGGGTCGGTTTGCGGGTCGGGGTTTCGCAACTGTGTGTAGTTGTCCGAGCGACACTACGCCCGAAACCAAACGTTGTCTAGTGTTCGCGTGAGCCCGATTTTTGGACCAATAGACCTGCCGGGTTAATGCCCGCGACTAGAGTTCGCTCCCTCCTGAAACGCAAAGAATGCCTCACCTCCACTCGGGTTGAAAAAGGATCCTCCAGATCCCCCCAGCGCCCGAGTTTGGGCAAAAGAAAAGCGGCACCCATGGAAAAGCCCTGATGGGTGCCGCTTTGGTTCTGTGCCCCCGGCGCGATTCGAACGCGCGACCGACAGATTAGAAGGCTGTTGCTCTATCCACTGAGCTACGGAGGCAGGCACAAGAATCATAGCCCAATGAACCACTGAGCTCATATTTCGTCACATAGGGGCGCTGTGCTTCGAAACGGCAACAGGGCCTCGGCATGCGGTTAATCCGGCAGTATGATGAAAGGCAATTAAGTCGCAAACGCAACGGTGCGAGCGCCTGCAACCCCCGTTTTTCCCATCATCATCCGGAAGGTCCCCGTTGCCCAAGCAGCAAGCTGCCACTGACAAAGTGCACACCACGAAGAGCCACTCCGCATGGCGTAATTCAATCTTCGGGATCTTCTTCCTGTGCGGGTACGCGTTTGCCAGCTGGGTGGCTCGGTTGCCGGCGGTCCGCGTGGAACTCTCGCTGTCCACCGCTGATGTCGGAATCCTGCTCTTTGCCGTTGCCATAGGTTCGATCGGCGGTCTGGCCTTCGCGCCGAACATCCTGGCGCGCATGGGCGTGCGGCGTGGGATCGCCACGGGCCTGGTGAGCTTGGGGCTGGCATTGATGGCCCTCGGTGCGGTGGTGGACCTCACGAGCAACGTCCCTGCCGCCGTCCTGATCCTGGTGTTCTACGGCTTCGTCTTCAGCGCCACCGACGTGATGATGAACGTCGACGGGGCTGCGGTCGAACGGGCCATCGGCAAGACGCTCCTGCCCATGATGCATGCCTTCTTCAGCCTGGGAACCATCGTCGGGGCCGTCAGCGGCGCGGCGGCGGCCCGGGCGAACGTCGGCATCCTGTGGAACTTCGCCGGCGTCGGCCTGTTGATCATCGTGCTCGGCCTGTTCTTCGTGCGCAACGTGACGGCACTGGAACCGGCTGCGGAGAAGCGCGCGGACGGGGATGCCGCGGGAATCCCGTGGAGCCGGAGGGTGCTCGGGGTGTTCCGCGACGGACACCTGATGCTGATCGGGCTCATGGTCGCGGGCCTGGCGTTCGCCGAGGGATCGGCCAACGACTGGCTCGCCATCGCCTCGGTCGACGACCACCAGTTCACCGAGGCGGCCGGCGCGCTGGTCTTCGGCGCCTTTGTCACCGCCATGACCGCCGGGCGGTTCTTCGGAGGCCCGTTGATCGACCGCTTCGGCCACAAGCGAGCCCTGGTCTCCATGGGAATCCTGGGGCTGGCGGGAATCGCCCTGTTCATCCTTGCCCCGGCGCCCTGGGCGGTGTTCACCGGGGCGCTGCTCTGGGGCATCGGCGGATCCTTGGGCTTCCCCGTCGGCATGTCCGTGGCCGCGGCCCACCCCACCGACGGACCGCGCCGCGTGGGCATCGTGGCGATCTTCGGCTACTCCTCGATGCTGATCGGCCCGCCCGTGCTCGGATTCCTCGGGGAGCACTTCGGGGTGCTCAACGCCTTCATCCTCGTGGCCGTGATCCTCTTCCTGACCCTCTTGATCACCCCGCGGGCCACCAACCCGGAGCGCGCGGCACGGGCTATGGTGCAACGGGTCGACTGACCGGCAAGCGGGTCAACAATCCGACCAACAAGGCGAGCAGTTCTTGAGAAGTCCGGCGCGCGGTTCGCTCCTAGACTGGACACCGAAACCGTCGGTCGATGAACGTAGGATCGAGTCGGCCGACACCAACCACGCAACACGATGGAGAGACGATGAGCACGTCCACCGACAGCGACACGCAGCAGGCAACGGCGCACCTTGCCGACAGCCACGACCTGATCCGGGTGCGGGGCGCACGCGTCAACAACCTCAAGGACATCAGCCTGGAGATCCCCAAGCGCCGGCTCACGGTTTTCACCGGGGTGTCGGGCTCGGGCAAGAGTTCGCTGGTGTTCGGCACGATCGCTGCCGAGTCCCAGCGCATGATCAACGAGACCTACAGCGCGTTCGTGCAGGGCTTCATGCCGACCCTGGCCCGCCCCGACGTCGACGTGCTCGAGGGCCTGACCACCGCGATCCTCGTGGACCAGGAGCGCATGGGCGCCAACCCGCGCTCCACCGTCGGCACCGTCACGGACGCCAACGCCATGCTGCGCATCGTCTTCTCCCGGCTGGCCTCCCCGCACATCGGCTCCCCGCAGGCCTACTCCTTCAACGTTCCCTCGGTCTCCGGGGCCGGCGCGGTCACCATGGAAAAGGGCGGCAAGAAGGTCAAGGAGCGCCGCAGCTTCAGCATCACCGGCGGCATGTGCGCCCGCTGCGAGGGCCGCGGCTCGGTCACCGACTTCGACCTCACAGCGCTCTTCGACGCCGAAAAGTCCCTCTCCGAGGGCGCGCTCACGGTCCCCGGCTATTCCATGGACGGCTGGTACGGCCGCATTTTCGCCGGGTCCGGCTACTTCGACATGGACAAGAAGATCGGCAAGTTCACCAAGCAGGAACTCGAGGACCTGCTCTACCGCGAACCAACCAAGATCAAGGTCGAGGGCATCAACCTCACCTACGAGGGCTTGATCCCGAAGATGCAGAAGTCGTTCCTGGCCAAGGACGTCGACGCCATGCAGCCGCACATCCGCGCCTTCGTGGAACGCGCCGTCACCTTCACCGCTTGCCCCGAATGCGGCGGCACCCGGCTGGCCGAGCACGCCCGCAACTCCAGGATCGACGGGGTGAGCATCGCCGATGCCTGCGCCATGCAGATCAGCGACCTGGCCGTGTGGGTGCGCTCCCTGGACGAGCCGGCCGTCGCCCCGCTGCTGGAGGCGCTGGGGGAGACCCTTGACTCTTTCGTCGACATCGGACTTGGCTACCTTTCCCTGGAACGCCCCTCCGGCACGCTGTCCGGCGGCGAGGCGCAACGCACCAAGATGATCCGCCACCTGGGCTCCTCGCTCACCGATGTCACCTACGTCTTCGACGAACCGACGATCGGGCTGCACCCGCACGACATCGCCCGCATGAACGAACTGCTGCTGCAGCTGCGCGACAAGGGCAACACCGTGCTGGTGGTCGAGCACAAGCCGGAGGCCATCGCCATCGCCGACCACGTGGTCGACCTGGGCCCGCGCGCCGGATCGCTGGGCGGGGAAGTCATGTTCGAAGGCACTGTGGAGGGCCTGCGCGCGTCCGACACGCTCACCGGGCGCCACCTCGACGACCGCGCCAGGCTCAAGGACTCGACCCGCAAGCCGGCCGGCAAGCTGGAAATCCGCGGCGCCGACATGAACAACCTCAAGAACGTCGACGTCGACGTCCCGCTGGGTCTGCTCACGGTGCTCACCGGCGTGGCCGGCTCCGGCAAGAGCTCGCTGATCCGCGGCTCCGTGTCCGGGCTCGACGACGTGGTGACCATCGACCAGGGAGCCATCAAGGGCTCGCGGCGTTCGAACCCGGCCACCTACACCGGCATGCTCGAGCCGATCCGCAAGGCGTTCGCGAAGGCCAACGGCGTGAAGCCGGCGCTGTTCTCCGCGAACTCCGAGGGCGCCTGCCCCACCTGCAACGGCGCCGGGGTCATCTACACGGACCTGGGCATGATGGCGGGGGTCGCCAACCCGTGCGAGGAATGCGGGGGCAAGCGTTTCGACGCCCTGGTGCTCGAATACAAGCTCGGCGGCAAGGACATCTCCGAGGTGCTGGCCATGTCGGTGGCCGAGGCCGAGGAGTTCTTCGCCGCCGGCGAGTCCCGCATCCCCGCCGCGCACAAGATCCTCTCCCGCATGCTCGACGTCGGCCTCGGCTACCTGAGCATCGGGCAGCCGCTGACCACGCTCTCCGGCGGCGAACGCCAGCGCCTGAAGCTGGCCATCCACATGGGCGAATCAGGCGGCATCTACGTGCTCGACGAACCGACCACGGGCCTGCACCTGGCCGACGTGCAGCAGCTCATGGGCCTGCTGGACAAGCTCGTTGACTCGGGCAAGTCGGTCATCGTGATCGAACACCACCAGGCGGTCATGGCGCACGCCGACTGGATCATCGACCTGGGCCCGGGTGCCGGCCACGACGGCGGCAACATCGTCTTCCAGGGCACACCGGCGCAGCTGGTCGCCGACCGCTCGACGCTGACCGGTCAGCACCTGGCAGCCTACGTCGGGGCCTGACGACTGACCCCGGCGCGTCTAGTGCCCGAACTCCATCGGGGACACGGGCTCGCCGGCGGTCCCGTCCAGCGCATCGATCGCCAGGACCTGCTCCGGGGTCAGGTCGAACGAAAACACATCGAGGTTCTGCGCCATGCGCTCGGGGTCCGCGCTCTTGGGGATGGGAACCACGCCGCGCTGCACGTGCCAGCGCAACACCGCCTGCGCCGGGGTGACCTTGTGCGCGTGCGCGGCCGCCACCACGGGTTCGGCCCCCAGCAGGTTGTGCTTTCCGCGGCCCAGCGGCCCCCATGCCTCGGTGACGATGCCGTGCCCCGCGTGGAACGCCAGCCGCTCGTCGTCGATCCAGTACGGGGAGTGCTGGATCTGGTTCACGTCCGGCACCACACCGGTGGCGTGGATCAGTTCCTGAAGCTGTTCGGTGGTGAAGTTCGAGGTGCCGATGGCGCGCACCCGGCCGGCCTTCAGCAGCTTGACCAGCCCCTCCCACGCCTCGACGTAGCGGCCCTGCGCGGGGTTCGGCCAGTGGATGAGGAACAGGTCAAGGTATTCGACGCCCAGCCGCGTGCAGCTGTGTTCCCAGGCGTCGCGGACACCGTCCACCGAATGCCATTTCGCGTTGAACTTCGAGGTGATGAACAGTTCCTCGCGCGGCACCGACGTGCTGCCGATGCCCTCGCCGATGCCGATCTCGTTGTTGTAGTTCTCGGCGGTGTCGATGAGCCGGTATCCGGCCTCCAGTCCGTGCACCACGGCGGCTCCCGCCTGGGCGTCGTCGAGCGGCCAGGTGCCCAGGCCGATCGAGGGCATGAAAGCCCCGTTGTTGAGTTCTCGAAGGGGGACCGATGCGTGGTTGTCTGGCATTTGGCCATGCTATGGCACTTTGTCGCCCACCGGTAGAGGGAGTTTTGCATCCGCCCAACCATGCGCCCAAACATCCCGCGAAAGATCGGTTGACGTGGAGCCGGGCGCATGTCGGGCACGGCCGCGACCCAGCTTCCGCGGCGGCGCAACGGGTTGTCCACATCCCGTACGGTGCCGCCCGCGGGGTCCGCTGGAACCGTCCACACTGGGCAGATACAGCAAGAGAGCCTTGCTGCATCAGATCCCTGGAGGGCACCATGACCGACCACCTGACGATTCGCGGTGTGGTGGGCACCGAGCCGCGCATCAGCAACGGCACCAGCGGCGCGTCCATCGCCAAGTTCCGGCTGGTGAGCAACGAACGGCGCCAGGACCCCGAGTCCGGCCAATGGGTCGATATCCACAGCAATTGGTACACCGTCTCCTGCTTCAGGGCCATGGCGTCGAACATGCTGGCCAGCCTCCACATGGGCGACCACGTCGTCGTCTATGGAAAGGTCCAGCTCCGGGAGTTCGACCGTGCCGACGGAACCCGCGGATTCAGCGCGGACGTCGAGGCGCTTTCGCTCGGGCACGACCTGCGTTTCGGGGTCAGCACCTTCGAACGCGTGCGCCGGCAGGACGGCGAGGACGGACCCGGCAGGGGTGCCCGCGGCCGCCACCCGCACGGGGCAACGGGGGAGACGGATGAGGATTTTCCGGTCACGGGGTGGCCCGAAAACGATGCCGAAACCACAGGTGAAGCGGACACCAACGCCGCATGAGGACGGGCGGCCAAGTCCCGCACGCGGGTTCTTGGCCGTCA
Organism: Paeniglutamicibacter sp. NPDC091659; assembly: GCF_044756805.1. Lineage (NCBI taxonomy): Bacteria > Bacillati > Actinomycetota > Actinomycetes > Micrococcales > Micrococcaceae > Paeniglutamicibacter > Paeniglutamicibacter sp. NPDC091659. Next base: position 185,159 of record NZ_JBIVTO010000005.1, read on the forward strand.
CTGTGCCCAAGAACATGGCACACCCGCCGAAACTCACCGGCGGAAATTGTGAGTAAGTCTCCCCAAGGCACTAGCCTTGAGGGCATGGCGGAATTCATTTACACGATGACCAAGGCTCGCAAGGCCGTTGGCGACAAAGTCATTCTCGACAATGTCAGCATGTCGTTCTACCCAGGCGCAAAAATTGGCGTGGTTGGACCGAACGGTGCGGGCAAGTCGACGATCCTTAAGATCATGGCAGGGCTTGATACGCCCTCCAACGGTGAGGCGCGCCTCAGCGACGGATACAGCGTAGGCATCCTTTTGCAGGAGCCGCCGTTGAACGAAGAAAAGACGGTCCTGGGCAACGTCCAGGAAGGCGTCGGCGAGATCTACGAAAAGATCACTCGCTACAACCAGATCTCCGAGGAGATGTCACAGGACGGTGCCGACTTCGACGCACTGCTCGAAGAAATGGGCCACCTGCAGGAGGCAATCGACTCCGCCGACGCGTGGGACATCGATTCCCAGCTCGAGCAGGCAATGGATGCACTGCAGTGCCCGCCGGGAGATTCCCCGGTGACCCACCTCTCCGGTGGTGAGCGCCGCCGTGTGGCATTGTGCAAGCTGCTGCTGCAGAAGCCGGACCTGTTGCTCCTCGATGAGCCCACCAACCACTTGGACGCCGAGTCGGTCCAGTGGCTGGAACAGCACCTGCAGGCCTACCACGGTGCAGTTCTCGCCGTGACCCACGACCGGTACTTCCTCGACCACGTGGCCGAGTGGATCGCCGAGGTCGACCGCGGACGCTTGATCCCTTACGAGGGCAACTACTCCACCTACCTGGAGAAGAAGCGCGAGCGCCTCGAGGTGCAGGGCAAGAAGGACCAGAAGCTTGCAAAGCGCCTGAGCGAAGAACTCGAATGGGTTCGCTCCAACGCCAAGGGCCGCCAGACCAAGTCCAAGGCCCGTCTGGCACGCTACGAGGAAATGGCTTCGGAGGCCGAGCGCACCCGCAAGCTGGACTTCGAAGAAATCCAGATCCCCGCAGGCCCGCGCCTGGGTTCGGTGGTCATCGAGGCCAAGAACCTCAAGAAGGGCTTCGACGACCGCGTGTTGATCGACAACCTGTCCTTCTCGCTGCCGCGCAACGGCATCGTCGGCGTCATCGGTCCCAACGGCGTCGGCAAGTCGACCCTGTTCAAGACCATCGTCGGCATGGAACCGCTCGACAGCGGCCAGCTGCAGGTCGGCGACACCGTCAAGATCTCCTACGTCGACCAGAACCGTGGCGGCATCGACCCGAACAAGTCCCTCTGGGAAGTTGTTTCCGACGGGCTGGACTACATGCACGTCGGCCAGGTCGAGGTTCCCTCGCGTGCCTACGTTTCGGCCTTCGGCTTCAAGGGTCCGGACCAGCAGAAGAAGGCAGGCGTGCTCTCCGGTGGTGAGCGCAACCGCCTGAACCTGGCCCTGACCCTCAAGCAGGGCGGCAACTTGCTGCTCCTCGATGAGCCCACCAACGACCTCGACGTCGAGACCCTGTCGTCCCTGGAAAACGCGCTGCTCGAATTCCCGGGTTGCGCAGTGGTTGTATCGCACGACCGTTGGTTCCTCGACCGGGTTGCCACCCACATCCTGTCCTACGAGGGCACCGATGAGGATCCGGCGAACTGGTACTGGTACGAAGGCAACTTCGAATCCTACGAGGCGAACAAGATCGAGCGCATGGGCCCGGAGGCTGCAAAGCCGCACCGCGTCACCCACCGCCGCCTGACCCGCGACTAATACCGGTCATGGCAAAGGCCCCGTCCGCTGGATTTTTCCAGCCGGGCGGGGCCTTTGTCGTGCTTTCGGTGTTTAGTCTTCGCTGGGCAGGCGCAGCATGCCTTCCTGGGCGACGGACGCCACCTGCTGGCCGGCGCGGTTGAAGATGCGCCCGGTGCCCAGGCCGCGGGCGCCCGAGGCGCTGGGGGATTCCTGCACGTAGAGCAGCCACTCGTCGACTCGGAACGGGCGGTGCCACCACATGGCGTGGTCGAGGCTCGCGACGGACATGCCGCGGGTGATCCATGTCAGCCCGTGGCGACGGAGGATCGGCTCCAGCAGCGTGTAGTCGCTCGCGTAGGCCAGCGCCGCGCGGTGCAGCGCATCGTCGTCGGGCATCGCGGCGGTGGTCTTCATCCAGACGGCGTTCACGGCGCGGCGGTCGGTGGGCTGCTGGAAGTACAGCGGTTCGCCGACGTAGCGGATGTCGAAGGGCCGGTTGAACGCGAACTCCTGGGCCACCGGGTGGTCGATCTCGCCGATCAGGTCGGCGGTGGTCGGCAGCGACTCCGGGTCCGGGATGCCCTCCGGCATGGTGTCCTGGTGGTCGACGCCCTCCGAGTGCTCCTGGAAGGAGGCGATCATCGAGAGGATCGGCACGCCGTTCTGGTAGGCGTGCACGCGGCGCGCGGAGAACGAGCGCCCGTCGCGAAGGCGCTCCACGCCGAAGGTGATGGGAAGCCGTGCGTCCCCGGCGCGCAGGAAGTACCCGTGCATCGAGTGGATCGGTCGGTCCTCCGCGATGGTCCGGTACGCGGCCATGACGGACTGTCCCAGCACTTGGCCGCCGAAGACCCTGTCACGGGCCTGGGGCGGGGTGTGGCCGACGAAAATGTCCTCGTAGGTGCGGGTTTCGCTGCTTCCCTTGAGGGACAAAAGCTCCAGCAGGGTTTCGGTATTCGTGTTCTGCGTGCTCACGCGGGCTCCCTTGCGCAAAAAAGATATCTGGTTAGACACTATCGCCACCTGACCGCGGATTCTTAACCGTCGCAGTAAATACTTGCCGAGGACGGGGTTTGTCCCGCGCGTCGGACAAATCCGGGCCCCGCATGGGGCGAGCGTGATCGTGGGTGTGCGGCCCGCCGATCGGGCCTCGCTGCCGAATGCTACGAAAAGTGAACATTCCCACGCGACCCCGCAGGGCGGCTTCCAGCGCCAACATGGAAGTATGGAGGAATGGCCAGTGAAACAGTAGTACTTGCAGACCAGGAAACCGTGGCGGACCTCGGTACGTTCTTTGCCCGCGCACGCTCGATCGACGACGGCGCGGTGCTGGCACAGGCGGCCGGAAACGTGCTCGCGCTCTACGTGCCCGTGTTGTTCCCCGAGAACCTGGGCGATGCGGTGCCGACGATCCTCGGCATGCGCGCCGTCGCGCTGGGCGGGCCGGCCAGCGCCGAGGGCGTGTACCCGATCGCGGCGATGACCGACAGGCTGGCCCGCATGGAGGGCAAGTCCCTGGAATTGGTGATGCCGCCGGCCGAGGTCGGCGCGCCCTGGGCCGGTCGGCAGGTGCCGCGCGGCGGCTGGGAGCGGCTTGCGGTGCTGGAGGACGACGTGCTGCTGGACCGCGCCGCCGAGGGCATGGGCGCCGTGGCGCAGGCGCTGCCGGAGAACGCCGGCAAGCCGGTGCTGGCGACGGTGCGTTCGCGCATCTGGGCGACCCCGATGCGCGACGTTCCGGTGTCGATGCCGCTGGGCATGGCCTTCGGCGCGCAGACGCTGGGCTTCCTGCGCCCCGGCGCATCCTCGGTGCTCTTCGGATCCGGCGGCTGGCTGCGCCTGAGCAGCTCCGGCGGGCACGTGCTGGCCCGCCAGGGCGGCGTGCTGGGCTAGGCGGTTTTCCGCCCGTTGCCAGTCAGCTGCTAGTCCGCGGCGTTCACCAGCGAGTGGGCGGCGCGGTCGAAGTAGTCCCAAAGCGTCGTCTCCAGCAGCGGAGGCAGCTCCAGCGAATCGACCGCATAGCGCATGTGCTTGAGCCATACGTCGCGGTTGTGCGAGTTGATCGTGTACGGGTGGTGGCGCATGCGCAGGCGCGGGTGGCCGCGGCGTTCGCCATAGGTCTTGGGTCCGCCCCAGTACTGCTCCAGGAACAGCTGCAGGCGCATCGCGGCCGGGCGCAGGTCCTGCTCCGGGTACATGGAACGGAATTCCTCGTCCGCGGCCACCGACTCGTAGAACTTCTCGGCCAGCTTGGCGAAGGTCTCGCGCCCGCCGACCTGCGCGTAGAACGTGCCCTCGTAGGCCGCCGGGTCGTGGTCGTCGTTGGGGGAGAGCTTGCCCTCCGGCAACGCGTTGCTCAGCGAGGCGCCGACCGGACGCAGCTGTCCCACCGGTTCGCCGAAGCGGGTACTGCTGGGCAGCAGCACCGGCTTGGGGGTTTGGATTGCTTCCGGCTGGATGTCGTTCACGGTGGCGCGGGTCCTTTCAGCTGCCGGTTCTCCCCGGCGTAGATTCTTCAATTATCCCCGCTTTGCCGGTGCGCCGGTGCAGGTTTTCGCGCAGGGCTTGTCTGCCTCAGTCGCCCAGGTGCTTCATGGCCTCGCGCAACGAGAGCCCGCTCATGCGGTCTTGGTGCGCGTCGACCCACGTGCGCACCCAGTCCGGGTCGGTCTTGGCGTACTGGCGCAGCGACCAGCCCAGGGCCTTGCGGATGAAGAACTCCGGGTCCGCCAGGTTGCAGGTGAGCGCATGATCCAGCAGCCCGGTGTCGGTTTTGGGCCCCAGGTGCAGCTGCGCGATCATCGCCATGCGCCGCTTCCACATGAAGTCGTCGGTGGCCCAGTCCCGCAGCATCGGTTCGACGATCCCAGGGTGCGCCAGCAGCGTTTCCCCGTAGCGGCGGGAGCAGCCGTCGACGATGTCCCACCAGGCGCCCTCGAGGATCATGCGCTCGTACAGCGGCAGGAAATCAAGACGTCCACGGCAGCTGCGGTGCGCGCAGAGCTCCGCGGCCGCGTACCAGTGTTCGCGGTGCGTGGCGTTTTCCCACAGCTCGGTCGCGGCTTCCAGCCTGGCCCCGGCGGTGTCCAGCCCGAACTCGAGCGCGAAGTCCTTGGTGACGGCGCGGACCTGCGGGACCCGCACGCCGAGGAACGGCTGTTGGGTCTTCATGTAGGCCTGCTGGCCCGCCGCCCGGCCCTCCTCGATGTGCGGGACAAGCCGCCGTGTGAGGAGTTCGACGGTGCCGGGCACCAAACCGGGCACGGCTCAGGCTTCCGGGGTGACCGGTGCGTGGTGCACGGGGAAGTTGACGCTGCGGGCGATGAAGCACACCGAGTTTGCCTCGCGGTGCAGCGAATCCGCGAGCTCGCGCTGGGATTCGTCGGCCAGGGCGACCCGCGGGTGCAGCGTGGCCTCGAGGAACTCGCCGCTGCCGTCGCGGTTCAGCCGCAGGGTGCCGGCGGCGGCGTCGTCGTACCCGCTGACAACCACCCCGTGCTTCACCGCGATGTGCAGGTAGGAAAGCATGTGGCACTGGCTGAGCGCGGCGAGCAGCAGCTGCTCCGGGTTCCAGCGGTCGCGGTCGCCGTGGAACGTCGGGTCTGCGGTGCCCGGCAGGTCCGGCAGCCCGTCGGCGGACACCACGTGGTCGCGGCCGTAGCCGCGGTAGCTGGCGGTGCCCTCGCCGCGGTTGCCTGTCCAGTGGATGGAGACGGAGTAGTTGTGCAAAGCCAGGTTCATGGTTCCATTCTCTTGCACGTCCGAGGGGTCCGCGCAATTCGTGACTGTCCGAGCGGCCGGAAAGGTTCGTGCCGGACGCCAGGGGGCCGTGCGTTTCCGCACGGCCCCCTGTTACTGCGTGGTCCTACTTGTTACTTGTCGGCGGCCTGGGCTGCGAGTGAGCGAACCACTCCGTCGCGGGCTTCGAGGACCAGGCGGCGCAGCGCCCGCGAGTCCTCGTCGAGGGTGCCCAGGAATGCGTCGGTCGCATCCAGGGTCCCCTGGCTGGTCTGCGCGGCCGGGTAGAGGCCGACGATGATCTGCTGGGCGATCTCGTAGCTCTTGGTGTCCCACACGGTGCGGGCCGCCTCGAAGTAGTCCTGCGCGTAGCCGGCGATCAGCGCGGCGTCGTGCACGCGGTTGAAGCCGGTGATCGCGGCGCGCTGCTCCAGGTTGGACAGTTCCCCGCCCAGGACGCCCCGCCAGGCCGCGGCCTTGGCCTCGGCGGTGGGGATGGCGGCCTTGGCGGTCTGCGCGGCAAGCTTGCCGTTGGCGGTGTTGTCGCCGGCCAGCTCGTCGTCGATTTCCTTCACGCCCACGCGGCCGCCGGCGGCAAGCGAGGACAGCAGCTCCCAGCGCAGGTCGGTGTCGACCTGCAGGCCCTCGAGCACCAGCCGGCCGTCCAGCAGGGCCGCGACGGAATCCAGCTGCTCAGCCGAGTCGGCGCGCAGGGCGAAGGCCTTGGTGAACTGCAGCTGCGAGTCCGATCCGGCCGCCGCCTCGTTGGCCAGGGCCCAGAGGCGGTCCGCGGCCAGGGTGCCGACCTCCGCGGCGACCGAGCGGTCGACGTAGAAGTCCAGGGCGGTGTTCAGCTGGCGCAGCAGCACCATGACCACCGAGGAGTCCGACTCGTGGCCGATGTTGTTGAGCACCAGGTCGACGTAGGCGCGTGCCGGGGTCTCGGCGTCGCGCGCCGCGTCCCAGGCGGCACCCCAGACCAGCGTGCGCGGCAGCGAGGCCCCGAAGTCCTTCAGGTGGTTGGTGGCGGTGGCCAGCGAGAGCTCATCCAGGCGGATCTTGGCGTAGGCCAGGTCGTCGTCGTTGACCAGCACCAGGGCCGGGCGCTTGAGACCGATGACCGGCTCGACCGTGGTGGAATCGCCCGCGACGTCGAGTTCCTCGCGGTGCACGCGCACCAGCTTGCCGTCTTCGTCGAAGTCGTAGAAGCCGACGGCCAGGCGGTGCGGGCGGATCGTCGGGTGCTCGGCGACCGCAGTCTGGGTGATCTCGAACCCGGTGATGGTGCCTGCGTCGTCGGTCGCGATCTGCGCGCGCAGCGTGTTCACGCCCGCGGTCTCCAGCCACAGCTCGGACCACTTGGCCAGGTCGCGGCCGGAGGAATCCTCGAGTTCGCGCATCAGGTCGGGCAGCTCGGTGTTCTTCCAGGCGTGCTTGGCGAAGTACGTGCGCACCCCGGCCATGAACTGCTCCTGGCCGACCCAGGCCACCAGCTGGCGCAGCACGGAGGCGCCCTTGGCGTAGGTAATGCCGTCGAAGTTCACCTGCACGTCCTCGAGGTCCTTGATCTCGGCGACGATCGGGTGCGTGGAGGGCAGCTGGTCCTGGCGGTAGGCCCAGGTCTTCTCCATGATGTTGAACGTGGTCCAGGACTGGGTGAACTCGGTGTTCTGCGCGGCGGCCAGCGTGGACATGAACTCGGCGAACGACTCGTTCAGCCACAGGTCGTTCCACCAGCGCATGGTCACCAGGTCGCCGAACCACATGTGGGCCAGCTCGTGCAGCACGGTCACCGCGCGGCGCTCCACCATGGCGTCGGTGGGACGCGAGCGGAAGACGTAGGACTCCAGGAACGTCACGGCGCCGGCGTTTTCCATGGCGCCGGCGTTGAACTCGGGCACGAAGAGCTGGTCGTACTTCTCGAACGGGTACGGGGTGCCGAACTGCTCCTCGAAGAACTCGAAGCCCTGGCGGGTGAGCGTGAAGATGTTCTCCGCGTCCAGGTGCTCCATGAGGGAGGCGCGGGCGAAGACGCCCAGCGGGATGGTGCGGCCGTCGCTGCTGGTGAGCTCCGAGCGCACGGACCGGTACGGGCCGGCGATCAGCGCGGTGATGTAGGAGGAGATGCGCGCGGTGGGCGCGAAGGCCCAGGTCTTGGCGCCCTCGTGGGCGGGGACCGGTTCCGGGGTGGCGGCGTTGGAGATGACGTCCCAGTGGTCCGGCGCGGTGATGGTGAACGCGAAGGTGGCCTTCAGGTCGGGCTGTTCGAAGACGGCGAACACGCGGCGGGAGTCGGGCACCTCGAACTGCGAGTAGAGGTAGACCTCCGCATCGACGGGGTCCACGAAGCGGTGCAGGCCCTCGCCGGTGTTCATGTACAGCGCGTCGGCGTCGATGACCAGGGTGTTCTCGGCTGCCAGGTTCGGCAGCGTGATGCGCACGCCGTCGGAAACCTCGGCCGGGTCAAGCTCGGTGCCGTTGAGGTTCACCGAGCGGACGGTCGCGGTCACTGCGTCGATGAAGGTGCTGGATCCCGGCACGGCGCCGAAGCGGACGGTGGTATGCGAGCCGAAGACCGTGTCCGACCCGGTGAGGTCCAAGGCAACCTCGTAGGAGTCGACGGTGATGAGTTCGGCACGGGTTTGTGCCTCTTCGCGGGTGAGGTTCATTCCTGGCATGGTCGGCTCAGGCGCCTTTCGATCGGGATATGCGGCAAGTGGTGTTCGACTGGTGTGTTCGACGGCGGTGCACCGCACCAAGACCGCAGGTGTGAAGCAAGCCCTGAACATTGTGTCCATTCTCTCACCACCACCCCACCGCGCCGCAAGTGTGAACCGCAATTTGGACGAAACGCTGGTTTGATGGGTGACATGGGATTGAATGTGGTGCTGCTGGGTTACGGCGCGATCGGGCGCTCGCTGCACGGGATGCTGGAGCGGCATGCGCCGAGCATCGAGGTGCTGGGAGTGCTTGACCGCACCGCCGGATCCACTGGCACCGGGCAGGGAAACGGTCAGGAAACCGGGCCTGCCGCGGATCCGGCCACCCGGCGATGCGTGGGCGATGCCGACTCCCGGTTGCCCGTGCTCACCCTGGCCGAGGCCCTCGAGCGTGCGGATGTCATCGCCGAATGCGCATCCCCGGCCGCGGTGCGCGCGCTGGGCCCGGCCATCATCGCCTCCGGCACCGACCTGCTCGTTGCCTCGCTCGGCGCCCTGGTGGACGCCGGGTTGCGCACGGCACTGCTGGACGCCGGCCCGGGAAGGACCTACCTGTCCACCGGGGCCATCGGGGGACTCGACCTCATCCGGGCCTCCGCCGGAACCATCCGGTCCATCGAGCTGGACACCCGCAAGCCGCCGGCCGCGCTGCTGCATGCGGGCCTGCCCGAGGCTCTGCGCGCCTGGATCAACGAAGCCGCAACCCTGGGGGAACCCCGGACGGTCTTTGCGGGAACCGTGGCCCGGGCCGTGGCGCTCTTTCCGTCAAACATCAATGTCGCGGCGGCGCTGGGGCTTGCGGCCGGAGACCTTGGCCTGGTGCATGTCACCATCACCGCGGACCCGGCCGCCACACAGACACACCATGCGATCGGCATCCGCGGCAGCGCGGGCTCCTACGAGCTGAGCATCGCCAACGCCCCGGATCCGCACAACCCCGCCACCAGCGCGCTCACCGCACGGGCGATGGCCTCCGGGCTGTTGCGGCTTGCCGGCGTCGGCCCGCACTTCATCTAGCCACGGCGCGTGCCGGTGGTTCGGGCCGATTCCCGGGCCAGGCGCATTTCCAGTTCCTCGGCCCGCGGCGGGTTGGCCCCGGCCCTGCCCACGGTGATGGCTGCGGCCATCGAGGCGGTGCGCCCCAATTCCTCAAGTGCCCCCGGCTCCGTGGGCACGGATCCCGCGGCCACAAGCATTGCAACCAGGGCCGCCATGTAGGAATCCCCGGCACCAATGGTGTCAACCACCGTGGTCTTCACAGAGGGAACCACCACCGATCCATCCTCGGTCGCCAGCAGCGAACCCTCCGCACCCCGGGTGACCACCACCAGGTCGGGACCCAACCGGAGGATCCGCCGTGTGGCCTGCGCGATGTCCAGCCCCGGATAGAGCCAGCGGGCATCCTCGTCGCTGAGCTTGACGAGGTGCGCCAGCCCGGCAATTTCCTCGAACGAGGCAAGCGCCTGCGCATGATTTCCCAGCAGCGCCGGCCGGATGTTCGGGTCGTAGGTGATGAGGCTATCCGGACGATGGCGCCGCAGCAGCGCCTTCACCGCACCGGCACCCGGTTCAAGGAACGTTGCAATGGATCCGGTGTGGATCAGCGGCGGGGTGCCAAGCGACGGTGCACCGTCAAGTTTCCAGTCGATGTCAAAAAGGTAGCTGGCCGAGCCATCGGCTCCAAGGTTCACCGTGGCGGTGGCGGTGCGGCCCAGCACGCTGGAACCGGGGATGACCGCCACCTTGGCGCGGTGCAGGTGTTCGCGAAGCGCGGTTCCCCGCGCATCCTCGCCCAGTGCCGTCAAGATCCCCGTGGCTACCCCGAGCCGCCCGAGCCCGTAGGCGACGTTGGCGGGTGAACCGCCGGGATGCTCGGTGGTTCCCGAAGCCGACTCGACGATGTCGATCAGGGCCTCGCCCACCACGACGACTTCCAATGGCGGCACGGCGTTGGTGGATGTATCGACCGGTTGCATGTTGATTCCTTTCGCAGGTGCGTGTGCGGGTGGGTGTCCGGAGATGCCGGTGCCGGCACGTCGGCGGGGGACTAGGCGTAGGTGCTGATCCTCAGTGCGCCGAGGGTGGCGGTGCCGCCGGTGGCAAAGAGCGATACCTCTTGGCTGTCCGGGGACGGGAATATCAATTGCGTCAGGGTGACCTGCCCGTCGGCGGCAAATACCTCCACCGAGCAGTGATCCACGTAGATCTCCAGCGTGTAGGAACCGTCAACAGCCCGCAGGGGAGCCGAATCGATCGACGGGAACGATTCGTGGAAGCCGGTGGCACCCGAGTTCCTGCGATCAACATAAATGGTGCCCCGGGCGGGGTTGATGCCGATGCGGGTGCCCTCGTTTCCGCTGCCACGGACGACCAGCCCGACTTCCTGCGCACTCCCGGCCTCCACCGTGAATTCGAGGTGCTGCACGCGGCCCGCGGCTCCGGGAAGCACGACGGTTCCCTCCCGCACCGGGCCCGCAGGCTGGGAAAAGGTTGAAAGCGGTGCCGGTGCCCCGGATGAACCGGTTGCCACGTTCTGGATCAGCCGCGGTTGTCCCTCGATGCTGGCCAGGCTGATCTCGCGGGCCAGCGACATGGGGCTGCGCCACGGTGCCGTCGGGATCTGGTTTGCATAGTCCCAGTTGTTCATCCATCCGATCATGAGCCTGCGGTTCTGCGGGGCATCGCTGAACGAAACGGCCGCATAGTAGTCCCGGCCCCAGTCGAGCCACTGGTAGTCGTTGATGCGTGCCGCATCTTCCATGCCCTCGGTCACCGTAGTTTCGGAGACAAAGCGGGTCCCGTCAAAGCCGCCGACGAAGTACTGCCCGGCCGAACCCTCGTTGGGCCCGCCGGGGTTCAGGTTCACCGTGAGCACCCACTTGATGTTTTCGGGATCCCCGTCCAGCGGCAGCGGGAAGAGATCCGGGCATTCCCAGATCCCGCCCGTGGCGTTGGCCGGGCCGAAGCTGCTGAGCAACTCCCAGCCAATCAAGTCCATGGACTTGTAGAGCACCACCTGGTAGTCGAGGGCCTCGACGGCGACCATGACCCAGTACCCGCCGGCCTCACCCTCATGCCAGAAAACCTTGGGGTCGCGGAAATCGGGGGAATTGCGGGTCAATACGGGGTTCATCGCGTATTTGGTCCAGCTGTATCCGCCGTCGAGGCTGTAGGCCAGGGACTGGGCCTGGGTCCCTTGGTGTTCGGAGGCCGCCTTGTAGGCGCTGGTGTAGATGGCCACCAAGGGGGCCGACGTAGCGGTGCCGAAGCCACTGGTGTTGTTCCGGTCAAAGACGATGCTCCCGGAGAAGATGTCTTCGTGCTCGTCAAAGGTGATCGCCACCGGGTGCTCGGTCCAGCTCAGCAAGTCGGTGGACGTTGCGTGGCCCCAGGACATGTTGCCCCACACGCTATCCAGCGGGTTGTTCTGGTAGTAGAGGTGGTACAGGCCGCCATGGAAGATGAGCCCGTTGGGGTCGTTGAGCCAGGTGTTGCTCGCCGAATAGTGGAAGGCCGGCCGAAAATCCTCGGCGGTCTGGGCGGGTGATGCCGACATGGTGCTCGTTTCTCAGGGTGGTTGTATGTTCCCGGCACTATCCGGGATGCGGTGCGAAGGGTGCGCTGGCTAGCCCTTGACCCCGCTTGAGGCAATGCTGTTGACGAATGAACGCTGGAAGGCAATGAACAGTGCGACGACCGGCAGAGTGATCATCGAGGAATAGGCCATGATTTCGCCCCAGGACACGTTGAGCTGGAAGAAGTACTGGACGCCGACCATGACCGGGCGCAATTCTTCGCTCTGCACCACCATCAACGGCCAGAGGTATGAATTCCAGGCCGGCAGGAATGTCAGGATGGAGACGGTTGCGATGGCCGGACCGGACAGCGGCATGATGATCCGCGAGTAGATCTTGAACCAGCCGGCTCCGTCAACGCGTGCCGCCTCGTCCAATTCCTTGGGAATGGATTCGAAGTACTGGTGGAAGAGGTAGATGGAGAATGCGTTGGCGACGAACGGGATGATCTGCACCTGGTAGGTGTCAAGCCACCCGGTGGTCAGCGACAGGGAGAACCCGTTGATTTCCAGCCAGGGAAGTTTGTTGACCCACCAGACCAACGGGAGGGCAAGGGTTTCGAACGGGACAATCAGCGTGGCAATGATCAGCGTCAGGATGATTCCTTTGCCGCGCATCTGCAAACGCGAAAGCGCGAATGCGGCAAGGCTGTTGATGAGCACCCCGAGGGCGACCGTCACCGCGGCGATCGCAATGGAGTTGATCAGGAAGCGTGCCGCGGGAACCCGCTCAAAGACGGCCTGGTAGTTCTCGGTGGACAAATCGCCAACGGGGAGGAATGCGGCCATCGAGGACAGGTCGCCAAAGATCTGTGCGTCGGGCTTCAGCGAGGACACAAACATGAACAGCAACGGGAAGGAGAAGACGATGCCAAGCAGAACCCGGATTGCCCATGCCGAAATGCCGCGCAGCCGGAATTTCCGGGCAGGGGCCGCTTCGGGGGATTGCTGGGAGGCTTGCTCAAGAATGGTTGTCATGTCAGGACTTCTCTCGGGTGAGGTAGCGCTGGATTGCCGAAATGATGAGGACGAGGGCGAAGAAGACTACGGAAATCGCCGCCGCGTAGCCGGTCTCCTGCTGCTTGAATCCCGAACGAACCGCCTGGTAGACGATGGTTGTCGTTGAATCGAGCGGGCCGCCCTGGGTCATGACGTTGGTCTGCGTGAAGAGGCTCAACGCCTGGATAGTGATGGTGACCAGGATCAGGTTCCTGGTGGAGGTGAGACCGGGCCAGATGATGTACTTGAAACGCTGCCAGCGGCTCACGCCGTCAAGGTCGGCTGCCTCGTAGAGTTCGGCCGAAATGGTCTGCAGGCCCGAGAGCCAGATGATCATGTGGAAACCCGCGCCCTGCCACACCGACATCATCATGATGGCCGGCAATGCGGTCGAGGGGTTGTTCAACCAATCCGCGCCCTGAAGCGTTCCGAAGGAGACCTTCGAGATGATCTCGTTGAGCAGTCCGTCCTGGCTGTAGATGAACATCCATAGCAGGGAGACCACCACCATCGAGGTAACCACCGGCAGGAAGTACAGGGTACGGAAGAATGTCACACCGCGGATCTTGGTGTTGATGAGGATTGCCATCAGCAGGGCAACACCGGCTTGGAGCGGCACCACGATGATCGCAAAGTAGGCGACGTTCAGCAGTGAACGGTAGAACGTTTCATCGGTGAAGAGTCGGGCAAAGTTATCAAGACCCACAAAGGTTGCCGGGTGCGGGGAAATCAGCCTGGCGTTGGTAAATGCCAGGCCGAAGGACAATACCGCCGGCACGAGGATGAAAAGAATCAGTAGCACAACCGCGGGGCTGAGCATGAGCCAACCGGTGCGTTGTTCGCGGCGCTTTTCGCGCGATGCCGGGCGCCGTGTCGGTGCAGGAACCCGCAGCTGGGTTTCGTCGAGGGGCGTAGCCGAGGTTTTTTGGGCCAACAAGGTATTCATGGTTTTGTTCCCGTGTCTCTCAGGGCTTGAGGGCGCGGCGATGGAGGGGATCCAGCGGGGCACCTCGAAGCTGACTAGTTCTTGTAGCCGTTGTTTGACTTGATGTTCGCGTCAATGTTCTTGGCGGCCCGGTTTAGTGCCTTCTGCGGGGGCGCGCCGGCGAGAATGTCCTGGGTGGCCTTTTCAAATTCCGAGGAAATAAAGGCGTAGGCGGGGGTCTCCGGGCGGAGCACTGCAAACTTCTTAGAGAAGTCCATGAAGATGCGGTTCGTGCCGCCCGCTTCAAATCCGGGGACCAGCGCGGCGGCGGCTTCCGTCGCGGGGATGGTTCCGGTGGCCGAAGCCACCTTGGCGATGTTTTCCGGCCGCTGTGAGAAGTCGAGGTAATCCATGGCAGCCTGGGGGTTCTGGCAGCCTGTGCTCACGCCCCACTGCCAGGAGCCGCCGCCGATCTTGGGGCCTTTGCCCAGGTCAACCGAGGGCATGATGACCAAGTCATCACCCAGTGCCTTGCGGGCGGTATTGGAGGCCCAACTTCCGGCATAGAGGATTGCGCTCTTGTGGTTAATGAAATCCAGGGTGGAGTCCTTGCCGCTCTTTTGCGCCATGTAGCCCTGTTCGACAAGGCCCCTGAACCAGGTTCCCCAGGCGATGGATGCCTCGGAATTCAACACTCCGGCGGCGCTCTGGAAACCGTTGCGGTTGATCAAGTCGCCGCCGAATGACTGCATCAGGGGGGAGTATGCGTAAGGGGTCCATTCGCTGACGCCTGAGGTGCCCAGGTCCAGCGGATGATCCCAACGGCCGAGTTGTTTCAGCGAAGCCAACGCGGCATCGAATTCGTCCCTGGTCCAGGGCTTGTCGATGGTTGCAACCCGGATGCCGGCCGCGTCAAGATCCGATTTCCGGGCCATGAACGTCAGCGCCACGTCATAGGCGCCCACCGCGTAGGTCTCGCCGTTCCAGGCGCCCAGGGTGCTGGGCAGGTTCTGCGAAAGATCTGTTGAGAGTTTCAGCGGGGTCAGGTACTTGGCCCAGGCCCAGTTGGGAACATTCGGTCCGTCGATTTCGACCAGGCAGGGGAGCTTGTTGGCCGATGCCGCGGCCACCACCGAATCATTGTAGGAGTCCTGGGGGAAAGCCTGGATGGTGATGGTGGCTTCCGTTTGGCTGGAGTTGAATGCGTCAACCACTTCCTGGACGGCACCCAGTTCGGTTGCGTTTCCTGCATTGTGGGTCCAGAGCGTGAGCCGGCCACCGGCCCCATCCTTGTTGCTGGAGCTGGCGGAGCCGCATGATGCCAATGTGGCTGCCAGCGCCGCAGCCGCTAGGCTTGAGACGAGGACCCTCGTGAAACGAGATTTCATGATGTTCGAATCTTTCTGATGGATTCTTGAGCGGTTTGTTCGGTTCCTCAACCTGGGGTGCGTGGCTGTTACAGCAGCCGCGCACCCCGTCTATTTGTTTCAGGATCGCCGAGTGGAAGTCGTGTCTTATCCTGGCGTCGGGGGCGCAATCGACGCCCGTTCGATCAGTGGGCAGTCGAGTTTTTGGTGGAGCTGCGAGGCGCCGGCCTTTCCCTCGATTTCGTCAAGGAGCCGTTCGGCCGCCCAACTTCCCATCTCGTAATGGGGGAGGGCAACAGTGGTGAGGCCAGGCCAGAGTTCATCGGCAATCAGTTCCAGGTTGTCGATCCCGATGACCGAGAGATCGTGTGGAATTCGTAGCCCCAAGGATCCGGCCGCCTGGTAGGCTCCCATGGCCATGCGGTCGTTGAAGCAAAAAACAGCCGTGGGGCGTGTCTCGGCGGCAAGCATCTGCAGCGCTGCCACTCGGCCGCCCGAGGCATCGGCAGCCGCGGTGATCACCAGGGACGGATCAAAATCGATCTGGTGCTTGTCCAGCGCTTCCCGGTATCCGTGCAATCGTGCGTGGGTGGCTGGGATGTCATCGCGGTTGTTGATGAAGCCGATCCTGCGGTGGCCGGCCTCGATCAATGCGGTGGTGGCTGTCGAGGCCGCGGCGACCTCGTCCGGAACCACCGAGGAGTTGCTTCCGTCCCCCGAAACCGCATCCAGCAGAACAACGGGCGTCTTTGCCAGCTGGGCCGGAAGCACCACTTCCTGGTGAAACATCCTGGCGTAGATGAGGCCGTCAATCTGGTGCTGCAGCAGGAAATTGATCTGGTGTTTCTCCAGTTCCAGGTCCATTGAACTATCCAGGATCATGACGAGCCATCCGCGTTCGTAGGCGGCATCCTGCGCGCCCTGGAGCATCTCGCCGGCAAAGGGGGTGGTGGCGATCTCGTCGCTCACCAGTCCCAGGAAGTTTGAGCGCTGGGTCCGCAGGCCGCTGGCCAGCTTGTTGGGTGAGTAGCCCAGTTGTGCGGCTACGCTTTGGATATGGGCGCGGGTCTGCGGGTTGACGCGGGAGGCATGGGTTTCATTCAGTGCATGCGAAACGGTGGTCACTGAAACTTGTGCGGCTGTGGCTACATCCCGGATGCCGACCTTCTTCATCATGACTCCCTGCAAAACGTTTTGGCTGTTGCTTCAGACACACTATGCAAAACGTTTTGTAGTGTCAACCACATGACCGCAGGCGCTCCGCCGGCACGCCAGGAGCAAGGGCAGGGCGACCCGACGGCCCACCCAAAGCTCGACCGATCCAGCCGATCCAGCCGATCCTGTCGCGGGGCCAGGGAACTCGCTTGGTGTGCCCGTCGCGTGCCATTTCCCGACTGCTTGGGGTACCGGTTGTTGATGAGGCTGATGATCGACGTGGCGGCACGCCACCCCGGGCGGAGATGGGTCGCCACACCTCAGGGCCGAATCCCAAGTCCGAAATCTCCACCGAAATCTATATAGGGTCGATCAAAGCCTCGAATGACGATCCATCCCCAGGAGGAACCCCGCCATCATGGCCGAATACACGCACCGGAACCGCAGCTCGATCTTCTGGGCCCTGAGTCTTGGCACGATGGGTGCGGCAATGGCTGCCCACGTGCTTGCGCTGCTGACCTGGCACGGTCGCTTGCCGGATCCAATGGCCACGCACTGGAATGGCGCCGGCGTTGCCGATGGTACCGGCAGCTTTGCCTTTCAGCTGGTGATCGGGGCGGTGACCCTGGCTTTCATTGGGGTGCTCATGCCGCTGTGCTCATTTGTCACCCCGGGACCCGGGAAAACCTCCGGAGTGCCGCTGCTTGCCGGGCTCGGCAATGGCCTGCTGGTCGGCATCTGCGGCCTGTTGCTTTCCGGCACCGTGGGCCAACTCGACGCGCCGGAGGCCTTGGGCACCAGGATGAACCTGCCGGTGCTGTTCACGGGCCTGGCGCTGGCGATCCTGTGGGGAGTCATCTCCGCACGACTGGTGGCCAAGTCCCTGCCAGCCGCCGAAGCGCCCGGGGAGGCGGCGACGGCATCGGGCCAGACATCGGGCTTGGCCATGGTTCCCGGCACCACGCTCGTATCCACGGTGAAGAGCCCCAAATGGGTGCTGGCCGTGCTGGCGGCGCTGCTGATCGGAATGCTGGTGCTGGCCCTCTACGTTTCGGCCGAGAACGCGGCAGACCTCTGGCTGCTGGTCCTGGTCGTCGCCGCGGTGTTGCTGTCCGGCGTGTGTTTCCTGTCCGGCAGGGTCGTGGTCGACGATGACGGCATCCGCGTCTACGGCGGCGGCCTCGTGAAACTGCTGCACGTCCACCCGGAGGACATCCATCGAGCGGAGGGCCGGGAAATCACCCCGGCCGAATTCGGCGGCTGGGGCCTACGCGTCAGCGGCGCGGGCGTCGCCTTCATCGTCGGGAAGGGTCCCGGCGTGGTGGTGGAGCGCAAGCGCGGGGGAGCCCGCATCTACTCGGCGGCCGCCATGGAGGATGCCACCGCCATGGCGCGGCTGCTCAACCAGCTTGCGGCCGGACACCCGGACGCCGGGTCACGAACTTAGCGGCGCCCCGCCGGTAAAGATAAGCTGGATCCGAACTTTCCCCACAAGCGTCTAAGGACATTTCACATGCGCGTTCACATCGCCACCGACCACGCCGGCCTCGAGCTCAGCGCCCACCTCATCGAGCACCTCACGGCCAAGGGCTACGAAATGGTCGATCACGGTCCGACCGCCTACGACGCCGAGGACGACTACCCCTCGTTCTGCATCAACGCGGCCCTGGCCGTCGTGGCCGACCAGGCCGCGGGCCTCGACTCGCTGGGCATCGTGCTGGGCGGCTCGGGCAACGGCGAGCAGATCGCCGCCAACAAGGTCGTCGGCATCCGCGCCGCCCTGGCTTGGAACCTGGACACCGCGCGCCTGGCCCGCGAGCACAACAACGCCAACGTCGTGGCCGTGGGCGGCCGCCAGCACTCGCTGGAGGAAGCCACCGGCATCATCGAGGCATTCCTGAACGAGCCGTTCTCCAACGTCGAACGCCACATCCGCCGCATCGGCAAGATCGCCACCTACGAGACCACCGGCGAGGTCGTGGCCTAGCCAGGGCCGCACGCACCATGCCCGAAGGCCACTCGGTACATCGACTTGCCCGCCAATTTGACGACGTCTTTGGCGGGCAGGTCCTTGCCGTTTCCTCGCCGCAGGGCCGGTTCGCGCCCGCCGCGAAGCTGATCGACGGGCAGCAACTGGTGTCATCGCACGCCCACGGCAAGCAGCTGTTCCTGGGTTTCGGGAACGACCTTGTCCTGCGCGTGCACCTGGGCCTCTACGGGGCCTGGAGCTTCGGGGGAGACGGGCACTTCTCCGGGGCCTCCTCCATCGGCGCGCCGCGCCGCGTGGGCGAATCCGAGCAGGCCGCCGCCGCCGACCAGGGACCCTACGACGGCCCGCCGGAGCCCGTCGGCCAGGTCCGCGCCCGGCTGGTCTCCGCCCACGGCTGGGCGGACCTGCGCGGCCCCACCGCCTGCGAGGTGCTCACCGAAGAACAGGCTGCCACGGCGCGCGCCAAGCTCGGCCCCGACCCGCTAGTCGCCGCAGCCGGGGAATTCAACCTCGCCAAGGGCCGCGGTTCTCTCGCGGAAATCACCGCGGACACCGGGGCCGCCAGGCAGGACTTCATCGCCCGCCTGGCGAAGAAGAAGACGCCGATCGGCACCGCGCTGATGGACCAGGCCGTGCTGGCCGGGGTCGGCAACATCTACCGCGCCGAGGCGCTCTTCCGCTGCAACATCGACCCGTTCATGCCGTCCAACGAACTGTCCAAGCCCCGGGCTGCGGCCCTGTGGGAGGACATCGTGTCGATCATGGAAGACGGCGTCCGCGACGGAAAGATCATCACCACGCGCCCCGAACACCGTAATGCCGCGGGCCCGATCTGGCCGGACAACGCCTACTACACCTACCAGCGCCAGCACCAGCAATGCAGGCTGTGCGATGCCGGCATCGCGCTGATGGAAGTGGCCGGCCGCAAACTCTACTGGTGCCCCGGCTGCCAGCCCAATGCCCGCAAACGCACCACGCGTTAGGCACACCGGCCGGAGATCCCCGTCAGGAAGCGGGCTGCAGCGGCGTGCCGGCAGGGGGGTGAAGCCCGTTGCCGAACGTCCGGCCATTCCGGGCGGAGTTCGCGGGATCCGCGCGGGCTGGGTGCCGGCGCATACTTGCGCAGTGACAAGGATCGAGGCATTCGGAAGCGCCGATTTGCACAGTGCGGAAATGTGGTGCTAAGGTTTTATCCGTTGCCACCGACAAGGTGAAACAACACGGGGATGTAGCTTAATGGTAAAGCCTCAGTCTTCCAAACTGATTACGCGGGTTCGATTCCCGTCATCCCCTCCAAGTGAGCGGCTTGGTTTCCACGGAAACCAAGCCGCTTTTCTGTTTTTCAAGGATTTCGCTTTTTGGCTTGTAGGCAAAAAAGTTGGCCCACGCCCCAATACTTGCGGGCGTAAGGTTTATCCATGCTCACACTGACAGGCACGGAGCGGGTACCTCGCTGGCCCTACGTGCCATTCGCGATATTGACCGTTGTCCACCTCTATGGGCAGGCCGCCGGCGATGTGGCGGTGGCAGACTGGACAAAAACCTGGTTGATGCTTGCCTTGCTGCTGGCATTCCTGATTTCCGCCCCGCGAAGCAATTGGTTGGCGATCGCGCTTGGTGCCACGGCACTGGTGGGATCAGGCCTGGGGGACAACTCGGATCTGGGCGGTTCGGAATTCCTGCGCGGATTGGGTGCTTTCGCCGTTGCGCACCTCTCCTACATCGTGCTCTTCTCATGGGGGCTGGGCCTGCGCCCACGCAATGCCGCAAAGTGGACGTTGCTCTACGTTCCGCTGCTGATCTTCGTGCTGTCCATCGTGTTGCCCCACGCGGGCGGGATGGCGCCGGCCGTCGCCACCTACGCACTATTGATTCTGACGATGGCAATCCTGGGCGGCTGCGGCAATCGCGCAACCGCCCTCGGCTCCGCGCTGTTCGTGATCTCCGATTCGGTCTTGTCCCTCGACCTCTTTGTGCCCGGTTTTCATTTCTGGCAGATCGACCTGCTCATCATGGGCACCTACACGATCGGCCAGGGACTGATCGTCCACGGCGTCGTGCAGAAGCTCCGGGAGCGGTCCGCCGTGGCTGATTCACCCATTTCGCCGGGCGCGGAAGGCGCATACGTGCCCAAATAGTACTAAATGCAGTAATCCTCGTCACAAAAAGTGCCAAAAGTTGTCCAAAATCGCCAGTTTGAGCGTCGAAAATGGCGAAAAAGCGTGTTTTTGGGCTGCGAATCCAGGGTTTTTGCCTCGAAAACCCCGAAATTCCGCGGATCGACCCCTCGAATTGGGTTTTCGACAAACTCCTAGTATGTTTATTCCGCGCCGTCAACGAAATCCAAACTTCTGGTTGACGGGCCGATTAGTAGAAACAAGCAGTATCTGCATAGACTGTTTCTGCACTAATCGGGGTGTAGCTCAGCTTGGCTAGAGCGCGCGCTTTGGGAGCGTGAGGTCGCAGGTTCGAATCCTGTCACCCCGACT
Organism: Paeniglutamicibacter sp. NPDC091659; assembly: GCF_044756805.1. Taxonomy (NCBI): domain Bacteria; kingdom Bacillati; phylum Actinomycetota; class Actinomycetes; order Micrococcales; family Micrococcaceae; genus Paeniglutamicibacter; species Paeniglutamicibacter sp. NPDC091659. The sequence goes on from NZ_JBIVTO010000005.1 coordinate 205,865, forward strand.
CTGTACCTTCAACCCCGCAACGGTTTCCGTTGTGGGGTTGAAGTCCAGTTAGACCAAACATCACACACCAGGAGTACAACGCTGTGAAGAGCGCCGTCGAAAACCTCAACCCTACTCGGGTCAAGCTCACCGTTGAAGTTCCCTACGAGGAACTGAAGCCAAGCATTGACGAGGCGTACAAGACCATCGCCAAGCAGATCCAGGTTCCCGGCTTCCGCGCCGGCAAGGTTCCGTCTCGCATGATTGATCAGCGCGTGGGCCGTGGCTATGTCCTGGAGACCGCTATCAACGAGGGCATGAACGCTTTCTACCAGAAGGCCGTCACCGAGAACGAGATCGTTCCGCTGTCGCGTCCAGAGGTCGAGATCACCGAAACCCCGTCCGCAGAGGTTGCTGGCGAAGGCCAGCTCGCCTTCCAGGTCGAGATTGACATCCGCCCGAGCATCGAACTGCCGGACTACAAGGGTCTCGAAGTTACCGTTGAAGCTCTCGAAGCCGGCGACGAAGACATCGAAAAGGCACTTGAGGACCTTCGCGGCCGCTTCGGCACCCTGAAGACCGTCGAGCGCCCGGCCGTCGAGAACGACTTCATCACCCTTGACCTGGTTGCCAGCGTTGACGGCGAAGAGATCGACTCCGCAACCGGCCTGTCCTACCAGGTTGGCTCCGGCACCATGCTTGAGGGCATGGACGAAGCAGTCACCGGCCTGTCCGCAGGCGAGGATGCAACCTTCGAAACCAAGTTGGCCGGCGGCGAGCACGCAGGTGCCGACGCGCAGGTCAAGGTCACCGTTACCGCCGTCAAGGAGCGCGAGCTTCCCGAGGCCAACGACGACTTCGCCCAGCTGGCTTCCGAATTCGACACCATGGCCGAATTGCGCGAATCCCTCGCCAAGGACGCAGCCGAGTCCAAGGTCATGGAGCAGGGCGTTGCCGCCCGCGACCTCGTTCTCGAGAAGTTGCTGGCCCTCGTTGAGGTTCCGGTTCCGGAATCCGTCATCACCGAGCAGGTTGAGCAGCACTTCGAACAGGGTGCGCACAACGAAGGTGAAGAGCACGACACCGAAGAACACCGCACCGAGGTTCGCGAGAACACCGAAAAGGCCTTCAAGAACGAGATCGTCCTGGACGCAGTTGCCGAAGCAGAGAAGATTGGCGTTGCCCAGTCCGAACTGATCGACTACATCGTTCAGACCGCCGGCCAGTACGGCATGGATCCGAACCAGTTCGCCCAGATGCTCGACGGTGCCGGCCAGGTTCCGATGCTGGTTGGCGAAGTTCGCCGCCGCAAGGCACTTGCCAAGGTCCTGGAACTGGCAGTCGTCACCGACTCCAAGGGCAACGTCGTTGACCTGAGCTCGTTCGTCAGCGCCGAAGGTGAAGAAGACTCCGCGTCTTCGGCATCGTCCGCATCCTCGGCTTCGGCAGCATCCGCAGAGTAACTCCTGCACCGCCCAGGCGGTAAGTTTTCCCGATCGCGGGGTCACCAATGGTGGCCCCGCGATCGTTCTTTAAGCCCTCGGCGATGGGCCGGACACGGGCCATGCGCCGACAGCGAACAGTTGCCAATGAACTCCCAAAGTGGCTTGCCAAGGCAGTAATGTTCAAAGAAGTAAAGCGCCAGTGGCCCGACGGACAGAACATCGGGCCACGGCATCACGGAGAGGTATCAGAACATGTCCAGTGACTCCCGCACTCCCACTATGGCTTCGGTTGACCCGGCCGCACGTGAGGACTACATCTACAATCGACTCCTCAAGGAGCGGATCATCTGGCTCGGCTCGGAAGTCCGAGACGACAACGCGAACGCCATTTGCTCGCAGTTGCTCCTGCTCTCCGCGGAGGACCCGGAGAAGGACATCTACCTGTACATCAACTCCCCGGGTGGATCCATCACCGCGGGCATGGCGATCTACGACACCATGCAGTACATCCCCAACGACGTGGTGACCGTGGCAACCGGCCTCGCCGCTTCCATGGGACAGTTCCTGCTCTCCTCGGGCACCCCGGGCAAGCGCTACGCCACGCCGCACGCCCGCATCCTGATGCACCAGCCATCCGGCGGCATCGGCGGCACGGCTTCGGACATCCGCATCCAGGCGGAACTGATTCTTCACATGAAGAAGGTCATGAGCGAGCTCACTGCCACCCAGACCGGCCAGACCGTGGACACCATCCTCAAGGACAACGAGCGTGACAAGTGGTTCACTGCCACCGAGGGCCTCGAATACGGCTTCTTTGACCACATCGCCCAGTCATCCGGCATCGTCTCCGGTGGCGGCGGGGTCGCGAAGTAACGCGACGGAATCCAGCAGACCCAACTGATTTCCCAGGAGACACGATGAATTTCACCCCGCACGCCACTTCCGGCGAAATGCCGTCGGCACGCTACATCCTTCCGCAGTTCGAGGAGCGCACCCCTTACGGGTTCAAGCGCCAGGATCCGTACGCGAAGCTCTTCGAAGACCGCATCATCTTCCTTGGTGCACAGGTCGACGACGCTTCCGCCGACGATGTCATGGCCCAGCTGCTCGTGCTCGAGTCCATGGACCCGGAGCGCGACATCACCCTGTACATCAACTCGCCGGGTGGCTCGTTCACCGCGATGACCGCCATCTACGACACGATGCAGTTCATCCGCCCCGAGGTCCAGACCGTGTGCCTCGGCCAGGCCGCCAGTGCCGCCGCGGTTTTGCTTGCGGGCGGTGCACCGGGCAAGCGCCTGGCGCTTCCCAATGCACGCATCCTGATCCACCAGCCGGCCATGGGTGGCGGCGAGCGAGGTACGGCCTCCGACCTGCAGATCCAGGCCGAAGAAGTCATGCGCATGCGTGCCTGGCTGGAAACTACGCTTGCCGGCCACAGCAACAAGACCTCGGAAGAGGTCGGCAACGACATAGAACGAGACCTCTACATGACGGCAGAGGAAGCAAAAATCTACGGTCTGATCGACGAGGTTCTTACCCCGCGTAAGATCAAGCCACAGGCTATTTCGCACTAATATAGCGTCGGCAACGGGTGGTGTGCGGTGTGTGAAATTCGCACCACGCACCACCCGTTCGCCCATTCCGACGCTCCTCTGTCATAGAGTTAAGACAGTTCAGCATTGCCGGTCTCTCGGACCGGTTCTACCGGTACCAGATAAGGGGACCAGCACTATGGCACGCATGGGTGAAGGGTCTGATCTGCTCAAGTGTTCCTTCTGCGGGAAGAGCCAGAAGCAGGTTCGCAAGTTAATCGCCGGGCACGGTGTCTACATCTGCACCGAGTGCATTGAACTATGCAACGAAATCATCGAAGAAGAACTGGCCGAGGTCGAAGAGGGAACCACCTTCGAGCTCCCCAAGCCCAAGGAAATATTCGACTCGCTGCAGGAATACGTGATTGGACAGGAAGGCGCCAAGCGTTCGCTGGCCGTCGCCGTCTACAACCACTACAAGCGCATCCAGGGCGGGGCCGCAGCCAAGTCGGTATCCGCACTGTCCGATGCCAACTCGCTGGACGAAGTCGAAGTGGCGAAGTCCAACATCCTGCTCATCGGTCCCACCGGTTGCGGCAAGACCTACCTGGCCCAGACCCTGGCCCGCCGACTCAACGTGCCGTTTGCCGTAGCGGATGCCACGGCGTTGACGGAGGCCGGCTATGTGGGCGAAGACGTCGAGAACATCCTCCTCAAGCTCATCCAAGCGGCCGACTACGATGTGAAGAAGGCCGAGCAGGGCATCATTTACATCGACGAGATCGACAAGATCTCCCGCAAGAGCGAGAACCCCTCGATCACCCGCGATGTATCGGGTGAGGGCGTGCAGCAAGCGCTTTTGAAGATCCTAGAAGGAACTGTCGCCGCGGTGCCGCCGCAGGGTGGCCGCAAGCATCCGCACCAGGAATTCATCCAGCTCGACACCACCAATGTGCTATTCATCGTTGCGGGCGCCTTCGCCGGACTCGAGGAAATCATTTCTTCGCGTGCCGGACGCAAGGGAATCGGTTTTGGTGCGCCGCTCTCGGCGCTCAAGTCCGAGGAAGCGTCATATTCGGACGTACGACCCGAGGATTTGTTGAAGTTCGGGTTGATTCCCGAATTCATCGGCCGCCTGCCCGTCATCACCACCGTGGAAAAGCTCGACCGCGAAGCGTTGATCAAGATCCTCAGCGAACCGAAGAACGCACTGATCAAGCAGTACCAGAAGATGTTCAGGATGGACGGAGTCGAGCTATCCTTCGAACCCGCCGCGCTTGAAGCAATCGCCGACCTTGCCCTGGCCCGCGCCACCGGTGCCCGCGGCCTTCGTGCGATACTTGAGGAAACCCTCAGCGCCACCATGTTCGAGATGCCCAGCCGCGACGACATCGCGGAGGTCATCATCACGGCCGATGTCGTGGTCAACGGCGGCGAACCCACCTTGATTTCCGAGCAGCTTGCCGCCAAGCGTGGCAAAAAGTCGGCCTGATTTTCATCACTGATTGAAGCCCGCACGCATTTCGGCGGGCCATCCGAGTCCACAAAAGGAGCAAAGCACTTGTCCGAGAAAACCCGTGTCGATTTTTGGTTCGATCCTGCCTGCCCATTCGCCTGGGCCACCTCACGTTGGGTGCTCGAAGTCGAAAAGGTACGCGACGTTGAAGTCGCCTGGAACGTCATGTCGCTTGCCGTGCTCAACGACGGCCGCGAAGGCCTGAACGAAACGTACCGCGAACTCCTTGCCAAGGCCTGGGGTCCGGTGCGCGTGATCATTGCCGCCGCAGAGGCGCACGGCGAGGAAGTCATCGGCAAGTTGTACACGGCCATGGGCGAGATGCTGCACCACGAAAAGGTCACCGACTACGACGAGGTCATTTCCCGCGCCCTTGAAACCGTGGGGCTCCCGGCGGAACTCGCGGCAGTCGCATCGACCACCGACTTCGATGACGCCCTGCGTGTCAGCCACGACAAGGGCATCTCGCAGGTCGGCCAGGACGTCGGAACCCCAATCATGTCACTGAACGGCACCGCGTTCTTCGGCCCGGTCATCACCCGGGTGCCGGCCGGCGAAGAAGCAGGAAAGATGTTCGACGCGACGGTGACGCTGGCAGCCTACCCGCACTTCTTTGAGCTCAAGCGCAGCCGCAACGAGAAGCCAGACTTCAGCAACAACTAGGCGGAAAAGCCGTCAAGAGGCAGTACATCTAGGAATTTCCGGCAAGGGCTGGGGTGGAGCACAAACTTCTGCCCCGGCCCTTGCCTGTGCCCGGAGGAGTGCGTATAAAAGATATACGCATCACTACCGGAATGATGCCGAACAAAAACCAAAGACGCAGAGACGTGGTCGTGGAATCTCTTCGAACACGGTTGTAGCAGCGATACAACAAGACCTACGTACCGAGGATTTTGTCCGGTTCTCGAATCATCGCTGAAAGAGAACCTGCCGAGTCGAAGCCCCTCCGACATTAGTGTTTGTTGGCCGAAGGGGCTTCCCCTCTGTCTGCCGCAGGGTGGGCGGGAACGGGGATTCTCCACCGGTGCAGAAACAACGAGGTCGGTGACCGCCATGTGGCGCGGTCACCGACCTCGTTGTTTTGTGCTGCGGTTGTGGCTAGGCCTGGACTGGTTCCTCGGCCGGAGCCAACACGACGTCGCTGACCGTGATGGAGCCTTCGCCCGCAACGAGGGTCAGGTCCTGGGCGTTGCCGGCGGCCAACAGGTCGCCGAGGCCGCGGCGGAGCAGCTCAAGCGTGGCCTCGGGTGCCGAAACGACACCGCTGAGGACCTCGGTGCGTTGCTTGACCTTCGCCTCGGACTTGGCCTTGCGGATGCCCGAGAGTGCCTCGCCGACGATCGGCAGCACCGAGGTGTCGGCGCCCGCAACGGCGTCGGCCAGGTGGGCCGAGCTCGGCCATTCGGCGCGGTGCACCGAACCGGCACGCCACCAGCCCCAGACCTCTTCGGTCGCAAACGGCAGGAACGGCGCGAACAGGCGAAGCACCGCATCAAGCGTGGTGGCCAGGGCGGCAAGCACGGAGGCCTGCTCTTCCTCGCCGCGGGCGCCGTAGGCACGGTCCTTGATGAGCTCGACGTAGTCGTCGGTGAACGACCAGAAGAACGACTCGCTGATGTCCAGCGCGCGGGCGTAGTCGTAGGCGTCGAAGGCGCGGGTGGCGTCGTCGATGACCTGCGACAGGCGGGCGAGCACGGACTTGTCCAGGCCGTTGGTGATGACCGAGGCGTCGCCGGTGATGACGTTGGCTTCGGTCGCACCGAGGTTCAGCACGAACTTGGAGGCGTTGAGGATCTTGATCGCCAGGCGGCGGCCGATCTTCATCTGGTTGATCTCGTACGCGGTGTCGGCACCCAGCTTGGCGCTGGCCGCCCAGTAACGCACGGCGTCGGAACCGAAGTCGTTGAGCACGTCGGTGGGGACCACCACGTTGCCCTTGGACTTGGACATCTTCTTGCGGTCCGGATCCAGGATCCAGCCGGAGATCGCGGCGTGCCTCCACGGGGCGACGTCGTGCAGCGCATCGGCGCGCACGGCGGAGGAGAAGAGCCAGGTGCGGATGATGTCGTGGCCCTGCGGGCGCAGGTCGAACGGGAAGACCTTGCTGAAGAAGTCTTCGTCGCGGGACCAACGGCCCACGATCTGCGGGGTCAGCGAGCTGGTGGCCCAGGTGTCGAGCACGTCGGCGTCGCCGATGAAGCCACCGGCGACGTTGCGCTGGGACTCCTCGAAGCCCGGTGCCGCGTCGGCGGCCGGGTCGACCGGAAGCATCTCGTCGGTGGGCAGGATCGGGTTCTCGTAGTCCGGGTCGCCCGCGGCGTTCAGCGGGTACCAGACCGGCACCGGAACGCCGAAGAAGCGCTGGCGGGAAACCAGCCAGTCGCCGTTCAGGCCCGAGATCCAGTTCTCGTAGCGCGAGCGCATGAAGGACGGGTGGAATTCGATCTGCTCGCCGCGGGCGATCAGGCGTGCGCGGCGTTCCTCGTCGCGTCCGCCGTTGCGGATGTACCACTGGCGGGAGGAGACGATCTCCAGGGGCTTGTCGCCCTTTTCGAAGAAGTTCACCGGGTGGCTGATCTTCTTCGGCTCGCCGTCGAGCAGCTCGGCGGCGACGAGCATCTCCACGACGCCCTCCTTGGCGGAGAACACCGTCTTGCCGGCGATCTGCGCGTACGCCTCGCGGCCGGCCTCGGTGGTGATCCACTCCGGGGTCTCGGCGATGACGCGGCCGTCGCGGCCGATGATGGCGCGGGTCGGCAGCTGCAGCTCGCGCCACCAGGTGACGTCGGTCAGGTCGCCGAAGGTGCAGACCATGGCGATGCCCGAGCCCTTGTCGGCCTTGGCCAGCGCGTGCGAGTACACGGTGACGGGGACGTCGAAGAGCGGGGAGGTGACGGTCTTGCCGAAGAGCGGCTTGTAGCGCTCGTCGTCGGGGTTCGCGACCAGGCCGGCGCAGGCTGCAAGCAGTTCCGGGCGGGTGGTCTCGATGAAGATCTGCGTGCCGTCTTCCGCGGTGAACGGGTAGCGGTAGTACGCGCCCGGCATTTCGCGGTCCTCGAGCTCGGCCTGGGCCACGGCGGTGCGGAACGTGACGTCCCACAGGGTCGGCGCCTCGGACATGTAGGCGTCGCCGGCGTTCAGGTTCGCCAGGAAGGCGCGCTGGGACACCGAGCGGGAGACATCGTCGATGGTGCGGTAGGTCAGGTCCCAGTCGACGGACAGGCCGAGCGTGGAGAAGAGGTGCTCGAAGACCTTCTCGTCCTCGACGGCCAGTTCCTCGCACAGCTCGATGAAGTTCTTGCGGCTTACGACGTCCCAGTCGCGCTGGTTCTTGGCCGGGGTGGCCGGCGGGCGGTAGCCCTCGACGTAGGAGTAGGTCGGGTCGCAGCGCACGCCGTAGTAGTTCTGCACGCGGCGTTCGGTGGGCAGGCCGTTGTCGTCCCAGCCCATCGGGTAGAAGACGTTCTTGCCCTGCATGCGCTGGTAGCGGGCCAGCACGTCGGTCTGGGTGTAGGAGAACATGTGTCCCACGTGCAGCGAACCGGAGGCGGTCGGCGGGGGAGTGTCGATCGAGTAGACCTGCTCGCGCGTGGTCTGCGGGTTGAACTTGTAGGTTCCCTCGGCACGCCAACGGGCGTCGAGGCGTTCCTCCAGGCCCTCCAGAGCGGGCTTGTCGGGAACGGAAACTGTTGCGGGCGTGTCTGTGCCCAAGGTGTCTTCTGCCATGCGCTCCATTCTTCCATGTCCGGGGCGTTACCCCCAGTCGGGCACGGATGGTGCGCGCCACAAACGCGGCTGGGGGCGCGCCCGGCGATGCCGTGCGCGCCCCCTTGGCGGTTGGGCTACGGTGCGATCCAGAGCGTGGTTTCCCCCGGGACCTGTGCCGGCAGGTGCGCGACCGCGCCGCTGGCAACGACGATCTTGGAGGCGTCCACCCCTGCGGGCAGTTCCGCCGGCGCGGTGCCGAAGTTCGTCAGCACGGCCCAGCCGTTGGGGCGGCGGTAGTGGGCCAACGTGTCACCGGGCGCCGAGACCCACTCCAGCGATTCGGCGCTCTGCAGGGTGCGGCGCCAGGCGAGTGCGGAGCGGTAGAACTCCAGCGTGGAATCCCGTGCTCCGTCCTGCGCGGAGACCGCGTGGTCGGCAAACCACTCAGGCTGGGGCAGCCACGGCGATCCGCCGAAGCCGAGGTTTTCTTCGCTTGCGTTCCACGGGAGCGGCACCCGGCATCCGTCGCGGCCCTTGACCTTGTTGCCCGTGCGGAACCACGTGGGATCCTGCAGGGATTCACGGGGCAGGTCGGCGGCCTCGAAGAGGCCAAGCTCCTCGCCCTGGTAGAGGTAGGCGGAGCCGGGCAGACCCAGCATGAACAGCGTTGCGGCACGGGCCCGGCGCAGCCCGCGCGCCGGATCGCCGGCCGGTTCCCGGCCTCCGGAGAGCAGCCAGGCATCCTGGGCGGCACCGTCCGTGCCGTCGGGCAGCGAGTAGCGCGAGGCGTGGCGCACCACGTCGTGGTTGGAGAACACCCAAGTGGTCGACGCGCCGGAGGCCTCGGCCTCGGCCAGGCAGCGGGCCACGATGCCGCGGAAGGCCGTCGGCTCGAAGGGCGCCTGCAGCAGGTCGAAGTTGAAGGCCTGGCCCAGGCCCGTGGGTTGCGCGTAGCGCAGACGGCGGTGGGTGAACGGCACCCAGGCCTCGGCCACTGCGGTGCGCGGGGGATCGTACTCGTTGAGCACGCTGCGCCAGCCGGTGTAGATCTCGTGGACCCCGTCGCGGTCAAAGAGCGCGTCGGTGCCGTCGTCGACCAGGATTTCCAGCGACGGCTTGGAACGCAGCGGCAGCCTCATGTCCTTCACCAGCGCGTGGGCGACGTCGACGCGGAAGCCGTCGACGCCGCGGTCCGCCCAGAAGCGCAGCGTGGTGTGGAAGTCCTCGCGCACCTCCGGGTTGTCCCAGTTCAGGTCCGGCTGCTCGGAGGCGAAGAGGTGCAGGTACCACTGGCCGGGCTTGCCGGCGTTTTCCCCGGCGGACTCGGTGACCCGGGTCCAAGCCGGCCCGCCGAAGTGCGAAGGCCAGTCCGACGGGGGTAGCTCCCCGCCGTCGCCCAGCCCGTCGAAGAAGTGGTAGCGGGCGCGTTCGGGGGAGCCCGGCGCAGCAGCAAGGGCCGCCTTGAACCATTCGTGTCGGTTGGAGCTGTGGTTGGGCACCACGTCGGCGATGACCTTGATGTTTGCCGCGTGTGCGGCGCCGACCATCGCGTCGAAGTCCTCGAGGGTGCCCAGCCGCGGGTCCACGTTCCTGTAGTCGTCCACGTCGTAGCCGCCGTCGGCAAGGGCCGAGGGGTAGAACGGGGAGAGCCAGATCGCGTCGATGCCCAAATCCGAAAGGTAGCCGATGCGGGAAGTGACGCCGGCGATGTCCCCCATCCCGTCGCCGTTGGAATCGGCGAAGCTGCGCGGGTAGATCTGGTAGACGGCGGCCTGGCGCCACCAATCTGCATCGAGTGCGGTGGTTGAAGCGTTGTCGTTCATTATTTGATGGATCCTCTCATGACACCGGATATGACCCAGCGTTGTGCGAACAGGTAAACAAGGAGCAGCGGCGCCATCGCCATCAGGTAGGAGGCGAAGGCGGTGGAGTAGTCGGTGTTGAACTGGCTCTGGAAGACGTACTGGACCAGAGGGAGCGTGCGGGTGGTGGGATCGGACAGGATCACCAGCGGCAGCAGGAAGTCGTTCCACGCCCACAGGCAGGTCAGGATTCCGACCGTCGCATTCATCGGGGTCAGCAGCGGGAAGATGACCTTCCAGAAGGAGGTCCAGGTGCTGGCCCCGTCCATGATCGCCGCCTCCTCGAGTTCCGGGGGGATCGACTTGATGAACGCCGTGTAGACGAAGATGTTGAAGCTCAGACCGTAGACCGTGTAGAGCAGGAACAGCCCCACCGGGTTGTCCAGGCCCAGCAGCGCGGTTTCCCTGGTCACCGGAAGCATGATGATCGGGAACGGGACAAAGAGCGCGGCGATGAAGAAGTAGTACAGCGCCTTGAAGAACGGCCGGTTCATGTTGCGCGCGATCGCATACGCAACCATGGAGTTGGTGATGATCGTCAGGACCACGGCCGAAGCCGTGACGATTCCGGAGACCAGCAGGGCATTGGGGAAATTGGTGAGCCGCCACGCCTTGGAGAAGTTCTCGGGATGGATGCTGGTGGGCAGTTCGAACCCGGTCCCGCCGAGCTGGTCCGGGGACTTCAACGCGGTGACCACGGTGAAGTACAGCGGTATGAGGACGGTCAGCGAGAGCACCGCCACCAGGACGGTGACGGGGATGTTGACGCCGGAGGTTCGCCGTTTCCCGGCCGTGCCGCGAGCGGGAACGGGTCCCGGTTCGCCGTCCACGTCCTGCCCGGTCATGATTTGAGTGCTCACGAGAAATCGGCCTCCTTGCGTTGTAGGGTCCTCATCTGCAGCAGTGAAAGAACCACGATGACGATCAGGTACACCACGGAGTTGGCCATTTGGTAGCCGTATTCCCCGCCCTGGAACCCTCCCCGGTAGATGACCATGGCGACGGATTCCGTGCTGGTTCCCGGGCCGCCGCCGGTCAGCGCAACGATCTGGTCGAAGGCCTGCAGGAAGCCCTTGAGCGCCAGCACCATGTTGATGGTGAAGAACGCGGAAATCATGGGAAAGGTGATGGAGGTGAATTGCCGCCAGTGCGACGCCCCGTCGAGGCTTGCCGCCTCGTAGAGTTCCGCCGGAACCGTTTGCAGCCCCGCCAGGTAGATGATCACGCTGAAGGCGATCGACTGCCAGGCCGTCACCCCGACAATGCCCAGCCAGGCAAGATCGGGATTGGTGAGGATCGAGCTGGAGAGCCATTCGATGCCCAGGGCCTGGCCGATGAGCGGCAGGTTGTTGGACAGCAGGTAGTTGAAGACGTAGCCGACGATCAGCACCGAAAGCACGTTGGGGATGAAGAAGATCCCGCGGAACGCCGTCTGGAACTTGATCTTCGCATTCAGCAGCAGGGCGATGAACAGCGCGCCGACGTTCACCACGATCGTCGTGGTGACGGCGAAGAGGAAGGTGAACCCGTAGGAGGAGAGGACCCTGTCGTCCCTGAAGAGGTTCACGTAGTTCTCAAGTCCGACGAAGTCCCACTCGCCGTAGCCCGCGTAGTTGGTGAAGCTGTAGAAGATGCCGGTCAAGGCCGGAACGGTATGAAGCACGACGAAGAGCAGGAGTGCCGGGATGACCATCCAGTAGAACGTCCGGTTCACGGTGTCGCTTCGGAGTTTGCCCCTGGCCGGCCCGGTGGCGAGGCGTGGTGCGCCCATGGTCATTCGCCTTTCTTCGTTGAGGTGCGTGCGGCGGCCTTGGCGAATTCATTGTCGGCCCGATGGAGGAACGCGGCAGTGTCGCCGTCAAGCATGAACTGCTGCACCATTGCCGTGAACGGGATGCTGGCGGGGATCCGGTGGTCGAAGTAGCCGATCAGGCGGCCCTCGTCGAAAATGCCCTGGACCCCCGCCAGGGCGGGGTCGGCAATGGGCCCGGCATCGGCAAGCGGCACGATCGCCGACTGCGCCTTGGCGTAGTCCTTCATCGCCTGCTCGCGCATCAGGAACTCGATGAACGCCGCCGCTTCCTTCGGATGCTTCGTCTCGCGGCCCATCGCAAGCGTGACGTCGACGCCCGTGACCAGCGTTGTGTCGGCCGGGTTGCTGGTGGTCGGGTACGGGAAGGATGCGATCTTGGCCTCGGGGTTGGCGGCCCGGATCGCGGGGATCGCGAAGCTGCCCTGCAGGTACATGGCCGATTTCCCCGAGGCAAAGGCGGCATTCCCGTCGCTGTAGCCGGCGCTGTCGGCGCCGGGCTGGCGGTAGCTGAAGAGCTTCTTGAGCTTCTCGGACGCTTCCTCCCCGTCCTTGGAGAAGCTGTGCGTGCCGGTCTGCGGGGTCCACTTGGCGGCGCGGATGTCTTCGAAGAACCCCTCGGGCTTGAGGTTTCCGGCAAGGTTCACGTAGGCGGGCATGGCCGTCCACGCGTCCTTGAGGGTCATGTAGAACGGTGCAACACCGTTGTCCTTGAATGTGTCTGCCGCGGCGATGAGCTCATCCCAGGTGCGCGGGACCTTGACGTTGTACTTGGCGAAGATCTCGGGGTTGTAAAGGATCGCGCTGGCATTGTTTGCGAAGGGCAGGCCGTTGGTTTCGCTGCCGTGGCAGGTTCCCAGGGCGTTGAGGATTTGCTGGACCTCCGGCTTGACGCGCGAGGCGGAGGGGAAGGCCGAAAGGTCGGCGAACACGCAGGACGAAGCCAGGTCCGCGAAATTCCCGTTGCCGTTGAGCGTGAGCACATCGGGGGTCTTGCCCTTGACCAGCAGGGTGCGGATGGCGGTGTCGGGGTCGGGCACGGAGTTGACGACCACGTCGATATCCGGGTTCTGGGACTCGAACTCGGCGACCAGGGCCTTGAACTCGGCGACCGCCTCCGGCTTGAACTGGAAGAAGTCCAGCTTCACGCGGCCATCGCCTGCAGGGGCGCAGGCGGCCAGCGAAGCTCCGAGTGCCACGGCCAGGCAGGCGCCGGCGGCACGTCGCAACCGCGCCGGGCGGGAATGTTTGGTTTTCAAGGTCGCTCCTTAGGCATCGATCGCATCGAGCATGATCAGCACCGATTGTTCGGGGAACAGGACGGGGGACTGCAGTCCCGCCAGCCTCAGGACGGCGCCGCTGAGGACGGATGGGGTTTGTGTCCAGCAAAGCGCGGATTGCCCGTTGCCGACGGAATCGTTCAACGGTTCACTCAGCCGCACCCGGTACTTGGCTGCGGGGTCGAGTCCCGGCAGGGTGAACCGCCCGGCGGGGTAGGTGAGCGAGGCCTCGCGCAGCGTGAAGACATAGACGGCGCGCGAGGCGTCCCTGGCAACCACGCCGCGGATGTCGATGGCCGGGTCGGGATGGTCCGCGTGGACGCTGTCCCCGCCGTGGAAGAGGTCGCGGTTTTCCTTGTGGAAGTCCACCCACCCGGCGAGTTCGGCGCCCAGATTTTCGTCGATCCCGGAGATGTTCCATTCGATCCCGAAGTGCCCGAAGATTGCCGTGCGCGCCATGAATCCCAGGTCGTGCCTGCGCCCGGTGGAGTGGGATCGCGGCCCGCCGATGTGGGCGCCCATGAGCTCGTAGGGGACCAGCAGGTTGGTGTTTTTCTGGTTGTCGAGGCGCTCGATCGGATCGATGCAGTCGGAGGTCCAGATGCGGTCGGTGTGCTCGAGGATGCCCAGGTCGACGCGGGCGCCGCCGGAGGCGCAGCTCTCGATTTCCAGGCCAGGGTGCCTGGACTTGAGCTCGGCCAACAGCCGGTAGAGCGCCAGTGTCGTTTCACGGACCGCCGCGGTTCCGCTGTCCGCGTGGGATGCCTCGAGCAGGTCGCGATTGTGGTCCCACTTGATGTAGGCGATGGGGTACTGCGTGAGCAGGCTGTCGATGCGTTCGAGAAGGTATGCATAGCAGCCGGGGTGGGCCAGGTTCAGGACCTGCTGCTGGCGCGCGGCGACCGGCCAGCGGTCTGCAGTGTGAAGGATCCATTCGGGGTGGCTGCGTGCGAGGTCGCTGTCCGGGTTGACCATTTCGGGTTCGAACCAGAGCCCGAATTCCATGCCGAGTCCCGTGACGTGGTCGATGATCGGGGAGAGGCCCTGCGGCCAAACGGCCTGGTCCACGTACCAGTCGCCGAGGCCCGCAGTGTCGTCGCGGCGGCCGTTGAACCAGCCGTCGTCGAGCACGAAGCGTTCGACGCCCACGGCGGCTGCCTTGTCAGCAAGTTCCTTGAGGGTCTGCAGGTCGTGGTCGAAGTACACTGCCTCCCAGGTGTTGAGGGTGACGGGCCGCGGCGCGCGGGGATGTTGCGGCCGTGCCCGAAGGTCCCGGTGGAAGCGGGCGGAGAGCTGGTCGAGACCGTGCCCCCAGGAGCCGAATGCCCACGGGGTGCTGTAGCTGGTTCCCGGCTCAAGGCCGAGTTCCCCGGGGAGCAGCAGTTCCCCGGCGGTGATGAAATTGTCGGAGGTGATGGTCCGTTCGGCGCTCAACCGGTGGTTGCCGCTCCACGCCAGGTGGACGCCGTGGACCAAGCCCGAACGGTGCGCAAAACGGGCCTCTCCGGCCAGCATCAACAAGCTGGCGTCGGCACCGGGGCGGCCGCGCCGGCTTTCCCGCACGTGAGAGCCGACCGTCAGGGGGCGTCGCTGGGCGCTGCGTTCCTTGAGGTGGCGGCCGGTGCTGTCCTGGATCGTCGTGGCGGTGTGCGGCAGCGGGAACACCGTGGAGAGCCTGTTGACCAGGTAGGCGTCGGAGCCGGTGTTCGTCAGGGTGTGGCGCTGCGCCAGTACGCCGTTTGCGCTGAGCTCCAGCTCGGTGACCAGCGCGAGCTGCGCGACCGGGTCATCGGCGCTGATGGACAGGCCGTGTTCGCTGGAGCGGATCCCGCTGGTGGTCAGTGCCGTGGCCCAAGAACGGGATGCGCGGTGGCCCTCGAGCGCCGGGCCGTGCTGCCACCCGAAGCGTTCCTGGGGAAAGACGTCCAACCGGGCTGGCTGGTCGATCCCGCCGGAGACGCGTTGCGGGCGGGCCGCGCTCGCAAGATCATGCAGTTCGCTTTCACCGAGTTCGCCGGTGTCGGGACCCCAGTGGATGATCGTCGGCATTCCTGCGGTGGTCGCGTCGAGGATTACTGAAGTGCCGCCACGGTGGAGCTGGTGGTAAGGCGAGAATGGCTGGGCTGTGGTGGTCATTGATTATTTTTACTCCAAAACTAATCAGTGTGTCAAGCGCCACAGTCGACGTCGAAAAGTGTCGACAAGTCGCCATGCCTGCGAGTGCGGTGCGGATTTTCGGCGGGTTGGATCGATAATTATGGCCAAAGTGAAATAAACTGTTCGCATGTCAACGGAAGCCTCAACCAGTAGCGACAAAGCCCCTGCACGTAGTTGGTCCGGCAGGCCTCATGGCCAACGGGCGCCATTGCTCAGCGAGCCGGAACTGGAAGTGGCGCGGGCGATCCTGATCCATGGCCCCAGCTCCCGCGGAGAGCTCTCGCAGCGGCTGAAGCTCAGTCCCGCAAGCCTGACCCGTCTGAGCAAGCCATTGCTGGATGCGGGAATCGTGCGCGAAAGCGACCTGATTCTCGACGGTAGCGTCGGGCGCCCCACCCGGTTGCTCGATATCCGCCAGGAGGCGAGGTTCTTCGTCGGCATCAAGATCACCGGCAAGATGGCCCAAGGCGTGCTCACCGACCTGCGCGCCAATTCCCTGGTCAGCGGAGCGCGCGAACTTCCGACCCGCGAGGTGGGGGATGTGCTCGACACCCTGGTGGACCTGATCGAGGATCTCTGCTCGCGAGCGGGCAGGCAAGTCTCCGGGGTCGGCATATCCATCGGTGGCCAGATATCCGGAGGGGCGCTCATCCAGCGGGCACCGTTCCTGAACTGGCGCAATGTTCCGCTGGGGGACCTGTTGAGCCAGCGCACGGGCCTGCCGGTGCTGGTCGAAAACGACGTGACGGCGCTTGTCGCCGCCGAACAGTGGTTCGGCGTGGGACGCGAGGCGGCGGACTTCGCCGTGGTGACCATCGGCGCCGGCGTCGGATACGGACTGGCCATGCACCGGCAGGTGGTGCGCGGACGGGACACCGGTCTGGGACTGGGCGGCCATTTCCCGCTCGATCCAAACGGCCCGATGTGCCTCGAAGGACACCGCGGCTGCTCCACCGCGATGCTCACGATTCCCAGCATTTGTGCGCAGATTTCCACGGCATTGCAACGCGATGTCGGTTACGGGGAAGCCTTTGAGCTGGCGGACGCGGGCAACAAGGTGGCCCACTCCGTGTTGCAGGCGGCCGCGCACGCCCTGGGGCGGTTCCTTGCGGCCGCCGCGAACCTGGCCATGGTCAACGTGGTGGTCCTGGGCGGGGAAGGCATCGAGCTGTTCAACAGGTTCGAGCAGAGCGTGCGCACGGCCCTTGCCGCAGACCGGGACCCCGAGGCAAGCGAGGTGCGGATCGCTGTCTTGTCCGGGGAGTTCGACCAGTGGGCAAGCGGTGCGGCAGCGGTGGCCATCCAGAAGTACGCCTTCGCGTAACGCCCATGGAGCGCGGTTCGGGGCCAGGGCCAGGGGCGCACCGGTGGCCGGGCACTCCGCTATCCGCGGGTTCACTAGAAGATTTGTTCCCTCGGACCTAGGCTCTTGGCATGGGTAACTTTCGATTGCTGCGCGCCTACGAACCCGCCGACGGCGGCTACCGGATCCTGGTGGACCGCCTCTGGCCGCGCGGAATAAGCAAGGAACGTGCGGCCATCGACGATTGGGCGAAGGACGTTGCGCCCTCCACCGCGCTGCGCGTCGAGTTCGGCCACATGCCCGAACGGTTCGAGGAGTTCAGCGACATCTACCTGCATGAACTGGAATCCGGCGAGGCGGCCGAGGGTGCGCGGCGGCTGCTGGACATCGCCGGGAACGAGCCCGACGTGGTCCTGGTCTACGGGGCCCGCGACACCGTGCACAACCACGCGGTCGTGCTGCTGGATTTCCTTGAGAGGTCACGGTCCGCGGACTGAGGGACGAAACGTCGGTGCGTGCGGGTGCCGGGTGCAGGGATCGGGGTGCAGGCAACGAAACGACACGGTGCTTGGGCAGCGCCGCCGGCGATGGTTAGGCTTCGGTCATGTCACCACGGAATTCACCTGACCAGCACGAAGAAGTTTCCACCGGGCCCCGGCCGCTGCACGTGGTTGCCTGCGCCCATGGCACGGACAATCCCGCCGGCCGCCGGCTGGTGGACGGCCTGCGCGAGGACCTGGCGGCGGTGCTTGCCGCCGACGGCATCCACGCGCGGGTCCACGAGGCCTACGTCGATGTGCAGGAACCCCGGCTGGAGGCGGTGCTCGCCTCGCTGCCTCCCGGCGAGGAAGCCATCGTCGCCCCGCTGCTGCTTTCCGAGGGGTTCCATACCTCGGTGGACATCGCCGAAGCGGTGGCGACCCGCGCGCCGACCCGCACGGCCGCGCCTATCGGCCCCGACACACACATGGCCGAGGTGCTGGCGCAGCGGCTGGTTGAGGCCGGCCACCGTCCGGGCGATGCCGTGGTGCTCGCCGCGGCGGGCACGCGCATCGAGGCCGGACAGCGGCAGGCGGCCCGGATGGCCGAACACCTGGCCGGCTTCATGGGCCAGCCGGTCACCGTGGCGTATTGCTCGGCGGCCACGCCCTCGGTGCCAGAGACGGTCGCCGCCGCACGCGCCGCCGGGGCATCCCGGGTCGGCGTCGCCTCCTTCCTGCTGGCCCCCGGGTTCTTCCACGACAGGCTGGCCCGCGCGGGCGCGGACTATGTAGCGGGTGCGCTGCTGCCGTCCGTCACAATCGCGAAATGTGTCTCCGGAAGACTCGCGGAGGCCCTCGCCGAGGGGTCCTCCGGCACCGAATGAGTCGCCGTGTGACGACATGACGTTGCGGGTCGGGGGCGCTGGCGGGCCGCCCGGAAACGGCCATAAAGTCGGGGCATGACACAGGCAACCGACACCCCGGCCAGCACCCGGCCCGCCCGCCCGGCGGCCAAGCCACACGGACAGTGGAAGATCGACGGCACCGCGCCGCTGAACCCCAACGAGGCGTTCAAGGCGGACGACAACGGGCTGAATGTGCGCGAGCGCATCGAAAAGGTCTACGCGCAGGGCGGGTTCGACTCCATCGACCCCACCGACCTGCACGGCCGCTTCCGCTGGTGGGGCCTCTACACCCAGCGCAAGCCGGGCATCGACGGCGGCAAGACCGCCACGCTTGAGCCGCACGAGCTCGAGGACCGCTACTTCATGCTCCGCGTGCGCATCGACGGCGGCACGCTGAGCACTGACCAGCTGCGTACCATCGGGGAGATCTCCCGCGACTTCGGCCGCAACACCGCGGACGTGACCGACCGGCAGAACATCCAGCTGCACTGGATCGACGTCGTCGACGTGCCGGAGATCTGGCGCCGGCTCGAGGCCGTCGGGCTTGACACCACCGAGGCCTGCGGCGACGTGCCCCGCGTCATCCTCGGATCCCCCGTGGCCGGGATCGCGAAGGACGAGATCCTGGACCCGACCCCGGTGATCCGCGAGATCCGCGAGCGCTTCATCGGCGACGCCGAGCTGGCGAACCTGCCGCGCAAGTTCAAGACCGCGATCTCCGGGCACCCGTCCCAGGACGTCGTGCACGAAATCAACGACATCGCGCTGATCGCCGTCATCCACCCCGAGTACGGCCCGGGCTACGACCTGTGGGTCGGCGGCGGCCTGTCCACCAACGCGCGGCTGGCCGAGCGGCTGGGGGTCTTTGTCTCCGCCGAGGTGGCCGCCGACGTGTGGCTGGGCGTCGTCTCGATCTTCCGCGACTACGGCTACCGTCGGCTGCGCAACAAGGCGCGGCTGAAGTTCCTGATGAATGACTGGGGACCGGAAAAGTTCCGCAAGGTGCTGGAGGAGGAGTACCTCGGCTACGCGCTGCCCGACGGCGACGCGCCCGAGAAGCCGACCACGCCCGGCGACCACGTGGGCATCCACGAGCAGAAGGACGGGCGCTACTTCATCGGCGCCAGCCCCAACGCGGGCCGGCTCTCCGGAACGCTGCTGCTGGAACTTGCCGACCTGCTCGAGCGCCACGGCTCCCGGCGGCTGCGCACCACCCCGCACCAGAAGCTGCTCGCCCTGGACATCCCCGCCGAATCGGTGAAGGCCGCCGCCGCCGAGCTCGACGCGCTGGGCCTGGCCACGGCGCCGACGATCTTCCGGCGCTCCGCGATCGCCTGCACCGGCATCGAATTCTGCAAGCTCGCGATCGTGGACACCAAGGACACGACCATCGCCGCGGTCGCCGAACTGGAGGCGCGCTTCGCCGCCAAGTCGGCCGTGCGCCTGCCGAAGTCGCTGAGCCTGCACGTGAACGGCTGCCCGAACTCCTGCGCCCGCATCCAGACCGCGGACATCGGGCTCAAGGGCCAGCTGCTGCCCGACGGAAACGGCGGCCAGACCCCCGGATTCCAGGTCCACCTGGGCGGGGGACTGGCCTCCACCTCGCGCGGCGAGGCCGGCCTGGGCCGCACCGTGCGCGGCCTGAAGGTCACCGCCGAAGAGCTGCCCGACTACATCGAGCGGGTGCTGGAAAGCTACTCGGCCGGCAGCGACGAGGGCGAGTCCTTCGCCGCTTGGTCGCACCGCGCCGCGGACGAGGACGTGTTGTGAGCGCCGCGGACCGCGCGCTGGCAGAGGCCGGTGCCGCGGAGCTGGGCTTCGATGCGCCGGCCACCGACGTGATCGCCTGGGTGAAGGCGAACTTCGCGACCGCCGAGGTCGCCGTAGCCTGCTCGATGGCCGACGCCGTGCTGCCGGCGGTCGTCGCCGAGGCGCTGCCCGGGGTCGACGTGCTCTTCCTGGAGACCGGCTACCACTTCGGCGAGACCCACGCGACACGCAACGAGGTATCCGCGGCGCTGGACGTGCGGATCGTCGACGTGCTGCCGGTGCGCACCGTCGAGGAGCAGGACGCCGAATTCGGGCCGCGGCTGCACGAGCGCGATCCGGGCACCTGCTGCCGGCTGCGCAAGATGGAGCCGCTGGCGAAGGCGCTGTCCGGCTACCGGCTCTGGTTCACCGGGGTCCGCCGCGACGAGGGCCCCACCCGCGCCGACACCCCGCTCATCACGTGGGACGAGGCGCACGGGCTGGTCAAGGTCAACCCGCTGGCCGCCTGGAGCTTCGACGAACTGACCGGCTACGCCGCCGCCAACAACGTCCCGGTGAACCTGCTGCTGGCCCACGGCTACCCCTCGATCGGCTGCGCACCGTGCACCCGGCCGGTGGCCGAGGGCGAGGACCCGCGAGCCGGCCGCTGGGCCGGGCTGGCCAAGACCGAATGCGGCATCCACCGATGAGCCGCGCACCCCGATCGACAACCCAAGAACCACACCGACGAAATCGACGAAGGAGCCACAGATGAGCGCCACCACGACCGCCGCCCCCGCGCGGCCCGGCCCCGCAACGACCGCCGGCACGCCCGGCACCGACGTGCTCGACGCGCTGGAGGCCGAATCGATCCACATCCTGCGCGAGGTCGCCGCGGAGTTCGAGCGCCCCGCCATGCTGTTCTCCGGCGGCAAGGACTCCGTGGTGATGCTTCACCTGGCCACCAAGGCCTTCTGGCCCGGCGTCGTGCCCTTCCCGGTGCTGCACGTGGACACCGGCCACAACTTCGACGAGGTCATCGCCTTCCGCGACGAGACCGTGGAAAGGCTGGGCCTGCGCCTGGTGGTCGCCAGCGTGCAGGACTACATCGACGACGGCCGGCTCACCGAGCGCGCCGACGGCACCCGCAACCCGCTGCAGACCACCCCGCTGCTGGACGCGATCTCCGCCAACCGCTTCGACGTGCTCTTCGGCGGCGGGCGCCGCGACGAGGACAAGGCGCGCGCCAAGGAACGCATCCTGTCCCTGCGCGACGAGTTCGGCCAGTGGGACCCTCGCAACCAGCGCCCCGAGCTGTGGAACCTGTACAACGGGCGCCACACCCCGGGCCAGCACGTGCGCGCCTTCCCGATCAGCAACTGGACCGAGCTGGACATCTGGCGCTACATCGAACGCGAGAACATCGCGCTTCCCCCCCTTTACTACGCCCACGAGCGCGAGGTCTTCGAGCACTCCGGCATGTGGCGGGCCGTGGGCGAGTTCAGCCAGCCCGGCGCCGGCGTGCAGGTCACGACGCGCACCGTGCGCTACCGCACCGTGGGGGACATGTCCTGCACCGGTGCCGTGCTCTCCGACGCCTACACGACAGCGGACGTCATCCGCGAGGTCGCCACCACCACCCTGACCGAGCGCGGGGCAACCCGCGCCGATGACCGCATCTCCGAGGCGGCCATGGAAGACCGCAAGAAGGACGGGTATTTCTAATGAGCACCACGAACCTCGAAACCAGCACGCCGGCAGCCGGCGCGCACACCGCCTCCGCCCACACCGCCTCCGCCCACACACTGGGCAACCGCGGGCTCTTCCGCTTCGCCACCGCCGGCTCCGTCGACGACGGCAAGTCCACCTTGGTCGGGCGGCTGCTGCACGACGCCAAGGCGGTGCTCGCGGACACGCTCGACGCGCTGGCCCGGGCCTCGGAAGCCAGCGGCTTCGGCGGCGGGGACGGCACGCTGGACCTGGCGCTGCTCACCGACGGCCTGCGCGCCGAACGCGAGCAGGGCATCACGATCGACGTGGCCTACCGCTACTTCAGCACCGGGGAGCGCTCCTTCGTGCTGGCCGACTGCCCCGGCCACGTGCAGTACACCCGCAACACCGTCACCGGCGCCTCGACCGCCGACGCCGCGATCGTGCTGATCGACGCCCGCAAGGGGGTGCTCGAACAGACCCGCCGGCACCTGGGCGTGATCGGCCTGCTGCGGGTGCCGCACGTGATCGTCGCGGTGAACAAGATCGACCTGATCGACTACGACGGGGACCGCTTCGCCGACATCGCCGCCGACGTGGCGCGCGTCGCCGCCGGGCTCGGCCTGCCGGCGCCGCACACCCTGCCGGTCTCCGCGCTGGTGGGGGACAACGTGGTGGAACGCTCGGCGCACACCCCCTGGTACACGGGCCACACGCTGCTGGGGCTGCTCGAGTCCCTGCCGACCCGCGACGAGCAGGCACGCGGCGTGGAGGGAATCAGCCACGAGGCCTTCCGCTTCCCGGTCCAGCTGGTGCTCCGGCCGCAGGGCGCGCTCGCCCCGGGACTGGACGCCGGTCAGTTCCGCGACTACCGCGCCTACGCCGGGGCGATCACCGAGGGCTCGATCTCCGTGGGCGACGCGGTCACCATCGCCTCCCCGGGCGCCCCGCGCCGGGAGACGACGGTGACCGGGATCGATGCCGCGGGGGTCGAACTGGAATTCGCCGCGGCGCCGGCATCGGTGGCGCTGCGCCTTGCCGACGAGCTGGACATCGCCCGCGGGGACACCATCGCCGCGGCCGGCACGCTGCCCGAGTCCTCCGCCGACCTGACCGCCCAGCTGTGCTGGCTGGCGGCCGCGCCGCTGCTCCCGGGGGCCACGGTGCTCATCAAGCACGGCACCGCCACGGTTCGCGCCCGGGTGACGGACATCGTCGGGGCGCTGGACCTGGAGGACTTCGGGCTGCTGCCCGCGGCCAGCCTGGAACTGAACGACATCGGCACCGTGCAGCTGCGGCTCGCCGGCGAACTGCCCACCGAGCAGTACGTGCGCCACCACCGCACCGGGGCGTTCCTGGTGATCGACCCGCAGTCCGGCAACACGCTCGCCGCCGGGCTGGTGGCCGAACGGGCCGCCGAAGCCGACGCCGAGCACTAAACCGAAAACCGACACCGAGAACCGACACCGAGAACTAAGGAAACCCGACCATGGACACCATCAGGTACACCGCCGAGCCCCCGCACCCCGGCCCCGGCCGTCGCGCGCTGCTCGCCGGCGGCACGGGCCTGCTCGGCCTGCTGGTGCTCGGTGCCGCGGCCACCACCACGGTGCCGCGGCCCGGGGCGGCAACGGCGGCGCCCGCAGCGCCGGCCGCCGCCCTGCGACTGGGCTTCTTCGCGAACCTCACGCACGCCCCGGCGCACGTCGGCACCGCCAACGGGCTGTTCGCCCGCGAGCTTGCCGGCTCCGGCACCGCGCTGGAAACCAGCATCTTCGGGGCCGGGCCGGAAGCCGTCGAGGCGCTGAACGCCGGCGCCATCGACGCCGCCTACCTGGGACCGAACCCGGCGATCGCCGCGTTCACCGCCAGCGGCGGGCGCGGGCTGCGCGTGGTCGCGGGCGCCGCGGCGGGAGGCGCCCAGCTGGTGGTCCGTGCCGGAATCAACGACGCCGCCGCGCTGCGCGGAAAGACGCTGGCCACCCCGCAGCTCGGCGGCACCCAGGACGTCGCGCTGCGCACCTGGCTCGCGGCCCGGGGGCTGAAGACGGACCTGCGCGGCGGGGAGGTCTCCATCACCCCGACGGCCAACGCGCAGACCCTGGAGCTCTTCCGCGCCGGGACCATCGACGGCGCCTGGCTGCCCGAGCCGTGGTCCTCCCGCCTGGTGCTGGAGGCCGGGGCGCGCGTGCTCGTCGACGAGGCCGACCTGTGGGACGGGAAGGACACCGGCGCGCCGGGCAAGTTCCCCACCACGGTGCTCGCCGTCTCCCCGGACTTCGCCGCCCGCCACCCGGCGACGGTCGACGCCCTGCTGCGCGGGCACCTGGCGGCGCTGGACTGGATCAACACCGCCAAGCGACCCGAGCTGGTCAAGACGCTGAACACCCAGCTGGAGCAGCTCGCCGGCGCCGCGCTGTCCCCGGCCGTGCTGGAACGCGCGCTGGGCAAGCTGGCCTTCACCGCCGACCCGCTGGCCGGCGCCTACCCGCGCCTGCAGGCCAACGCCGTCGCCGCGTCCCTGGCCGAACCGGCGAGTCTCGACGGGCTGGTGGACACCGCGTTCCTGGACCGGGCCCGCGCGGCACGGACCGAAGCAGGAGCGGGGGCCGGGGCATGAGCATCGTCATCGAGAACCTCTCCAAGGACTACGGCGCGGCGCCCGTGCTCTCCGGCATCAGCACCGTGATCGCCGAGGGCGAGTTCGTGGCGGTGCTCGGGGCCTCGGGCTGCGGCAAATCCACGCTGCTGAACATCATCGCCGGGCTCGAGCCGCCCACGGCCGGATCCGTCAGCGTCCCGGCGGCCGGCGCCGCGTTCATGTTCCAGGACGCCGCGCTGCTGCCCTGGCTCACCGCCCGCGCCAACATCGAACTCGCCCTGGAATTGCGCGGCATCCCGCGCGCCGAACGCCGCCAGCGGGCCGACGGGCTGCTGGAGCTGGTCCATCTGGGCGACGCCGGGGCCAAGCGCCCGCACGAGCTCTCCGGGGGCATGCGCCAGCGCGCCTCGCTGGCCCGCGCGCTCGGGCAGGACCGGCCGGTGCTGCTGATGGACGAGCCGTTCGCCGCGCTGGACGCGATCACCCGCGACCTGTTGCACGACGAGCTCGAGCGGCTCTGGCGCGCCCACCGGCGCACCGTGGTGTTCGTGACCCACAACGTCCGCGAGGCCGTGCGGCTGGGCCAGCGCGTGCTGCTGCTCTCGTCCCGTCCCGGCCGCGTAGCCGCCGAGTGGGAGATCGACGAGTCGGTGCGCACCGACCCGGCCGCGGCCGCGAAACTCACCCAAGACATCACCCAGCGTCTGCGCGAGGAGATCCGCCACCATGCACACTAGCCCCAGCACTGCCGCTGCCGCTGCCGCGATCGACAACCAGCTCGACAACGAGCTCGACAACGAGCTCGACAACGAGCTCGACAACGAGCTCGACAACCCGAACGACGCCACCGCAGGCAAGCCCGTCGACAACCTGAAGGAACTCGAGGCCGGACTGGACCACCTGCAGGAGGACACCGCCCCCGTGCGGCGGCCCGCCGCCACGCGGGTGCTGCTGCCGCTGGGCACGCTGGCCGGCCTGCTGAGCCTCTGGCAACTGGCCGCCTGGTTCGCCTCCCCGCGCGTGGACCTGGTCCCCGGGCCGCTCGAGGTGCTGGGCACCGCCGCCGGGCTGGCCGCCGACGGCCGGCTGGCCGAGGCGGTCGCGACCTCGCTGCAGCGCGGCGTGCTCGGCTTCCTGCTGGCCCTGGCCATCGGCACCCCGCTGGGGCTGCTGCTTTCGGCCTCCCCGGTGCTGCGCCGCGGCGTGGGCCCGCTGGTCTCCGGCCTGCAGGTGCTGCCCTCCGTCGCCTGGGTGCCGGCGGCCATCATCTGGTTCGGCCTGACCGACGCCACCGTCTACTTCGTGGTCGTCATGGGCGCCACCCCCTCGATCGTGAACGGGCTGCTCTCCGGCGTCGACACCGTCCCGCCGCAGTACCGGCGGCTCGGCACGGTGCTCGGGGCCGGCCGCGTCCAGGGCCTGCTGCGGATCGTGCTGCCCGCGGCGCTGCCCGGCTACCTGGCCGGGCTCAAGCAGGGCTGGGCGTTTTCCTGGCGCTCGCTGATGGCCGCGGAGATCATCGCCGTCGGCGGGTCGATCGGTTTCGGCCTCGGCTCGCTGCTGCAGCAGGGCCGCGACCTGTCCTCGATGGCGGTGGTCGCCTGCGCGATCCTGGCCATCCTGGTGGTCGGCATCGTCATCGAGCTGCTGGTCTTCGCCCCGCTGGAACGCAGGCTGCTGCGCCGTCGCGGCCTGGCTCCCGGAGCCGGACGATGAACCGCCCGACCCCGCCCAACGACACACACCCGAACTTCCACCCGAAGGAGCAGGCCATGACAACACCCCAGGAGTCACCCATCCACCCGCTGGCCCTGCGCCTGGCCGGCAAGGACGTGCTCTGCGTCGGCGCCGGAAAGGTGGCCGCACGCCGCATCGACCAGCTGCTCGAGGCCGGTGCGAAGATCACAGTGATCGCGCCGGAGGCCGTCGAACCGGTCGCGGAGGCCGCGGCCGCGGGCCGGCTTATCTGGCTGCGCCGCGGCTACGAGCCCGGGGACCTGGACGGCATGTGGCTGGCCCACACCGCCACCGGCAACAAGGCGCTCGACGCGAGGGTCTCGGCCGACGCCGACGCACGGCAGACCTGGTGCGTCAACGCCTCCGACCACGCGGCCTCCAGCGCCTGGACCCCCGCCGTCGCGCGGACCGGGGAGGGAACCACCGTGGCGGTCACCGCCGGCGGGGATCCGCGCCGAGCGGCCGGGCTGCGCAACGCCATCGCGCTTGCCGCCGACACCGGGCTGCTGCCGCTGCGCCGCCGCCGCTCCGGCGCCGGCTCCGTGGCCCTGGTCGGCGGGGGCCCGGGCGATCCCGGGCTGATCACCGTCACCGGGCGCCGGCTGCTGGCCGCCGCCGACGTGGTGGTCGCCGACCGGCTCGGCCCGCGCGACCTGCTCAACGAGCTCGACCCGTCCGTGCGCATCATCGAGGTCGGCAAGGCCCCGGGCGACCACCTGGCCACCCAGGACCAGATCAATGCGGTGCTGGTCGCCGAGGCCCGGGCCGGCAACCGCGTGGTCCGGCTCAAGGGCGGCGACCCGTTCGTGCTGGGCCGCGGCGGCGAGGAAGCCGCGTACTGCCGGGATCACGGCGTCGAGGTCAGCGTGGTCCCCGGGGTCACCAGTGCCATCTCCGTGCCCGCCGCGGCCGGCATCCCGGTCACGCACCGCGGGGTGGCCACCGGCTTCTCGATGGCCACCGGGCACGAGGAGCTCTCCGAGCTGCCGGCCCGCCCCGACCACACCCTGGTCCTGCTCATGGGCGTGGCCCGGCTGGCGCGCAACACCGCCACCTTGCTGGGCCGCGGGCTGCCCGCCGCCACCCCGGTCGCGATCATCGAGCGCGGCTGGTGCCCCGACCAGCGCATCACGATCGACCGGCTGGACTCCATCGCCGCCACCGCCGAACGCATCGGCGTGGCCAACCCGGCGGTGATCGTCATCGGCGACGTGGTCAGGGTCAGCCCGCACGCCGCCGCAGCCCTGGCACCGGCCGCCGGTGTCCTGCCCGTCCGCGCCCGGCAGCTGCAGCCCGTCGGCTGAGAAACCCCGTCGGCGGAGCAGTCCGCCAGCCCCACAGAACACCACCAAGACAGCTACACCCCCAGGAGGACCCCCATGACAGAGAAGAACACGCCGGCCCCCGTGAGCACGCCCGCCGCCTTCGCAGCCCGCCCGCTGCGCGTTGCCATCATCGGCGCCGGTCCCGCGGGCGTCTACGCCGCGGACATCCTCACCAAGGCGGAGCGCGACTTCGACCTCGCGATCGACCTCTTCGACCGCTACCCGGCACCGTACGGCCTGATCCGCTACGGCGTCGCCCCGGACCACCCGCGGATCAAGGGCATCGTGAAAGCCCTGCACAAGGTGCTGGACCGCGGGGACATCCGCTTCTTCGGCAACGTCGACTACGGCACCGACCTCACGATCGCGGAGCTGCGCGAGCACTACGACGCGGTCATCTTCGCCACCGGCGCCATCAACGACGCGGACCTGAACATCCCGGGCATCGAGCTGGACGGCTCCCACGGCGGCGCGGACTTCGTCTCCTGGTACGACGGGCACCCGGACGTGCCGCGCAGCTGGCCGCTCGAGGCCACGCAGGTCGCCGTGCTCGGCAACGGCAACGTGGCCCTCGACGTGGCCCGCGTGCTCTCCAAGCACGCCGAGGACCTGCTGGTCACCGAGATCCCGGAGAACGTGTACCGCGGCCTGGCCGAATCCCCGGTCACCGACGTGCACGTCTTCGGCCGCCGCGGACCCGCCCAGGTCAAGTTCACCCCGCTGGAGCTGCGCGAGCTCTCGCACAGCCACGACGTGGACATCGTGCTCTACCCGGAGGACTTCGAGTTCGACGCGGCCTCGGACACCGCCATCAAGACCAACAACCAGGTCAAGACCATGGTCGGCACGCTCACCAACTGGCTGATCGAGCAGGAGGAGCGCGAGGAACGCGGCGAGGCCGCCCAGGGCACCGAGTCCGGCCGCCCGCGCCGCCGCCTCCACTTGCACTTCCTGCATTCCCCGGTGGAGGTCACCGGGACCGACGGCAAGGTCAGCGGCATCAGGTTCGAGCGCCAGGAGCTCGACGGCACCGGCAACGCGCGCGGCACCGGCGAGCTCGTCGACTACCCGGTGCAGGCCGTCTACCGGGCCATCGGCTACTTCGGCTCGGCGCTGCCGGAGATCGAGTACGACGGGCGCACCGGCACCGTGCCGAACCTCGAGGGCAAGGTGCTGGACGCCGCCGGCACCCAGGTGCCGGGGCTCTACGCGACCGGCTGGATCAAGCGCGGCCCGGTCGGCCTGATCGGCCACACCAAGTCCGACGCCGCCGAAACCATCGCCCACCTGCTCGCTGACCTGAACGAGCTGCCGGTGGCCGCGAACCCCGCGACCGAGGCCGTGCCCGCCCTGCTGGCCGCCAAGGACGTCGCCTACACTACGTGGGACGGCTGGCTTGCGCTGGATGCGCACGAGCAGGCGCTCGGTGCGGCGGCCGACCCGGCGCCGACCCACGAAGGCCCGGTGGCGCGCGAACGCGTCAAGGTCGTGGACCGCGCCGAGATGGTCGCCGTGTCCCGCGGGGTCGATGAGCCGGCGGCGTCCCGCGGCTGAGCCGGCCGACCTGGTTGACCTGTCCGTGCGGGTCCGGTCTCGCGCCCGGCCCCGCACTGGCTAGAATTTGAGCATGTCACCACAGATTTCACATGCACCCAATACGCATGCAGCAGTAGTCACCGGCGCGTCCACCGGAATCGGCGAGGCCACGGTGCGCGCGTTGTGCGCCGCGGGCTGGACGGTCTTTGCCGTCGCCCGCCGCGCCGAACGCCTCGCGGCCCTGGCCCAGGAAACCGGCGCCATCGCCGTTCCCGCGGACGTCACCGACGACGCGCAGGTCGCGACGCTGCTCGCCGCGGTCCAGGCCGGCGGCGGCATCGACACCGTGATCAACATCGCCGGCGGAGCGCGCGGCGCCGACTACCTGGGCGCCGCGAAAAACGAGGACTGGGACTTCATGCTCCGGGTCAACGTCATGGGCACCATGAAGCTGACCCGCGCCTTCCTGCCGATGCTGCGCGCCCACGGCGAGGGCACCGTGCTGAACCTGACCTCCACCGCCGCGCTTGCCAGCTACGAGGGCGGCTCCGGCTACAACGCCGCCAAGGCCGCCCAGCGCGCGATGACCCAGGCGCTGCGCCTGGAAGAGGTCGAGAACAACATCCGCGTCATCGAGGTGCTGCCCGGACTCGTGCACACCGAGGAATTCGCGCTGCGCCGCCTCGGCGGGAACGCGGAGGCGGCCCAGGCCGTCTACCGCGGCGTGGAAAAGCCGCTGCTGGCCTCCGACGTCGCCGAGGTGGTCAGCTACGCGGTGAACCTGCCGCACCACGTGAACCTCGACGAGATCGTGATCCGCCCGGTGGCGCAGGCAGCCAACCACAAGCTGCTGCGCAAAGACTCCTAGCCGCCCGGATCGGAACAACGCCATCGTGAACCCATTTCGCCGCGCCGCCGCCTACCTGGACGCGCACCTGGCCAACATCCTCTGCGGGCTGGCGCTTGCGTCGCTGGCGCTGACCCCGTCGCTGGTGCCGCGGCCCACGGTGTTCCAGGGGTTCCTGGCCGGGCTGTGGTTCATGGTCGGCTTCCAGCTGGGCAACGCGCTGCGTGCGCTCTGGTCCAGGATCCGCGCGCGATCCAAGGGGCCCGCCGGGGATACCGAGAAAACCCCGCCACGGCCGTGGTCCGGGCGCACCCTGGCGCTGGTTCGCGCCGCCGTGGCGCTGGTCCTGGCGGCCTACGTCGCGGGGTACGCCGCCCTGGTGGTGACCTGGCAGAACGACGTGCGGTCCCTGGTCGACATGCCGCCGGTCGACGGCGCCGGGCACACGGCGTTCCTGGCCGCCATGGTGCTGACCATGGGAGTGTTCTACGCGATCGCCAGGGGCGTCGCAGCGCTTCGCCGCATGGCCTACCGCAGGACCATGCGTCGCGGCGGTTCGGTGCGCACCGGCCGCCGGGTGTCCAGGGCCACCGGAGTGGTTGCCATCCTTGCGCTCGTTGCCGGGCTGACCGGAGCGGGGCTCGCCGCGGTCGGAAAAATCTATGCCGATCGCGATGCGGAAACACTGGCCGGCAGCGTGCAGCCGGTCCTTGCCGGCCGCTCCGGCGGGCCCGGATCCGTCGTCGAATGGGACGGGCTGGGCCGGCAGGGCCGCGCCTTCGCCGGCGGCGGTCCGAGCGCGGCACACATCGCCGAGGTCACCGGCGCCCCCGCCCTGGAACCGGTCCGCGTCTATGCCGGACTGTCCCAGGGCGCGGATGCAAGCGCACGCGCGGCGCTGGTCGTCGAGGAACTGGTCCGCACCGGCGGCTTCGACCGCGACGTGCTGCTGGTGGCCACGCCCACCGGCTCCGGCTGGCTCGAGCCCCAGGCCATCGCCTCGCTGGAATACCTGTACGGCGGGAACACCGCCACCGCCTCGATGCAGTACTCATACCAACCCAGCTGGGTGTCTTTCCTGTTCGACCCGGACCTTTCCGCCGAGTCCAGCAGGGCGCTTTTCGACGCCGTCCACGCCCGCTGGCAGCAGCTGCCGGAAGGAAAGCGGCCGAAGCTTGCGGTCTACGGACTGAGCCTCGGGGCGCAGGGCATGGCCGGCAGCTTCGGGAATCTCGATGACCTGCTGGCCCGCACCGACGCCGCGCTGTTCACCGGCCCGCCGGCGAACTCGCAACCCTGGCGCGGGCTGCTGGCGAACCGCGATGCGGGCAGCCCCGTCTGGCAGCCCGTCTACCGGGGCGGGGAACAGGTGCGCTGGCAGTCCAAGCCGGGCGACTTCGCCGCGCTGGGCGGTTCGTGGCAGCAGCCGCGGATCGGCTACCTGCAGCATGCCACCGACCCGATCACCTGGCTCGACCCCGCGGTGATCCTCCAGCGCCCCGAGTGGCTGGCCGGGCCCGCGGCCTCGGGCGGCCGCGGCGCCGACGTGAGCGATTCGATGCGCTGGATCCCCGGCGTCACGTTCCTGCACCTGGTCACGGACATGCTGGTCAGCGAGGCGGTTCCGCCGAGCCACGGGCACAACTTCGGGGACGTCGCGGTCGACGGCTGGGCGCAGGTGCTGCCCGGCCACGGGCGCAGCGACGCGCAGCTGGCCTCGATCCAGTCGGTCATCGAACGCATCGACACGCACGATCCGATCTGGGAGTAGCGGCACCGGCGCGGAAGGGCCACCGATGTCCGAGCCGTCGGAGCGGCGGTCTAGTGTTGACCGGCCTGCAAAACCGCTACGCACCAAAACCACTACACATTATGGGGGACACATGAGCATGAGCATCAACAAAGACAATTATCCGCCGATGCCGGGCGCGCCGACGGGAATGCAGCAGGTCGGAGCCCTGCCGCCGGGCACAGCGGTGTTCCAGTTCCGCGGAGGCGCGGCGACCTGGTTCGGCACCCAGATCCTCGGGCTGTTGATCACGATTATGACCCTGGGGATCTGCTACCCGTTCGCGGTGGTCCTGGTGGAGCGCTGGCGCGCGAAAAACACGTTCCTGCTGGGGCGGCCCATGCAGTTCACGGGGACCGGCTGGGGCATCTTCGGCCTGTGGATCAAGTGGTTCCTGCTGTGCATCATCACGCTGGGTATCTACTCGTTCTGGGTGTACCCGCGGCTGAGCGCGTGGAAAATCGAAAACACGGTGCTGGGCTAACCCCCTGGCACGGAACGGCCGCCCGGAAACGGCGCCGGGATCCCGAACCCGCAAGAATGTCTGGCCGATCCAGGTCAGGCGTTCTTGCGGGTTTGCTGCGTTAACGGGTGCGCGGCGGGCGAGATCGCGACCGGGCCTGACAGGGGGCCGGGGCGGGAGCATGCGGAGCCCATCCGGTGCGGGGTTCAGGCGGCCAGGGGCTGGGCGGCGGGGTGGAAGATCCAGTTGCGCCTGGGTATCTGCAACGGGTCCACAGATTTCGGCTGGATGACGTGGGGCAGCCCCTTGAACATCACGACGCGGAAGTGCCCGGCGTGGTGGGCCACATGGCATCGCACGCAGAGCAGGCAGCCGCGGGATACATCTGTCCTGCCTCCGGCGTTCCACTCGTCGAGGTGGTGCGCCTCGGTCCGGTTCACCGGCATCGAGCACCCCGGGTTGCAGCATCCTTTGTCCCGCACGGCGATGGCGCGGCGCTGGGCGCGGTTGAAGTACCGCCGGGTCCGTCCCAGCTCCAGCGGGACGCCGTCGCCGTTGAGCACCAGCGGGACGATGCCCGCATTGCAGGCGATGCGCCGGCAGTTCGATGCGGAGATGTCCTGGCCGTGGTCCGTGACCCCCGCGTTTTCAAGATCCCCGACCAGCGACTCGAAATCGATGGTGACGGCGAGGGTGAAGTGCGGAAGCATCGGCATCTGTTCCTCGCTTGCCTTCCCGTGCTCCACATCCACGCCCTTGTTCTTGCCGCGGGCGGGGGCGGACGTGGTGACGATGCGGATCGAGTCGAGCACAAACTGGTGCAGTCGCTGCGCGCGCTGCCGGGCAAAGGCCTGGTCGAGGGTTTCCCCGGGCTGCAGTTCGACGCCGGGTTCCAGCGCCGCCGCCCCGGTTCGGGGGTCGGCCGCGTCGCCGAATCCCTCGACCGGGCGCCGGTCCGCCGGCGTCGCGGGGTCGATCGCCCATTCGGGGATGGGACGCGGCGGCGTGCCGGAGCCCGGCGCCGGCAAGGGAATCGTGCCCGCCAGTGCTGTGCCGGCCCGGGTTTTGGGGTTGTTGAGGATGTCGGCGGCAGTGGCCAGCAGCTCGTGCCCCTCGGCGTTGGTGATGACCCTGTACTCGTAGCCCTTGTGCGTGTGGCCCAGGTAGAACGCGCCGATGAACATCGATTCGTTCTCCTCGCGGCGATTCACGGCGCCGGCATCGAGCCGCCGGGCCTGGTCCTTGAGCAGCGTTGCGGTGCCCTGTGCGTTGCGGGTGCCGGCCGCCGCCGCGAGCTCGGCCTCGAATTGGCGGGTGACGGCATCGGGGTCCGGCTGCCTGCCGATCTCCGGGCCCATCGCCTCCAGCTTCTTCGCCAGGCCCGCCACCGTCCGCGGATCGGCAGTCGCGTCGCTGAAAATCTTGCCCAGCTGCGGGAACTTCGGCGGGAGTGCCCGGCCGTTGAAACCGGGGCGGGGAAGCAAGTTTGCCGCCGTTTCCACGCGGTGCAGGGCCTGGAAATGCGTGAGGTTCTGCTGGGTCTTGAGGAACTCGGCCTCGTCGCGGTACAGCGGTTTGCGCCCGGGAACACTGGCGGCATCGGCGGGAAGGTCGCGTTCTCCTGCCATGAAGGCGGCGGGGTCGGCGAGCAGTTCGTTCACTTCGGCCAGCGGGGCTTCGGTGATGGTATGCAACCGGGCGTCGGTGGCGCGGGCCGCCGCAAGGACCTGCCCGTAGCCGCTGATGCGGTAGAAGTCCTCGGTGAGCGCAATGAATGCCGCGGCACGGACCTGCGATGGGCCGACGGACGCCGCAGCCCTGTCGAGGATCACCCGGAACACCGGTTTCAGGACGGCGAGCAGCCGCATCCCGTCGTCGTCGGCATCCCGGTCCGGGTGCCCGCAGACGATCGAGTCGATGGCAGCCACGACGATTCCGGTGACTTCCTGCTGGGTGGTCATGGCACCAAGCATGGACGATGGCATGCCTCCGCGGGGGAGCCGCCGTAGGGAATGTGGATAAGTGCCCTGGGATTGCTCGGGCCGCCCGGCTCTGTCGAGGTTCAGCCGAAGTCCAGCGTCACCAGCACGGCCGCGTGGTCGCTGCCGGGGATCCGCGCGGTGGCGTAGCCGCAGGTCGCCACGTCGGCGGAGGTGAGCACATGGTCGATCACGATGCCGGGGTTGTACTGCCGATCGCGCGGTGAGCCGGAGCCCCAGCAGCAACAGCACCGGGACGAGCAGGACCCAGCCGATGCCGGCGGCCCGGGTCCGGCGGCGCGGCAGGGGAGCGGCGGGTGCGGCGGGGGTCGGGTGCTTCGGACAAGGATAGCCGGGCCCGGTGGGGCCGGGCCGGGAGCCCGCCGGGTTGAAGCTTCGGCGCCTCGTCGCGCTAGACTTGGATCAACACGACGTCGACCCGGCCATCACCGGTGAGTCCTCGGAAGAACGGCCATCCCGCCGCACGGCGGGCTGACCCAGTAGAACCGAGCGGGTAAGCCCGTCACAGCAGTCAATGAGCGGCCGGATCCGGCCCGGGACACCGGGCGGAGAGGGCAAGCGGGGTGGTACCGCGACGTGGAGTGACCAATTGCTCCGTCGTCGTCCCTGTGTTGGATGAAGCCCGGCGCGAGTGTGCGCCACCGATCCCAGGACTGCCGCAGATGACCAGCTACCCCAAGGCCTCGACCGACCCGCACGGCACCACGCCGTCCTCTCCCCGTTTCCCGGAGATCGAGGAGCGGGTCCTTTCCTATTGGAAGAACGACTCGACCTTCCAGGCCTCCATCGACGCCCGCGATGCCGGTGTCGACGGCGCCAACGAGTTCGTCTTCTACGACGGCCCTCCCTTCGCCAACGGCCTGCCGCACTACGGCCACCTGCTCACCGGCTACGTCAAGGACCTGGTCGCCCGCTACCAGACCCAGCGCGGATCCCGCGTGGAGCGCCGCTTCGGCTGGGACACCCACGGCCTGCCGGCCGAGCTCGAGGCCATGAAGCAGCTGGGCATGACCGACAAGGTGCAGATCGAGGCCATGGGCATCGACAAGTTCAACGACGCCTGCCGCAGCTCGGTCATGAAGTACGCCGACGAGTGGCAGAACTACGTCACCCGCCAGGCGCGCTGGGTCGACTTCGAGAACGACTACAAGACGCTGAACGTCGAGTACATGGAATCGGTCATCTGGGCCTTCAAGCAGCTGCACGACAAGGGCCTGACCTACCAGGGCTTCCGCGTGCTGCCGTACTGCTGGAAGGACGAGACCCCGCTGTCCAACCACGAGCTGCGCATGGACGACGACGTCTACAAGGACCGCCAGGACCAGACCGTCACCGTCTCCTTCCCGCTGCTCGCCGGCGACACCGCAATCTCCAAGGAACTCGCGGGCGTCCAGGCGCTGGCCTGGACCACCACCCCGTGGACCCTGCCCACCAACATGGCCCTGGCCGTCGGCCCCGAGGTTCTCTACGCCGTGCTGCCCGCCGGCGAAAACGGCGTGAAGGCGTCGAACGCCACCGGCGACTTCATGCTCGCCGAGGACCTGGTCGGCGCCTACGCCAAGGATCTGGGCTACGCCGACGCGGCCGCCGCCAAGCAAGCCATCACCAAGCGCTTCACCGGCAAGGACCTGGCCGGCATCAGGTACGCGCCGCTCTGGGGCACCTTCGCCGACGTCGAGACGTACAACACCGCGCACGCCTGGCAGCTGCTGGTCGCCGACTACGTGACCACCACCGACGGCACCGGCATCGTCCACCAGGCCCCGGCCTACGGCGAGGAGGACCAGAAGATCTGCGAGGCCGCCGGCATCCCGGTGATCCTTTCGGTCGACGAGGGCGCCAAGTTCCTGCCGCTGTTCAAGGGCGGGGAGCTGGCCGAGATCGTCGGCGTCCAGGTGTTCGACGCCAACAAGGCCATCACCAACCTGCTCAAGAACGACGCGCGCCTGATCAAGCAGGCCTCCTTCGAACACTCCTACCCGCACTGCTGGCGCTGCCGCACGCCGCTGATCTACCGCGCGATCTCCTCCTGGTACGTCGAGGTCACCAAGATCAAGGACCGCATGCTGGAGCTGAACCAGCAGATCAACTGGATCCCGGAGAACGTGAAGGACGGCCAGTTCGGCAAGTGGCTGGAAAACGCCCGCGACTGGTCGATCTCCCGCAACCGCTACTGGGGTTCCCCGATCCCGGTGTGGGAATGCGACGGCGAGGAGTGCACCCACCGCGAGGTGTTCGGCTCGCTCGATGAGATCAAGGCCGCCTTCGGGCGCCTGCCGCTGAACCACGAGGGACAGCCGGACCTGCACCGCCCGTTCATCGACGACCTGGTCAAGGCCCACGAGGGCTGCGCCGACGCCGGCACCATGCGCCGCGTCGAGGACGTGCTGGATGTCTGGTTCGACTCCGGGTCGATGCCCTACGCCCAGGCGCACTACCCGTTCGAGAACAAGGACTGGTTCGACACCCACCACCCGGCGGACTTCATCGTCGAGTACATCGGGCAGACCCGCGGCTGGTTCTACACCATGCACATCCTCTCCACCGCGCTCTTCGACCGCCCCGCGTACAAGAACGTGATCAGCCACGGCATCGTGCTGGGCTCCGACGGGCAGAAGATGTCCAAGTCCCTGCGCAACTACCCGGACGTCAACGAGGTGCTTGACCGCGACGGCTCCGACGCCATGCGCTGGTTCCTGATGGCCTCCCCGATCCTGCGCGGCGGCAACCTGGTCGTCACCGAGCAGGGCATCCGCGAGGGCGTGCGCCAGGTGCTGCTGCCCATGTGGAACGTCTGGCACTTCTTCTGCCTGTACACCAACGCCGCGAACCACGGCGCCGGCTACCAGGCCAAGCTGTCCTACACCTCCGAGGACCCGCTGGATGCGTACATGCTCGCCGCCACCGGCGACCTGGTCCGCGAAACCACCGCGAAGCTCGATGCCTACGACATCTCCGAGGCCGCCGAGACCATCCGCCAGTACATGGACACGCTGACCAACTGGTACGTGCGCCGGAGCCGCCAGCGCTTCTTCGACGAGGACACCAACGCGTTCGACACGCTCTACACCTGCCTGGAGACCCTCACCCGCGTGAGCGCCTCGCTGCTGCCGCTGGCCAGCGAGGAAATCTGGCGCGGGCTCACCGGCGGGCGCTCCGTGCACCTGGCCGAATGGCCGGACGCGGACCTGTTCGGCCACAACACCGAGCTGGTTGCCGCGATGGAGGCCACCCGCCGGATCGCCTCGGTCGGTTCCTCGCTGCGCAAGGCCGCGAACCTGCGCGTGCGCCTGCCGCTGGCCGGCATGACCGTCGCCGCGCCGAACGCCGCCGCGCTCACCGGCACGTTCGCGACCATCATCGCCGACGAGCTGAACCTGCGCAGCATCACGCTGCTCGACGCCGCCGAGGCCAATGCCGCGGAGTACGGCATCAGCCAGCAGCTGGTCGTCAACGCCCGCGCCGCAGGCCCGCGCCTGGGCAAGAACGTGCAGATGGCCATCAAGGGCGCCAAGTCCGGTGACTGGTCGGTGTCCGATTCCGGAACCGTCACCGCCGGCGGTCTGGACCTCGAGCCCCACGAGTACACGCTGGAGACCGTGGTCGCCGCCACCGAGGGCGAGAACGAGATCGCCGCGGCCGTGCTGCCCGGCGGCGGCTTCCTGGTGCTCGACACCGAGGTCACGCCCGAGCTTGCCGCGGAGGGAACCGCGCGCGACATGATCCGCGCCATCCAGTCCGCCCGCAAGGACGCCGACCTGCTGGTCGGGGACCGCATCCGCACCGAGATCACCGCCGACGCGGCCACCGTGGCCGCGCTGCACGCCAATGCCGAGCTGATCAAGGGCGAGACCCTGAGCACGGGCCTGGTGCTGCACACCGCCGAGGACGGAACGCCCGTGAGCGTATTCGTCGAAACCGTGGCGGCCGCCGAGGCCGCCGGTAAAGAAATGGGACCCACCACGTGAGCACCTACGGCAAGTACACGGTAGAGGGCGTCTACGCCGAACTGCTGGCACGCGCACCGGAAAACAAGATCGAGCCGCGCATGGAGCCGATGTTCCGCGCCATGGAGATCCTCGGGGAGCCCAACAAGGCGTTTCCGATCATCCACGTGACAGGCACCAACGGCAAGACCAGCACGGCCCGCATGATCGAGTCGCTGCTGCGCGCCCACGACCTGCGCACCGGCCGCTACTCCTCGCCGCACCTGACCTCGGTTACCGAGCGCATCGCGATCGACGGCGATTCGGTGGACGACGAGACGTTCGTGCGGATCTGGCACGAGATCGCCCCCTACCTGCAGATCGTCGACGACGAGCTCACGGCCAAGGGCGAGAACCGGATGACCTTCTTCGAGGCCATCACCGTCCTGGGCTTCGCGATCTTCGCCGACGCCCCGGTGGACGTGGCGATCATCGAGGTCGGCCTGGGCGGCATCACCGATGCGACAAACGTCGGTGACGGCCAGGTCTCCGTGATCACCCCGATCTCGCTGGACCACACGGACCTGCTGGGTGACACCACCGAACTGATCGCGCAGGAGAAGGCCGGCATCATCAAGCCCGGCGGCTTCCTGGTCTCCGCGGCCCAGCCGGCGGACGCCGCGCAGGTGTTGCTGGACCGCGCCCGCGAGCTCGAGGTGCCCTACAAGTTCGAGGGCATCGAATTCGGCGTCGAGAACCGCATCGTCGCCGTGGGCGGCCAGCAGGTCGACCTGCAGGGGCTGGCCGGGCGCTACCCGGGCATCCTGCTGCCGCTGCACGGCGAACACCAGGCGCAGAACGCCGCGGTGGCGCTGGCCGCAGTGGAGGCGTTCATCGGGGGAGGTGCGACGGAGCTGAACCACGACCTGGTCATGGAGGGCTTCGGCGCCGCCACCAGCCCGGGCCGCCTCGAGGTCATCCGCACCGCCCCGAGCGTGCTGCTCGACGCCGGGCACAACCCGGACGGCATCCGCGCCTCGGCGAAGGCCGTCAAGGAGGCCTTCGGGTTCTCCAAGCTGGTGCTTGTCATCGGCATCCTCGCCGAAAAGGACGCCCCGGCCATGCTCGCCGAGCTGCGCGAGCAGTACATCGACCTGGTCGAGGACATCTGCATCACGCAGTCCAACTCCCCGCGCGCCATCCCCGCCGGCGAACTGGCCGGAATGGCGCTGGAGGCCGGCTTCAACGAGGAGGACCTCTTTGTCACCGAGCGCCTCGACGACGCCCTGGAATGGGCAGTCGGCCGCGCGGAGGACAGCGAGGACTTCGGCGGCGGCGTGCTCGTCACCGGATCCATCACGCTGATCGGGGAGACCCGCATGCTGATGGGGGGAAAGTAGGACATGGCAAAAATGACCAAGGCGCAGCGTGAATGGCGCCCGGGCCAGCCGAAAAAGCCCCGCTCCACCCGTGTGATGTTCGCCTCAACGGTGCTCACCCTGGAGGCCTTCCTGGCGTTCTTCGTCGCGCTGGCCTACTCGGGGCTTCATCGCGAGACCACCAGCCCGGTGCTGGCGCTCGGGGCGGGCTCCGTGCTGGCGCTGGCCTGCATCTTCACCTGCGCCCTGCTGAAAAAACCGCTGGGATACGCCATCGGCTGGGGACTGCAGCTCGTTTTCATCCTGACCGGGTTCCTCATGCCGGAGATGTTTGTCATCGGCCTGTTGTTCGCCGCAACCTGGTGGTACGCCGTGACCAAGGGGCACTCGATGGACGTGGAGACCGCGCGTCGTGCCAGGGAACAGGCCGAGTGGGACGCCGCGCACCCGGAGCCAGACGCTTCGTAGCCCGCGCGCAACCGTAGAATCAGTACCAAACACCGTTTTTTGCACCACTTACCCGTGACAGGAGCAGCTTCATGACCATTGAACGCACCCTCATCCTCATCAAGCCGGACGGCGTCAAGCGCCAGCTGACCGGCCAGATCATCGCCCGCGTCGAGGCCAAGGGCTACGGAATCGCCGAGCTGAAGCAGGTCCACGCGACCCGCGAACTGCTCGAGGCGCACTACGAGGAACACGTGGGCAAGCCGTTCTACGAGCCGCTCGTGGAGTTCATGCTCTCCGGCCCGGTCGTGGCCATCATCGCCGAGGGCCACAACGTCATCACCGGCTTCCGCTCGCTGGCCGGCACGACCGACCCGACCACCGCAGCCCCGGGCACCATCCGCGGCGACCTGGGCCGCGACTGGGGCCTGAAGGTCCAGCAGAACCTGGTCCACGGTTCGGACTCCGTCGAGTCCGCCGCCCGCGAGATCGGCATCTGGTTCGCCTAAGCGGCCCGATGCCTCATCGGCCAAACGCAAGGGCCCGGCACCTTCATCCCCTTCGGGGGAGCGGTGCCGGGCCCTTGGCGTATCCGGACGGGATTTACTCCTTGGCGGCCCGCACGGATCCGATGAGCGAATCGATGCCGAGCGCCAGCCCCGCGCCGATCACGTAGGCCAGCAGGTCCAGCGGGACAAAGGTGGACCCGAGCACCAGCCGGATCGGCGGGAACGCCGCGGCAAGCGTCGCAGGGATCGAGGTGATCTGCAGCAGTTCGATCGCAACGCAGAAGGCCAGGGCGATCGCCGCGTTGGACCAGGGTGCGGCGCGCGGACGCAGGAACACCAGTAGAACATAGACCAGCACCGCGTAGAGAACCCCGCCGGAGAGGTCCGCAGCCGGCCCCGCGCCAAGGAATCTGGCGCCCAGGCCCAGCACAACCACCGGCACAACCAGCAGCCCCGCGGCCAGCCGCCTCATGCGTGCCCGCGGGTCAGCCACCGAAGAACGCCTGCGGGAAGCGAAGGACGACGCTGGCGGCCGTCAGGATCAGCAGCACGATCGTCAGCACCCACGTCCACTCGGCGGAGAACCTCTTGAGGCCCGCGGGGGCCGGGATCACGCCGTGCGCCACGTTGCGGGCCGTGGTGAACATAAACATCGGGATCATCATCGTCCATACCACCATGCAGTACAGGCACAGGGCGTTGATCTCGTACAGGGCCTGGGACCAGAGCCAGATAATGAAGACCATCGCCAGGGTCACGCCCGCCTGCAGCCCCAGCCAGTACCAGCGGGCAAACCGGGCCCCGGCCAGCAGTGCCATGCCGATCGTGATGACGATGCCGAAGCCCACGATGCCCAGAAACGGGTTAGGGAAACCCAGCAGTGCCGCCTGGGCGGACTTCATGACGGTGCCGCAGGAGACCCACGGGTTGATGTCGCAACTGGTCACGTAGTCCGGGTTCTTGTAGAGGGCCACTCGTTCGAGCACCAGGATGCCGGAGGCGATCCAGGCGACGCCTGCGGTGAGCACAAGGAAGAGCCCGAAGGGCTTGGCCCTCCGCAACGCCGGTAGGCCTGCCTCGTCGATGTCTGTCGAGTCCGCGTCGGCTCGGGACGTGCTCATCAATAACTCCCTTGGTTTTCCTGCAGTGGTCCGGCGGCGCCGGCAAAGCCGCGCCGATGCTTGAAGTCTAGTGGTCGAAACCGTGCAAACCGGCCCCCGGGCGCGGCAAGCCGCATGTCAAGGCGGAGTCGCCAACGGGGCCGAAGGCGGGATCCGTGGGCTGCTCGACATGCCCGAGCGCGCCGAAATGCGCAGATGGGTCCGCCGGAGTTCCACGGTATGAGACAATTGCAGTGGTTGTTCGCGGATCCACAGTCTGCTTTCAACCCAACGACAGGCTTTCAAGCCCGATTGCGATGCATCTGCTGCGTAGAGACCGCCTATACGAAGGTCTGAGCGAATACCGCGATTTGGTCGCCGCAACAAAAAGCGGCTTGTTTGGAAAAGCGCCGTTGGTTTTGCCGGATGCCGCGCCCCACAATGGTTGGCGTACCCTGCAAGACGAGCACACGACTTCCGCTAGGACACGCGGCCACACCGGCCCGGTTACTGCGAACCAACCAAGGCTCGGCGAGCTATCTGTGGGAGCAGCCGATCCATGAGGAGCACTCTTTTAACATGGCAACAAATCGCGACGAATCAAAGACGTCAGGTCAGGCCCCCAAGGGACGAGCCCGCACCAGCCGCCCGCGCAACAACTCCAGCGAACCCACGGTCCCGGCCCGCCCGGTGCGCCGTGCGATGACCCTCGCCGAACTCAATGACGCGGCGGCGGCACCAACCCGCAACACCCGCGCCAATGTTGCGCCACGCACCGCCCAGGCACGCACCACCCAGGAACGCCGCCGCCCGGCGGCCAAGACCGAGGCCTCGGCCGCGGCGCCGGTCGTCGAGACCGCGGCCGTCGCCGCCCCCGTGAAGAAGGCCCCGGCCAAGCGCGGCCCGCGCCGCGCCACCTCGGCCGTCACCAGCCCGGTGGCCAGCGCCGAAGCCCCGGTCGGCCTCA
Organism: Paeniglutamicibacter sp. NPDC091659; assembly: GCF_044756805.1. NCBI lineage: Bacteria > Bacillati > Actinomycetota > Actinomycetes > Micrococcales > Micrococcaceae > Paeniglutamicibacter > Paeniglutamicibacter sp. NPDC091659. Next base: position 247,933 of record NZ_JBIVTO010000005.1, read on the forward strand.
TTGAAGCTGCCCCGGTTGCGGCATCCGCCGCCGAGCCCGTCGCCGAAGCCCCGGCCACCGTCCCGGCGCAGGTCGAGGAGAAGGCCGAAGCGAAGGCCCTGGCCAAGCGCCCGACCCGTTCACGCTCCCGCCGCGCCTCGGCACCCGCCGGCGACGCCGCCGGCACCCCGGTCAAGGAAGCCGCCGTTGCTGCTCCCGTGGTCGAGGCACCCGTTGTTGAAGAAACCGTCGTCGAAGAAGCCGTTGTTGTCGCACCGGTTGTCGAAGCGGCCGAAGAAGTTGTCGTAGTGGCGGAGGCCCCGGCCGAAACCGTCGAAGCTCCCGCAGAGGCGCCTGCCAAGACGGCGCGCAAGCGTCCGACCCGTTCCTCGCGTTCGGCCAAGGCACCTGCAACCGAAGAAGTTGTTGCCGAAGCCCCGGCCGAAGCCGAGAGCATCGTCGAGGCCGTCGCCGCCGAGGCCATGGCCACCGCAGGAACCGAATCCGCCGGCATCACCGACCCGTTCGCGATCCCGGAAATGGCGCTCTCCGTGCTGTTCCAGGCTCCCGACCTTTCCGCGGTCGCACCGGTTGCTGCCGATGAGGACGAGGAGGAGGATTCGGCCGGCAACCGCCGCAATCGCCGTTCGCGTACCCGCACCCGCGCCGAGGGCGAAGCCGCCGAGGGCGTCGACACCGACGAGGACGAGTCCGATGGGGACGCCGTCGTTTCGCGTCGTCGTCGCCGTCGCCGCCGCGGCGAGGCCGACCTTGAACTTGCCGGTGGCGAGCAGGACGATCCGCCGAACACGATCACCCGAGTTCGCGCACCGCGCACCTCCCTTGATTCGGTCATGTCCAACAAGGTCACGGCCGTCAAGGGCTCGACCCGCCTTGAGGCCAAGCGCCAGCGCCGCCGCGATTCGCGCGAGTCCGGCCGCCGCCGCCAGGTGATCACCGAGGCCGAGTTCCTCGCACGCCGCGAATCCGTCGACCGCCAGATGATCGTGCGCCAGCGCGAGGACCGCATCCAGATCGGTGTCCTGGAGGACGGCATCCTTGCCGAGCACTTCGTCTCCAAGACCCAGCAGGACTCGCTGATCGGCAACGTCTACATCGGCAAGGTGCAGAACGTGCTGCCTTCCATGGAAGCCGCCTTCGTCGACATCGGACGCGGCCGCAACGCCGTGCTCTACGCCGGCGAGGTCAACTGGGACGTCGCGGGCCTCGACGGCCAGCCGCGCCGCATCGAGCATGCCCTGAAGTCCGGGGACACCGTGCTGGTGCAGGTCACCAAGGATCCGGTGGGCCACAAGGGCGCCCGCCTGACCAGCCAGATCTCCCTGCCGGGCCGCTACCTGGTCTACGTGCCGGGTGGCTCGATGACCGGCATCTCCCGCAAGCTCCCGGACGTGGAGCGCAACCGCCTGAAGAAGATCCTCAAGGACCACCTGCCGGAAAACGCGGGCGTCATCGTCCGCACCGCGGCCGAGGGTGCCTCCGAGGAAGAGTTGATGAACGACATCAACCGCCTGCGCGCCCAGTGGGAAGGCATCGAGGCCGCCTCGACGTCCACCAAGACGCTGGCCCCGGAACTGCTCTACGGCGAACCGGACCTGACCATCAAGGTCGTCCGCGATGTGTTCAACGAGGACTTCACCAAGTTGATCGTCTCCGGCAACGAGGCATGGGACACCATCGAGGCCTACGTGACCTACGTGGCCCCGGACCTGATCTCGCGCCTGGAAAAGTGGGAGAGCAACGAGGATATCTTCGGTTCCTTCCGCATCGACGAGCAGATCCACAAGGCGCTTGACCGCAAGGTCTTCCTGCCCTCGGGCGGCTCGCTGGTCATCGACCGCACCGAAGCCATGACCGTTGTCGACGTCAACACCGGCAAGTTCACCGGCTCCGGCGGCAACCTCGAGGAAACCGTCACCAAGAACAACCTGGAGGCGGCCGAGGAGGTCGTGCGCCAGCTGCGCCTGCGCGACATCGGCGGCATCATCGTCATCGACTTCATCGACATGGTGCTCGAGTCCAACCGCGACCTGGTGCTTCGCCGCCTGGTCGAATGCCTGGGCCGCGACCGCACCAAGCACCAGGTTGCCGAGGTGACCTCGCTGGGCCTGGTCCAGATGACGCGAAAGCGCATGGGCACCGGCCTGCTTGAGGTCTTCGGCGAGAACTGCGAGGCCTGCAACGGCCGCGGCGTGATCACCCACGACGAGCCCGTTGAGCACCGCCGTGCGTTCAACTCCGCCGGCGAATCGCATGCAGCGGTGAGCCGCGGCCAGGAGAAGCCTTCGCGTGCCGAGCGCCGCCGCCGCAACCGTGCCTCCGACGAGCCGACCCCTGCGGAGAACATCGCCGAGGCTGCAGCCGAGGTCCATGCCGTGGAGCCGGAGGCCAACGAGGCCAAGGCAACCGCGGCTCGCACCGCCTTTGCCAACATCGCCGCCGCCGCGCACGCCGCACACGAACACGAGGATGCCGCGGCCGAGGCCGCCGGCGCCACGCTGACCGTGGGTGGGGAGCAGGTTGTCGTGCCGAACGCACGCCGCCGCCGTGCCGGTTCCGAGGCTTCGGCCCCGGAGCTGACCTTGGAGAACCTGGAAGCAGCGCTTCCTGACAATTCCCCGGTCGCGGAGGCCGATGAGGACGCCGCAGGCGCCACCCGTGCCCCGCGCAGCCGTAGCCGCCGCAAGAGCCGTTCTAAGGCCACTGTGCCGGAGCAGGCTACCCCGGCCCCTGAACAGGCTGCACCGGTCGTCTCCGGCGTGGCAGGCCAGGCTTCCGCCGCAGCACCTTCGGAGACGAAGGCCGTTGTGGCGACCTCTAAGACTTCGGGTATCGAGCCGGTGGCGCGCGTCAAGCGCAGCCGCCGTGCCACGAGCCCGCAGGGCGGGTCCGACGCCGCAGTTTCTGTGGCATCGGACACGCTTGCAACACCGGGTTCTGCCCATGTTGCTTCGTTGGCAGATATCCCAAAGGCCGCTCAGCCCCTAAACGACGCCAATGCGCCGATTATGCTGGGTGTCGGGGTACCGGTCAACGAGTTGAAATAATTGGGTCTTGACGACTTGCTGGGGTAAGTTGTATTTGCCCCAGCAGCGCTTTTTAGCGTAGTCTGGATCCTCGGTGCGAACGCCAGCTATCGGATTCTTCCGCTCGGCGTGCCAGCACAGCGCAATCCTCGTTAGTATTTGAGGTAGTGATGCGCAGCAAGACATATTGAACGTCGAGTAGAAGTGAGTACCCACGTGGTGTACGCAATTGTCCGCGCTGGCGGCCGCCAGGAAAAGGTTTCTGTTGGAGACCTCGTTACCCTTGATCGCCTGAAGGCTGCCCCAGGCGCCTCCATTGAAATGCCGGCCCTGTTGCTGGTAGATGGCGAGAAGGTAACTTCCGCAGCTGACGAGCTGGCCAAGGTTAAGGTGACCGCTGAGGTTATTGAGAACCTTCGCGGCCAGAAGATTGTCATCCAGAAGTACAAGAACAAGACCGGTTACAAGAAGCGCCAGGGTTTCCGCGCTATGTTGACCAAGGTCAAGGTCACCTCGATCGCTTAATTGCGGTTGATTCCAAGAATTCTCAATACCTGAAGGTAGGCATATTCAATGGCACATAAGAAGGGCGCGAGTTCCACTCGCAACGGTCGCGATTCCAACGCCCAGTACCTTGGCGTTAAGCGCTTCGGTGGTCAGGTCGTTTCGGCCGGCGAAATCATCGTTCGCCAGCGTGGCACCCACTTCCACCCGGGCGCCGGCGTGGGTCGTGGCAAGGACGACACCCTGTTCGCACTGCAGGCCGGGGCCGTCGAATTCGGCACCCGTCGCGGCCGTCGCGTCGTGAACATCGTTATCGCTGACTAATTAGCGCATAACCGCATTCATTACACATTGGAGGGTGGGCCGCTCGGCTCACCCTCCTTGTGTTTTTCCAGAAATCTCATGTTTCTCCGGTCGCTACAATAAAGACCGAATGAAACTCTTCACCCCCTTTTTGCTAGGAGCTTTCAACCGTGGCAGCCTTCATCGACCGAGTGGTCCTCCATGTCTCCGGTGGTACCGGTGGGCACGGCTGTGTCTCCATCAAACGCGAAAAGTTCAAGCCCCTTGGTGGTCCTGACGGAGCCAGCGGCGGCAACGGCGGCGACGTGATCCTTCGCGTCGACTCCCAGACCACCACGCTGCTTTCGTACCACCATTCACCCCACCGCCACGCCGGCAACGGCGAAGGCGGCAAGGGTGACCTTCGCCCGGGCAAGAACGGCGAATCCCTCATCCTTCCGGTGCCCGAGGGCACCGTGGTCAAGAACCGCGCCGGCGACATCCTCGCCGACCTCATCGGCGAAGGCACCGAGTACGTCGCTGCCGCCGGTGGCTTGGGCGGCCTGGGCAACGCCGGGCTCTCCAGCCAGAAGCGCAAGGCCCCCGGCTTCGCACTGCTGGGCATTCCCGGCGACGAGGCCGAGATCATCCTCGAACTCAAGTCCGTTGCCGACGTCGCCCTGGTTGGCTACCCGTCGGCCGGCAAGTCCTCGCTGATTGCCGCGATCTCCGCGGCACGCCCGAAGATCGCCGACTACCCGTTCACGACCCTGATCCCGAACCTCGGCGTGGTCGAAGCCGGCGATGTCCGCTACACAGTTGCCGACGTCCCGGGCCTGATCCCCGGCGCCTCGCAGGGCAAGGGCCTGGGCCATGAATTCCTGCGCCACGTCGAACGCTGCGCCGCCCTGGTGCACGTGCTCGACTGCGGCACGCTTGAAGCCGACCGCGACCCGGTCACCGACCTGGACATCATCCAGGCCGAGCTCGACGCCTACGAGACCGACTCCTCCTTCGCCGGCGCCGATGGCCAGATCATCCCGCTGAACGAACGCCCGCGCCTGATCGCCCTGAACAAGGTCGACATGCCGGACGGCCGCGACATGGCGGAGTTCGTGCGTCCGGAGCTGGAAAAGCGCGGCTACCGCGTCTTCGAGGTCTCCGCAATGAGCCGTGAAGGCCTGCGCGACCTCACCTTTGCCATGGCCGAACTGGTCACCGAGGCCCGCGCCAAGCTCGAGGCGGCCCCGCTGGTTGTCCCCGTCGAGGTCGTGCGTCCGCGCGGCGTCCGGAACAAGGCCGGTTTCGTCATCCGCAAGGAAGAGCGCAACCTCGAACCGCTGTACCGCGTCATGGGCGAAAAGCCGGAGCGCTGGATCAAGCAGACCGACTTCCGCAACGACGAGGCCGTCGGCTACCTTGCCGACCGCCTGGCCAAGCTCGGCGTCGAAAACCACCTGTACAAGATCGGCGCCCGCCCGGGCGACGCCGTGGTCATCGGCTCGGAAATCGACGCCGTGGTCTTCGACTGGGAGCCGACAATGGCTGCCGGCGCCGAACTGCTCGGTTCGCGCCGTGGCCAGGACGTGCGCATCGAGGAATACGGTGCACGCCCGTCCCGTGGCGAAAAGAAGGCCATCCACTCCGACCGCAAGGACGCCAAGGCGGCTGCACGCGACGAGCTGGAAGCCGAGCGCAAGGCCGGCATCTGGACCGAGTCGGTGAACTACAAGCACCAAGAACCCAAAAAGGGGGAGTAGGAAACCACCGTGCGCGCCACAAACCACCCCTCGGGCATTGACGAACGCCAGGACATCCCGCGTGCCTCGCGCATCGTGGTCAAGGTCGGCTCCTCGTCGTTGACGACGCTCAACGGCGGGATCTCCGAGGAAGCACTCTCGAACCTCGTGGACCGGCTCTCGGCGGTCAGCACCGCCGGGACCCAGCTGATCCTGGTTTCCTCCGGCGCGATCGCCGCCGGCCTGGCGCCGCTGAACCTGGGGCGCCGGCCGCGCGACCTTGCCACGCAGCAGGCCGCGGCCTCCGTGGGGCAGGGGTTGCTGATGGCCAGATACACCCAGGCGTTCGCCGCCCACGGTGTCACCGTGGGGCAGGTCCTGCTCACGGCCGACGACCTGATCCGTCGCCAGCAGTACGCCAACGCGTTCCGCGCGTTGAACCGGCTGCTGGCCCTGGGCGTGGTGCCGATCGTAAACGAGAACGACACGGTGGCGACCCACGAGATCCGCTTCGGCGACAATGACAGGCTTGCCGCCCTGGTGGCACACCTGGTCAAGGCCGACGCCCTGTTGCTGCTTTCCGACGTCGACGCCGTCTACGACGCCCCGCCGAACGACGGGGGAGTGCGGATTTCGCGCGTCGACAGCAACACCGACCTGGAAGCCGTGAGCATCGGTTCCACCGGCGGGGCCGGGCTGGGCACCGGCGGCATGGCAACCAAGGTCGAGGCGGCCACCATGAGCGCCGAGTCAGGGATCCCGGCGCTCGTCACCTCCACCGCCAACGCCGCAGCGGCGCTGGCGGGGCAGGACGTGGGAACGTGGTTCTCGGCCCGCGGTGGACGCCGCTCCACCCGCATGCTCTGGCTGGCACACCTTGCGGCGACGCAGGGTCGCCTGCTGCTGGATGCGGGCGCTGTCAGGGCCGTGGCCTCCGGCGTCGCCTCGCTGCTGCCGGCCGGCATCACCGGGCTGCACGGCTCGTTCGAGGCCGGGGACGCGGTGGAAATCACCGACGCCCAGGGCACCGTGATCGCCCGAGGCCTGGTGAACTACTCCTCGGAGGAACTGCCGCAGATGCTCGGGCGCTCCACGCACGATCTCGCGCAGGACCTCGGAACCCAGTACGAGCGTGCCGTGGTGCACGTGGACGACCTGGTCGTCGTCTAGCGCCATCCGCCGTTGCACTCCCGGCCGGGCCCGTCCTTGACACAAAGGGCGGGCCCGGCCGCTTGGTGCGTAGACTGATATGCATGAGCCAGATAGTCAATGCATCCCTGAATCTTAGCGACGAGACAGCCGCGGCCGGAGGGCCGGAGGCGGCAGTCGCAGCGGTGGCCGCCATGGCCGACCGCGCCCGTACCGCCTCGCGCGTGCTGGCCCGCGCGGACCGGAACTGGAAGGACCGCGGGCTGTTGGCGATCGCCGCGGCCCTCGACGAGAAGCGCGCCCGCATCATTGCGGCGAACGCCAAGGACATCGAGGCAGGCCGCGCCAACGGGACTTCCGACGCCATGCTGGACCGGCTCAAGCTCGACAACAAGCGCGTCGACGGGCTCATTGCCGCCCTCGAGGAACTTGCCGGCCTGCCCGATCCGGTGGGCACCGTGCTGCGGGGCCAGACGCTCCCCAACGGCCTGCGCCTGCGCCAAGTGCACGTGCCCATGGGCGTCATCGGCGCCATCTACGAGGCCCGCCCCAACGTGACGGTCGACATCGCCGGCCTGGCGCTCAAGAGCGGCAATGCCGTGCTGCTGCGCGGGGGAACCGCCGCGGCCGAATCGAACCGGGCGCTGCTGGGCCTGATCCGCGACGCGCTGGAATCGGTGGGACTGCCCGCCGACGCCGTCGCCTCGGTCGACGCCTACGGTCGTGACGGCGCCGACGCCATGATGGGCGCGCGCGGAAAGATCGACGTGTTGATCCCGCGCGGCGGCCGCGAACTGATCCAGCGCGTGGTCACCACCGCCAGCGTCCCGGTCATCGAGACCGGCGAGGGCAACGTGCACATCTACCTGGACGAATCGGCCGACGCCAAGATGGCGGTGCCGATCCTGCTCAACGCCAAGACCCAGCGCCCCTCGGTCTGCAACACCGTGGAGACGCTGCTGATCAACGCCAAGTCGCAGGCCGCCGGCCAGGTGCTTGCCGCGCTGGCCAAGTCCGGGGTGCGCCTGCACGTCGACGCGCGCGCCGCGGCACTGGCGGGGTCGACCCCGACCATCCCGGCCGTGGATGCGGACTGGGACACCGAATACATGGACATGGACCTGGCCGTCGCCGTCGTCGACGACCTCGATGGTGCCATTAGCCACATTCGCCGCCACACCACAGGGCACACCGAAGCGATCCTGACCAACAACCTGGCCCACGCCGAGCGCTTCATCGCCGAGGTCGATTCGGCCGCCGTGATCGTCAACGCCTCCACCCGGTTCACCGATGGCGGGCAATTGGGCCTCGGCGCCGAGGTCGGGATTTCCACCCAGAAGATGCACGCGCGCGGCCCCATGGGCCTGCGCGAACTGACAACCACCAAGTGGATTGTCCAAGGTGATGGGCATGTTCGTTCGTAGCCACGCGCCAAGGTGGGTACGATAGAAGCTAACGAGACAAATAGTTTGAACACCGTGTCGTGCGTTCGCAGCGAATCCGGCACACAACATCCTGGAGAAACATGTTTACCCAGTCCCTGAACGCGGCTATTCTTGCTTCCGAATCGGCCGAGGGCATCCCGACCGAGACCATGGCCCTGATCATCGGCGGCGGCATCTTCCTGCTCTTCATGCTGATGCTGCTGATCACCATGTCCTACACCAACGTCGGCAACCGCCACGAGGTCAAGGCCGAGGCCGACGACACGCACCGCCAGCACGCCAACAAGCACGGCCATCACTAGCCGTCTCGAGGCCGAGCGCACGGACCGCCCATTTCGCCTAGGCGTCATGGGCGGCACGTTCGATCCGATCCACCACGGCCACCTGGTCGCCGCCAGCGAAGTCGCCTCGGTGTTCGACCTGGACGAAGTCGTGTTCGTTCCCACGGGCACGCCCTGGCAGAAGTCGGACCGCGAGGTCGCCGAGGCCGAACACCGTTACCTGATGACCGTGATCGCCACGGCCGCCAACCCGCGGTTCACCGTCAGCCGGGTGGACATCGACCGTCCGGGTCCGACCTACACGATCGACACCCTGCGCGACCTGCGTGCCCAGCGTCCGGATGCCGAGCTGTTCTTCATCACCGGCGCCGACGCCATGGCGAAGATCCTCAGCTGGAAAGACGCCGAGGAACTCTGGACGCTTGCACACTTCGTCGGCGTGACGCGGCCCGGGCATGAACTTCCCGTGCTGGACCGGAACGACATCTCCCTCATGGAGGTGCCGGCGATGGCGATCTCATCCACGGATTGCCGCGAACGCGTTCGCACGCACCATCCGGTGTGGTACCTGGTGCCGGACGGCGTGGTCCAGTACATCGGCAAGTACAAGCTTTACAACGACAAGAACTACGCAGTAAACGGCCAGAAGTAGGACGGCCGGGAAATGGACAAGATGAGCGACGAGACCGGGCCCGCGCTCAGCAGGCGAGCCCTGCGTGAGCAGCGCCGTGCCGAGGCCGAAGCCCAGCTTGCCCGACAGGCGGAAGGCAAGGAGCCGAAGGCTGCCGAACCGATCGGGAAACCGGTGGTCGTCAAGCCTTCGGTGACCGCGCCCGCGGTGAAGCCGCAGGCGAGCCAGCCGAAGGCTGCAAAGCCCCCGGTTTCCCCGGCCCCCGCTAAGCCCGCCGTTTCCAAGCCGACCCCCGCACCCGCTGCCGCGCAGGCAGCAAAGCCCGCCGCCAAGGAAGCGCCTGCCAAGGTTGTCCCTGCGGCCGTCCCCGCACCCGAGGCCAAGCCGGAAGCGGCCAAGACCGCACCCGCCAAGGTCGAACCTGCACGGACCGAGCCGGCCAAAGCCGCTCCCGCCGCCGCTGCCCCGATCGACATCACCGAGGTTGCGCGCAGCCGCCGTGCCACCGGGGGAGAGATCGACGCCGTGCCGCAGCGCGCGGAACGCACCTCCCTGCAGCGTGCCCGCGACCGCGAGAACCTGCGCACCAGGCGTCGCCTGGAGCAGGAAGTCTCCGAACTTTCCGCCAAGGAACCTTCCCCCGCGGACGACCCTGCCCCGCTGACCCGCAAGCAGATGCGCCTGCAGACCCTCGGTGCCGCCGCAGGCAACACCATGGTGGAAGAAAGGGCCGACGGGGCCCCCGCCGCCGACAGCGCCCCGGAATCCGATGCCGCCGTGCCGGCCTCCGGCAAGCCTGCCGCCGCCAAGACCGGCCCGGCCGCGGACAAGCCTGCGGCCGCAAAGCCCGCAACGTCCAAGCCCGCACCGGCCAAGGAAGCGACGCCGTCGAAGCCCGCCGCCTCCGCGTCGCAAATGAGCGTCGAGGATGCCCTGGCGTTGCGCCGCCGTACCGGTGGGGCCGCACCGGTGGACCCGGCACTGATCCAGCCCGCCGAGGACCTCGGCGACGTGGATCTCGAGGTCCTGGCCCAGCAGCGCGAACTCGCTGCGCGCGCGGCCATCATCAGCCGCCGTGCCGCCGAGCGCCAGCGCCTCGAGGAATCCAACTCGCAGCGTGCAGGCCAGCGCCGGTCGGACCCCTTCACCGGTTCCATGAACATGCTGCGCGACGAGGACATCGAAAAGAAGCTGGTCAACACCGGCATCTCGGGCCCCGAAACGCGCGGTTTCCACATTTCGATGACGGACCAGGGGACCATCGTCGATGGCCCGGGCGCGTCGTCCGCACGAACCAAGACTTCGGCTTCGGGCGCGCCAGCGCCTGCGGCCAAACCTGCTGAAAAGCCTGCGGCTGCTACTCCGGCCCAGGCAGCTTCCCGTGAGTCCAAGTCACTGGGAGCAAACCCCGCTGCTGCAGCAGCACGAGCAGGAGCGGCGCCGGCAAAGCCCGGAGCCTTCGCCCCTGCCAAGCCGATGGCCACGGGCAAACCCGCGGCCGCGGCACGAGCGACACCGAAGGCACCGCCCCTGGCGGAGGCCCACGGTGCCGCCGACGTTGAGCCACGCGTTTCCCACCCGCCCGTGCGAGCCGTTCGCGCGCAGGGCCTGGAACCGCTTGACGCGCAGACCGCCGGAATGCGCCGTGCCAACAACATGTACCTGATGGTCATCGCGGCATTGTCCGTGGGAGGCGCGGCGCTCGTCGCCGGCCTCATCATGATCCTCAACTCCAACTAGCGCGCCCCAGCGGCCGCGACCAAACACTCAAGGAGAATCCCATGAGCGCCCACGAACATTCCATCAACCTGGTGAAGGCGGCAGCCCTTGCCGCCGCGGACAAGCAGGCCGAAAACCTCATCGCACTGGACGTCAGCGAGCGCCTCGGCGTCACCGACGCCTTCCTGATCGCCTCGGCTTCCTCCGAGCGCCAGGTCAACTCGATCGTCGACGAGATCGAAGACAAGCTCGACGAACTCTACGAGATCCGTCCGGTCCGCCGCGAAGGCCGCGGCGCGGGCCGCTGGGTCCTCCTGGACTACGTCGACGTCGTCATCCACGTCCAGCACAACGAGGACCGCGTCTTCTACGCCCTCGAGCGCCTCTGGGGCGACTGCCCGCTGATCGAGCTGCCGACCACCGGCGAGCCGGCAACCGACATGTCGCACATCGAAACCCTCCCGGACGTACTCTAGGACTCCTCGATTTGCGTCACGCAATTGTCGTGACCTATGATGGATGAGTTGCCCGCAAGGGTGGCTCCCATTCGGGGGTATGGCGCAGTTGGTAGCGCGTCTGCATGGCATGCAGAAGGTCAGGGGTTCGAATCCCCTTACCTCCACGAACAAGAACCCGCCGGATCATTGCGATCCGGCGGGTTCTTTCGTGTTGTGCCCCGGGGCGCCGGCGTCCGCGCAAATTCAACAGGGTGCTGCATGGTCCGACGTGTTGGACCCTTGCTATCCTGTGGAGCGGGACCGCATGGCACGGAACGGCAACCACGCCGGCTGCGGGAGCCTGCGGACAGGATCGACCGAAACAGGGAAACTGGGTGCGGTGGATGATGAAGAATTCAAGGGTCTGGGTCGTTGTGGCCGGCGCGTTGATCGCCGTCTCGGGCTGCTCCTCCGGAGGGCCGGCGGGATCCGCCACCGGCATGGCGGGCACCAGCGAAATGGCCACCCCCACGGGCGGGGGTGCCATGGTGCCGGCATACGCCATGACGCTGCAGCAGCAGCTTCCCGAGGTGATGAAGGCCAACGCCATCCCCGGGGTCGTCGTGCTGATCAAGTCGCCCACGCGCGGGGACTGGTCGGGCACCTTCGGCACGGCCGAGATCGGCAAGCAGGTGCCGATGTCGCTCAACGATTTCCTGCGGGTCGGCAGCAACACCAAGACCATGACCTCGACGGTCATCCTGCAGCTCGTGCAGGAGGGCAAACTCAAGCTGGACGACCCGATCTCGAAGTTCCGGCCCGACGTGCCCAACGGCAAGAACACCACGATCGCCCAGCTTTCCGAGATGCGCAGCGGGCTCTTCAGCTACACGTTCGACAAGGGCCTGAACGCGACGCTCGATGCGGACCCGCAGAAGGCCTGGACCCCGGACGAGCTGCTGTCGGTCGCCTTCAGGCACCCGGCGAACTTCCCTCCGGGCCAGGAGTACGACTACTGCAACACCAACATCGTGCTGCTCGGGATCGTCATCGAGCAGCTCACCGGCATGAGCGCCTCCGAGGCGTTCGAGCAGCGGATCTTCGAGCCGCTCGGGCTCAAGAACACCAAGCTTCCGGTGAACACGGATTCCGCCCTGCCGCTGCCGCACGCGCAGGGCTACCAGTTCGGCACCAACGAGGAGACCGTCGACTCCTACGCGGTTCCCGCCGCCGACCTGCCGGCCGCGCTCGACGGCACCCTCAATCCGCTGAACTACACCGACGCGAACCCCTCGTGGGCGTGGACGGCAGGCGGGGCCATCTCCACGCCCGACGACCTGGCGGTGTACGTCAAGGCGCTGGTGACCGGCGGCCTGCTCGATGCCAAGACGCAGAAGCTGCGCATGGACAGCATCCGGCCCGTCGCCGAGGGCCAGCCCAACGGCGTGGGCTACGGGCTCGGGATCGCCGAGTTCGCTCCCGGCATCCTGGGGCACGACGGACAGCTGCCCGGGTACTCGTCGTTCATGGTCTACAACAGGAACACGGACGACACCATCATCGTGGGCACCAACCTTGCGGCCTCGCCGGTCGACGGGCAGAACGCCGCGGTGCTCGTGGCCAAGAGCATCATCGCGACCCTCTACGGCGCCTCCGACGTTCCCGGCGGCAACCCCGCCGCGCCGCAGAGCGGGTCGCCGACAGCGTCCGGCTAGCTTCCGGCGGCGCCTCGGTTCAGTCCCCGTGCGTTTCCCGCCACCAATCGACGGTGGCGCGTGTGCCGTCGGCCAGTGGCGTGGGTGAGAGCCCGAGCAGCGCTTCGCTTCGGCGCGAGTCCATCTCGAAGGGGTCGTCGAACTGGTAGGCCATTTCTGCAAGCTCACGCGTTGCGGGGTGCGCCAGCCCGACGGCCCGCAGGATCCAGCCGGGCATCCCGGTGACCTTCGGCGCGGGAAGGTCGGCGGCCGCCGCGTAGGCTTCCGCCATGGCCCGCTGGCTGGACGGCGGCGCGGTGGGCGCATGGAGCACGCCGTTCCACAGGTCCTCCCGCTCCGCGGCCCGCAACATGGCCGCGGCGAGGTCGGGCATGTAGGTGAAGGAATGCGGCATGGCCGGGTTGCCGACGGCCAGGAGCCGCCGGCCGTTGAAGACGGATTCGAGCATGCGGGCCCCGGCGTGTGCGGTCTCGACGTGGGGGCCGTAGAAGTCGGAGGCCACCACCGAGACGGTGTTGGTCCCGGAGGCCGCGCGGGCGGTCATCAGGGCGGTGCGCACCCCGCGCTTGCCGCCCGCAGCGTTACGCGGCGAGTCCTCCGCCATGGGCTCATCGGGGTGCGAGTAGGAGTACAGGCTTTCGGGAAAGACGACCGGGATTCCCCGTTCGCCGGCCACGGCCAAGACCAGTTCCTCGGCGCGGGGGAGTGTCTCGGCCCAGGCCTTGGCCGAGTAGGCGGCATGGATGCAGTGGAACACCGCGGTGGCGCCGTCCATCGCCGTGGCCAGCTGGGCGGGATCGAGGACATCGGCGCGCATCCTGCGTATTCCGGGGTGCTCCGGGCCGCCGCCGGAACGGGTCGCCAGTGCAACGGTGTCGCCCCGGCCGGCAAGGGACAGGGCGACGGTGGTTCCGACGGGTCCGGAACCTGTGACGAGGTAGTGGTTGGGCATGACTTCAAGCCTCCTGGTTCTGAATGTGTGAGCACTGCTCTCACAATCAGAGTATGAAGCTTGCAGGGATCAAGTCAAGAGCGGTGCTCACTAAAGTTGACGGCGCTCACCAGCTTGGTGTGGGATGGGTTCATGCAAGGAACAAGGACCCCGCGTGAACTGGCCCGCGAGCGCACCATGGCCGAGATCATGCGCCTGGGCCGCGAACAGCTGGCCACCCAGGGAGCCGCCGCGCTGTCCCTGCGCGCCGTGGCGAAGGACCTGGGGGTCGTGTCCTCGGCCGTCTACCGCTACGTCTCAAGCCGGGACGAGCTGCTGACGCTGCTGGTGGTCGAGGCCTACACGGATTTGGGCGACGCCGTCGACGCCGCACTCGAGCACCCGCCGGAGTCGCACCGTGAAACGTTCGCCGCGCTGGCACGGGCCGTGCGTGACTGGGCGATCGCCGAGCCGGCGCGCTACGGGTTGCTCTTCGGCACGCCGGTTCCCGGCTACCACGCGCCGCCCGGCCAGACCGTGCCGGCCGGAACCCGGGTGGTCGTGCGGCTCATGGGGATCGTCGAAGACGCCTGGGTGGCCGGCGGGGTCGCGGTGCGGGACCGCGCACGGGACCTGCCACCGGGCCTGAGCGCGGATGTCGAATCCCTGCGCGTTGAGTACTCGCTCAGGGCCCCGGGGTGGCTGGTCGCCCGCGGGCTGGGGGCATGGTCCGGCCTGTTCGGGGCCGTGAGCTTCGAGGTGTTCGGGCAGTACGGGCCCAACACGCTGGGCGACCCGGCCGAACTTTTTGAACTGACGGTCCGGGACCTGGCAGGCAACCTCGGGCTCGGGGACTGACGGTCCCGTTCATGCGGGGCCGGGGCCCGGAGGCCGTGCGTTAGGGTGTTGGCATGCGAAATGTCCCCGACACCCTCGATCGATCGGTGGTCGCCGAAATAGACGCGCGCCTGGAACGGATTGCGGCTGACGAACGTGTGGCCGTTCCCTGGGCCGTGGAAAGCGGCAGCCGCGCCTGGGGATTCCCCTCCCCGGACAGCGACTACGACTGCCGTTTCCTCTACCTGCGCTCGGCCAACGACTACCTGGGCCTGTGGCCCCGCCGGGACGTCATCGAGACCCCGCTGGACAAGGTCTTTGACGTGAATGGGTGGGACGTCGCCAAGGCCCTGCGCCTTCTGCTCAAGGGCAATGCGACAGTCGTCGAATGGTTGACGTCGCCGATCGTCTACCGGGGCGACGTCGGTTTCCGGGACGGATTGTTGGACCTGGCGGCCGAGGTCATCGACCCGGCGCGCGTGGGCAGGCACTATCTCCATGTGGGCCGGAACCAATGGGACCTGGAATCGGAGTTCGTCCCGCTCAAAAAGGTCTTCTACGCGTTGCGTCCGGCGGCGGCGCTGCGCTGGCTGCGCACGCATCCGGGCTCCGCCGTGGCGCCGATGGACCTGGCAACGCTGCTGCGGGAGGGCGACGTGCCGAATGCCGTGATGCGCGAAGCCGACGAGCTCATGGCGGTGAAGGCCGTGACCCGCGAACTCGGGGAGGGGCGTTTCCCCGATCCCCTCGCGTCCTTTGTCCTGTCCGAGTTCGAGGCGGCGCACGAGGCGTACGAAAACGCGGACGCAACCATCGAGGCGTGGAAAATGGCCAGGGCGGACGAATTCTTCAGGACGCTGGTCAGGTAGTTGCGGGCATGCAGTTCCGGGCGGGAGTCAATCCATCGAGTACCCGAAGCTGAAGCGGCACCCGGGGTCCCACGCGGTCTTGAGGGCCCGCAGACGTTCCGCTGTCGGCTCGGCCCAGGCCTTGCGGACGGCCTCCGGGGATCCGGCAAAGCCCTGGAAGTTGATCTGCGTGCCGCCGTGGGCCCAGGGTTCCATGGCCTCGAGGACGGCCTGGCCCGCGGCCTCCACGGCACCCATGAGCGGCGGCGGGTAGGGGCCGACGACCATCACCGAGAACGCGGCGTCGCGCCCGCCGACGGCGTTTTCGTGCTCCGGGCCGCGGGCCAGGGCGCCGCCCAGGTGGCGGATCTCGGCCATGATCAGCGGCACGTCGGTCTCCGGCCCCGCGGCCCCGAGCAGGGCATCGATGGCCCCGGCGTCCAGCCCGCGCAGCAGCACCGAACCCTCCCACGCCGGCATCGGATCGGTCGGGTCCTGGTGGACCGAGGCGATGGCCGTGTAGGGCATCATGCCCACCAGATCCACGAGCGGGGTGCCTGCCCGACGCATCGGTTCCAGCAGCGCAGCCCCGGCCGTTTCGTCGCCGACATGGACATAGCGCAGGTGGACGGAGAGTTTTCCGCGCAGCGGCCCGGGGATCTGTTCGTCGTCGGGCAACCTGAGCAGGGCGATGGACGCGGTGGTGGACTCCGGCAGTTCCTGGACCCAGGCGCCGTAGGCATGCATGATGGTTGGCGCGTCGGATCCGGCAAAGAAAATCGCGCCGCCGTAGACGTGGGGCACGGACACCAGATCGAACTCGAGTTCGGTGACGATGCCGACCGCGCACTTGCCCCCGCGCAGGGCCCAGAAGAGTTCGGGCTCGGACTCGGCGTTCACCTCCACGAGCGAACCGTCGGCCGTGACGAGCTGGATCCCGCGGACCCGGTCCGCGGCGAAACCGAAGGTCCGGCCCATGGGGCCCATGCCGCCGCCGAGGGTGTAGCCGACGACCCCGACGTCGGGGGAGGATCCGTTGAGCGGGGCAAGCCCGTGGGGCGCAGCCTCCTCGATCACGCGATCCCAGCGCACGCCGGCGCCGACCCGCGCGCTGCGTTGCTGCGGATCCAGCGCCAGCGACTGCATGCCCGAGGTGTTGATCAGCATGCCGCCGTGGGCCTGGTGCGGGTAGCCGTGCCCGGTCGACTGCACATGGACGGCAAGGTCCGCCTCGTTGGCGTGGCGCACGGCTGCCACGACGTCCCGGGTGGAGCCGGCCAGCACCGCGACATCCGGCCTGAAGGCGTGGGCGAGGTTGAAGCCCAGGCACGCGGCCTCGAAGCCGGCATCGCCCGGGACAAACACGGACCCGTCAAGCTTGGCGCGCAGGTCTTCCGCATCGAAATCAGTTGCAGGACTCATGGGTGGCTCCCTTCCGGTTCACCACCCAAGGTAGCCCAACAAAAGGCGTACGCCTATGGGTTTCGGCGGCTGTTTCCGGCCGTCGGGTTCCGCGACCCGGCGCATCGACCGCGGTTCCGGCATGGGATGCTTGGGGGATGGATCTTGAGGTTTCACCGGCGCTCACCATTCCGGCCGCGGAGCTCGGCTGGCGGTTCTCGCGTTCGTCGGGCCCGGGCGGCCAGCACGTGAACACCTCCGACAGCCGGGTCGAGCTCTTCTGGAACGTCGAGCGGTCATTGGCGCTCTCCGAAGGCCAGCGGGAGAGGTTGCTTGCCCGGCTCGGGTCCCGGCTGGTCGCGGGGGTCCTCACGGTGAGTGCCTCCGAGCAACGCTCCCAGTTGCGCAACCGCGAGAGCGCCCTGGCAAAGCTCTCGGGGCTCGTGGCCGCGGGGCTTGCACCCGACGCGGCCAAACGCCGGGCGACCAAACCCACCCGCGGATCGGTGCGCCGGCGGCTTTCCGCCAAGGGGCGGCGGTCGGAAACCAAAAAGCAGCGGCAGCGGCCGTCCTCGGAGTAGTGCCGGCGGGGCGCTATTCGCCGCGGCGGCGCCGGAAGATGTCGAAGACCACCTTGAGGGACAGCACCGAGGCGACCCCGATCAGGGTGAAGCCGAAGAGCTGGTAGAGCGTCAGGTTGGTCGTGACCATCGGGCCGCCGTTGCTGACCAGCAGCATGGTGGCCATGATGCCGGTGACGCCGGCGAGGAAGGTCAGGATGACCTCGTGGACCATCGAGCGGACCATGTGCCGGTCCTGGGGATTGGCCAGCAGGCGCATGTTGAAGCCCAGCCGGCCCGCTTCGAGGTCCCCGGAAATCTGGTCGAGCCGACGCGGAAGCCGCTTGAGCAGCGGCAGCAGGGTCATCACCTCGTTGTTCAGCGCCTCGGCCAGCGAGCTGGGGCGGAACACCGAACGGACGCGGGCTTCGCCGTACTCGCGGGCCGCGGCGATGAGGTCGAAGGCCGGGTCCAGCAAGCGAAGGGTGCCCTCCAGGACCGCGACGGCCCTGAAAGCCCCGGCCAGCTCGGGCGGGACCGTGATGCGGTGTTTCGCCAACAGGGCCACCAGCAGCGTGAAGACCTCGGCCTTGACGGCGGCTCCCGGGCCCATGTACCGGGACATGAAGCGGCTGAGTTCCCGGCGCAGGGCGGCCTCGTCGAAATCCTCGGGGAGCGTCGCCATGCCCAGCAGGGCATCGCCGATGGCCCGCGAATCGCCGCGGTAGAAGGCCAGCAGCACCTCGGAGACAAGCTGGCGCAGTTCCGCGTCCAGCCGTCCGACCGAGCCGAAGTCCAGCAGCATGATGCGGCCGTCGGGCTGCAGCACGATGTTCCCGGGGTGCAGGTCGGCGTGGAAGACGCCGTCGTCCATGATCTGGTGCATCAGCGAGCGGAACAGCGCCACGGCCTGGAGCCGGCGCTCCTCGATCGGGTGGCTTTCGATGGTGCCCGGGGAGCTGAGCGTGTCCCCGTCGACCATCTGCATGACGAGGATGCGCCGGGTGCTGAGCTCCGGGTAGTGCAGGGGGATTTCCACCCGCTCGGATTCGGGGTGCTTCAGCTGCGTGGTGCGCAGCGCCGTGATGTTCATTGCCTCGATTTCGTAGTCGAGCTCCTCGCGCAGGGCCTCGGCGAAACCCTCCGCGACCTCGACGAGGCCAAGCGAGCGGCCCCATGCCGTGGACTTCTCGAGGGTCGCCGCCATGCGGACGGTGATGTCCAGGTCCCGCTCGACCAGTGGCACGACGCCCGGCCGCTGGATCTTGACGGCCACTGCCTCTCCCGAGTGCAGCCGCGCGCGGTGGACCTGCCCGATCGAGGCCGCGGCCAGCGGCGTCGTGTCGAACTCGGCAAACGCCGCATCAACGCCCTGGCCGAGTTCCCTGTCGATCAGGGCCTCGACGTCGCCCCAGGGCTCCGGCGGGACCGATTGCTGGAGCTTGGAAAGCTCGGTGATGTATTCGGCCGGCAGGAGTTCGGCACGGGTGGAGAGCACCTGCCCGAACTTCACGAACGTCACGCCGGAATCCTGGAGTGCCAGGCGCAGCGACTTGCCGCTGGCCGCGCGTTCAGCCGCTGCTGCAGGGGTGTTGCCCTTGTTGGGACGTTTGGCCGGGAGGAGCCCGTGGGACAGGGCGATGCGCGTGACCTCGGTGTACCTGCGGGTGCGTGCAAACCGCCCCCGAAGCGAGGCGATCCACTTGTCCGGCCGGACGATGGTGCCGGTGGGGACGACCAGCTCGGCGACCACCAGGAACATGGTCGCAACGATCAGCACGATGCCAATCTGCACCGGCAGCAGGGCAATCCCGGCTTGCGGGTCCTTCCATACGAACCGGGACTCGAATCCGATCTCGGCCCCCAGGCCCAGCAGGCCGGCGAAGATGATGCGGCCCAGGCCGACGGTCACGCCCAGCAGGCGCCGGACAAACATCGCCAGGACGATGATGTAGATGACCGCGACGACGGACGCGAACAGGATGCGACCGAGTATGTCTGCAAATTCCATGGAAACCCCTTGTGACAGGCCCGGGAAGGCTTCGCGCGCCCGCCCATGTCGCCTAGCTGACACTTTAGCCCACGTGGGGCGGGGTTCCTTGCCGCCAGCGTCCCGGCTACCGGGTCAGCGACGCGACGGCGTCGGCGACGTCCGCGGCACTCTTGCGCAGGACGCTCATGTGGTTCGCCTCGACGACCGAATGAACGCGCACCTTGTCGTTGGCGGCCGTTGCAAGCCCGGCCGCGGCCCTCATGGTCCGCATCTCCTCGGCGGGCGACCCCTTGTGCGGGCCGCTGCCGACGACAAAAAGCGCGGGGCAGGTGAGCCCCCGGTAGTCGGGAAGCAGCCCGGCATCGATTTCATCGAGCTCGAGCACCACGTTGGCGGCCTCGTGGTGGGTCATCCTGGCCAGCAACCGCATCGACCCCAGGATGCGCATGGGAACACGCAACAGCCGGTAAAGCCGCCGGACACGTTTTTGGGCCTTCTCATGGAACACCTTGACGGGGAAGGCCCCGTCGACAATGACCACCCCCGCAACCTCACCCGGGTGGGTGGCCGCATAGCGGACCGCAAGCGTGGCGCCGTGGGACCATCCGACCAGGACGGGCCGGACCAGCTTGGTCGCCTCGATGACGCTGCCGACATCCTCCAGCGCGCCGGAAAACGAGTAGTCGGGCGAGTCGGCGGACCTTCCCCGCCCGCGGGCGTCGAAGGTGACGGTGTGCAGGTCCGGGGAGAGCGCCCGCAGGACGTGTTTCCAGTCGCGCCGCGTCGAGAAGGCGCCGTTGAGGAAAAGGACGGCAGGCCCGGTCCCTGCGCCAATGGTGCAGTGGATGCGTGCCGCACCGGTGTGAACGGTCAGATGGCTGTTCATGTCCCAACCCCCCCCAGATGTCTCGGTCGCCGGGGCGACTTCAACGTTGACTGTGCCTTTTCCTGTCGTGATCCTATGCTTCGGGTGCCGCCGGAACAACGATTCCGCGCCCACTCGCCCGGCCGCCGGCGCCGGGGAGCATGGATTGTTCGGCTACTTGCGGTTGAAATTTCAGAGCGTTTAGCGTTTTCGCTATTTAGCAAACATGCTAAATTAAGGACATGAGCGAAAGCACCGCCGATGTATTCACCGCGCCGGCACATCCCGCGCGGCGCCAGATTCTCCAGGACCTGGGGGAGGATGAGCAGTCGGCCAGCGATATGGCCGGCAGATTCACGAGTTCCGCACCCACCATTTCCCGCCACCTTTCGGGTCTGCGGGCGACGGGCCTGATCACCGAGCGCCGCGAGGCCAGCGGGATTCCTTGTTCGCTGGCGGGGGAGCGGCTGGCGCTTTCGGTCGGCGGTTTCTGCTCCGCCGCGTGCCCCGAACGGATGCTGCTCCGGGGCCTGCATCACCGGGCGCCCTCCGCAGCGAGACCCGCCGAAATCTCCCCTGAATCGAGCCTTGAATCATGAAAATGCCGACACTGGACGCCACCATTTCACGACGCCTGCTGATCAACTACAGACTGGATCCCGAGGTGGCGCAATCCCTGCTTCCTCCGGGTCTGCGCCCCCGGCTGGTGGGCGATGAGGCTGTGGGCGGAATCTGTTTGCTCAGGCTTTCCGCCGTTCGGCCGCAGTGGATCGGTGCCAACGTGGGCTGGAGTGCCGAAAACTCGGCGCACCGCATTGCCGTGGAGTGGGACGACGAATACGGAACCCGCAACGGGGTCTTCATCCCGGTACGTCACTCGTCTTCCCGGTTGCCAGTGTTGCTGGGAGGAGCCCTCCTGCCGGGGCGCCACGAGCACGCGGGATTCTCCGTTTCCGAGTCGGCTTCCCGCATCGCGATCGATGCCCGGGCACGGGACATGCGGGTGCACGCGGACGTCTCGGTTTCGAAGGAATGGAGCAGCCAACTCTTCGGCAGCATGGGGGAAGCTTCGACTTTCCTGCGTGAAGGATCGATAGGGTGGTCGCCGGCCAAGCACGGCAAGACACTCGACGGCCTTGAGCTGAGCACGCAGCGGTGGGAAGTCGAAGCGACCGAGATCCACGACGTCAGGTCCACCTATTTCGATGCCTTGCCCCCTGGTGCGGCGGAACTCGACCATGTCCTGCTCATGCGCGATGTTCCCGCCAAGTGGACGGCTGCGGCGTTTCCGAAAACACGAAACCAGTCTATTCGCTGAATGGAGCGCGCGCCGCGACACATAGGCCAGCATAAAGTCCATTTACTGGGTTAATGATGCTTTCGATCGTAGGATTCCTAGGTATGAGCCAATCTGAGCCGACTTTGCGAGCTGGATCGTCGGTGCTTCATGCGCCCTCCACGGACGCAGCCACCCATGTACCGGCGAGCCACCTCAGCAAATTGAGTTTCGTCGCCTTGGTTGCTTGCCCGGTTTTTGCGGTAGTGGGTTTGATTATCTACGGTCTGCCCGTGTTGCTGTTCATGGTGGCCGGCAGCGGAAGCCTGATGGCCTTTGGCTCCTGTGCCAACGCGTTTACTGTTCCGGCGGTCTGCGCCCTGGCTTTGGGGTTCGTCTGTCTTCTGTTTGCGGCCGTTGGCTATTTCGTGGTGTTTTTCAATCGGAAGTAGCTGGCGTCCAGCCTGTCGATGGGCTCGCCACGTGGCATTGCCTAGGGCCTGAAGCCGCGATTGCCGCCTAGACTTGAATGCATGAGTGATGTTCTGCCTCCGTGCCCCCAGTGTTCAAGCCCCTATGCCTATGAAATGGGCGCCCTCTTGGTCTGCCCCGAGTGTGCCCACGAATGGTCGGCAGAAGCAACCGAAATCGATGAGCCGCAGGAAAAGGCCATCAAGGATTCGGTCGGCAACGTGCTGGCAGACGGCGACTCCGTCACCATCGTGAAGGACCTCAAGGTCAAGGGACAGGCGCAGTCGATCAAGGTCGGAACCAAGGTGCGCAACATTCGCCTGGTCAACGGCGTCGACGGCCACGACATCGACTGCAAGGTCGACGGATTTGGTCCCATGCAGCTGAAGTCCTCGGTCGTCAAAAAGGTCTAGCCACCCATTGGGCGGGCCGGTGGCCCGCCCAATGGCCAGTTCGTCGAAGTTCCTCAGCCTGAAAGATTTTTCATCCATGACTCAGCCCGTGCACGCCCCCGAACCCGCAGCTGTCCTCGCAAACTCGGTTGAGGATTTCGAGCACAATCTTGCCTCGATCCGGAAGCGCATCGACGTAGCGGCTCGAAAGGCAGGTCGAGACCCGGCTTCAATTCGGTTGCTGCCCGTCAGCAAGACGGTGCCGGAGGACCGCCTGCGGCTGGCGATCGCCGCGGGGGCCACGTTCCTGGGCGAGAACAAGGTTCAGGAAGTCGCGCGCAAGGCCGAAATCCTTGCCGACATCCCGGGGCTGAAGTTCTCCGTCATCGGGCACTTGCAGACCAACAAAGCCAAGTACGTGGCAAAGTTCGCCGACGAGTTCCAGGCCTTGGACAACCTGCGCCAGGCCGAGGCCCTGCAGCGTCGGCTTGAGGACGAGGACCGCCAGTTGGACGTCTTCGTCCAGGTGAATACCTCGAACGAGGAAAGCAAGTTCGGTTTGGCTCCTGCGGACGTGCAGGAATTCGTGAACCAGCTTCCGCAGTTCGACCGCCTGCATGTCAAGGGCTTGATGACTCTTGCGCTCTTCAGCGAGGACAAGGATGCCGTTCGTGCATGCTTCGTGCGCCTGCGCGAAATCCGGGACATGCTCCGGGAGACCGCGCCCGAAGGCATGGAAATCGAAGAGCTTTCCATGGGCATGAGCGGTGACTTCGAATTGGCCATCGAGGAAGGCGCCACAGTGGTCCGCGTGGGCCAGGGAATCTTCGGCGCCCGGGCCCTTCCCGCCAGCAGCTAGTGGTCGGGCTCGGCGGGCGAAAAGACTTAGCAGAAGAGCCAGCCCAACGGGCCGACCTAGCAACAATGATGGGCCGGTTGGTGTTCCGCATCGAGCAAATCGTCTTGGTGTAAGAGGGGGATCCCGCCGAAGATCCATTGGCATTGCTGGCCGAGCACGACCGATTGGCAGCGGAACAGCATGAATTGATCGCCAAGATCAACGCCACCAACCTCACCGTAAACGTCCCGGGCCAGACAATCATGACGCCCGCACTGGCGCGTAGCGCCAACAGGTCCAGCTGCGGCAAACCGTGGCAACGCGCGCCTCGGCCCGATTTGGCCGGAACACCCGCAGCGAATTGCGCTACATCTCGATCGTGGATGTTCCGGTGATCAGGGTGGAGGCGGATTCTCTCGCCGCCCAGCGGAGGGAACCAGATACTCGAATCCAGGAAGCCAACTGGACCAACGAGCTTTCCTGAGTTGTTGGTCCTATCAGATCGCAAGTCGGTATTTCGGATTTTGAGAGCGTGTGCAGGGCCTGCCGCCGTCAAAGCACAATTGGGTGGCAGACTATAGGACCAGTCCAGCGGTTCGTGCCAAGCACTGATCATGTCCTTCACCAAAAGTTTCGTGGGAGAACCACTGATAGTGAGGGCGGGGGATGAATCGCGTGCGCCAAAGTATCGGTGGGTGCCGGGAGAATGACGATGTAGGAACTCCTTGGCAGCTGTTTTGGAGGTGGCGGTGAAACGTTACAGGTACCGGATGTACCCGGACCAGGAACAGTGCGTGCATCTGGTACGCGTTTTCGGGTGCGCCCGAATGGTCTACAACGACGTCATCGCCGCCCGCAGGGCAGCTTTTGCCGCCGGCGAGAAAAGCCCGTCGGTCTATGACTTGATGAAGTTGATGGCCCGGTCCAAGCAGACCGAGGAGCGTGCCTGGCTGGGCGAGGTCACCGACGTGGCATTGCAACAGTCGATGAGGGGCGCTGATGCTGCCTACGGTAACTTCTTCGCTTCCCTCACGGGAAACCGCAAGGGCCGGAAACTTGGGGCGCCGCGGTTCAAGTCCCGTAAGGACCATCACGACAGCTTCCGTATCACCGGGCGGGCGAACTTCGCGGTGCGGAAGGTCGGGGCCCACCGGGGCCAGGTGCGCTTGCCGAAGGTTGGCTGGGTTCACTTTGCACTTTCACGGGATTTGCCCGCGGCTCCCTCCAGCCTGACTGTGGTCCGGGATCCCGACGGCCGTTACTACGTTTGCTTCGTGGTGGAGGCCTCTGCCCGCACCGCGCCGGCGCCAATTCACCCGTGTGTGGGCATTGACCTGGGGCTGGACCATCTGGCGGTGATGGCCTTCGACGACGGAACCAGCGTGAAGGTCGATAACCCAAGGCACCTGAATCGGAAGCTGCGGAAACTTGCCGCCGCACAGAAGGAATTGGCCCGCCGGCAGAAGGGATCCGCGAACCGGGAGAAATCCTGGCACAAGGTCGCGGTCCTGCACCGGAAGGTGCGGGAAACCCGGCTGGACCACCACCACATGCTGGCCAGGAAGGTCGTTGACGAAAACCAAGTCATCGGCCTGGAAACCCTGTCCATCCGCGGGCTGGGCCGCACCCGGATGGCCAGGTCCATCCACGACGCCGGGTGGGGAACCCTTGTCCGGCTCATAGAGGAGAAAGCCACCGAGGCCGGGCGCACCGTTGTCCGGGCGGACCGGTTCTTCCCGTCCACCAGGATGTGCAGTGCGTGCGGGGCTGTCGGAGAGAAGAAGCCCCTGCGCATCAGGTCATGGACCTGCAGGTGCGGGGCAACCCACGACCGCGACGTGAATGCCGCCGCGAATCTGAGGAACGTCGCTGCCGGGCAGGCAGAGACGCTGAACGACTGTGGAGGTCGTGTCAGTCCGGCACCCGTGCCGGCAACGACCCCCGAAGCAGTAACCGCCTTGGCCACCACATAGGCGGCGACCAAGGATCCCGTTTCGTGAAGTAAGGGAGGATGCCAAGGTGCACACATGCATCAACTCTCAACGGAGGGTCAACTTGCTCAAATTATCACCACGCGCAGGCTTGTTGTCCGGATGAAGGTTGGGTTCGGGGAACATACGGTCTTTTGTCCCGGCCCGTAGGGTGAACCTGTGGTCCGGGACCTACTCATTCCTACAGGTTGTGCCTGCACTCACTGACGTACGCCACATTTTGTGTTTGGAGCCGATGGTTTCGACACGCCGAGGGGTGCGACACGCCAAAATAATTAACTGTGGGTTGTTCCTCCACAGGGTGTGGACGCAGGGGGTCTTTTGTTGGATTCCCGGGGTTAAAGTGGGGCAACTTATCCACAGTGCGTGTGGACTGCGGGTGACCGGAATGACAGACGTGTAATACATCATCTTGGGGTATAACCCCTCCGGCCCCACTAGATGTAGTATTGAATTAGCTGGCGAGGCCTAGTGCAAAATCCCCCAAATGTGCGGGGAAATGTATGAATCTCCGCCTCTCGAAGGCTTTGAAGCCACCGAGTCACATCGTCCCGGCGACCGACCCCATTGCAGGGGGTTGCGGGGAGCCGGCCACACCACATACATAGATTTTTTGCACGAGGGGATTTACGGACATGACCGTCACGGTATACACGAAGCCAGCATGCGTACAGTGCAACGCAACTTACCGCGCTCTAGACAAAAAGGGCATCGTCTACCAGAGCGTCGACATCTCGCAGGATCCCGCTGCGCTGGAGCGCGTACGCGCCCTTGGCTACATGCAGGCACCGGTTGTCATCACCGACGCCGATCACTGGTCTGGCTTCCGCCCGGACAAGATCGAAGAGCTCGCCCAGGGCCTCAGCGCTTCCGTGGCCTAACAAGCAACCCCCATAGCTTTACCGATTCAAGCAGTTTCGAGGCGATCACGATGCCTACTTCATCGCTGGCAACACCGATGCAAGGACACGCCCCCGCGGCGGAGGTACTCACAAGCAGCCACTTGATCTACTTTTCTTCCTCATCCGGTTACACACACCGGTTCGCGGGAAAGCTGGGGATCGAATCTGCGCGTATTCCTCTGCATGCTCGGGATCCACAGCTGGTGGCCACGGAACCTTTCGTGCTCCTGCTTCCCACCTATGGTGGGGAAAAGGGGGAGCGTTCGATTCCGCCGCAAGTTGTGACGTTCCTCAACGACGCACGCAACCGAAACCTGCTGCGTGGCGTGGTGGGAGCGGGAAACACAAACTTTGGAACCACGTACTGCCTGGCCGCAATCAAGATCGCGGCCAAGTGCAATGTTCCGCTTCTATACAAATTTGAACTCATGGGCACCCAAGAAGATGTGACCCGAGTTCGCGAAGGATTGGAAGTCTTTTGGACACGAACATCGCAGAGCCTGAAATGAAGCAGAATTCTAAGGAATTGCCTGCTGCTTTTCAGGGGTTGGGTTACCACGAACTGAATGCAATGCTGAACCTTTACGGTTCCGATGGACGCATCCAGTTCGAGGCTGACCGTGCCGCAGCACGTCAGTACTTCTTGGAGCACGTGAACAACAACACCGTGTTCTTCCACGACCTCGACGAGAAGCTCGAGTACCTGGTCAAGCACGAGTACTACGAGCGCGAAACGCTCGACCAGTACACGATGAACTTTATCCGCGATCTCTACCGCGGTGCCTACGCCAAGAAGTTCCGTTTCGAGACCTTCCTGGGCGCCTTCAAGTTCTACACGTCCTACACGCTGAAGACCTTCGACGGCAAGCGCTACCTGGAACGCTACGAAGACCGCGTGTGCATGGTTGCCCTGCACCTGGCACGTGGCGACGAGGAACTGGCCGTCTCCCTGGTCAACGAGATCATCGAAGGCCGCTTCCAGCCGGCCACCCCGACGTTCCTGAACGCCGGCAAGGCCCAGCGCGGCGAGCTCGTTTCCTGCTTCCTGCTCCGCATCGAAGACAACATGGAATCGATCTCCCGCGGCATCAATTCCTCGCTGCAGCTTTCCAAGCGCGGCGGCGGCGTTGCCCTTTCGCTGACCAACGTCCGCGAGCACGGCGCCCCGATCAAGCAGATCGAGAACCAGTCCTCCGGCGTCATCCCGGTGATGAAGCTTCTCGAAGACAGCTTCTCCTACGCCAACCAGCTTGGCGCACGCCAGGGTGCAGGTGCCGTTTACCTGAACGCACACCACCCTGACATCTACCGCTTCTTGGACACGAAGCGTGAAAACGCCGATGAAAAGATCCGTATCAAGACCCTGTCGCTGGGCGTTGTCATTCCAGACATCACCTTCGAACTGGCCCGCAAGAACGAGGACATGTACCTCTTCTCGCCGTACGACATCCAGAAGGTCTACGGCGTTCCGTTCTCGGACATCTCGGTCACCGAGAAGTACTACGAGATGGTCGATGATGCACGCATCAAGAAGACCAAGATCAACGCCCGCGAGTTCTTCCAGACCTTGGCCGAGATCCAGTTCGAGTCCGGTTACCCGTACATTATGTTCGAGGACACCGTAAACCGCGAGAACCCGATCAAGGGCAAGATCTCGATGAGCAACCTGTGCTCCGAGATCCTGCAGGTCTCGACCCCGTCGGAATACAACGAGGACCTCGGCTACAAGACCGTTGGCAAGGACATTTCCTGCAACCTCGGTTCGATGAACATCGCCAAGGCCATGGACGGCAAGGACCTCGGCGGTACGATCGAAACCGCGATCCGCGCGCTGTCGGCCGTCTCGGACATGTCCTACATCAACTCGGTTCCGTCGATTGCCCAGGGCAACGCCAGGACCCACGCCATCGGCCTGGGCCAGATGAACCTTCACGGTTACCTGGCACGAGAGCGCGTCCACTACGGTTCCGAAGAAGGGTTGGACTTCACCAACATCTACTTCTACACCGTGGTGTTCCACGCCCTGCGCGCCTCGAACAAGATCGCCATCGAGAAGAACGAAACCTTCGAAGGCTTCGAGGATTCGAAGTACGCCTCGGGCGAGTTCTTCGACAAGTACACCGAGCAGGAATGGCTTCCCGCCACCGAGCGTGTGCGCGAACTCTTTGCCGGCATCGACATCCCGACCCAGGATGACTGGCGTGCGCTGAAGGCCTCCATCGTGGAGCACGGCATCTACAACCAGAACCTGCAGGCCGTGCCGCCGACCGGTTCCATTTCTTACATCAACAACTCGACCTCTTCCATCCACCCGGTGGCCGCGAAGATCGAGATCCGTAAGGAAGGCAAGATCGGCCGAGTGTACTACCCGGCGCCGTACCTGGACAACGACAACCTGGAGTACTACCAGGACGCCTACGAAATCGGTTACGAAAAGGTCATCGACACCTACGCCGCTGCCACGCAGCACGTGGACCAGGGCCTGTCCCTGACGCTGTTCTTCAAGGACACCGCCACCACGCGTGACATCAACAAGGCCCAGATCTACGCATGGCGCAAGGGCATCAAGACCCTGTACTACATCCGCCTGCGCCAGATGGCACTTGAGGGTACCGAGGTCGAAGGCTGCGTTTCCTGCGCGCTGTAGCCAAGTAGTGCTCTAAGCACGGCCGATTCACCATCGGTTGCCGGGTAGCGATAACCTAACAACCGAATGCGTACGACGGCGGGTGTCCACCCGCCGTCGTACGTACACCCGTATTAACCAAAAACTTAGCAAGAATAGAGGGGACGGAAATGACTGAGAAGCTAAAGCTTGCCGGCCACGTCGAAGCCATCAACTGGAACCGCATCCAGGACGACAAGGACGTCGAGGTTTGGAACCGCTTGGTCAACAACTTCTGGCTGCCGGAAAAGGTGCCGCTGTCCAACGACATCCAGTCGTGGAACACGCTCACCGAGGACGAGAAGCTGCTCACCATGCGCGTCTTCACCGGCCTGACCCTGCTGGACACCCTTCAGGGCACCGTCGGCGCCGTCTCGCTGATCCCCGATGCGCTCACCCCGCACGAAGAAGCCGTGTACACCAACATTGCCTTCATGGAATCGGTGCACGCCAAGAGCTACTCCTCGATCTTCTCGACCCTTTGCTCGACCAAGGAAATTGACGACGCATTCCGCTGGTCCACGGAGAACGAGAATCTGCAGAAGAAGGCGCAGATCATTGAGAGCTACTACTACGGCGAAGATCCGCTGAAGCGCAAGATCGCCTCGACGCTGCTCGAGTCGTTCCTGTTCTACTCCGGCTTCTACCTGCCGATGTACTGGTCTTCCCGCGCCAAGCTCACAAACACCGCCGACCTGATCCGCCTGATCATCCGCGATGAGGCCGTGCACGGCTACTACATCGGCTACAAGTTCCAGAAGGGCCTCGAAGGCCTTTCGGAGGAGCGTAAGCAGGAGCTGAAGGACTACACCTTCGAGCTCATGTTCGAGCTGTACGAGAACGAAGTGCAGTACACCCACGATCTTTACGACGGTGTCGGCCTGGCCGAGGACGTCAAGAAGTTCCTGCACTACAACGCCAACAAGGCGCTGATGAACCTGGGCTACGAAGCCATGTTCCCGGCATCGGTCACCGATGTTAACCCTGCGATCCTTTCGGCACTGAGCCCGAACGCCGACGAGAACCACGACTTCTTCTCCGGCTCCGGCTCTTCCTACGTGATCGGCAAGGCCGTGAACACCGAAGACGAGGACTGGGACTTCTAAGTCCTTCTCCACCTGCTTTTCTCGAGGGCGCCAGCTTCCACTACGGAAGCTGGCGCCCTTTAGGCTTTGTCGAGGCTGGGTGATTTTTGGAAGTTTTCGTTTCGCTAGCCAATATCGCTGGTGATTCGTTCCCGATTGAACGAATTTCCTGGTTCAACGGGAGACCGCGCGTCAATTCTCTCCGCCAGTCGTTCCATGGCCGGTGCCTTTCGTCCACGACATTGTCATGCCCAACATCGTTCCTCGGTGCTTTGGCAATTCGGAACCAGGACAGCGCCACCTTTCGTCCACCGGGACTGAGCCTAGAAACGTCTACCTAAAGAACGTCGACGCCAGTAGCATCAGGTATGGGGCTCCGCTACGCCTTTCCGCTGCGAGGGTGCACGAGCGCTGGCTAAATCACAGGGCAGCATGGTTCGTGCCGCTATCTTTGCTGCAAGACGGCACACCCGGAGGAGGACACTATGGCACTCATATCCCGGCATTGGTATCCCCTCTCCGAAAGTGGTGACGCGTTCCTAAAGTCCGCGCGCTTTCGCTACGAGCAGTCAGTGGAGACCACGGCGCCCGCCGAACGGATCTGGGAGATACTGACCGGTTACGATTTGCTCCACTGGGTACCGGTGTGGACCGGTCTGCGCTGGGGCTCGCCTCCTTTCGGCGTGGGGACAGTACGCGAGGTCACGCTGGTGAAAGTGTTCACTGTCCGTGAGCGGTTCTTTCGCTGGATCGAGGGGCAACGATATTCGTTCAGCGGTCTGAAGGCGTCTCTTCCCGGCCTTCGAAGTGTGGCGGAGGACTGGGTCATTGAGCCCACGTCCTCCGGCTCCCGCCTCACCTGGACACTGGCCATTGGGGCACACCCTTGGGCTGTCCCGTTGGTCTGGTTGAGCGGCCCGATCATCAGAGGAGTGCAACGCCGAGGCCTGCGCACTCTCCGGGTGCATATGGGGAACTGATGTAGGGCCCCAGCGAAAAAGACGAACGAGGCACTCGCGCAGGGCCCTTCGCAATTGACCAGTTTTGGCCGTTCGACCTGCCTATCGCCGGGCGGGGAACCATAGCCAGCCCCTCCGCACCGAAAAATGCGGACCTGCGCCAATCAGCCGGGTGGGACGAATACGGATTCATGCCACCACACCGGCGGGCCGGACCCGGGTGAAGAAGGTTAAGGTCTTCGGTCCGGCCCTGAGTGTGCATCGCGAAAAGGCGGTGGAATGCTGCGCGGCCTTATTGCTTCCCCATGGCCACCCGCATTCGGTCCTCGGGGGTGATGAGGTGGTCCTGGCTGTCGTCGCCCAGATCGATCTGAACCCATTCGATGTCCCCGGTGAATCTGCTGTCGCAGTCCGAATACCGGTCCGACACGGGGGAGCCGGCATCGACGCCGACGTCGGCTGTCTCGTCTGCCGAGAACATGATCGGGTGGGTGCGTTCGATGCGCCCGGTGGCGACCTGGCTGCCGTCGACGAACAACGCAACCGTAGCCCCTTTGCCCAGTCCGCCGCCGTCGTAGGCGAATTGCGCGCTTACTTGGTGGGCCCCCGGGGGCAGTGGTTCCGGGGCGGTGATGTGCGTGGTGTTTAGACCCAGGAAGTTGTAGGTGTAGTTCAGCTTCCCGTCGTCCACGGACAGCGCCCATCCTCCGCCCAGCCCCCCTTGGGCGAAGATGACGCCGCCCGCGCCGGATTCAGGGACGGAAATGGCGGCGGTGACGGTGTGTGACTTGTTCTTGGTGTTGATGGTCGTGTGTTCGTTCAGGCCCGTCATGCCGCGGAAGAACCGCTGGGTTTTGCCCTTGATGAGCTCGGGCCGTCCGGCAATGTCCGGGTTCACCCGTTCCACGGTGCGGTCATCGAGCGGGAGCACGTTGTGGCGGACGGCTTCGATGAGCCAGAGCCGTTGCAGCTCGTGTAGCCGCTCCGGCTGCTCTTGAGCGAGGTTGTGCGACTGGGTCCAGTCGGTCGTGGTGTCGTAGAGCTCCCACACGTCGTCGTCGAAGGCCGGCAATTGGCCTGCTAGCCACGGGGTGCTGTGGTGGGTCACCGCGGACCAGCCGTTGTGGTAGATGCCGCGGTTTCCCATCATTTCGAAGTACTGGGTGGTGTGCGTGTCGGCGGCCGATGCGTCGTCGAAGGAGTAACGCATCGAGGTGCCCTCGAAGGGCTTCTGGGTGACACCGTTGATCGTGTCGGGTTCGGGCAGCCCGATGGCTTCCAGCACGCTGGAAGCAATGTCGATCACATGGTGGAACTGGTGGCGGATCTCGCCGCGGGCCGTGACGCCCCGGGGCCAGTGAACGACCGTGCCATTGCGTGTTCCCCCGAAGTGCGAGGCGATCTGCTTTGCCCACTGGTAGGGCGTGTCCATGGCGTGCGCCCAGCCGACGGCATAGTGGTTGTAAGACTCCGGGCCGCCGAACTTGTCGAGATGTTCGATCAAGAATTCGGGCGTCTCCAACGCGCTGGCCTTATTGAAGTAGGTCATCTCGTTGAAGGTGCCGTTGAGCGAGCCCTCCGCGGAGGCCCCGTTGTCCCCGATGATGTAATAGACCAGGGTGTCGTCCAGGAGGCCGTCCGCTTCCAGCGAATCGATCAGGCGTCCCACGTGGTGGTCGGCGAATTCAAGGAAGGCCGCGTAGACCTCCATTTGGCGTGCCAGGACCGGCTTGAGCTCCTCCGGCATATCGTCCCAGGCCGGAATCTCGGCATGCCGCTCGGTGAGGACCGCCTCGGCGGGAATCACCCCGATCTCCTTCTGGTGCGCGAACGTTTCTTCCCGGACGGCATCCCAGCCCTTGTCGAAGCGCCCTTTCTGTTTGGCGATCCAGTCCGCCGGCACATGATGCGGGGCGTGCGTCGCGCCGGGGGCGAAATACATGAAGAACGGCCGGTTGGGGGCCAGTGACTTTTGCTGGCGGCTCCAGGTGATGGCCTTGTCAGTTATGTCGGCCATGAAGTGGTAGCCGTCCTCGGGCCGCCCGACCTCCACCGGGGTCGTGCCTTCGATGACGGCCGGATACCACTGGTTGGTTTCGCCGCCAATGAACCCGTAGAAGTAGTCGAATCCTGAGCGGGTGGGCCACCGGTCGAAAGGCCCCACCGGGCTCGTTTCCCAGGCGGGGACCTCGTGGCACTTGCCGAACTGCGCGGTCGAGTAGCCGGCCATCCGGAGGATCTCGGCCAGCGGCACCGTCGTGTTGGGCCGAGAGGAGGTGTAGCCGGGCGCAGCCGTCGCGGCTTCGGTGACGGTCCCCATCCCGACCGTGTGGTGGTTCCTTCCCGACAGCAGGGCCGCCCGGGTGGGTGCACACAGCGCTGTGGTGTGGAATCGCGTGTATTTCAGGCCGTTTGCTGCAAGCCGCTCGGCTGTCGGGGTCGCGCACGGGCCGCCAAAGGCGCTGGAGGCGCCGAAACCCACGTCGTCCAGCAGAACGATAAGCACATTCGGGGCCCCGGGCGGTGGCAATGTTGGCTGGATCGCCTCGAAGTGCGAGTCCGGATCCCTGGCGTCGTAGGGTAGGAATCCGGGATATCCGCGATCCGGCACGGGGAGTGAGACCGAAGCTGGCTGTTGATTTTCCATGACTTTGTCTTCCTGTAATTGGATCCAACCCAACTGGCGTCTTTGCTGGAACCTGGAGCTCCACGTGTCACGTCAGGAATGATGTGCTTTCCCGTTCGAGGCTTGAACGGCGTATTTGTTGGTTTGTGGCAGCGTGCCGATCCATCCAGAATCCACTGACTGTGACTCGGTGGGTGGGGCTTCCTCGGGATAATGATCGTCGGAGCCCACTAGGAAGGTGCCGCCGGGACCCCAGATCATATGCTGTGTGGGTGGTTTCCCCGCTGTATTCGATGCAGCGTCTGGACCTGTCGCACGGCTGGAGGACGTCGGAACCTCGACGATCGGGTGGCTGACGCCATTCACGGGGTTCATGATTCGCTAGTTCCCTTGTGCCGTCGTAGCAGCACTTGTCGGGAAACGCGCATTTCAGATGCCGCAGCGGACGGCATGCAGGTCACGCGTGAAGTATCAGAGAGAACGTGGCCTGAAGACGTTAGGGCCAATGTCTGCTCCTCTCGGGCCCCATTTCGCGGCCCTATAGCGCCCCCCAACCCACGGATATTGCTGTCACCGTAGCACAACGATCCTTCGCGCGGTAGGGGACTGCGGGGGGCGATCCTCAACCCGAAATCACGTTGTCGAATGTGATGCACTCACCCCGAATCCTATTCGAGAGGGCTGCCGGCTACGTGCTGTTTCTAACATCGGGTGAACCACTTCGACGCCGATCTGCCGTACGCCAGCCAGTGCGAAAAGCGGTCAGAAGCCCGAACGGATCAGCCTGCGCGTCCATGCTTCCGGTCTCGAGAATCTTTGTCAGAGTTTCTCACACAACGCGATCATCTTTGGGTCTCCAAGATAACGGAGGCTGACAAAATCGGCGGGCAGCCGGACGTGCCTGCGGCAGGCAGCCCGAATCGGGGAATCGAGGCGCTGAAACCCGGCATGCGAGGAACAACGTGCAGGGCAGGAAGGTCGCCATTCGGTCGGCTGTCCAAACTCGATCCCAGTACCACCTGGACGTAGCCGCGAACTTTCGGACGGTCTACACTCGGGGTTATCCAGTCCTGACTGGAGGTTTGTACACGGCCAGCAACTCCCTGGCACCCGTTCCGCTGGCGCGGAAAAGTGCTGGACCCTTTCCTGAACGATCGTCGCCGGTATCGGGAGCTCCCTTCCCGGAACCCGAACAGGAGCCAATTGTGTTTACCGATCTCCGTGGACGTAGGGGCTAACATGGACCCTCCTCGGATATTGTTCATCGCTTTCCAGGGGAGCATCATGCTGACGGTCTTCGGCTTCGGCCTGAGGGCCACCATCGAGGATGTCCTCTACGTCGTACGCCGTCCACGCATCCTGGTGATCTCGCTGGTGTCCATGTTCATCGTGATGCCCTTCATCGCACTTGTCCTGGCCTTGGTCATCGCCCCGCCGACGGTGGCGCTGGTGGCGCTGGTGACCCTGGCGCTCTCACCGGTTCCGCCGACCCTTCTGGGCAAGGAACACGATGCCGGTGGGCATGCATCCTACGGACTCGGGCTCACGGTAACGGTTTCGATTCTGTCGATCGTGCTCATTCCCGCATTGGTGGTGTTCCTGGGCAGCATCACGGAGAATCCTTTCAATGTTGGCTTCGCGGCGGTTGCCCGCCAGGTTCTGCTGGCAGTGGTGCTGCCGCTGGCGGCAGGCATGCTCGTACGGGCGTTCCTGCCCCGTCTAGCAGAGCGGGTGGAGAAGCCGTTCGCCCTGGTGGCGAAGGTGGTGTTGTTGGCCGCGGTTGTATTCGTGCTGATCGCGGCGTTCCCGCAGTTCTTGTCAGTACTCACGGCAAGCACGGTCGTGGCCTTTGTTGCTTTTACGGTGTTGGGTCTGGCCTTCGGCCACATTATGGCCGGACCGAACCCCGGAGATTCGAGGGTTCTGGCACTTGCCAGCGCGCTCCGTCACCCGGGCATCGCCCTGGCAATCGCCACCGCGAACTTCCCGTCCATGCAGTTCGGGGCCGTCATCATCGTGTATCTGATCATCGGCACGATCGTCTGCATCCCCTACATGAAGTGGATGCAAAAGCGCTCCGTGAAACCGTGGGCCCCTAGCTGTGAAGGCTGACGTCGGGCCTTGCCAGGAGCGGCAGTCCGGAGGAAGGGAATGAAACCAATGGAGATTGACTCGATCATGGAAGACCTTGGCAAGGCCGTCGACGTTGCTGGCGTTCTGGCAATAGTCATTGGAGCGGTCGTTGCGACACTTCTGGCGGCCATGGCTTTGCTACGCCACCGGGAACGCAGAATTTACGTGACTTACCGGGAGCGTCTGGGCCGTTCGATCCTCTTGGGCCTGGAGTTGCTGGTGGCAGCCGATATCATCCGCACGGTCGCTGTGACCCCAACCTTCGAGTCGATGGGCGTCCTCGCGCTCATCGTCCTGATCCGTACCTTTCTCAGTTTCACGCTGGAGCTTGAAATGACCGGGCGGTGGCCTTGGCAAAAACTTGATACCGATGTTCCCTCCGAGCCTTAGTGATTCACTGGCTCCCTCATGGAATGCGAAGTTGCGTGGTCCCCGGTATTGTGTTTTGCCCTATGCGCGCAACGCATAGAAAATGGTGGCTCCACCTAGAAGTAGGACCAGTGAACAGGTAATGATCGTGTATCCGAACCGCCGGTATCCACGGACCACTTTGCCCTTGGCCGCTTCGTCAGCAACTGCATCTTCAGCCGCCATGACTGCGTCCTGGAGCATCGGGCTCAACGCTTGGAGGCCGACAAACCAGGCAAAAAGAAAAACATAAAAAATGACGAAGACGAAGACCGGGAAGCTGGGCGTGTTCGTGGCGAGGACAATCAGTGTCAGTAGCTCCGCGGCGATGAAGCCGGTGATCAGAATGGCCATCATGACAATGCCGTATTTGCCCGACAGCCCAAGAAATTGGATCTTCAGTTTCCGCCTGCTGCCGGGATCCAGGAAATGGCTGGTGAGGGCAAAAGCCACAAAAATCGATGGCAGGACTGTTGCTGCTGACTGGAAAAACTGCAGTTTGACTTCGATGTTCATCGATACCCTCCCCGGTGGCCATCAGCCGGGTCTTGGCGTAGAAAGTCATCCAAGAATACGCCCGGTCGACGTCATGGAAC
This sequence comes from Paeniglutamicibacter sp. NPDC091659, assembly GCF_044756805.1. Lineage (NCBI taxonomy): Bacteria > Bacillati > Actinomycetota > Actinomycetes > Micrococcales > Micrococcaceae > Paeniglutamicibacter > Paeniglutamicibacter sp. NPDC091659. The sequence continues at coordinate 284,638 of NZ_JBIVTO010000005.1, forward strand.
AGGGAGAGAGAAAGTGTTGACCGGTCGTCGCATGCTCCGCTTGTCCGTGCTGCTTGGAACTGATCAGGACCTACGCCTCGGGTTTCCTTCCGCCGAAGCCATGCCACCTGGATGGTCCTGAACCGCATGCCTAACCTGTCCTTTTCATCCGGCAGCTATCGATTGCTCCGTCACCTGGATTGACGCTAGAGGACCGTGACTTACGGAAATGCACTGAGTACCATGTAAACCATGAGCAGATCCTGACTGCCAACAATCTGCTGAAACGTCGAGCCTGAGGCACGAAGAAGTGCTTGCGTAGTCAAATCGGTCGACCGGTTGCGACAAGATCCGGCCCGCTTGATCCTGCTGAGTACAAAGAGGTGCGGAGCATGAATACTGCGGAACTATCAACGCCGCCGCCCCAACCCGAGGTTGGTTCAGCCGAGGCGCGCTCCATCGGTAAAGAGGCCTATATCTATGGCTTCCCGATGGTGGATGGCTACCGCATCATGTACACCTATTTTGTCGACCACGAGAACCCTGAATTCAAGGCACCCTGGAACCATCTCAAGAACATACCCCGTGTGTACTCATCAGAGGACACGACGGTACAGACACCGAACGCAGACACGCCATACTCGATGCTCGGTCTTGACCTACGTGCCGAACCAATGGTGCTCACCGTGCCAAAAATTGAGCGGGAACGCTATTTCAGCATCCAACTGATCGATCTGTACACGCACAACTTCGCCTACATCGGCAGTCGCACCACCGGTAACGACGGCGGCAGTTTCCTGGTCGCCGGACCGGGATGGAAGGGAGAGATCCCTGAGGGAATCACTGCAGTGTTCCGGGTGGAAACCGCGCTTGCCCTCGCTGTCTACCGCACCCAGCTGTTCAGCCCGGAGGACCTGGACAACGTCAAGAAGGTGCAAGCCGGATACATCGCGCAACCGCTCTCAGCGTTTGTTGGCCATCGGCCACCCATCGACCCGCCACGCGTCGAATTCCCCAAACCGCTCACGCCAGGCGAGGAAGAGATCTCACTGGAAGTACTAAACCTTTTGGGCTTCCTTCTCCAGTTTTGTCCCACGCACCCGTCAGAAGTGGAGCTGAGGGAGCGTTTTGCCAAGATCGGAATTGTCTCCGGCCGGAGAATTTACCTTGGCTTCAGGGAAGGGATCGAGCAGGGCGTCCAGGACGCTTGGCATGAGTTCGCCGAACTGAAGAAGCAAGTGGACGCGGGAAAGGTCACCTCGGGACAGCTGTTTGGCACCCGGGAGTTCTTGCAGAACAACTATCTCTACCGCATGGCCGCCGCGAAGCTCGGCATCTATGGCAATTCAAAAGCCGAAGCCATGTACCCGATCTACGGCACCGACTCCGAAGGCCGCTCTCTGGAAGGATCCAGCCGCTACACCCTGCGTTTTGCGCCGGGAGAGCTGCCGCCGATCAACGCGTTCTGGTCAGTGACGATGTACGACATGCCACGAAGCCTGCTTGTGGCCAATCCGCTGGGTCGCTACCTGATCAACTCTCTTATGCTGCCATTTCTTGCAAGGGATCCGGACGGCGGCTTGACCTTGACGATCCAGTCCGATTCCCCGGACGAGGACCGGAAAGGCAACTGGCTGCCCGCCCCTACCGGCCCATTCATGATCGCCATGCGTCTCTACTGGCCGAAGGACGAAGCGCTGACTGGCCAATGGACCGCGCCGCCACTGCAGCGCACCGATCGTCGCCCGCATCATCGACGCCGACCGTGAACGGTTCCCCGACCGGGGCTCGCGCATCGGCGGCTTGGACACAGCAGTGGACGAGGCAAAAGAGGGGCCGTCCGTCGACATGAATCACGATTCAACATGTCTTCGGTTTCCAATGCAGCGAGAATCCCGGTTCCTACCATTCGCCATGGCTTTGGCGCAGCCGGCAGGACCGTAGTCTCGGCCGCCGGCCTCGCTGTCCGTCATACCCGAGCCAAAGGAGCGCCATGACGCAGACAACAGATGGCGGGGGAACAACCAAATCCCGGTTGTTGGCCGCCATCGCGTCCATCGGGCCGCCAACCGCCGTCATCAGCGCGGTGCTGGCCTATTCCGGCTGGGCCCAAGCCGCCGCCCAGGCCAAGTACATGAATCTAAATCTGGCCCTGTTCGGTTACACCAGCCAGGACTACATCCGCTTCAGTGTGGGCAACCTGTTCGCGCTGCTGGTCTGCCTCTTCGGCGTAGGCCTCTGCGCCCTGGCGTTAGACAGATGGCTTCGCCGCCGGATTGAGCGCGGCGATGGCCCCACGGTTCGGCGGATGGCCGGGGTTGTTGCCTTCGTGGGCATCTTGGTGGCCGGTGCCGCGCTGTTGGTGTTGGCGCTTAAGTCCGATCGAATCACGCTGTATGCCCCATACGTGGTTGCCGCCGGCGTTTTGCTCGCCGCGTGGGCATTGCGGCTGCGCTGGCTTGCGCATCCCGGCAAGCCGGAGGTGCTGTCGGTTGGACATCGCGTTGGCCAAGGTGCGCTGTTACTTGGGCTCGTGACACTGCTGCTGTGCTGGGGCGCGGGCAACCACGCCGACGCCGTCGGCCGCCGCGCTGCCATGGAGATCGAGCAAAACCTCGACGATCTTCCGCGGGCAGAACTGTACAGCTCCGAGCCGCTGGCCATCAGCGAGCCGTCTGTCACCGAATCCAAGCTCGGCACTGACGCCGCACCGGTCTACCGCTACGACGGGTTGCGTCTGCTGTCGGTAAGCGGCGGTCACTTGTTCTTCCTGCCCGACGGGTGGACGGCGCAGAGCGGGACCGTGGTGGTGCTGCCCGACAACGGCACGGTGCGGGTCCAATACGGGCGTTGAGGATCAAATGCCGAAATCACCCGACTGATACCGTCAAGCCCAGGGTTTGGCGATTTCGAAATGGTTGACCTGACTGGGTGATGCCCGGCAAGACGGCGGTCAGGGCACTCGGGGAACTAAGTGTCACCTCGCGATCCGATTGAGCCCAAGTGGCACCATCTGCTCGGCGTCCACGACGGGATACCTATCGTTGCGAGGCATGCCGAGACCGGAGCACGAATTCGATAAATGACTGATCTGTCGGCCAGGAATCCGGCCCCAACAGGAGCAAACCGAATCGATTCTTCTGATCTCGGTAGTGCTTGCCGCCCTGGTGTTTTGCGGGGTGGTCAGTATCGGTCCGGAAATGCCTTGTTAGTTCTCGAGATAGGAATCCAAGGTGGATCTTGATTACCGGAGTCCGTCTGTTGAATTTCCTACGTGAGCGAGGCGACCAAGCTGACGCGTCGTACTTCGATCTGGAATGCGCATTGGATACCCGCATGTTGGTGCGGAGATAAGAGCGGGCCCTATGATGCCCGTGTTCTTGCAGCCAAGGTTCGGCTATGGAGAAAGGCCAGGATCGCTCTCGCGCAATGAAAGGCCTATGCCGCAATCACGTCGGGATAGACCGCCGGGCCCGTTTCATGCCGCAAATGCAGCTGGCAAAGATGACAAGTGGTTTCAAAATTCCATAGGTAGGATGCTGATTTGCAACCGCGCGATTCCATGCGACAGGTTGCTGAAAGAATGCCAACTGGGCTGGAAACTCACGGCTGGCGTCCTATGATTTTCATAGTTAGCCCGAGATGGATGCCGAGGTTTTTCCAATGCCGTTGTTTCCGTGTCGTGGCCTTTGAAATGGCTTCGCCCATCCTTGAACTGCGCAAGATTCGGATCAATAATCGGTATCCTGTCTGGATACTTGTGTGATGGGTGCATGATGCATTTCGCAAAGGAGAATTCATGTTTTCTAAACGAAGCACAACCTGGGCGGTAGTCTTCGGCGTAAGCCCGACCGCATTGGCATGCAGCGCGATTGCCTTGTTCAATGCAGGTATCGTGGCAGACGAAAACAACCTGACCTCGAATCAGCAGCCTGTTCTGTGGATGATGTTCGGAATCAGCGTCGCTGGGCTGCTAATTGCCTTGCCCGGCTGGTTGGGTTCGAGGCCAGCCAAAACCCAACTGCAGAACGACTAGCCAAACAAATCCGAGGTCGGGGCGTGCGGTTGGCCCTCTGGATATTCCTGCAGGCGAAGAGCCAACATCCTCCATACGGCTGATTCACCGAAGATTCTGTGCCGGTAGTCTCAAGGCATGCTCATACCTGCCATCATTCTCATCACAGCAGCCCTTGTCTTTTACACGATCGGCGTGTGGGCGGAACACCTCCAAAAAGTCCTGAAGTGGTGGCATGTCGGGTTCTTTGCGTTGGGACTCATTTGCGACGCCAGCGGAACCTTCCTGATGTCCCGAATCGCTGACTCCGGCGAAGTCCAGGCTGTCGGGGTCGGCGCGGGACTCAACACCATCATGGCCGTCACCGGAGCCGCAGCGCTATTGCTCATGGTGCTCCACCTAGTGTGGGCAATCATTGTTCTGGTGCGCAATCGCGAAGCCGAGAAGAAGAGCTTCCACAAGTTTTCCCTTGTCGTCTGGGCAATATGGCTCATCCCGTATTTCACCGGGGCCATCGGCGCCAACATGGGCTGACCTTTGCCGCGGACAACTCGACTCTGACGAGCTTTTCAGGGTCGTTGTAGGACCCCCGTCGCGCTCTACCGGAGTAGATGACCTCGGCGTATCGTGATGTGCAGCACTGCGTGCTTCGTTCCCACACGAGGAGGCATCATGTCATCGGGAATATTCCGCACGAAAAGCATTGAACAGACGATGCAAGACACCGAGGAACCGGAGCACCAGCTCAAGAAAAACCTTGGCGCACTTGATCTCATCGTTTTCGGCGTAGGCGTCAGCGTCGGAGCCGGCATCTTCGTCCTCACGGGCCAGGCCGCCGCATCGAATGCCGGGCCCGCCATCGCGCTGTCTTTCCTGATCGCGGGCCTCGGCTGCGGATTGGCCGCCCTCTGCTACGCCGAGCTGGCCTCAAGCGTGCCGGCCGCCGGCAGCGCCTACACCTACACCTACGCCACCATGGGCGAACTGCTCGCGTGGATCATCGGTTGGGACCTGATCCTGGAGTTCACCGTAGGCGCCGCGGCGCTTGCCACATCCTTCAGCCAGTATCTGGGCGTTATCCTCGACGGAACTCCTTTTGCCATCCCCGAAGCGATTGCGACGGCGGAAGACGGCTATCTCAACCTGCCCGCAGGCCTGCTGGTGCTAGGCCTGACGATCGTGTTGATATCCGGGGTGAAGCTCTCCAGCCGCATCAACCAGGTGGTCACCGGAATCAAGGTACTTGTGGTGCTTGCCGTCATCATTGCCGGAGCCTTCTTTATCAACGTCGCAAACTGGTCACCGTTCGTTCCCCCCGCCCAGGCTGCTCCCGAATCCGCGGGCGGTGCACTGCACTTGCCACTGGTCCAGACGTTGTTCGGGCTGGAACCGAGTGTCTTCGGCGTCGGTGGGGTCTTCGCGGCGGCGGCAATGGTGTTCTTCGCCTTCATTGGCTTTGACGTCGTGGCCACCACGGCAGAAGAGACCCGCAATCCACAACGCAACCTGCCGATCGGCATCTTCGGTTCGCTGGCAATCGTCACCCTGCTCTACATGGCGGTGTCGTTGGTCATTACCGGCATGCAGAATTATCAGGACATCGATCCGGAGGACGGTGCCCCGCTGGCCACCGCCTTCGTGAACGTGGGCCTGCCGGTCATGGCAAACCTCATCGCCATCGGTGCCTGTATCGGGCTGATCGTGGTGTGCATGATCCTGTTCCTCGGCCAGACACGCGTGGGCTTCGCCATGGCCCGCGACCACCTGCTGCCCGCGGCCCTGGCCAAGACCCATCCGCGATTCGGCACTCCCTACAGGTTCACCATCATCGCCGGCATCCCGATCGCGATCCTGGCGACGTTCGTTCCCTTGTCGACGTTGGCGGAGCTGGTCAACATCGGCACTCTGGCCGCCTTCATCCTGGTGTCCATCGGTGTCATCATCCTGCGCAAGGCCCGACCGGACCTGAAGCGGTCGTTCAGGGTGCCATGGGTGCCGGTGCTTCCAATCGCCTCGGCACTCCTCTGCTTCTACCTGATGCTGAATCTGTCGTTGGAGACCTGGATCCGGTTCGTCATTTGGCTGGTTCTCGGGTTCATTGTGTACTTCGCATACTCCCGGAAGCACAGCCGGCTCAACACTGCGGAGGAGAAGCGGTAGCAGTCTCACAAAAGCCCGAACGGAGTGGCAAGCTCGCCGGCGCATATCCAACGTCAGTCAGGGAACGGCCCCGGCGGAACTCGGACCGCGGAACGCCGATTGTCTTGAGTCAGCCGTTGCCCCGGAATGCCGGACCGTAGCCTTGGACGGGTTCCGGGGAGGGCCGTCTGGCAGCTGGAGTCGAAACGGCCATATGCTTGGTGGCTGCGCGCAGTACCCATGGAACGAAGTATTCCTTGGTCCAGATGAGGTCGCCGGCCCTGGCCTGGCGCCAGGTTTGGGTCGGCAGGGGCTGGAACTCGAGGGGCTCGAAGCGGGGGGAGATGCCCAAGTTGGCAAGGACCAGTGCCGCAACCTTCTGGTGGCCAATGGGGGAGAGATGCAGGCGGTCCCTGTCCCACATGCGGGGATCGGACAGGTCCCTCAGCGCCCACAAATCCACCACCATTGCGCCGTTTCGAGTGGCGACGGCCCGAAGGGTCTCGTTGAATAGAGCGATCTTGGATCGGACGTGGCCCAAGACGGTCCCGGGGCCGGAATCCGGTCCGACAAATATCAGCACCGTGGCCCCGGTTGCGCAAAGTGCTTCCATGGCGGGGTCAACGGCTGCTGCGAGCTTGTCGGGGTTGGCATCGAGACGTATGAGGTCGTTGCCGCCGGCCTGGAAGGTCACCAAGTCGGGGGCAAGCTGTATCGCCTGGGGCAGCTGCCTTTCAACCACTTGGCGGATCTTGGCTCCGCGGATCGCAAGATTGGCATAGGAGAAGTCGGATTGCCCGTGGCTGAGCTCCTTGGATACGCAGTCCGCCCATCCGCGATAGCCGCCCGGACTCAGCGGGTCGGGATCGCCGTATCCCATCGTGAAGGAGTCACCCATCGCCACGTAACGGTGCCAAGGATGCTCTTCGACAGGCTGGGCCAGGTGATCTTTTCCGGGTTGGACATTGATGCTTCCCATTGTCACCGCTCCGTTCTGTCTGCCTTCCTTTCAGTCGACACCCCCGGGGGCGGTCCATGCCAGTGCACAAAGTCCCGAGGCATGCCCAACGCGCGATTCGGGCGGGAGGTTGCGCCTGCAGGCAAGGGAGTCGGGACGGGATTCCCGCGCGTGGAACCCCGAATCCACATCCTGTCCCATCTCATGCGGTAGTTGGGCGTTGAGTCAATCGGCCGATGTTCCTGCAGCCGAGGCTAAGGTGGAAACGGAATACAACGAGGAAGGCGCTATCTTGGCTGAGAACACCACGATTAATCCCGCAAGCAGCGTGGCGGAGATCCGGGCAGCACTGGAAAGCATGCGAGACCCGCGAATGCTTGCGGTGAACGAAAAGCGCGGCAACGACCACGCCGTAAACCTGACGAAGCTTCGCGGGCTGGCCAAACAAATCAAGACCAACCAGGATCTGGCCATCGATTTGTGGAACACCGGGGATTCGGATGCCCGATTGTTGGCCTTGTTGATCTGCAAGCCAAAGGCATTTGGGCTCGAGGAGCTCGACGCAATGCTGCGCGAGGCGGTGGTTCCAAAGGTCCAGGAATGGCTGGTCAGCTATGTCGTCAAGAAGAGCCCGCATTGCGAGGCATTGCGGTTGCGATGGTTCGACGACCTCGACCCCGTCGTCGCCAGCGCCGGCTGGGAACTCACGGTAACCCACGTCTCTAAGAACCCCGGGCTGTTGGACTTGCCCCGTCTTTTGGAAACCATCGAATCGGAAATGAAGGATGCCCCGGAACGCCTGCAGTGGGCCATGAACCACACCTTGGCGGAGATCGGCATTTCGCACGCGGAGCACCGTGAACGTGCCCTGGCCATCGGCGAGAAACTGCAGGTGCTGGCCGACTACCCGACGCCCCCGGGGTGCACCTCCCCGTTCGCGCCGATCTGGATCAACTACATGGTCGGCCGCCAGGCATAGTTTCGCACTGCCCCGGTCGGTCTTGGGACAGGGAACAACGGTCCCTGCGCGAAACGACAAGACTGCCCACGGCTTGGCTGGCGCCATGCCGTGGGCAGTCTCATGGGGAAAAGGGCCCGGGAATCGCCGGGACGATCGCCCGCGCGCTCCCGGAGCCGGTGGTTTTACCAGTAGCCGAGGGCGAATTCCGCGATGACCACCGAGAGCAGGAAGGACGCGGAGATCGCCACGAGGCCCACCGGGATGATCTTCCAGCCGATGTTCCTCAGCAGCGGAACGTCCTTGCCCAGCGACAAGCCGGCAAGCGTCAGCATGACGGTGGCGATGGAGAGGAAGTCGACGGCCGAGACGAGATCGGTGAGGGGTTTCGCGGCGAAGAACCACGGGCTGGATATGTAGGCGCCGATGGTGGTGATCCAGATGATTGCCGAGATCTTGCGCGAGACCTTGTGCAGGAACAACCCCAGCAGGACCAGGCCCATGAGAACCGCATAGCCGCCGACGATGTTCCAGTGCACGCCCTTGGCCGCCACGAAGGCGGTACCGAGGCCCAGGACGGTCAGCACGCTCAGGGAGAGCCACAGCGGCAGCTTGACCTCGGCGGACGACTCTGCGACCTTTTCGCGGAAGGCGCGGTTGGCTTCGTCTTCGGCCGTATCGATGGTTGCCTGGGCGGCCGAGGCGGTGACCGCAGGTGTCGCGGTGGCGACCGCGGCGGTGGCCTTCTTCTTGCGGGTCAGCAGCTTGTAGAACCTGTCGGCCAGCGGCAGCGAGACGTAGATGCCTACATACACGCCCAGGATGGTGGTGATCAGGTTGGACACGGCGGCCATGCCGAGGATGGCTTGTTCATCGGCCGGGTAGGCAGCGACGATGCTGGCCGCGGAGGCCGCCATCATGGAGCCGGACCCCACGCCGGCGCCCATGGCCAAGGCCAGCGGGTTGAAGACGCCCCAGTTGGCCACCAGGGAGGTCAGCAGGGTGATGTAGACGGCGCCAAAGAGCGTGCCGAAGACGTACATGGCCAGCACGCCGCGGTACTGGTCGGAGTCCGGGCCGTACTTTTCAGAGACCATGGCGAACGACGGTTCGCGGTCCAGCGAGAAGGTGGCGCCGACCGTTGCCTTGCCCATGCGCAGCAGCACGGCCAGCGGAAGGGCCAGGAACACGGTTCCCAACAGGTGGCCGATTTCCTGAAGCAGCAGTGCCGGGCCGGCCTTGACCAGCACGGGCAGGCTTGGGCCGATGTTGAAGGCGAGCCGTGCCACCAGGAGCATCACGGCGACGCCCACCAGGGCGGCCGCGACCTTCTGCAGGTCCAGGCCAAGCGGCTTGAACTTCTGGATGGACACCAGCAGGCCGAGGATCAGGCCCCAGACCATCGGGAACACGATGATCGAGCCGATGCCGATGTCGAACTTGGCCGAGCCGATGAACTGCACGGCCAGGCCAATGACCAGGGCCAGCAGGGCGATGGGCAGGGTGTGTTTGAGTCCGGCCATTGCCGGTGCGGTGCGAGTGCTCATGCGCGGGATTCCTTGGTTGGGCGGGTGTAGGCGGCCTCGATGAAGCGGCTGCGTTGGGAGGGGTTCGTGGCTGCATCGGCAGTGCTCCAGGCCAGGGCCTTGGCTGCCTCGAACATGACGTCATACGCCGCCGGGGTGTCGGCCAGGGCTGCGAAGGCGTGGGAGTGGATGCCGACGTCGGCGCCGGGGATGCTCAGCCACGGGTGCAGGCTGGGGATCGCCTGGGAAATGTTGCCCATGTCGGTGGACCCGCCGCTCATTCCGGCGGCCGGCGAGGTGTCCTTGCCCAGCACGTTCATGGCGGCAATCCAGTTCGCGGCCAGGTCGTCGTCCTGCAGCAGCGGCTCGTACAGCGGCTCCGTGGATTCGATCTCCAGCGTCGTGCCGGTGGCCAGCGCCGCGCCCTCGAAGCAGCGGCGCACGCGGACCAGCAAGGCCTCGTACTCGGGCAGCGTGAAGGCCCGGCACTCGAATTCCACCACGGCGAGCTCGGGGATGATGTTGGTTGCGTGGCCCGCCTCGGCAACGTACATGGCAACACGGTGGTCGCCGGGGATCTGCTGGCGCAGCAGTCCCACCGCCACCTGGCTGAGCACCGCCGCGTCGGCCGCGTTCACGCCAAGGTGGGGCGCCGCGGCCGCATGGGATGCCTTGCCGGTGAACGTGGCCCGGTAGCGGCCCACGGCCTGCGCGCTGGTTCCGGCCGGGTTGTAGGTGACCCCGTCCTGGACCGGGTGGACCATCAGGGACAACCCGACACCGTCGAATGCGCCGGCCTCCAGCATCAGCGACTTGCCGCCGCCGTGCTCCTCCGCCGGGGTGCCGATGGCCTTGAGCGTGATGCCCAGCTTGTCGGCCAGCGGGGCGAGCGCCAGCGCCGCGGCCACGGAGGCACCGGCGATCAGGTTGTGTCCGCAGGCGTGTCCGATCTTGGGCAGGGCGTCGTACTCGACGCACAGCGCAACGGTCAGTTCGCCGCTGCCGGCGGTTGCCGTGAATGCGGTGGGCAGCCCCGAGGTGCCGGCTTCCACGGTGAAGCCGCCCTCGCGCAGCAGTGCGGCGATGCCGGCCGAGGCACGGACCTCCTCGAAGGAGAGTTCCGGGTTCGCATGGATGTCGCGGGCGAGGTCATGGACCTTGCTGCGCCAGGACTCGACGCCGGCGGCCAGTTCCGCATGGACGTCGGCACCTGCCTGGGGAGTGTCGGTGGGGTTCAAGATGGTGTCTCCTGGGGATAAGGACTGGGGTAGATGGATGGGACGGGACGTGGGCTGCTTTGGGAGGAGCAGGACCCTAGTCCAGATGGATGTCGAGGTCTTTCCACAGTTGTTGGGAGCGGCGGAGGGTGGCGAGGCTGCGCTCCGGATGGGCGGCCTGCATGCCGGCCAGCAGTCCGTACACCACGGAGGTGGTGGCGGTGACCGACTGGAAATAGCCGATGCCCTCGGACGGGACCACCAACAGGTGCTCGGCGATGTCGGCCAACCGGCCCCGGCGCATGTCGCTGATGCCGATGATGGTGGCGCCCGCACGGTGTGCGGCCTCGGCGGCAACGATCTGCTGCCCGATCGAGCGCCAGATGTTGATGACCACCATGACATCGCCGGGGCCCAGCGTGTTGGTGCTGGTCGCCAAGTGGACGCCCGGGCGGCTTTCGAGGGAAATCGGGTAGCCCATGGTCGCGCCCAGGTGGGACATGACGACGGCGGGTGCGGCGTACGAGCCGTGGGCGACGACGAGGATGGATCGTGCGGCCGCCAGCGTGGCGATCGTGGCCTCCACGTCCTGGGAGGTGTTGGTCTCGAGGGTCAGCCGGAGGTTCTCGATGTCCCGGGTGAGCGCGGCCTGCAGCGGGTTGCGGTGTTCGCCGTGCTGGACCAGCGTGTCCTCGGTGGAGATCTTCGCCAGGTACCGCGAGCGCAGTTCGCGCTGCAGGTCCGGCCAGCCCTGAAAGCCCAGGGATTGCGCGGTGCGGACCACGGTTGAGTTGTTGACGTCCGCATGCAGCGCGATTTCCGCGATTTCCGCATAGGAAGCCAGCTGTGGGTTGCGCACGATGACGTCTGCCACCCGGTTTTGGGCTTTCGGCAGGGACGTCTTGGTCAGGATGTCATCCAGCCAGTCGGCGCCGGGGGTGGCGTCCGACTGCGTGGCGGGTGTTAGGTGGGGCACGTTGCAATTATGGTTGCAGGCAAGCCTTCGTGCAATCCAGATTGCAGGAAAGTCCGGTTTGTGAAGCCGTTGCGGGATTGCGTCCCGAGCGGTATCTGCCGGGCTGCAACTCGGGCCATGGAGATGGAATGCCTCGGTGATCCGGTCGCAAGTCGGCATTGAGTTGGGAAAATCCAGGTCGGGGCTGCCCTTGGAGCCGGGTTCCCGGACTGCCTTGACCCGCCGGTGCACGTTGGGGTCGGAGCAGCAGCATGACTTTTGGGTGTTTCAAGTCGGGCCGGTGCCGCGGGCGGCGTTCCACCCGAGGCGACCGGCAATGGCCTACCAGAGCATGATTGCCGTCTGCCCGGACGCCCCCGCCCAGCCGAGTCGCACGCGTGCGACGTACTTCCGGTCCTTGAACAGCTTCACCTGGACTTTTGCGTTGCGGTCCGTGCCGCTGTTGTCGTTGGCGGCCAGATGGCGGAGTTTCCCCTTGACCTCTTCGAAGAGCACCACGACCGTGTCGGCGAACCCGAAGGTGCCCAGTTCGTACCTGCGCGTTTCGCTCGGGACGATGCTGAAGTTCGCCTGGCCGCCGGGAGCCAGGGAGAGCGGAACCGAGACAAACGGGGTCAGCAACGGGTTCGTGGCCTTGAGCTTCGGATAGAAGCGCAGGATCCATTCCTTGTCGGTGGCCGAGAGTCCGCCGGCGGGCTCCAGCCCGGAGTGGTATTGCGCGGGTTGGATGATCAGCCCCGCGGGGAACCAGTACTCCATCACCGAGTTGGGGTCCCAGGTCGAACCCTCGACCTCTGTGGGGTCGAGCTTGCGCAGGACATTTGAGAAGGTCTGCTCCCGGGGCCAGAAGTTGGGGGAGCCGCTGAAGTAGTCGTAGACCTTCGGCTCGTCCCAGACGATTCCGGCGAACGGGTTTTGGTGCTCGTGGGGCAACCCCAGGGTGTGCCCGATTTCGTGCAATGCAGTGGTGCGGCCGTAGTCGGTGGTCAGGTCCCAGCCGAAGTTCATGGTCGGCTGCGTGGCGGGAATGCCCAGCACATCGCGGCCCACATACGACCAGGAACCGTCGGCCTGGTCGAAGCCGATGCGGACCTCGGCCTCGCTGCGGTCCTGCACCTCGGTGAACACCAGCCCGATGCCCAGCGCCTTCCATTCGGCGAAGGCGTCCCGGACGGCCTGTTGCTGGGCGGCGGGCCCATCGAGGAACCAGTAGTGCAGGATGGTTCCGTTGACCCACTTGCTGGACAACATGCGTATGAGCCGCATCCGCTCATCGGGCAATCCGGGCGGCAAAACCAGTGGTGTCCGTGGCTTGACGGTGCAGGCCGGTCGTTCGGCTTCCTGGACCATGGCTTCCTCCAATTGGGGACGACTTCCACTTCGGCAGTCTGGCACCATCGGGGGCGTCGCATCAAGGGTTGCGTTGCCACCCGGCCACAGCTGCGGATCCGGCATTGCGTGCCCCGCCTTCCGCACCCGGACGCGCCGGCGCCCGCCCCGGAATCGGGGCGGGCGCCGGTTGCGTGACCCTAGTTCTGGTACGCCGGGTAGTCGGTATAACCCTTGGCGTCGGGCCCGTAGAACGTCGAGGCGTCAAGATCGTTCAGCGGAAGGTCCTCTCGCCAGCGGCGCACCAGGTCGGGGTTCGCGATGGCCGGGCGACCGACGACAACCGCGTCGGCGAACCCGTCCTCCACCAGTGAGATGGCCTCATTCCGCGTGGTGATAGCGCCGAAGCCGGTGTTCAGCAGGAAGGGTCCGTTGAACCGGGCCCGCAGGTCCTGGACGAGGGCGCTCGCCGGGTCCTTGTGCAGGAGGCTCAGGTACGCGAGGCCCATCGGCGCCAGCGCATCGACGAGGATCCCGTAGGTCTCCTGCACGTCGGCCGCGTCGAGCTCGAGGGTTCCCTGGACGTTGTGCTCGGGCGACAGCCGGATGCCGACCCGCTGCGCGCCGATCGCCGCAACGACCGCCTGCGTCACCTCGATGACAAACCGGGCGCGCTTGGCCGGGGAGCCGCCATAGCTGTCCTCGCGCGTGTTCGCCCCGGCGGCAAGGAACTCGTGCAGCAGGTAGCCGTTGGCCCCGTGCAGTTCCACGCCGTCGAACCCCGCCTCGATGGCGTTGCGCGAGGCCTGGACAAACTCCTCGACGATGCCGGCGAGTTCCTCGGCGGCGGGGGAGTGCGGGACCGGGAATGCCTTCTTCCCCTCGTAGGTGCGGGTCTCCCCATCGACGGCAATGGCGCTGGGTGCCACGACCGGGTGGCCCCCGTTGGTGTCCTCGTGGGTGACTCGGCCGGCATGCATGACCTGGGCGAAGATCCTGCCGCCCTCGGCGTGCACGGCGGACGTCACCGATGCCCAGCCCGTGAGCTGTTCCTCGGTGACGAGCCCGGGCTGGCCCGGGAAGCCCTGGCCGGCGTGGCTGGGGTAGGTGCCCTCGCTGATGATCAGCCCGAGCGAGGCGCGCTGGCGGTAGTGCTCGACCAACAGCGGCCCGGGAACGCCCTGCTTGCCGGCACGGATCCTGGTCAAGGGTGCCATGACAAGCCTGTTGGGCAATTCCATGGAGCCCAGCTTCAAGGGGGAAAACAACATGGGGTCGGTTCCTTTCACGGTGATGGTGTCTGAGAGCGACAACCACCCGTCGGCGTCAGGTATTTCGCGTGTGATCCATGTCTCGGGTCCTTGGCCGGGTGTTTTGGACCGGGCAAGGACCCGAACACCCCTCGCCTCCGCGCAAATTTCCCGGGCGGAACCACGCGACTTGTGGAGTGGCTAACCCTGTACGAAATCTGTCAATTCGATAGAGTTGCCCAATGACTACAACTTCCGGAGGACAGGTTCGCCGTTTGCGGCTGCCTGCGGCGCTGCTGACGGCAGCGTTGATTGCCACACCCGCACTCGCCGCTCCGGCTTTTGCCGCTCCATCCGCTCTTGCGACCACAACCCTCGACGCCTCGGGCGTGGAGCCGGCCGCCGAATCCGAACCGGATCCGGCACCTGCTTCGGCCCCGGCGGCCCCCGTCACCGGCGAAAGCCTCCAACAGGTGGCTGTTTCGGGCGTTGACGCCGAGGCGGCAGAGAGCGATGAGTCCCGCGAAGAGGCAGCGGCGCTCACTCCGCCGGATGCGTCGGACGCCGGAGCGACGATCGCGCCGACGGACCTCAACGCCGCGGCGACCGAGCCCGACCCCACGGACGACGACCAGCTGGCGGCGCTCACGGCCGAGCGGACCACCGAGGAGTTCACGGCCGCCGGGCTGACCTGGACCCCCGATGAAAACGACGAAGTCATCGAGGCCGCAGTCCGGGTGCGCGAGGACGGAACCTGGTCCGATTGGACGAGCCTCGAGATGCTCAACCCGGGCTCCGAGGGCGAGGGCGCCACGGCAGGCACGGAGCCGGTGCTCAGCCTGGGCGCCGACGGCATCCAGGCGCGTGTGCTCACGGCCAGCGGCCAGGCCCCGGCAAACCTGGAGGTGAACCTGGTGGCCGCGGGTACCTCCGCGACGGACGGCGCGCTCACGGCAGCGGCTTCCACTTCCGCATCGACGTCCGCCGACGGGGCAGCGCTCAAGCCGTCCGTCATCACCCGGAAGCAGTGGGGAGCCAGGGAAACCCAGGCGAACACCACCGCGCGCCGCTCCGCCAAGCTGCAGGCCATGTACGTGCACCACACCGCCAGCAGCAACAACTACACCGAAGCCCAGGCGTTCCAGCAGATCCGCGGGATCTACGACTACCACACCAAGGTCCTGAAATGGGACGACATCGGGTACCAGTTCCTCGTCGACCGCTTCGGCAACATCTACGAGGGTCGTCGCGGATCCATGACCGACTTGATCGTCGGGGCCCAAGCGGGCGGCTACAACGCCAACACCATCGGGGTCTCGGCGATGGGCAACTTCGACGATGAGGATGATCCAAAGGCGAAGCCGCCGAAGGCCCTCGTCGAGGCGGTGACCCGCCTGCTGGCATGGAAGGGCTACCAGTACAACCTGGACGTCACGGGCACCACCACGCTGACCACCAGCACGGCCGGACCATCCACTGCCATGTACAAGAACGGGGTCAAAGTGACGGTCCCCGTTATTCTGGGGCACAAAAGGACCAATAACACGTCATGCCCGGGTCGATACCTCGATGCGAAGCTCGGTTCGATCCGCACCGAGGTTTCCAAGCGCATTGCCAAGGCCAAGGCAACGTACGGCACTGCACGACCGGTGCTGAAGGCACCCGTCGCCAGCGGCAACTACTCCAGTGATTCTCCCGTGAGCCGCGACGGAAAGATCAAGCTGAGCTGGAAGCCGGTAAGCAAGGCCACCAAGTACCAGGTCATGGTCCGTTCGTTGTCCGACGAACGGATCTGGTGGGCAGGGAAAACCGCCACAGGGACGTCAGCGGATGTGACGATTGCACCCGGGGAAACCGCCATCTTCGGCATCCGGGCCAGGGACGACGCCGGACGTGTCGGCGCCACCACCAGGCTCGTCCAGAGCACCCGAGCGAAGGCCCCGGCCGTCACCCTGAACTACACCAGGTGGACAACGGCGGGATTGAACCTGCGCAAGTCGCCCGACGCGGACTCGGATCGCCTGCTGACCATTCCAACACGCAAAAAGATCACCGTCACGGCGACATCGGGCAACTGGAGCAGGACCACCTACGGTGGCAAGTCCGGTTGGGTCTCTTCGAGTTACATCAGTGCCGTGGCACCACCCGCCGCGAAAAAGTACCGTTATGCACTCATCAATACCAGGCTGGTGAAAAGCGCAAGCTCAAGCGCGGCCACGGTGGTGGGCGTGGGCAAGCACGAAAAGCTCCAGTTGCTAAAGGCCTCCGGCAGCTGGTCCCAAGCGAAGTTGGGTTCGAAGACCGGATGGGTGAAGACATCCAAGCTTTCCGCGACGGCGCCCAAAGGGAAGATCTACCGCTACGCGGCCATCAACACCAAGCTGGTGAAGAGCGCGAGCTCCAGCGCGGCCAAGGTGGCAAGCCTGCCCAAGCGCAAGAAGGTGCAGCTGCTGAAGACCGGCAACGCCTGGTCCAAGGTGAAGCTGGGTTCGAAGACCGGTTGGGTCAAGTCCTGGAAGCTGTCCAGCAAGGCTCCCAAGCGCCGCTAACACCGGGCCGTTCGGACAAGCTGTCCCGGCCGTTCGAATCTCCGGCGGTCGGCGGGTGAACACAATGCACGCCTGGTCATGGTGACCGGGCGTGCATCGTGCGTTGCGTGGAGAAACGGTGGCCGCTGGCCGGCGTCACGGACGCCCCGTCAGTCGGGCCGCTGGGGGAGGCGCGGATACGGCAGCCAATCCCTGACCACGCCGCCATAAGTGCCCGGATCTGGTGACCATATTTCCCTATCCCTGACACCCAGCACTCCCGTCCAGGCCTTGTGGACCAGATCGTAGTTGTCAACGTCCGCGTCCGTTTCGCCTTCCTCGCGGTAGGTCATCCACCGGTCCCCGCCGGAATGGAAGAGACCCAGCAAGTACCGGGTTCCGTCAAGCACCTGGCGGTCGTTTTCGGGTGTACAGCCGTACTGACGCAGCGAGTCCACGAACTCGGCAACAAGGTCGAGTTCGCCCATTTCCAACACCGCGTAGAAGTTCTCGCGGTGGAAGTCGAACAGGCGTGGTGAGTCCGAGACGTAGATGGGATAGCGGTGGTTGCCGGTTGGAATGTAGGCAATGTGGGTCGCCAGGTACGCAACCTCGATGAATTCCTCATCCCGGGCACCGTCTTCGTAGGTCTTTGCCCCGGGAAGCGGGTAGTCCTCGAGGAAGGCCCATAGCTTGGCAGGAAAATCGCGGGACTCCTCAGGCATCTCGAGTCCCGGGACCAGCTGGCCCTCGATGAATAGGAGACTCCAAATCACCATGTCAAAGGTGTCCTCAAGGGAGGCTTCGCCGGTCTGGAACTCTTCTTTGTAATCGATCCCCATCGCATTGGTGAACGTTCCGCAGTCCTTGTAGGCGGCATTCGTGAGCTTCGCCATCTTGTCGATCCTGTGGTCGTCTTCCTGCAAACGCGTGTGGGCGTAAACGGCAAGCGGCAACATGAGTTCGTACTCATCGCAGACCGCCGACTGCGGGGTCCTCTTCAGGTACGGCTGCATCAGCGTGGACAAGTTGCGTCGTGCCCCGTCACGTGCCTTGGTGTCGAGTTCGGGTGCGTTTGTCCCGGAATACGTCACTTCGATCAAGGCAGCCACCGAGTCTTCCCACAACTCCTTGGGCGCCGTGGGGTTCCTGTCAAAGAGGTTGAGCATCTCATCCACCCCGGAACGGATGGCGAACGTTGCCTCCGCGGACTCGCTCACGGACCAGGGCTCGGTGCGTAGGTTTTTTTGCTGTGCACTCGTAGGCTTCCAGCTTTCAGGCATGGCATCCGGGGACATCACGCATGGCAAAACCGGAGTTCCGGACGGGGAAGACGTAGCGGTCATCAACAACATGAGTGCAGCGAAGATCCATCTCATGAAAGCGCCTCCTCAGCGAGGTCCTTTTGGCCTGGCAATCCCAGACGCAGGCATTCAGTCGAATGGTTGGGATGGTCGGCCACTGGTGGCATGGAGTTGAGGCCAGAGTATCCGCTGTTTTGTCGCCTTACCAGATGAATCCGCGGGAGAGTGGATCCACCTGTGAAGGCAGAAAAGGGTCGGTGTGGTGTTTTTGCTTGTCAGGCGCAAACCGACGATTGAACGTGTGGGATTCGTCCGGCCCCCGGATCTTGGGGCGCCGGTGCGCAGCAAGGGCCGGGAAGCTATTTCCGCTGCGGTGTCTTCGATGGTTTTGCCCTCACGTGCATGCGCTCTCCCTGCGGCCCAAAAAGGCTGAGGAACTCCACGGCGTTGGCATCGGCCCTGCCAAACCAATGCGGCGTACGAGTGTCGAACTCCGCGGCTTCTCCGGCCGGCATGACAATGTCGTGCTCGCCCAGGCAGAGGCGAAGCCTGCCCTTGAGCACGTAGATCCATTCGTAGCCCTCGTGGGTGCGCAGATCCGGAACGCTGCGATCGGTGCCGGCGGGAAGCAGGTTCTTGAACGCCTGCAGGCCCCCTCCCGAACCCCTGCTGAGTGGCAGGATCGTCATCCCGTGGTGCGTGATGGGTTTGATGTGGATCCGCGGATCGCCGGTGGCCGGGGCTCCCACCAAGTCGTCAAGCGGCACCCCGTGCGCCCGCGCCAGTGGCAGGAGCTGTTCCAGTGTCGGGCGGCGCTGGCCCGATTCCAGGCGCGAGAGCGTGCTGACCGAGATCCCCGTGCGTGCGGAGAGTTCCTGCAGTGTGGTGCTGGCGCCGGTGCGCAAGGCCTTGAGCCTCGGGCCCACTTGGGAAAGCGTGTCTTCGATGTCTTGCTCCATGCCAACAGTTTGCCATATCGGCAAAAAAGTTTGGAGTCCTCCGTGAACCGGGTGCACGCTTGACGCAGTGCGGACGGCAGGTCACGCGACGGATCACAAGGAACGGAACCCCCATGGAAAACCAGGCACAGACATACGACGTGGTCATCATCGGCGGGGGCGCGGCGGGGCTCAGCGCCGCCCAGGCATTGGGCCGTGCGCGGCGCTCGGTGCTGGTCGTGGACGCGGGCGAACCCCGCAACGCGCCGGCGGGCGAGATGCACAACTACCTTTCGCGCGACGGCATGAACCCTCTGGATCTTCTGGCTGCGGGACGTGCGGAACTGGCGAGGTACGGCGTCGGCATTGTTGCCGACCGGGCAACCGACAGTCGCCGTACCGACACGGGGTTCGCCATCTCGCTGGCACGGAATCCCGAGGTCTCGGCCCGGAGGATCATCCTTGCCGGAGGATTGAAGGACCGGCTGCCGGAAATCGACGGATTGGCCGAGCGCTGGGGACACGACGTCATGCACTGCCCCTACTGCCACGGCTGGGAAGTCCAGGACCGGCACTTCGGCATCCTCGATGGTCCCTTCTCGGTGCACCAGGCGCTCATGTTCACCCAATGGACCAAGGACATCACCATGTTCAAGGGGCGGGACAGGGACCTGGGTCCCGAGGACCTCGAGCAGCTTGAGGCCCGAGGCGTTGTGGTCGTCGAGGCGGACATTGCCGCGGTGCGCGGTGCCGCCGGTTCCATCCAGGGCGTGGAGCTCTCCGACGGCACCGTGTATCCGCTCGATGCACTGGTCCTCATGCCCCGCGTCGAGGTGGACCTCTCCGCCGTGGCCTCGCTGGGGCTGGCGGCCTCGGAGCATCCGACAGGTGCTGGCCAGTACGTCGAGGTCGATGCCATGGGGCAGAGCCAGATTCCGGGGTTGTGGGTCGCGGGAAGCCTCGCGGACTCGAAGCAACAGGTCATCATGGCGGCCGCCAGCGGGCTCGGCGTGGGTGCGGCGGTGAACGCCGATCTCACCCGGGAGGAAACCGAGCGGGACGTTGCGGAGCTGCGGCTGCGGAAGGCCGCGCTGTTGGGCTCGGAAAAGTAGGGCTCAGAAAAGCCGGCGCCAGTTGGTGGCGGCAAGATCCAGCAGCTCGTCGCCCTTTCCGGAGAAGACGGTGCGCATCGCATAGAGCGCGAACCCCTTGGCCTGCGCCGCGGTGATCGACGGCGGCATCGAGAGCTCCTGGCGGGCCGTCACCACGTCGATGAGGGCGGGCCCGTCATGGTCGAGGGCGTCGTCCAGGGCCGCGGCCAGGTCGTCGGAATTCTCCACCCGGAACCCGCGGATGCCCAGGGCCGTGGCGACGTCGGCGAAGTTCGGGTTGGACAGGTCGGTGGCGAAGGTGACGAAACCCGCCGCCTTCATCTCAAGCTCCACGAAGTTCAGCGACGAGTTGTTGAAGACGACGATCTTCACCGGCAGCCTGCACTGGACCAGGGTGAGCAGGTCGCCCATGAGCATGGCCAGCCCGCCGTCGCCCGACAGCGTCACCACCTGTCGGCCGGGGTTCGAGGCCTGCACGCCGATGGCCTGCGGGATGGAATTGGCCATCGAACCGTGGTTGAAGGAGCCAAGCAGCCGGCGCTTCCCGTTCATGGTCAGGTACCTGGCGGCCCAGACCGTGGGAGAGCCGACGTCGGCCAGGAACACCGCGTCCTCGTCGGCCAGCCGGTCCAGGGTGCGGGCGACGAACTGCGGGTGGATCTGCGCGCCCTTGCGGGACGGGACGGCCAGGTCGTCGAGCTTCTCGCGGGTCTTGCGGTAGTGCTTCTGGGCGTCCTGCAGGTGCGTTCGGTCGGTTTTCCTCTCCAGCAGCGGTGCCAGGACCTCTAGCGTGTCCGCAACGGTGCCGAGGAGCCCCACGTCGATCCTGGTGCGCCGGCCCAGCTGCTCGCCGCGCATGTCGACCTGGATGATCTTCGCCTTCTGCGGATAGAACTGCTGGTAGGGGAAGTCCGTGCCGAGCAGCAGGATCGCGTCGGCGGAGTCCATGGCCCGGAACCCGGAGGCGAAGCCGAGCAGCCCGGTCATCCCGACGTCGTAGGGGTTGTCGTACTCGATGTGCTCCTTGCCGCGCATCGCATGCACGACCGGCGCCCCCAGGAGCTCGGCGGCCTCCATGACGCGGGCGTGCGCGCCGGCGACACCGGCCCCGGCCAGGATGGTGACCTTCCTGGCGTCGTTGAGCAGGGTGGCCGCCCGGGCCAGGTCCTCCGCGTGCGGCAGGATCGCGGACCTGCTGCGCTGGATGAGGGCCACCCGGGTGCTGTTCGCCTCCGCCAGGGCCACCTCCCCGGGCATGACCAGCACCGCGACTCCGCGGCGCTCCACGGCGGTGCGCATGGCGATCTCCAGCAGCCGCGGCATTTGCGCGGGCGTGGAGACCATCTCGCAGAAGACCGAGGCCTCGCGGAAGAGCTCGGCCGGGTGGGTCTCCTGGAAGTAGTTGCTGCCGATCTCGGCGCCGGGGATGTGCGCGGCGATCGCGAGCACCGGCACCCGGTTGCGGTTCGCGTCGTAGAGGCCGTTGACCAGGTGGAGGTTGCCGGGCCCGCAGCTTCCTGCGCAGACCGCGAGGTTGCCCGTCATTTCCGCCTCCGCGCCCGCGGCAAACGCGGCGGTTTCCTCGTGCCGCACCGGCAACCAGGTCACGGTGCCGTCCTTCCGCACGGCATCTGTCAGGCCGTTGAGCGAATCCCCGGCCACGCCGTAGATGCGCCTGACCCCGTTGGCCTTGAGCGTGGAGAGCATGGTTTCGGCGACGGTGGGCATGGGAGTCCCTTTCCTTGGCGCGGGCTGCTGCGGCCCACCCTACGCGCGGGCGGTGTCCGGGCCAAGACCCGGCGCGGATCCACCGCCGCGCGCGCCGCGATTGTGGCCCGCGTCGCATGGGTGGCTAGGCTGGGCACCAAGAGACGCGGGCGGCGACGCCACCGGGCAGAAGGAAACGGACATGACTCAAGCAACCACCGAATCAAACACGCCGGAACTGGCAGTCGGCGATTTCTACTACCGGCCCACGGGCGAAAACACGTACCGCTCGACGGTCCACGCCCAGGGCGCCTGGAACGAGCACGAACAGCACATGGCGCCCGCCACCGGCATCCTGGTGCACGAGATGGAGAAGTTCCAGCCGCGCGCCGACATGCGCATGGCCAGGATCAGCCTGGACATCCATGGCATCATCCACGGCGGCGAGTTCGAGGTCCGGACCCGCATGGTCAGGCCGGGGAAAACCATCGAGCTGATCGAGGGCGAGATGATCTCGCAGGGACGCACCTGCATCGTGGCCCGCGGCTGGCGCCTGAAGACCCTGGACTCCACGGCTGTTGCCGCGTCCGAGGACGAGCCGGTGGTCCACCCCGAGGAGCTGGTGACCTTTGACGGGATGACCCCGTGGCCCGGCGGCTACATCCAGGGCCTGGAATTCCGCGGCGCCGACGGCCACCGCCCGGGCAAGGGCGTGGTGTGGATGCGCAACGACTTCGAGATGGTGGAGGGAACCCGCACCTCCGACCTGGTGCGGCTGATGGGCATGGTCGACACCGCCAACGGCGTGGCGCCGCGGGTGGCGCCGGGTCCGGGTTCGTGGATGTTCCCGAACGTGGACCTGCAGATCCACATGCACCGGGCGCCCGAGGGCCAGTGGCTCGGCATCGAGGCGCAGCAGACCTACGGCGCCGACGGGATCGGGTTGACCTCCGCGGTGCTGCACGATGTCCGCGGCCCGTTCGGGCGCAGCGAGCAGATCCTCACCGTGCGACCGCTGCCCGGGATGTAGCCGGCGGTACCGGTTCCCGGCCCGGCAACCCGACCCGGGACCTCACTCGGTCGCGCCGCGCGGCGGTAGCGCTCCGGTGGCCCTCGGGGGATCCGCGGCCGCCTGCTCCGCCCGCCTGAACGCCGCTTCCAAACGGCCGATCGCCTGGAGGTAACCGGCGGGCTCAACATCCGGGGTCTGCGGGTGCCTGCGTAGCTGCTCGGCCTCGGCCAACGCCTTGGCCAGGCCGGAAACCTCCGGGACATGGACGTCGTTCATCGCTGGAAAATCCATGGCGGCGGCCGGATCCAGGGCGTAGCGGCCCCAGGCCCTGAGCACCGAGTCGTGCCGCGCCACCAGCGCGGCGTGCTCCGCGGCCCGCCGGGAATCCGAATCGGCGACCGCCCGCTTCTCGACGCTGCGTGCGGCCAGCCTGCTCGTCGCCAGGGCGCCCGCGGCGATCATCGCCAGTGACAGGGCGCCGACCCACCGGTCCAGCGACGCGGCAATCAGCAGCAGCGTGGCCACCATGCAGAACCCGGTGAATCCGTACCAGAACCGCGCGTCCGGGTCCCGTTCGCGGGAGGGCCTGGTGTTCACCAGCCAGGCCGTTGCGATGCCCGTGAATACCGCCAGCAAACCGAATGCCTGGGCGAACACTGTGCCACCTCCGCGGCCGACGACCCGGCGCGGCGGGATGCCGGGCCTCCTCATCCCATTTCAGCCCGACCCGGACCGCTGGTCAAGGGGTGCCGGTTGCGGCAGTTTCCTACGAGGCAGCGGCAAGCATGGCCTTGACCGCCTTCTTTTTCATCGGGACGAACCCGGCCTCGAGGTACCTGGCGCGGACCTGGCGGTCGGCGCGGAAAAGCGCATAGCCGCGCTTGAGCAGGAAGCCGATCGGCTTGCGGCGTTCCTTGACGTCGCGGACGAACCGCCGCACCGCCGTCTGTGCGGCCGATTCGTCGATGTAGAAGGCCTGGACGTCGATCCCGAGCTCGCGCAGCGGGGCCAAGACCTCGCTCACGAAGATTCCCTCGGCGATCAGCGGGCCGTCGGCCAGCTCCACCGGGTGCGTCCCGTCATAGCTGGAGCTGCTGATCGAGTAGTTCGGTACGTGTGTCTGCCCGGTTTCCAGCAACTCGACCAGTCCGTCGACGGCCTTGTCGCAGTTCCAGGTGCCGGAGTGGTCCCAGTCGACCTCGCCGTAGCCGGTCTGCGGAAGCGGGGATTC
This sequence comes from Paeniglutamicibacter sp. NPDC091659, assembly GCF_044756805.1. NCBI lineage: Bacteria > Bacillati > Actinomycetota > Actinomycetes > Micrococcales > Micrococcaceae > Paeniglutamicibacter > Paeniglutamicibacter sp. NPDC091659. Next base: position 308,817 of record NZ_JBIVTO010000005.1, read on the forward strand.
GTCCGTGTGTTCCGAGAGCTCCCGGTAGAAGTTGTCGAGCACCACGTGGGGTCGGCCGAAGCGGGTGGCAAGGTATGACTTTCCGGATCCGGAAGCACCGCCAAGCAGGATCAGGGGCATATGTTGTTTCGGCACGACATCCATTATTCCTTCGATCGCCCCCGGATCTAGAATCGAGTCCATGAGCCTTTGGAACCCCGATGCCGACCACGCGCTGCGCGTCCTGCACGATGTGCCCGGCGGGGACCCCGCGGCCGACCTCATGGGAGGCATCCGGCTGCTCTCCGACGTCCGCGACGGACTGGCCCCCGCGACGCTGCGGCTGTACCGGCCCGACCCCACGATGGCCTTCGGCCAGCGGGACGTCCGGTTGCCGGGCTACGAGCTTGCCGTCGAAAAATCGCGCGAGCACGGCTTTGCCCCCGTGGTGCGCAAGGCCGGCGGGCGCGCGGCGGCCTACCACCGCGGAACCGTGATCCTGGACCACGTGGAGCCCGCGGGCGAGGCCATGCTGGGCCACCAGCAACGCTTCCAGGTGCTGGGCGAGCTGTATGCCGGCGCGCTGCGGCGCGGGGGCATCGACGCCCGGGTGGGGGCGATCCCCGGGGAATACTGCCCCGGCGATTTCAGCGTCCACGGGCTGCCCGGCGAGCCATCCCCGACGCGGCACGCGGTCAAGCTGGTGGGCACCGCCCAGCGGGTCATCTCCGGCGCGTGGCTGTTTTCCAGCGTGTTTGTCATCGAGGATTCCGCGCCCATCCGTGCCGTGCTGGATGATGTCTACCAAGCCATGGAGATCGAGATGGACCCGGCCAGCGTGGGTGCGGCGGACGACCTGGTCCCCGGATACACCGTGGAACTGTTCACCGAGCACCTGCTCGCCGAGTACGCGCTGCACGCCGGGGTCCTCGGGGGCTGAACGGCCCTCGGCATGAACGGCGCGTGACCTAACGCGTGCGCCTGCCCACGGTCAGGCCGGCCAGGAACGCGGCGCAGGCGATGCCGAAGGCCACCAGCAGCCAGCCGGCTATTTGCCTGGGGCCCAGCAGGTACATGCCCGGCAGGAAATCGCCTTCGCCCAGGGGCGCATAGCCCACCCAGCCGAAGCTGTAGGTCTCGCCGCTGCCGATCCACAGGACGGCGATGCCCGCGATGACGGCCAGCAGCGCGATGGTGCCCACGGCCAGCGCCAGACCCCTGCCTGGTGCGCGGCGGGGTGGTGGCGCTGCGTCCATTGGTTCGCTCATGGATCACAGTCTGCCACGCAACGTCCAAAAGCGCTGCTGCTTAGGTGTTTTGGACTGGCCGGCGTCCCGTTCAGGGGGTTGCGTCCAGCAGCTCGGGGCGCTCGCGCCCGTCGTGGGCGGGACGAACCTGTGACACGAGCGGAATTGATCGATCCGATGCCGTGTTTGGGGCGATACTGGGGACATGACGTTCGTTCGAAGCACCAAGCTCACCATCGTCGGGGCCGGAAGCGTGGGCACCTCACTCGCCTATGCCGCCCTCATCCGCAATTCGGCCCGCGAAATCGTGCTGTATGACATCGCGCGGGCCAAGGTGGAGGCCGAGGTCCTTGACCTGGCGCACGGCACGCCGTTTACGGGGTCTTCCCGCATCACCGGGGGCGATGACATCGGGCTCGTGGCCGATTCCGACGTCGTGGTCATCACCGCCGGCGCTAAGCAGGCGCCCGGGCAGACCCGGCTCGAGTTGGCGGGTGTCAACGTGGGCATCCTGGAGACAATGCTGCCGGAGCTCGTCGCGCTGGCGCCGGATGCCGTCTTCGTCCTCGTGACCAACCCGTGCGACGTGCTGACGGCCGTGGCGGAGCGCATCACCGACCTGCCGGCCGGGCGCATTTTCAGCTCCGGCACCGTGCTGGACTCCGCCCGGCTGCGCTGGCTTGTGGCGGAGGTCGCCCAGGTCGCCCCGCAGAGCGTGCATGCGCTGATTGTCGGCGAGCACGGTGACACGGAGTTCCCGCTCTGGTCCACCGCAACCATCGGCCAGATGCCGCTGCCGGAGTGGAGGGACGAATCGGGGACGCTGTTGTTTCCCCGAGAACGCCTCGAGACGCTCACGAACGACGTCGTCAACGCGGCATACAAGGTCATTGCCGGCAAGGGAGCCACGAATTACGCGATCGGCCTCTCCGGCGCGCGCATCGTGGAGGCCGTGCTGCAGGACGAACGCTGCATCCTTCCTGTCTCCAGCGTGCTGCACGGCTACCGGGGCATTGACGGCGTGGCACTCAGCGTTCCCTCGATCGTCGGGGCGGGCGGTGTCCTGCGGGTGCTGGACACCCACCTCGACGACAGGGAAGCAGAGCTCCTCCAGCGCTCGGCGCTTGCGCTGCGAGCGTCCATCGAACGGTTTTCCTAGGGCGGTGCGTCCGTCGCGCAGTCCCTGCCAGGCGGCCTCCGGATTCCTGAACGGCGCTGGATCATTGCGCGATCGGACCGCGCCGCCAAGCGTTGTGCCAGGGTGTCGGACGGGTTTGATTCGTGCCGGGCCCTGGCGAACCTGTGGAATGCGACCGGGGATCAATGGCCCATGGCGCCCGCGGCCCGCGGCAGGGAACTTTCTGAACGTTTTTGATGGTTCAGTGTTATCCACCGACTCCGATGTCCATGAATTTGTTGTTCGGCCAGCGCTGGCGGAGTTGCTTGGGGAATTCCTCTGGCGATGCCCCTGGCGCGGGGGAACACGCTGCATCCGTGGCAAGGCTTGCCACGCTGGCAGGGGAGCCAATCTAGGCCGAGTATGGAGGTAGTGTTCCCGTGAAAGGAAAACGATGCTGGTATTGATCAAGAGATACCCGGTGGTCGTGGTCACGCTGATCGTTCTGCTGGCCACATTGGGCATGTTGGGTACAGGGTGGGGGCAGCTGGCGCAGTTGGTTGCCAGTGCCTTTGCGCTGGGCCTGGCGCTACACCTGGGCTGGGGTATGGTCAAGGACATTGCCCGGGGCCATTGGGGAATAGATGTCTTGGCCTTTACCGCGATCCTTGCCACCGTCGTGGTGGGTGAATACCTCGCGGCCCTCATCATTTGCCTCATGCTCTCGGGTGGCGAGGCCCTGGAGGACTATGCGCAGATGCGCGCCACGAAATCCCTGTCATCGCTGCTGGAACGCGTCCCGGTATGGGCGCACCGGGTTGAAACAGACGGGGCCATCCGCGATGTGCGGGTGGCCGAACTGTCGGTGGGGGACACGGTGTTGGTGCGTCCCGGAGAAATCCTGCCGGTGGACGGGGTGCTCCTTGATCCCGAAGGCTCTTTTGACGAATCTTCACTCACCGGGGAATCGATGCCGGTGTACAAAATCGCCGGCGAATCCCTGCTCTCGGGAGCGGTGAATGGGGCGCGCGCCATCACGCTGCGTGCCAGCGCGACCGCTGCGGACTCGCAATACTCACGCATTGTCGAACTGGTCACCGAAGCCGCGGCCTCGCGGGCTCCCGTCGTCCGTTTGGCTGATCGCTACGCCGTTCCATTCACGCTGCTCGCCTACGTCATTGCGGGTGCGGCCTGGTGGGTCAGCGGAGATCCGGTGCGCTTTGCCGAGGTGCTGGTGGTGGCGACCCCTTGCCCCTTGCTGATTGCGGCGCCTGTTGCATTCATGGGAGGCATGAGCCGGGCTGCGCGCACCGGTGTCATCGTCAAGGACGGCGGAACGCTGGAAAGGCTTGCCGCCGTGAAATCGGTCGCCTTTGACAAGACCGGAACCCTGACCCAGGGCATACCCCAGCTTCGTTCCATTCACCCGGTCGAGGGCATGGGTAAGGATGAACTGCTGTCGCTGGTCGCCGCGGCCGAACAGTACTCCTCGCACGTCTTGGCAGCCTCGATCGTCGCGGCCGCCAGTGATAGGTCGCTGGCCATCTCCGCGGTCCGGGACGCCAGCGAGGTGGCCACTCATGGGGTCAGTGCGTTGGTGGGGGAGCGAAGGGTATTGGTGGGCAAGCCGGCATGGATCAAGTCCCACGTCCCGGACGTGAGGCATTACGAGCTTGCCTCGGGTGAATCCTCGGTCTATGTCGCCGTCGACGGGCACTTTGCCGGGGTTCTGGTGTTGGCCGATGCGTTGCGGCCAGACGCCGCGGAAACATTGCGGCGACTACGCTCCATGGGCATCGAAGACCTTCTGATGCTCACGGGAGACCAGCAGGCGACCGCTGACCATATTGCCAGCGAATTGGGTTTGACTCGGGTACGTGCCGAGTGCCTGCCGGAGGACAAGGTCAACTTTGTGCGCGGGCTGACACGCCGCCCGGTCATGATGGTCGGCGACGGTGTCAACGACGCCCCGGTACTGGCCGCGTCGGAGGTTGGTGTTGCCATGGGCGCGCGCGGGTCCACCGCGGCCTCACAAAGCGCGGACGTGGTCATCATGACGGAGAATATTTCTCAGGCAGCCCACGCAGTGCGTATTGGAAAGGACACCATACACATCGCAGTGCAATCCATTTGGCTGGGAATCGTGCTCTCCGTACTACTCATGTTGGTGGCCGCCACCGGAGTATTGCCCGCAGTCTTTGGAGCCCTGAGCCAAGAAGTCGTTGATTTGCTGACCATATTCAATGCGTTGCGCGCGCTGAAAGGCACCCGAAAGTTCGAAGTTCGAGCAGATTCGCCCTCACAAGGTCATGAGGCCGTCCCCCTGGGAGTCAAGGGGCCCGTAACGTAAAGCGGGTTTGGCTGGCATCTTCCGTCCTAGGATGTGATCCTCGGGCAGGTTGCTTGTGCTTCGCCATCGGCCCCAGGCAACGGCAATTCCGGTCGAATCGCTCTCCCACCGCCGAAGTCGACGGAACCAACACTATGCATCCTACAAACCGGTCGCATGGCTTGGGTGCAAGGCAGTGTTTGAAAGATTCGCATGCCTCAGCACGCGGTCGGAACTACGCCACGCATTCTGGCCAGTGCTGAGATCCGTGGCGCTCATGGTGTTGTGTAGGAAGTCCGGTTAGTGGCCTTCGGATCCTTGCGGAACCATCTGTGATGCCAGCTCTGCCCGCCGCAGGGGACAAGAAGGGATGGCAAACCTGCATATTGCGGCGGCAGCGGCGGTTGTGGCGGCCGCAATGCCGACGACGAAGCTGGCGGGGGAAGGGAGTTCCTGTACCAGGACGACGAGTCCCATGAGGAGGACGAAGACGCCGAACCCCCGGCGCAAGGCGGTCTCGGGGATGCGTCCGGAAAGGCGGGCGCCCAAGAGAGAACCCAGGATTGCCGCGACGCTCACCCCGCCGGTGAGGGCCCAATCCAGTTCCAGTGAAGTCACGTGTCCAGTGAAACCGGCCACGGAATTCATCGCAATTACAAGGAGCGATGTGCCGACCGCGGCTGTCATCGGCAACCCGCCCAGCAGAACCAGCGCCGGGACGATCAGGAACCCTCCACCCGCGCCCACCAGGCCGGTCAACAAGCCAACCGCGCCGCCGGCCGCCAGCGACTTAGCCACAGGGAGCTCGCCCCTGGCGTCTGTGTCCGGGCGTTCGCGGCGACCCCGGATCATGGCTACCGACGTGGCAAGCATCATGATGGCGAAGATGATCATGAGCAACGTGCCGGGAAGCAGATTCCCAGCCAAGCCACCACCAAAGGCCCCGACCATGCCCGCAGCCCCGAAGAACAGTCCGGTACGCCATTTCACGTGCTTCTTGCGAGCACGGGTTGCTACGCTGACGATTGAGGTCACTCCCACCACGAAAAGGGACGTGGTGATGGCTTCCCTCGGTTCCAGGCCCGCAACATAGGTGAGGATCGGGACGGTGAGGATGGACCCGCCCCCGCCGAGCAGACCGAGCGAGAGTCCGATCAGCACCGAGAGCAGGAGGGTCAGTGCGAGGATTGCTGTCATTGGAAGGGTTCCTTGTTTGGGTGTGAGTGTGCGGGTGCGCGGCGGGGTTGCCGCCGGAGCAGTCGGTTAGGTGACAGGCAGGCCGGCGCGTTGCCAGGCGATCATGCCGCCGGCCATGGTGTCGGCGGTGAAGCCGGCCCCGGTGAGGGCGTCGGCGACGCGGGTGCTGCGGTTGCCGCTGCGGCAGATGACGATGACGGGGCGGGCCCGGTCGATCTCACCCAGGCGGGTGTTCAGCTCGCCCATGGGGATGTGGATGGCGTCGGGGATCACGCCATCGGTGATTTCGAAGTCTTCGCGGACATCAAGGACCTGCTCCCTGGCACGTCGCTGGTCGGTGTCGGTGATGGTGATTTCTGGCATGGTCTGGTCCTTCGCAGGTGGTGCCGGGCGGGTGTTTTCCGGCCCGGACACAGGTGCGCTGGCCAGGCAACGGGGAGGAAATCGGCTGGCCGCGGGCCAACCGGGTGTGTGCTAGGACTTCTTGGGCGGAAGCTGGGCGAAGACCGATTCACGGGTCGGCTCGTTGCCGGTCCTGTTCCACGGCATCTTCGACAGGGCCTTGCCCATGGCGCAGGTGTTGGTGGCCGCGGAGAAGGTCAGGCCCGCCCCGATGACACCGGCGACCGTGCGGATCTGCGGGGAAAGGAACTTCCCTCCGGCCAGCCCGGCGATCACCAGGGAGCCGGCGGCCATGCGCACCTGGCGTTCCAGGTCCCAGCGCTTGGACCCTTCAACGGTCCGGCCGCCGGCCTGCTTGTAGGCGGGGACGCCGCCGGCCAAGACATGGGCGTTGCCGAATCCGACCGACGCGAGGTTTGTCTTGGCTTCGGTGGCGCGCACGCCGGACTGGCAGACCAGCACTACCTTGGTGTCAAGCTTCGAAGCAAGTTCCTCGGTGTGTTCGGCCAGTAGCGGCAGTGGCACGTTGTAGGAGCCCAAGATGTGCAGGGATTCGAATTCGGCGGCGGAACGCACGTCAAGCACCACGACGTCGGGGCCGGAAGCGATCCAGTCCTTGAGTTCTTCGGGGCTGGTGGTCTGGGGAGCGGGGTTCATGGCTTGTGGGCCCTTTCTGCCGGGCATGGCGCCCGGCCGGTCCCGCATCCGGAAAGGAGGATGCGGGACCGGGAATACGTAGAATTTAAGGTTGAGGGATGGGCGGTGGAGAACTTAGGCGTTCTGCATTTGATTCCAGTCGGCCCAGCCGGCGTAGCTGCCCTCGAGCTCGACGACGTCGAACCCGGCACGGCGCAGCGCGGAAGCGGCCACGGAGTTGCGCACCCCGGTCTGGCAGTAGCTCACGATCACGCCGTCTGCCGGAAGCCGGTCGGTGTGCCAGAGCACCCGCCCGGCGCTGAGCTGGACGGAGCCGGGGACGTGTCCGGCGGTGTGCTCGGTCTTGTTGCGTACGTCCAGCAGCAGGGCGGCATCGAACCTGGCCAGGTCTGCGGGGGCCAGGGTTTCCGGGACGTAGCTCGGCAGCCCGTCCAGGGACGTGATGTACCCGGCGACCTTGTCGATGCCCACCCGGATGAGGTGGTCCCACATCTCGGTGGCGCTCTCGCTGTCCGGGGCCAGGAGCACCAGCGGGCGCTGGTCGGTTTCCGGGTCCACGGCCCACGCGCCGTAGCTTGCCGCCTTGTTGCCGGCAGGAATGTTCAGGGCCCCGGCGACGGTGCCCGCGTGGACCAGGGTGTGGTGGCGGGTATCCACGATGCCGATCTCATTGGCGGCCAGGGAGGTGGCGACATCCTCGGTTGCGAGCTCGGCCAGCGGCGCACGCCGGCCCATGACGGCCGGGCCCTGGCGGTTCTGGCGCTTCATGCGGCCGAAGTAGGCGTGGGCGTCGGGCTGCCCGTCGAGCAGTGCCTCGACGAATCCCGCCTCGTCGTTTGCCTCGAGGTAGGGGCCCCACCAGGCGAAGTTGCGCTCGTAGCCCACGGTGGTGGAAGGGATCGCGCCCAGCGCCTTGCCGCAGGCACTGCCCGCGCCGTGGCCCGGGTAGACCTGCACATAGTCCGGAAGAGCCAGGAACTTTTCCTTCAGCGAGACGAATAGGTCGCGCGCCCCGTCGAAGCGAGTGTCGGTGCCGCCGGCCGCCTCGTCGAGCAGGTCCGGGCGTCCCAGGTCTCCGGAGAACACGAAGTCGCCCGAGAGCAGGAAACCCGGCTGGTCGCTGAAGGCGCCGTCGGTGATCAGGAAGGAGAGGTGCTCGGGGGTGTGGCCGGGGGTGTGCAGGGCGGTGACGGTGATGTTGCCCAGGGCAATGGTGGACCGGTCAAGGAGGCGCTCCCCCGCGAACGCGTACTGCCAGACCTTTCCGCCCTCGCCCGACACGTGGATCTTCGCACCGGTTGCCGCGGCCAGCTCACGGGTGCCCGAAAGGTAGTCGGCATGGATGTGCGTCTCGGTGACGGCAACGATTTTCATGCCGTTCGCGGCAGCCAAGCGTTGGTACACCTCGATGTCGCGGCGCGCATCGACCACGATGGCCTCGCCCTTGGCCTGGCAGCCCACGAAGTAGCTGGCCTGCGCAAGGTCTTCGTCGTAAATACGTTCGAGAAGCATGTCTCTCCTTTGGTCGAGTGAATTGCATCGGATACCCCATGGGGTATCTGGTTCGCTATCAACGCTAATACCCTAGGGGGTATAAATCAAGCCCGAGTTGAATGCCCACTCTCGGATGGTCGCGTCCAGGCTCCGCGCAAACAAAAGAAGTCAATCCTCGGAAGGCGCAAAGAGTGCTTCGACCTCTCGAGTGAAAAGGTATGCGGTGGATCCGTCGCCATGGGCGCCTTCTGCGCGTTCGGGTCGCGGGATTCCTGCCCGGATTGCGGTGCGTGGGCCCTGATTGTTTGACGTGTTGGTCGAACCCGACCCGGGTGGCCCTTTTGCACTTGCGGGATTTGACTGGGCGACACATGAATTCGTTCCTCGCGGCTGGCGGGTGTGTCGCAGGGGTACTGAGGTGTCTTGTGCATAATTGGCAAAGGTGTCCCGATGGGCAGAAAAGCCGCATGGTTTTGGGAATTTTAAACCCCCAGGGGTATATTCTAGAGAAGATGACAAGCAAGGAGTGACCCGCCATGCACCTCGAAGCAAGTGACATGAAACCCGCAATCAACAGGCTCAAGCGCGCCCAGGGGCAGCTCAATGCGGTGATTCGCATGCTGGAAGAAGGCAGCGACTGTCGCACGGTCGTCACCCAACTTTCCGCAGCCTCCAAGGCTATTGACCGCGCAGGGTTCTCGATTATCGCCACCGGGCTGGAGCATTGCTTGGCGAGTGAGGATCCCACGGCCGACCGCGCCGACCTGGAAAAGCTCTTTCTCTCGCTGGCCTAGTCTCTACCCGCAGAGCTGCCACTTCTTGGAGGCTCCAACCGCCCAGCTTCGGCAGTCGGGCAGGAGTCCTTTTTGAACCCGCCTAAACAGTTTTTTTATCGGTCAATTACGGCGTTTTCGCCTCTGCCGCGCAACGGATCGAAAACGATTGGCGGTTGGCACCTTCATCACCGGCAAATGATGGTGTGAGACATGGTCCGAAAGCGTCGGATCGGAGTCGTCTCCGGCCACCATGGAATTCTTTTAGCTGGCCTCGCCGTCCGGATTGCGGCGGTGTTTGTGGTGTCTCTCGTAGCTTTGAAACACCGCAGATGATGTTGGCCCCGAGTGGCCGAATTTCCCGCGAAGAACTTCGGCCAGGTCATCGAGCGAAGCATGCAGCATGCGGCCAGCGAACCTGAGATCGGCGTTTGTGCTGGTTAGGGCGTCGGAGGCCAGTTCCTGTGCGTAGGCAATGGTCGCAGGCAACGAACCCCGTTGCTTTGCCTCGTTGAAGTAGTAGGTTTCATTGAATGCCAGCAGGTCTATGCTGACCGTGGAAACTTTTCTGGCCAGTGACTCGAGCAGTGCGGTGGCATGCCCGGGTTCCAGCGACAAGAGGCCCAGAGGGCCGGCCGCTTCCCGGAGCAGGTTCAGGTCGTGGGCCAGGGCGCGACGACGGCTCAATGCGGGGTAGGTCTGAAGAATCCAGGAGACCGTGGCCGTGAGCAGCCCGAAGCCCGTCACTGCCTGGGCGGCCATGACGAGCCGGAGCAGGGGTGCCGCCGGGACGATTTCACCGTAGCCGACCGTGGACAGGCTGACCATCGAGATGTAGACGGCTTCCGCGAAGTCGCCGTGTTGGGGCACTCCGTCCGCGTAGATGAATCCGGCCGGCAGGTGCGGAAGGTATACGAGTGCCCACCCCGCAATTGACAAGGACGCCCAGGCCCCGATAACGGCAGCCATTCCCACAGGCGCGGCAACGGGGGAGGCCCGGCCACTGAATCGTCTGGAAAGCAGCCAGAGTCCGCGCATGATCGTTCTGCAGACCGGCCCCATTCCATGTGGATAGAGGAGTGTGTGAAAGACATCGACGGCCATCAGCAGAATCAGTCCTGCGCCGGCGATCGTTCCCGCAAAGTCAATGAACCCCATGCTTCAGCATACGGTCGAGACAGCGCCACCACCCTGCGGTTTTCAAGGTTCAGTGCCGCTCGCTCAATTCAAATGGTTGGGACTGGTGGCAACTGTTTCGACGGCAGTGCCGTACCGGACGCAAAGTGGATGAAATCATGGCCATGGTAGCCGAACTGAAACCATTCCAGGTCAACCCATGCCCAAATCGGGCACCCACATGAAGCGGTGCACCGACCAGAACTGTCTGAATGGCTCGAATGGTGGACTGTGCCTCACATACCTGCTGGTTCCGGTGCCCCTTCCTGATGCGTGCACTAGGCAGCCACCGGTCGAGTCTGCTCTGGCCCCAGCTTCAACCGATGAGTACGCCACCTTGACGGGGATCCCGAACCAACTGGCTCGGCAATGCGTGCCCGGAAATCGCCGAAGCCGATTGTCGAATCAACCAATTGCCCAGGGGGAACCCGGGCACGAAGTCCCGTCCCGTGGATTTGCGTATAGCCTGAACCAATTCAAGATGAAGCCTCGCGGGCATGTTCGTTCAGTCGTTCTCGCCGTCTTCCGGTGCGTGAACCACCAGGACGGGGCATTTGGCGTGTGCGATGCAGGAGGAGCTGACCGAGCCAATAAGGAGCCCTCCCAGTCCACCGTGTCCGCGCCTGCCAACGATGAGCAAATCGGCGTTTTTGCTGGTCTTGACGAGAGCGGTTTTCGGGTTTCCCTGTACAAGGTTGATTTTGACGTTGTTTGGTATCACTGATCCGAAAACGCTTGTCACAGCCTGATTGAGTACCTTCTCGGCGCTCTCCTTGAAACCCCCGATGCCCATCATCAAGTACCCGTCATACATCCTTGGGAACTCCCAGCAACCGACTGCTTCGATTTGGGCATTCAAAGGTTCTGCGAGGTAGCGGGCCTTTCGCAGTGCTTCCAGGGAAGCCTCCGAGCCGTCTACTCCCACGATGATTTTCGTCATTGCTGGTTCATATGCCATGTAATTCTCCAATGTTCAGGTGGCTGGGCTTCCCAAGTTAGACAATATGTGAGAGGGGCCGGGACTTCCGCTTCAAGCTTTCGTGGTTTGCCATCCGGTGGGGTCTTGGCCCTGCGGCCAAACCGCTGTGGA
>NZ_JBIVTO010000006.1:0-314527 GCF_044756805.1 Paeniglutamicibacter sp. NPDC091659
GCCCGCACCGGCATCGTCAGCGGGACCGACGCGCCCTTCTGGGCGGTCGTCATCTCGCTGATGCTCTACAACGGTTCGGTGGTCGCCGAGCTGGTGCGCTCCGGGGTGCGCAACCTGCCCAAGGGGCAGCGCGAGGCCGGCATCGCGATCGGATTGACGAGCACCCAGTCGCTGCGCCTGATCGAGATCCCGCAGGCCCTGGTCGCGATGCTGCCGGCCTTGATCGGCCAGTTCGTGGTCATCCTGAAGGACTCGGCGCTGGGCTACATCGTCGGCTTCACCGAGTTGCTGTTCTACTCGCGGACCTTCGCCGCAGCCAACGGCAACATGCTGCAGGCACTGCTGCTGGCCGCGGCGATCTTCATCGTCATCAACTTCGCGCTGGGCAAGCTGGCGGAAATCGTCTCCCGCCGCCTGAGCAGCCGGATGCCGAACGCCGCGGCGGGGGGAAACCCCGCCACCGACATCGAGGCGCCCATCGCGCCGCCGGTGGCCCCGATCGACCCGAAGGTCTAGGGCCGGAGGCAACGACACCGGGCAGCGAACAAAAAGATGCCGCCGGATTCCCGCCCCCGCCAGGGGCGGGAATCCGGCGGCATCGCCCGTTTGCGGCTGCCCAGGCTGCCCGCAGCGGAGGGAGTTATTCCCCGCCGAGCCAGCTGTGCAACGTGGCCAGGCATTCGCGGATCGCGTCTGCGGTGACGTGCTCGTCGTCCGAGTGCGCCAGCAGGGCATCGCCGGGGCCGAAGTTCACGGCGGGAATGCCAAGCTCGGAGAATCGCGCGACGTCGGTCCAGCCGTACTTGGGCTTCGGCGTCTGCCCGACCGTTGCGACGAACGATGCGGCCGCCGGATGGTTCAGGCCCGGGCGGGCACCCGGTGCGCCGTCGGTGCGGACGATTTCGAAGTCCTTGAAAAGCTCGAAGACGTGCTCCTCGGCCTGGGCCACGTCCTTGTCCGGGGCGAAGCGGTAGTTCACCTCCACCTCGCAGAAGTCCGGGATCACGTTGCCGGCGATGCCGCCGGCGATGCGCACGGCGTTCAGCGACTCGCGGTAGTCCAGCCCGTCGACGTCCACGGTGCGCGGTTCGTAGTCGGCGAGGACCTGCAGGATCGGGGCCGCTGCATGGATCGCGTTCTCGCCCATCCAGGCGCGGGCCGAGTGCGCGGCGACCCCGCGGGTGCGCACCCGGTACCGGCTGGTGCCGTTGCAGCCGCCCTCGACGGTGCCGTTGGTGGGTTCGAGCAGGATCGCGAAATCTCCGCCCAGCAGTTCGGGGCAGTTGCGGAAGAGCCTGCCCAGCCCGGACTTGGAGCCCTCGACCTCTTCGTGGTCGTAGAAGATGAATGTTACGTCGCGCGCGGCGTCGGCCAGCGAGGCGGCAAGCGCGAGCTGCACGGCGACCCCGCCCTTCATGTCGGTGGCGCCGCGGCCGTAGAGGGTCTCGCCCTCCCAGCTCACCGGAACCGTGCCGCGTGCGCCGGGGGTTGTCGGCAGCGGCACCGTGTCGAGGTGGCCGGCCAGGATCACGCGTTCTGCGCGGCCCCACGTGGTGCGTGCAACGATCGCGTCGCCGTCGCGGTGCACCTGCAGGTGCGCGCATTTCGAAAGGGCGTGCTCGACGGCGTCCGCCAGCGCCTTCTCGTTGCCGGAGACCGATTCGATGTCCATCAGCTGCGCGGTGAGCAGCGCGACGTCCTGGCCGAGGTCCAGTTCGATCGGGGCGGCGGGATGAAGTTCGGGGTTTGGGTTGCTATGCACAATTCCAGATTAGTGCCTTGTGCCACGTTAGGATTGATTCATGACTCCGGTAGACACCCGCCCCGATATTGACTCCCCACGACCCCTGCGCATTGCCTCGGCCCACGGCCTGGCCACCTACGCCTCGGACGGTTCGGTACTCGATGTGTGGTTCCCGGATCCACGCATGGGAAGCCTGGAAGACGCGGCAAAGGTCTCCGGCGAACTCGCTGCCGCCGCGCAGTCCGACGCCGAGCGCGGCACCACCCAGTCTGTGGTGTCGCTGGAGATCGACGTTGACGTCGCTCCGGCCGACACGGCCGACGTGTGGCTGCGTCTGCACCTGCTTTCCCACCGCCTGGTGCTGCCCAACGACGTAAACCTCGATGGCGCCTTCGGCCTGCTGAACAACGTCGTCTGGACCAACTTCGGCCCGTGCGCCGTCGCGGACTTCGAGGCCACGCGCCTGAAGCTGCGCCGCCGCGGGGTCCTGACGGTCTTCGGCGTCGACAAGTTCCCCCGCATGCTCGACTACGTCGTGCCCTCCGGCGTGCGCGTCGCCGATGCCGGCCGCGTGCGCCTCGGTGCCCACCTGGCGCCGGGCACCACCGTCATGCACGAGGGCTTCGTGAACTTCAATGCCGGCACGCTCGGCACCTCCATGGTCGAGGGGCGCATCTCCGCCTCCGTCGTGGTCGGCAACGGCTCGGACGTCGGCGGCGGCGCCTCCATCATGGGCACCCTGTCCGGCGGCGGCAAGGAGCGCATCACCGTTGGCGAGCGCGTCCTGCTGGGCGCCAACTCCGGCGTCGGCATCTCCATCGGCGACGATTCCGTGGTCGAGGCCGGGCTCTATGTCACCGCCGGCACCCGCGTGCAACTCAATGGCCAGACCGTCAAGGCCGTGGAGCTTTCGGGCGTCCCGAACCTGCTCTTCCGCCGCAACTCCGTCACCGGCGCCGTGGAGGCGCTGGCCCGCGCCGGCCAACACGTGGAATTGAACAGCATCCTGCATGCCAACTGATGCACACCAACGGGTACTGTCGATGGGCTCCCACACCGGGGAAGCCCATCGACACGGCCGACATGCGCGGCCCCGCAGCTGGGGCCGCGCATTGCTGGCACTGCTTATCGCCTGCGGCTTGATCGGCGGCGGCCTCTACGCCGCCATGAATTTCATCGGCCTGGACCAAAACATGGTGCGTGAAAAGTGCGCGGCCGTCGTGGGAACCAACAGCTACAGCCTCTCCCCCGAGCAGGCTTCGAACGCCGCGCTGATCTCCGCGGTGGCCACCAAGCGCGGCCTGCCCGAACGCGCGGCCACCATTGCCATCGCCACCTCGATGCAGGAATCCAAGCTCACCAACATCGATTACGGCGACAGCGCCGGCCCCGATTCCCGCGGCCTCTTCCAGCAGCGGCCCAGCATGGGCTGGGGCACGGAGGCGCAGGTAATGGACCCGGTCTATGCTGCCGGCAGGTTCTTCCAGGAGCTGGAAACCTTCGACTACGCCTCGATGGCGTTGACCGACGCGGCCCAGAAGGTGCAACGCAGCGCCTACCCGATGGCCTATGCCAAGCACGAGGGCTTGGCCAAGGCCTTCTCCGCGCCGCTGACCGGCAACGCCGTCTCGGCGCTTAATTGCACGCTGCGCCCCGCGGAATCGGCGGGTTCTCCCGCGAAGGTCGAAACGACATTGCGCCAGGCAACCGGCATCGGCAATGCGGTGGTCGACGGGCCGCGCCTCAAGGTCCCGGCGAAGGGCACGCAGGGCTGGGCTGTTGCCCAGTGGGCGGTTGCAAACGCCGGGGTCATGAACACCGAGTCCGTTTCCTACGCCGGGCTGGTGTGGAACCGCACCCAGGGCGCATGGGTTCCGGCCGCCACCACCGACGGCTACGTCATCATCCAGTCGGCCACGCAGTAGCCCGTGAACGCACGGAACCGTGCGCACGGACCTACTTCATCATCCCGATGATCGGTTGCATATAGCTGCGGAACAGCTCGGCGTCCAGCATCAGGTCCTGGCTCAACAGGACGGTGTCCGGCTCGACAAACCAGGCGCGGGGTTCGGCCAGCGGCAGCTCCACCATCTTCAGGTGCAGTTCCCCGTCGTCCTGGCCGCCGAGTTCGCGTTCGAAGAACAGCTGTGAAACCAGCGCCAAGCGCTCGACGGTGTTCTTCGTGCAGTAGTCCTTGTACTCCCCCATCCGGTTCTGCGTCCAGGTGAACGCATTTCCGTAGTGGGCGCGCAACAGGTGCTGCAGGCTCGGGGAATCGGAGAACTCCGCAAAGTCGGGGTCGTCTGTCAGCTCGGGCGGCGAATAGCCTCCGCGCAGGATACGCTCCCACCAGCTTTGCCATTCCTGGCGCAGTTCACCGGTGGACTCCTCGGCCAGCTCGCGCGCCGCGGCGGGCTTCACCCGGGGGCACAGCGGTGCAAGGCACGGGGTTCCAAGCGGTTCGATCGCCGCCAAATCCCGAATATACAGTGCCAGCAGCATCTCACGGTGGGTATCAGCTGAGACCTTCCAACCGGGACCAGACTCTTGAACCATGAGGCACACTCGTTTCCATCAAAAACCAACGCCTACTTCAAGAATAGCCCCGAATGCAAGTGTTGGGCCGAAAAAATCGCGCCACTTCGCGGCTGAACGCCAAAAGGCCCGGCAGGCGCCGCTTCGATTCTCTCGAAGCAACGCCCGACGGGCCTGGGAACACAAGATTCCGAGCGCTGCGGAGCGGGAAGGCCCCTCCGCACCGATCCGTTTAGCGGTTCGGGTAGTTGCGCTCGGGTTCGCCCACGTACAGCTGGCGCGGGCGGCCGATCTTCATTTCCGGATCCTGCAACATCTCGCGGTACTGTGCAATCCAGCCTGGCAGGCGGCCGATGGCGAAGAGGACGGTGAACATCTTCTCCGGGAAGCCCATGGCCTTGTAGATCAGGCCGGTGTAGAAGTCCACGTTCGGGTAGAGCTTGCGCGAGATGAAGTAATCATCGCTCAAGGCGCGCTCTTCCAGGGACATGGCGATATCCAGCAGCTCGTCGTTGCCGCCGAGCTTGTTGAGGATGTCGTGAGCCGTCGCCTTGATGATCTTGGCGCGCGGATCGTAGTTCTTGTAAACACGGTGTCCGAAGCCCATGAGGCGGACGCCGTCCTCCTTGTTCTTGACCTTCTCCATGAAGTCCGCGGGCTTCAGGCCCTCCGACTGGATCTGGCGCAGCATCTTCAGGACCGCCTCGTTGGCGCCGCCGTGGGCGGGGCCGGAGAGTGCGTTGATGCCCGCGGACACCGAGGCGAACATGTTCGCGTTCGAGGAACCGACCAGGCGCACCGTGGAGGTGGAACAGTTCTGTTCGTGGTCGGCGTGCAGGATCAGCAGCTGATCCAGGGCCTTGACGATGTCCGGATCCATGTCGTACGGCTCGGCGGCAAGGCCGAAGCTCAAACGCATGAAGTTCTCGACGAGGTTCATCGAGTTGTCCGGGTAAAGCAGTGCCTGGCCGATGGACTTCTTGTGCGCGTAGGCGGCAAGAACCGGCATCTTGGCCAGCAGGCGGATGGTCGAAAGTTCGACCTGTTCCTCGTCGAACGGATCGAGCGAATCCTGGTACCAGGTCGACAGCGCCGTCACGGCCGAAGAAAGCACCGGCATCGGGTGCGCTTCGCGCGGGAAGCCGCCGAAGAAGCCCTTGAGCTCTTCGTGCAGCAGGGTGTGGCGGCGGATCTTCTGGTCGAATTCCTCCAGCTCGGTGGCCGAGGGAAGGTTGCCGTAGATCAGCAGGTAAGTGGTCTCGAGGAAGCTGGACTTCTCGGCCAGCTGCTCGATCGGGTAACCGCGGTAGCGCAGGATGCCCGCGTCGCCGTCGATGTAAGTGATTGCGGACTTGGTCGCAGCGGTGTTCATGAAGCCCGGGTCGTAAGTCACGCCACCCGTTGCCTTCAAAAGCGGAGCGATGTTAAAGCCATTGTTGCCTTCTACAGCGGGCACAACAGGGAGTTCGATGTTGTTGCCGCCGAAGCTGAGCTGAGCAGAATTGTTTTCCGTCATTGTCTCTCCTAACCGGAATACAGATGGATCCGATGGTCAGTAATCAGTGCCACGCTACCGTTTAGTAGGCGCATGACACCAATCGGATGGTCATGTTTTAGACTCGGCGGGCCGCATTCAGCCGTTGAACAGCGCTGGCAATCCGCTCGTCGCTTGCGGTGAGCGCTATGCGCACAAAATTCACTCCGGCGTCGCCATAGAACGCACCGGGCCCGGCGATGATTCCGAGCTCCGCCAGGCGCCCCATCGTGATCCAGCAATCCTCGTCGGCGGTGCACCACAGGTAGAGTCCCGCCACGGAGTCCTCGATGCGCAAGCCGAAGCCCTCAAGCGCGGGGATCAAGGCCTCGCGACGCGCGCGATACAGGGCTTTTTGGGCCGCGACGTGCGCCTCGTCGGCAAGCGCCGCGCGCATGGCATCCTGCACCGGGGCGGGCACGATCATGCCGGCATGCTTGCGGCTGTTGATCAGTGCGGGCATCAGGTTCGGCGCCCCGGCAATGAACGCCGCGCGGTACCCGGCAACGTTCGACTGCTTGGACAATGAGTACACGGAAATCAGGTCCGTGTGATCTCCGCCACAAACGGCCTCGTCGAGCACGCTCGGGACACCGGATTCGTAGTCCCCCCAGCCCAATTCGGCGTAGCACTCGTCGGAGGCCACGACGGCGCCGAGCGAGCGGGCGTCGTCGACCAGAGCCTTGAGGGTGGCGGCATCGTGCACGATGCCCGTCGGGTTGCCTGGGGAATTGACCCACACGAGCTTAACCCGGGCGCGGTCCTCCGCGGAGAGTTCTGCCAGCGAATCGGCGGCGATCGACTCCGCTCCCGCGAGCGTGGCACCGATGTCATAGGTGGGGTAGGCAACCACGGGACGAACCACCAGGTCCCCCGCGCCCAGCCCCAGCAGCAACGGAAGCCAGGCCACCATTTCCTTGGACCCGACGGTCGGCATCACGTCATCGACGCCCAGGCCGCGCACGTTGCGGCGGCGGGCGTACCACTCGACGATCGCCTCGCGCAGTTCCACGGTTCCATGCGTTGTCGGGTAGCCGGGCGCATCGGCGCCGGCGCGAAGCGCATCGATGACAACCTGGGGCGTGGGGTCTACGGGGGTGCCGATCGACAGGTTGACTACCCCGTCGGGGTGCTCGGAAGCCTTGGCCGTGTAGGGCGCCAGCGCTGTCCAGGGGTATTCGGGAAGACTCAACATGCGGGGTGGTTATTCCTGGTTCTGCGGCGGGAGCACGGAGATGATCGGGTGGTCGATGCCCATGTTGCCGAGCTTCGCGGCTCCGCCGGGCGAACCCACCTCATCGAAGAATTCGACGTTTGCCTTGTAGTACTCGGCCCACTCGTCGGGGACGTCGTCCTCGTAGTAGATGGCCTCGACGGGACAGACCGGTTCGCAGGCACCGCAGTCGACGCATTCGTCGGGATGGATGTACAGCGAGCGTTCGCCCTCGTAGATACAGTCAACGGGGCACTCTTCGATGCATGCCTTGTCTTTGACGTCGACACATGGCTGGGCGATGATGTAGGTCACGGTACCCGGGGCCTTCCTTCACTACGGAAAATGTTCGGTGGGTGTGCATGCTGCTAAGCATGCTTGAGACAAGCTTAGTCCTGCCCCGACTAGATTGCCGCAGCAGCACGTTGAACAGGTATTTCTCACATCTATCGCTTGCGTCAACACCCCCCCGAACCGGCGAATTCTTACGTTCCGCGTCGCGCAATGTTGTCGCTGCGGCCCTTGGCGGGGGAATTCTTACGTCATGCGTCGCGCCGCGAAGCCGCTGGAGTCCCCCGCGGGGGAAATTCTTACGTCATGCGTCGCGCCGCGAAGCCGCTGGAGTCCCCCGCGGGGGAAATTCTTACGTCATGCGTCGCGCCACGAAGCCGCTGCAGCCAGCCCCTAGGATTGGTGCATGAGCACGGACTTTTTCGCATCCCTGGACCCCGGCGCCCGAGTGGTGGTCCGCTACCGGCTCTCCCCCGGGGAACAAGGCTCGGCAGGCGAACGACTGAGCGACGCACTGGGATACCTGTTGGAGATCAACGAGAAGTCGGTAACGGTACAGACCCGCACCGGGGAAATTCACATCAACCGCGGGTCGATCACCCATGCGAAGCTGGTTCCCCCGCCCCCTGAACGCAGGCGTACCGCGTACAGGAGCTGACCTGGCAAGCCTCGCCATTGCCCGTCCGGCACGGAAAATCGACGTCGCCGCACATGTGATTTGAATGATTCAATCAGTGGCAGATTTTCACGTATGCTGATCTCATGGCCACAGATGAAGAGCTACAGGCCCGTGCGCGGGCGCTTAGCTCCCCGCTCCGTCTACGCATTTTGCGACTCTGCTTGCACGAATCCCGCACCAACAAGGAAATAGCGGACCTGCTGGATATCAATCCGGCCACTTCGCTGCACCATGTGCGCACGCTGCTCTCCAACGGGTTCCTCGCGGCCGAGGAGACCCGGCGCGGCAACCGGGGAGCCAAGGAAGTGCCCTACCGGAGCACCAAGCTCTCCTGGGGCACCAAGCTGCCAGATGCGGCACCGTTGCTTGTCGACACATTCCTTCAGGAAATTGACGGCCTCGCCCCCGAGGAAATTCAGGTTCTCCGGGTCGGACTGAAACTCAGCGAGGCCACCCAAAAGGAAATGCTGGCCCGTATCCATGCGGTCATCGAGGACTATGCAATGCGGGAGCCCGATGCCGACGGCGTCGCCACCTCCCTGTTCATGGCCCACCACCTGGATTTGAACTCGAACTAGCGGTGAGCCCGCGGCGGCAAAACCGCCAGAGTACGCAAAATGCCCGGAAGGATTTCCTTCCGGGCATTTCCCGTATTTTGTGGCTAAACCTTGGACTGTGTCCGCGCGCGCAGGTGGCGCGAGACCATGAACACCGCAACGACAACGGGGACGATGATTCCGTAGACCCAGATGGTCCCTGCCAGCGCAGGGCCGGGCAGGACATCAAGGTACTGTGCGGAGACGATCATCTGGTTGTGCGCGTCGGCCGAGAACAACGCCACCAGGACGTAGGTGCTCAATCCGGTCAACGCACTGACCCAAAGTTTCCCGCGAAGCATTCCGGTCCAGTAGGACAGGGCTGCTGTGAGCAACAGGGCCAGGGCGGCGCCCCAAGGAATCGGGGCGTCCCCCGCATAGCCGACAGAGGCATGCAGGATCGTTCCCACCACGGCGGCAAGCGCCCCGGCGGCCAAGGCCGCCAGGACGCTTCCCAGCATGGGGGCCAAGGAGGCCCCTTGGCGCTGGTTAGGCCTTGGCTCGTGCACGGTTGACCTTGGCGCGTTCGCTGGCGTTCAGGACAACCTTGCGGATGCGGATCGCATCCGGGGTGACCTCTACGCACTCGTCTTCGCGAGCGAATTCGAGGGACTCTTCAAGGGTCAGGTTGCGCGGCGGCGTCATGTTCTCGAAGGTGTCCGAGGAAGCTGCACGCATGTTGGTGAGCTGCTTTTCCTTGGTGATGTTCACGTCCATGTCATCGGCGCGTGAGTTCTCGCCAACGATCATGCCTTCGTAGACCTCGGAGGTGGGCTGCACGAAGAAGGCCATGCGTTCCTGAAGCTTGATCATCGCGAACGGAGTGACCACGCCGGAGCGGTCGGCAACGATCGAACCGTTGATGCGGTATTCGATCGGGCCGCACCATGGCTCGTAGCCCTCGGCCAGCGAGGAGGCGATGCCGGCACCGCGGGTGTCGGTCAGGAAGCGGGTGCGGAAACCGATCAGGCCACGGGCCGGAACGATGAATTCCATGCGGCACCAGCCGGTACCGTGGTTGGCCATGTTGGTCATGCGGCCCTTGCGGGCAGCCATCAGCTGGGTCACGGCGCCGAGGTATTCCTCGGGTACGTCGATGGTCATGTGTTCCATCGGCTCGTGGACCTTGCCGTCGATCTTCTTGGTAACAACCTGCGGCTTGCCGACGGTCAGCTCGAAGCCTTCGCGACGCATCTGCTCAACGAGGATGGCCAGTGCCAATTCGCCACGGCCCTGGACTTCCCAGGCATCCGGACGCTCGGTCGGAAGGATGTTCAGCGAAACGTTACCGATCAGTTCCTTGTCGAGGCGGTCCTTGACCTGGCGTGCGGTGACCTTGGCGCCCTTGACCTTGCCGGCCAGCGGCGAGGTGTTGATACCGATGGTCATCGAGATGGCCGGCGGGTCAACGGTGATCAGCGGCAGCGGCTTCGGGTTTTCCAGGTCGGTGAGGGTTTCACCGATCATGATGTCTTCGATGCCTGCAACTGCAACGATCTCGCCCGGTCCGGCTTCTTCGGCCGGAACACGGGTCAGGCCCTTGGTAGCGAGCAGTTCGGTGATCTTGACCTGCTTCATCGTGCCATCCTGGCGCGCCCAGTTAACCTGCTGACCCTTGCGCAGGGTGCCGTTGAAGATACGCAGCAGTGCCAGACGACCAAGGAACGGCGATGCGTCAAGGTTCGTGACGTGAGCCTGAAGGACTTCGCCTTCGGTGTAGGTCGGGGCCGGGACGTGCTTGATGATGGTCTCGAACAGCGGCTCGAGGTCCTCGTTGTCCGGCATGGTGCCGTCGGCAGGCTGGTTGGCCGAGGCGAAGCCGGCCTTGCCCGAGGCGAAGACGATCGGGACGTTCAGGATCTTGTCTAGGTCCAGATCCGGCGCTTCGTCGGCCAGGTCCGAGGCCAGGCCCAGGAGCAGGTCCATGGAGTCGGAGATGACGCCGTCGATGCGGGCATCCGGGCGGTCGGTCTTGTTCACGACGATGATGACCGGCAGGTTGGCAACGAGTGCCTTACGGAGCACGAAGCGGGTCTGCGGCAGCGGGCCCTCGGATGCGTCAACGAGGAGGACAACGCCGTCAACCATGGACAGGCCGCGCTCTACCTCGCCACCGAAGTCGGCGTGGCCCGGGGTGTCGATGATGTTCATGGTCATCTGCTTGCCTTCGGCGGCCGGGCCGTTGTAGAACACGGTGGTGTTCTTCGCAAGGATGGTGATGCCCTTTTCGCGTTCGAGCTCGCCAGAGTCCATCACACGATCTTCGGTTTCACCGTGGCTGTCGAATGCACCAGTCTGCTGGAGCATTGCGTTGACCAAAGTGGTCTTGCCGTGGTCAACGTGCGCAACGATTGCTACGTTACGCAGGTCGTCGCGACGAATGAGAGTGGAATCTGACATGCGAAAAGGCTCACTTCTTCTAGAGAATTTTGGGTCTCGGGGTTCGGGGCCACGATTGACCCAATTCACTATTCTAGTCCTTCTGGAAAAACTGACGGAAATCGTGCCGAACATCACCCGGTTGCACGAGGCAATTTTCGAGACAAAATCGACACCGATTCGCCAACTTGCCGTCAATCATCCCCGTCATTCCGCGGTTTTCATCCGAAAGTCGCGAGCGGTAAATCACACGTATTTTTTATGGGAAATTCCAAGCACGACTGGGCCATGGACACGGCAAGCACCTCGAAGCGGCTGCTCACTATATTCCGGGGTCAGGGGTGAAACCCAGCATCGGGCCCCGAAACAATGGGTGGCCCCGGACCATTCGGCCCGAAACCACCCATTCGACATGCGCCGGGTCAGACAACGCGGCATTCATACTCCTAGCCCAGCGGATCCACAGAGCCGAGCGGGGCAGTCGGCGGCGTAGCCGGAGGCATCTTGTGCTCCAGACGTTGCAGCGACCGGGCTGCCGCGTCGCGTCCACCCAGGCCGTAGGCGAGGGCCGCTGCGAGTGCTCCACCGATGACGACTGCGCCAAAGGCCATGTTGATGATGGAGTCTGCCAGACCCATGTAGTTCAGGCCCATGGCCACGAACAACGCGATGGTCGCATAGCGGATCACGGTTGCCGCAGTGCCCTCCTCCATGATCTTGGCCAGAACATTGGCGATGAGGAATCCGGCGGCAATGATCAAGCCGCCGAACAGGACACTGCCGGCCAGGGCCAGGATCTGGTTGAGGATGGCGGTGACTTCCGGGAAGTTCAGCAATCGCGCGGCCATGATGCCGAAGAACAGCATGATCGCGATTTTCACCAGAAGGGCAATGATGGCCGAGGCACTCTG
Organism: Paeniglutamicibacter sp. NPDC091659; assembly: GCF_044756805.1. Lineage (NCBI taxonomy): Bacteria > Bacillati > Actinomycetota > Actinomycetes > Micrococcales > Micrococcaceae > Paeniglutamicibacter > Paeniglutamicibacter sp. NPDC091659. The sequence continues at coordinate 11,883 of NZ_JBIVTO010000006.1, forward strand.
TCTCTCGCGGACGATACCCCATTTGCGCACCGTCTCATCGACGCCGACCCCCTGCAGTGTGCTCTGGAGAATGCTGCCGGCGAATTTCGCGATGGCATAGCCAATTCCCAGCAGGATCAGAGCCGCAATGATGAGTGGAATTGCGTTCAGTATCAGGGCCAGCATTTGCTGTGCGGGATCGGATATGGCCGCGATGCCAAGCACCTGCAGCGCGCTGATGCCCACCACGATAATGATGACCGCAAAGAGGATGTTGCCGATGACGGAAATAATTCTTACGTTCCGTTCACGCGATTCGACGGGATCCGGCGCTTCATGCTTGCGCATGAGCTTGTTTGTCAGGCGACTGAAATCGACTGTGCCCAGCGCCGTGGTGACCAGCTGGCGAACGATCTTGGCGATCATGTAGCCGATGAAGAAGACGACGCCGGCCCCGATGACGTTGGGGATGAACCCCATGACGTTTGCCAGCAACTGCTGTACGGGCGCCAGCACCTCGGAAAGGGCAAACACCTGCAAGATGGCGACAAGGCCGAAGAGCCAGACGATCAGTGCCGCGATCGTTCCGAGCGAATTGCCAAGCGGTTCGCCGTCGTTCCCCTGGCGCTGCAACAGCTTGACCCTGCCCACCAGCTTTCCAATGGCCCACTTGATGAACTTGGCCAGCAGCCACGTCACTAAGAGGATGATCAGGGCAAAAACGACCTTTTGCACCGTTCCCGCCCAATCGAAATTCGCCATAAAACCACTTCCGGTGTCCATATGAACTCCTTCGTTTGAATGGTCGTAAATCCGGACAGATATCCTTTCCGAATCTGACTATAGGAAACATCCATCGGTGGCCTTAAACAACCTTTTTCGCGACCGATCTTCCTCTCTGTCTCCATGCCCACATCCGGTCGCACAAAAGGTCGTAGGTAAGTAGAAAACACAGCGGCAGGCAAGCACCAGCAAACCTGGCAGGAACGCCCCATACTGTGCCCTCACACTGTGGGTCCCGGTGCGTACGAGAGCGATCGACGGGATACCGGATCCGGGAACGCCAACGATTTCGTCGCAATTACTGAACGATGCGCCTTGCCGGCCGTTAGTCCCGCAATCCATGGTCTTCTTCGTCCCTTTGGGGCAACGCTGAGGCCGGACCGCCTGGGTACGACAAAGCCCCCGGCTCCAAGAAATGGAGCCGGGGGCCACGTGCCGCCATGCCACTCGCGGGATGGGAGTTAGGCGTTGAATCTAGACTTGACCACGGTACGCAGCTGAACGGTCTTGCTGCGCCTGGTTACTTCTCGACAGCTTCCTCGGTGTCCGTCTTGGGCTCGCTGGCCATGTGTTCGCCGCGCTTCTTCGGCTTGAACAGCCCAGCGACGCTGCCTCCTACCGAGCCAGCCTTGCCGGCGATGGCACCGCCGACGCCTTTGACCTTAGTGAGTGCCTGCGGCTCATCCGGGATTCCGTCCCCGTCGATGTCCACACTCCGGAACTGGCGCGATACAGTGCCGGCTGCGCTTACCACGCCAGAGCCCACTGCAACGGCGCCGTTCGCTACGCCACCTCCGAATGTGCTGGCAGTACCCGTGATCCAGTTTCCCGTCACTTTCGCGGCGTCCTCCAACGCCGCGAGAGCCCGGTTCGGTTCGGCCTCGCTGTCATCTGCGTTGGGATTCGCCTTCGAATCGACGGCCAGATGTGCGGGGAACACTTCTGGGGCATCGGCGAACGCGGCCCGGGCTGCGATGATGACGTCGCGGCCGAACACGAAGCGTGCGACCCCTCCCGCCAACGCTCCAACTCCGTATTCGATCGTTGCCTGCTGCTTTCCACTCAAGTTTTCGCGCACGGTGTCCAGCTGACCCGTCTGCATGGTCCGGACCAAACTCTGCGCTGCTCCGCCAGGGAGTGTGTCCGCGAGCGTACTCGCCCAGTGAGACCAGTCCTCGCGGCCAGCAGCGATCCTGTTGCCGACGCCGACGACACCTTCGGAAGACGCGATCGAGAGGTCCGTGGCCATCGTCGCGATCTGCTGCTGACTAACGAGCTCGTTAGACAGCCCGTAAACGAGGGCGTGAGCTTGGTCCTGATCGAGCTCCATTCCGTGAATGTCGGCTATTGCGAGCCCGAAGATCGCGGTGAGTTCAAACTGCAGCTGCTCATCACCCGCAGGGAGAAGCGCGGCGGCTCGATACGCGCCGCCCTTCGCGGCGCCCAGCGCTACATTCTTCGCGGCAACTTTCGCAGCTTGCTTAGCGGCAAGTTTCGCGGCTTCCTTCCCGGTCTTCTTGGCAGCCTGCTGACTCGCGCTCTTGACACCGGCTGCCGCAGCCCCGACCCCTGGAATCATCGCAATACCGATATCCGCAGCGATCGCGCCAGCGGTGATGACGGCACCAGCAGTGGTGATCGAAGTGCCGTAATGACGTTCGAGCATCTGGATCACCTCAGCGGGGGTTGCGTCCGGATGCCTGCGGCGGATCCTCATGACGTACTTGCGAGCGATCGAGTGACGAGCACTGACCGCCTTCGCAATGTCACACGCTGCGTCCTCGTCGACGAGATCCGCCTCCATCGTGATCGTCTCGATGTCAGCCATCGCTTGCTCCTCGCTAGTTGAATCTCTCCGGGAGATTGTAAACACGGTTGCTGGGCGGGAGTCCGCCAATGCCGCTGTGGACCTTCTGGCGATTGTATTCGTGGATCCGAGCCTGCCGGGTCTGGACACGCTTGGATTTCATCGACAACGTGGCTCCTTCCAGCTGCTACGACAACCTGCCCAGGGCCTTTGCCCAGAGACGGGAGGGCCCGGGACGCAGCAAGCATCACGGGCGCTTCCAATACAAATCAGCATGATCCAGGGGTTGAAGCACAACTCCACCACATTCAGCTATTGAATAACCTCTGCTTCTTCCAAGACGGACCCCAAGACGGGACATTTGTGCTGCCAACTCGACACGCCAGATTCGTCTCGGGAAACTCGCCTCGGGCCGAATTCGCCTTGGGAGTGTTTGCGCTGGTCCGGCCAGGTCAGGGCCCGCTGCAATTTGCGTTCCGGCCCTCGAACTCGGTGAATCCTTCCACACGTGAACTGCAGCGCGGCTTTTGGCTTTGCTGGTCAATGAGAGATGGCAGTGTTTTTCGTCAAGACATTCACGGACCCGGGCCCCACCGGCGCCAACCGGGCACGGCTGGGACCCGGGGAGGCCCTGGCCCCCCTGCCGAAACGGGGACACCCGTGTCGTGACCACCCTCGCCCATCTGTTCTCGATGCGTGTCGAGTCCGTCTGGGCGTCTTTGAATGCATCGGCGTGCTCGAAGGGTTCCATCCGTGTCTCATCTGCCTTTTTGACGCGCGGCTTTGCAGGGTTCACACCACCATCGACAGGGCGGTTAGGCTGGGTGGATGGCGACAGTAATTCTCGTGCGGCACGGCCGCACCACAGCCAATGCCGCTGGAGTGCTGGCCGGTCGGGCCCTCGGTATCAGCCTGGACCAGATCGGGCGCGACCAGACGGCCCTGACCGGAGATCGGCTCGCGGCCGTGCCCTTGGTCGCGGTGGTGTCCAGCCCCCTCGAACGTTGCAGGCTGACCGCCCAGCTCATCCTCGATCGTCAGGCCGGCACCCCGCACGAACTGGTCGATCCAGATCTCACCGAGTGCGATTACGGCCAGTGGCAGGGCCGTACGCTCGGCGATCTCGCCACCGAGGATTTGTGGCCGGTGGTGCAGACGCAACCGTCCGCCGTCGTCTTTCCCGGCGGTGAATCCATGGCAGCGATGCAGGCTAGGTCGGTGGCGGCCATTCGACGCCACGACGCGGCCTTCGAATCCAAGTACGGGCCAGGGGCCGTGTGGGCGGCGGTGAGTCACGGGGATATCATCAAGTCAATCCTCGCCGACGCGCTCGGCATGCACCTTGACCTGTTCCAGCGAATCAACGTGAGCCCAGCCTCCGCATCGATCGTGCACTACGGTATTAATCGGCCGACCGTCCACGCGACCAACACCGACGCGGGTGATCTGTCGTGGCTGTCGAAAAGCATCCACTCTGGCGATGCACCTGTGGGCGGCGGGGCAGGGCTAGAAGCGCCACGAACCTCTGAAGCCTAAGATATTTATATGCCTACACGTGTTCACGAATTTATCTGGCCGGATCGGGTCGTCATTGGCACCCTTGGTCTTCCGGGGGTGCGCACGTTCTACCTGCAGGTGCGTGCAGGGACACAGATCGTCAGTATTGCCTTGGAGAAGCAGCAGTCGGCTCTGCTCGCTGAGATGATCGACGAAATTCTTGACCAACTCATCGCTTTGGAGGGCAACCCCTTCAGCGTTCCCACGGGCACTCCCCTTGAACTCGTCGACAATGACCAGCTCGAGGCCGTCCACGAACAGTTTCGCGCCGGGGCCATGAGCTTAGGATGGGACCCAACCACGGCCCAGGTCGTCATTGAGGCCCACCCCATCACCGATCTCGATGCTGATGACAGCGACGAATCTCTTGATGAGGACGGGGCCACCGAATCCGAAATGCTGCTGGTGCGAATGCCGGTCGGCTCCGCCAGAGCATTCGCCCAGCGCACCCGCGAGATCGTGGGTGCCGGGCGTCCGATGTGCCCGCTCTGCGGGTACCCCATGGACGCCGACGGGCACATCTGCACCCTTCCCGAGGCTTGATGCCAGTGCCTGACCTAGTGACCGCCGAGCTGACTCTCACCGGCCGCATCAGGACGGCTTCAAACGCTACATTTCTGGGCGGCATCGGCGACGTGGCGGTCGTCTATAAGCCGATAGCAGGTGAAAGTCCGCTGTGGGATTTTCCCCAGGGAACGCTGGCCCACCGGGAGGTGGCCGCCTACCTGGTCTCGCAGGTCTTTGGCTGGGGCGTTGTACCGCACACCTGGCTGCGCGATGGGCCGTTGGGTGAAGGAATGGTGCAGCTCTGGCGGGAGCAAGATCCGGCCCAATACGCCGTGGACCTCGTCGCGGCTGACCACGTGCCGGAGACGGGTTGGAAACACGTCCTGGAGGGGCGAGATGAGAACGGAGGGATAGTCGCCCTCATTCACGAAGACTCGCCAGCGCTCAGACGCATGGCGGTATTCGACGTCATCGTCAACAACGCCGACCGCAAAGGCGACCACATTCTTGCCATGCCTGACGGACACCGGCACGGTGTGGATCACGGGGTCACCTTTCACCGTGACCATAAGCTGCGCACGGTGCTGTGGGGATGGCAGGGTGAAGCCCTGACCGCCGAGGAAGAAGAAGGCATAGACCGTGTCAATGAAGGACTGCACGGTCAGCTGGGCCGAAACCTGGCGGGCTTGCTCAGCGCCGAAGAAATCGCATCGCTTGCCGCGCGCTGCTCCCGGTTGCGCCTAGCAGGTCGTTTTCCTGCTCCTAGCGGTGAGATGCCTGCGGTGCCCTGGCCGCTGTTCTGAGGGAATTACGTCTGCTGGCTTCGCGGCCTGTGTCACGACGAGTCGCCCTCTGCGCACACCCGCAGAGCGGATCCAACGCCCGGCGAGAACGGTGCATTTAGTTCCTTGAACGACTTTGATTGCGGCCACAAGTTTGGTCTTTCTTTAGTTAGACAGCAAAATGCTGGCTGGCTGCATTGAGGTGGCAACCGCTCGTAAAAAAGAGCATGGCCGCCAAGAACACGGGTTATTGGCGGCCATCACAAAAGGTTTGAAGTCGGTCAGGACCTAAACGTTGAAGCGGAACTCCACCCACGTTCCGTCGCTGAATGAACCTTTGAAGTGAAGAGTAGCGCTTATAACTGCATAACCCCCACGCGCGACCGTATGCCTGCGCGTCTCCTTGGACAGCGAGAACACCCGCCTCGAAGCCAGCCTTCACCTCCAGGATGCTCAGGAGATGATCAAGCGACGTGACTAGCGGTTCACGGAAATCTTCGAGGACAACGACATCTCAGGTGTCGACCACAAGAAACGCTCTGGATTCCAGAAACTCATCGCCGACATCGAACAGAGTCTCATCGACATGGTCGCAGCCCCTGAGCAGCCTCGTCTTGAGCGCAACTGCTCCGAGGGCGCACAGATCATCGGGACTAGCCAGCGCAACGGCGTGCTACTGGCCTTCGTAAAGGACAATGAAATCGACGCAACCGCCGCAGCCGGCAGGCTCGTCGCTGGCTTCATGTCCTCCATGGCCCACCACGAAATAGTGGTCAGAGGAGAGTGCCAGTCCCGTGCCCAGCGCCAGCGTTCCGAGCAGGGGCGGGCACCCAAGGGCGTGCGGCCAATTGACTACGCCACAAACGACCATGTCATCCAGGACGAGGCCATTGCATGGCGGTCGAGAAGAACTATATGGCATTCACTGGAGGCTCTTCGTTCCGGGCGATAGCTGTTGCCCTGTCAGGAGGAACCCAGGAGACTAGTCAGAATGTGCCAGACGTACTTGCGCTCCCCCGGCACACATTGCAAGCCCATGCTGGAGCGCAACGAAAAACGAGAAACGAGCCGAGGAGTACCAGCAGCGCACCACCAACGAGCAATTGGAGATGCGCAGTGTCCCGGAAGGCAGCCCGTGGCCGACAAGCAAGGTGCTGGGTATCCTGTTCCCGTGTCAGCGGGGTTCTGGGAGCACAAGACCCCGCATCAGCGTTCGAGAACTCAGATCTTGGAACACAACGCGGCGTAAACGACGCCCTGTGCCACGTGCGACTCCCCCACGCGTGTGGTGTGAACGCGTTCCGCTCCGCGACAGCGCAAATCAGGTGGCGGCAACCCGCTGTCTAGTCCGCTCTTGCATTAAAGTCTAGAGGGCTATAGGCAAGGATTCTGATGATGAAGCGGCGGGATCTCCTGAACTAACTCAAGCGCACCGCGAAGGATTTCGGAGTTTACTACACCGTCACTGAAGGTGGTCGCCACACTCGCGTTGAGGTGGGAGAGAAAACCACCCAAGTTCCGCGTCACAACGAAATCGGTGACATGCTCGCCAAGCAGCTCATCAAGCAGGCAGAAGGAAAGGACACAAAATGAAACTACATGTGACCGCCACTAGAGACGGACGATTCTGGTTCCTGAAGTCCGATGACATCGAAAATTTCTATACCCAGGCCCTCAACATCGCGGAGATCCCAATTATGGCCAAAGACCTGGCGGCGACGCTCACCGAGCGACCCGAGTCTGATTTCGACGTCGAAATCAGCTTTGACACTCCGGAGGTGACCGCTCACTTGCGCGAGACAGCCGCTCTGGCGGCGAAGGCCGAAGAACCTAAGGCTGAATCAGCCCTTGAACGTCGGGCAGCAGCACTCGTCCTCCGACGTCAAGGCGTTACCGTTCGGGACATCGGCACGGTTCTTGGCGTCTCCCATCAGCGAGCACAGCAACTCGTCAGCCACTAAACTGCTTCCGTTCTTACCTGCTCGGTACGGCACTGGAAAATTCGTTCCGGAGAACCCGAGGAGGCTAGGCGCCCGCATATCCACCCACACCGTGTGCACGAACCCCGGATAATCAAAATCCAGCCCGCCAGCGGCGTACTTTCATCTGGCATCAAAAGCGAACCAGTCCGCCGCCTAACGATCCGAGCAGCCCTCGATCCACTGCAGAAGCATCACAACCGCCACGATCATCGGCGGCACGGACCGCAGACCCCCATCGGTAAATAGATCCGCGAACATTACATCGGGAAACAGATTGAATCACTCCCGATGCAACACCGCATAAATCGAGTCCTCCAGCACCGGCCATGGCAATAGTTAACCGTGCAGCGCAGCAAATCGCCCTGCGTCGGCACCAGACCTAACGTCATCGACTACTCCTGAATCCCGGGAATCACTTGCCCAATTTTCCCAAAGCACACGCCCGGACCGGGTACCGCCGCATGAAAAATAACAACCACCGAGACCGGACGCCGCACGCGCGCGAACCCAACCTCGCTCCGCGATTAGACGTCAGGCGTGCCTTCGATGTCCTTTCGCAACTCACCGGTGATGGCATCCACCGCGGCACCCACCGTCGGCGCGAAACGCTCGTCCGTGAACCGGCCATTCAACCCGTAGCGCTCGAGCGTGTCCTTTACCGGTCCCTTGAGTTCGGCGAACACCAGCGTGATCCCGCGCGAAGCCAGCCAGTCGTCCAGATCGACGAGCTCCTCGGCAGCAGTGGTGTCCAGATCCGTGATCGGCTCCGAGGCCAACACCAGTGTCCCCAGCGGCTCTCGATCGCTGCCCCGGTTCTCACGGACGGCCCGCTGAACCGCCTGGCGGACCCACTGGTTGAATAGCCCGCCGTTGACGAAGAACAGAGGTGCGTCGAATCGGAGGATCAGGATCCCCGGCACCCGTTCGGCGTCGGGATGGCGGCGCCGGTCGTGATATCCGCGCCGTCCGCGCATCAGCCCCAGTTCGGTGCGGTACGGCCGCCAGGCCCGCACCGCAAAGGCCACGAAGGCGAGCCCGATCGCCAACCCGACGCCCTCCAGCACCCCCACGAAGAAGACCCCGAGAAAGGCTGCCGTAGCCAGCACCGCATCGGTGCGGTCCATCTGCCACAGCCGTACATAATGCCCAACGTCTAGGAAGCCGAGCGCCGCCGTGATGACGACGGCGGCCAGCACGGCCTCTGGAAGAAACTCGGTGGCCCCGGGAGCCCCCAGCATAAACACCACGATCATGGCCGCGCCGACGACTCCGGTCAGTTGGGTCTTCGACCCGGCCTGCTCGGCCACCGGGGTACGGGATCCTGAGGCGGACACCGGGAACCCACCGAGCAGGCCCCCGGCGATGTTTGCAATTCCCAAGCCTGCCATCTCCTGGTTGCCGCCCACGGCTTCGCCCCGCCGGGCGGACAAGGCACGTGAAATCGTGGTCGTGTCCGCGAATGCGATCAGCGCCACTGCCGCTGCTGGACCGGCAAGGATGCCGACGTCGGCCCACATCAGCCCGCCGAGGGCGGGCGCCGGGAGTCCACGCGGCATGGACCCGACGACGGGCACCTCGTCCTGCAGTTGCCACACCACGGTCACGGCGACGGCGGCCGCCACGGCGACGATGATTCCGGTCACTTTCGCGCCCGACCACCGTCGACGTGGCACGCAACGGAAGGCCAGGATCACTGCGAGGGAGCCCAACCCCAAGCTGGCCGCCGTGGGCACCGCTTCTCCCCCGGCCAACCCGGCCACGACCCCGGTGACCTGGCCCAGTGGTCCATCGGCGTCGACGTCGACTCCGAGCAGTGCGGGCAGCTGGGAAACCATCACGACGAGCGCAAGGGCATTGAGGTACCCCGTGCGAATCGGAACGGACAGCAGATCCGTAACAAAACCGAGCCGCAGTGCGCCCCCGAATACGAGCAGCACCCCGACCATGACCGCCAGCAGTCCGGCGAGGGCGACGGCCCGTTGCTCGTCACCGGCCGCCAGCGGCACGATCGCGGCCAGGAGGATCGGGGCGAGTGCTGAATCGGGGCCAAGCACGAGAATCCGCGACGGACCGACGAACGCGTAGACCAGCAGCGGAACGATCGTGGCGTAGAGACCGGTGTGGGCAGGGAGGCCGGAGGCCTGCGCGTACCCCATACCCACGGGGATGAGGACCGCAGTGAGGACCACGCCTGCGCGCAGGTCGGCCCAGAGCCAGCGGCGGTCGTACGCCGCCGCCACCCCTATCCCGGGCACGAGTCGCTTCACCCCGGTCCACACGCTCTCCATGAACATACTCACAGCATAGGCCGGGGCCGGTCGTGCACACGACGGCCCGTCCGCGAGCCGCAGGAAAGAGCTTCAGAAGCCTTTACGAGAGTGAAAATTCGTCTACAACCGTCTCTTGTTGCCAAGCGATCGCTTAGACGTTGAAGCGGAACTCCACGACGTCGCCGTCCTTCATGATGTATTCCTTGCCTTCGATGCGGGCCTTGCCGGCGGCCTTCGCCGCGGACATGGAGCCGGCGTCGACCAGGTCGTCGAAGGCGACAACTTCGGCCTTGATGAAGCCGCGCTGGAAGTCGGTGTGGATGACACCGGCAGCCTGCGGGGCGGTCCAGCCCTTGTGGATGGTCCAGGCGCGGGTTTCCTTCGGGCCAGCCGTCAGGTAGGTCTGCAGTCCCAGGGTGTCGAAGCCGACGCGTGCCAGCTTGTCCAAGCCGGACTCGGTGTAACCCGCGTCCTCGAGCATCTCTTCGGCTTCTTCTTCGGTCAGCTCCGAGAGTTCGGATTCGAACTGAGCGTCGAGGAAGATCGCCTCAGCCGGGGCCACGAGTGCGGAAAGCTCTTCCTGCATCGCGGTGTTGGCCAAGCCCTCTTCATCGGTGTTGAACACGTAGATGAACGGCTTGGTGGTCATCAGCTGCAGCGGGGCCAGCTCGTCGATGTCGATGCCGGCGGTCTTGCCAGCAGCGTAGAGGGTGTTGCCCTCTTCGAGCACCTTCTGCGCGGCCTTGACCAGCTCGATGAAGGAAGCTTCGACCTTCTTGGTCCGCAGCTCCTTCTCGAGGCGCGGCAGCTGGTTTTCGATGGTCTGCAGGTCGGCGAGGATCAGCTCGGTGGCGATCGTCTCGATGTCCGAGGCCGGATCGATCTTTCCGTCGACGTGGATCACGTCGGGGTCCGAGAAGGCGCGCGTCACCTGGCAGATGGCCTCGGCTTCGCGGATGTTGGCCAGGAACTTGTTGCCCAGCCCTTCACCCTCGGAGGCACCCTTGACGATGCCGGCGATGTCCACGAAGGACACCGTTGCCGGAAGGATGCGCTCGGAGCCGAAGATCCCGGCGAGCACCTTCAGGCGTGCATCAGGCAACGGCACGACACCCACGTTGGGTTCGATGGTTGCGAAGGGGTAGTTGGCCGCGAGGACCTGGGCGCGCGTAAGCGCGTTGAACATTGTTGACTTGCCGACGTTGGGCAGTCCGACGATTCCGATTGTAAGAGCCACGGGAATAGAGTCTACCGTCCAGATCCCGCCCGCGCTTCCTGCACCGCAGCCGGCCCGCGGCAATGCGGCCCTGAAACGGCAAAGCCATGGCGCCGATCCACGCATTCGTGGATCAACGCCATGGCTTGTGTGCGGCGCCATTGCGCCGGTGGAACGTCAGCTGCTGATGTCCGACTTCACGACGCGCCCGCCCAGGCCGCGCGAATCGTCGCCGGCTTCCTTGAGCTTGGCGCGGATTTCCTTGGGCAGCGAGAACAGGATGTCCTCCTGCGCGGTGGTGACTTCCTCCACGTCGGCGAAGCCGTACTCGGCCAGCAGCTTGAGCACATCGCGCACCAGGACCTCGGGAACGGAGGCTCCGGAGGTCACGCCGACGCTCTTCACGCCCTCGAACCAGGACTCGTCGACCTCGGAGGCGTAGTCCACGCGGTAGGCTGCCTTGGCACCGTACTCGAGGGCCACCTCGACCAGGCGCACCGAGTTCGAGGAGTTCGAGGAACCCACGACGATGACCAGCTCGCTCTGCGGGGCGATCGCCTTGATGGCGGCCTGGCGGTTGGTGGTGGCATAGCAGATGTCGTCGCTGGGCGGATCCTGCAGGTTCGGGAAGCGCTTGCGCAGCCGGCGCACGGTCTCCATGGTCTCGTCGACGCTCAGCGTGGTCTGCGAAAGCCAGATCAGCTTGTCCGGGTTCTTGACGACGACGGTGTCGGCTTCCTCGGGGTTGTTCACGATGGTGGTCACCTCGGGTGCCTCGCCGTAGGTGCCCTCGACCTCTTCGTGGCCCTCGTGGCCGACCAGCAGGATCTCGTAGTCCTCCCGGGCGAAACGCACGGCTTCCTTGTGCACCTTGGTCACCAGCGGGCAGGTGGCGTCGATGGTCCGCAGGCCGCGGTCGGCTGCGGACTTGACCACTGCCGGGGACACGCCGTGGGCGGAGAAGACCACCAGTGCGCCCTCGGGAACTTCCTCGTTTTCCTCCACGAAAATGGCACCGCGGGCCTCAAGGGTGGACACCACGTGCAGGTTGTGCACGATCTGCTTGCGCACGTACACCGGGGCGCCGTAGTGCTCCAGCGCCTTTTCGACGGCGATGACCGCGCGGTCGACGCCCGCGCAATAGCCGCGCGGGGCCGCAAGGAAGACCTTGCGTTCGCCCTCGACAGGCGCTGCGGCGGCGATTTCCGCCGGGGTGCGGCGGGTGCGCGGAAGCGTGGGCATCGGAAGTGAGACCGGAACGGTGGAACTGGTAGCCATGTAACAAGTCTACGTTCGCGGGCAAATTGGCGGGGGCCCGCGCCGGCCGATTCAGCCGCTAGCCGAGCGTGACGGGGTTTTCCTTCCGCCAGATCCAGGTGCCGAGCGCCGCGAGCAGGGCCAGGACCCCGCCGATGATCAGCGTGTTGCTGATGACCTGCAGCTCGGCCTGCACTCCCGTGGCCAGCTGGGCAACCACCAGCTGGGTGAGCTCGGAGCCCTGCACCGGCATGCCGGACAGGTTCGACCCGAAGACGATGAGCACCGCGGCGAGAACCAGGGCCGCTCCACCGGTGACAATGAACACCCTGCCGCGGAAGCCGCGCGGGGCCAGGAGCAGCGCGCCGGCCAGCAGCACGGCCGCCGTTGCCAGCAGCCAGCCCCAGCCCTCGGCAAGCGAGAGCCAGCGGTTCGCCGCGCCGGCCGACAGCGTGTCGGCCTGCGGCCAGTTGGTGTCGACCACGACCGGCGGCACGTCGATCGCCTGCGGCAACAGCCGCCCCAGCGCCGACCCGTCCAGCGAGGCGTGCAGCGTGCCGTAGGCGGAGGTGACCAGCGGCGCCAGGTCCAGTTCCAGCGTCGCCTCTTGCGTTCCGGTTTCGGCGGCCGACTTGAGCTTCGCCACGTAGTCCCGGCGCGTGTTCTCGATGGTGGCGTTCCAGGCCGTCGCGAATCCCGGATCGGTGATCAGCGCGGCGCCGCTCGTGGAGATCGCGGTTTCCAGCACTCCCTGCAGGGGCCGCGGGACCGGCACGCTGTTGGTGATCTGGGTGGTGAGCTGCGCGCCGAGCTCGGCCGGCAGGATCTCGCGCAGCTGCTCGTTGGTGGCCAGCGGGCCCAGGATGCGCTGGAGCGGTTCGGGGGTGTTGACGACCAGGTTGGCGGTGCGGGCGCCGAGCCCCAGTCCCGCGGCCAGGACCGCGAGGATTGCCAACACGACTGCGACGGATTTGCGGACGATGACGGGCATCTGTGCTCCAGCGGTAGGGGTCGGCGGGGTGCCAATCCGGGATTTGTCCCATGGTACTGGTATCAATGAGTTTGGTGTAGTTTCGAAATCCGGCACCTAGGAAGGCGTTTCCCCACGTGGAGCAAGCACAAGAAGCACAAGGTTCGCTGCCGCGCACCGCTGCCGCAACGAGCCCGGAGAACCCCTGGCCCCTGCGGGTCCTGTCGGAGAAGTTGAAGGCGCACATCGAGAACTCCCCCGAGTCATGGGTGGAGGGCCAGCTGCTGGAGGCCAATGTCCGCAACGGCCACGCGTACCTGGTGATGCGCGACGTAGACGTCGACTACTCGTTCTCCGTCACGGTGTGGGCCTCGGTGATGCGCTCGCTGGACAACGCCCCGGAGGTCGGATCGCGCGTGGTGGCCCGGGTGAAACCCAGCTTCTACGCCAAGACCGGACGGCTGTCGCTGAACGCCTACGATCTGCGCCCGGTGGGTCTGGGCGACCTGCTGGCCCGGCTTGAACGGCTGCGCCGGGCGCTCTTCGACGAGGGCCTCTTCGACGCCTCGCGCAAGAAGAAGCTGCCGCTGCTGCCCAACCGGATCGGGCTGATCACCGGGCGCAACTCGGACGCCGAGAAGGACGTGATCCGCAACGCGTCGCTGCGCTGGCCGGCCGTCCGCTTCGACATCCGCAACACCGCGGTGCAGGGCGTGAACGCCGTCGGCGAGGTCATGGCCGCGCTGCGCGAGCTGGACGCGAACCCGGACATCGACGTGATCATCATCGCCCGCGGCGGCGGGGCGCTCGAGGACCTGCTGCCCTTCAGCTCCGAGGAACTCGTGCGGGCCGTCGCGGCCTGCACCACCCCGGTGGTTTCTGCGATCGGACACGAGGCCGACCGGCCCATCCTCGACGACGTGGCCGACCTGCGCGCCTCCACCCCGACCGATGCGGCCAAGCGCGTGGTCCCGGACCTTCTCGAGGAGCTGAACGGGATCGCCCAGGCGCGACACCGGCTGGACCGGGCCGTGCGGCAGAATCTCGAGCGCGAATCCCAGCGCATCGCCTCGCTGCGGGCCCGCCCGGTGCTGGCCAACCCGCACTCGATGGTGCAGCTGCGCCTCGAGGACCTGGCCCGGCTGTCCCAACGCAGCACCTACTCGATGCGCGGCTCGCTGGCCCGCGGGCAGGACGCGATTGCGCACCTGCGTGCCCAGGTCCGCGCACTCTCCCCCCAGCAGACACTCGACCGCGGGTACTCGGTGCTCCAGCTTGCCGACGGGCAGGTGGTCCGCGCGGCGGACCAGGCCCCAGAGGGAACCGAAGTTTCGGTGCGCCTGGCCCGCGGCCGGCTCACCGCCACCATCACGACCAGCCAGTTACCAGAAGAAGGAATCCCAGCATGAGCGCCGAAGCGAAGAACCCGGATGTTGCGCAGCTAAGTTACGAGCAGGCCCGCGAGGAGCTGGTAGCCGTGGTGGCCCAGCTCGAGGCCGGGGCAGCAACCCTTGAGCAGTCCCTGGGACTGTGGGAGCGCGGCGAGGCGCTGGCCGCCCGCTGCGAGGCCTGGCTGCAGGGTGCCTCCGCGCGCCTCGACGCAGCCCGCGGGCAGCAGGAATCCCCGGACTCCGGCGAATAGCCCCTCCACCGGCACCAACCGGCAGCGGCCTGCAGCAGCCCGCAGCAGCCCGCAGCGATCATGATGGATCACTGCGGGCCGCTGTTTTTTGGTGCCAGGTTTTTGGGCGGGTTTCCGTGCTGCCGGTTCAGGATTTTTGCAGGCGCTTCCGCTCTTTCTTGACGTCGAACGTGGCGACCGGCCACTGCGGGTCGATGTCCTCCAGCGCCTCGCGCAGCAGCGACGCCACGGCCAGGCGCGCGTACCACTTCCTGTTCGCGGGGATCACGTGCCACGGGGCGGCCTCCGTGTTGGTGCGGTTGATGGCCACCTCGTAGGCGTGCATGTAGTCGTCCCAGAGCAGGCGCTCGTCGATGTCCCCCGGGTTGAATTTCCAGTGCTTGTCCGGGCGCTCGAGGCGCTCCGCGAGCCGGGAGCGCTGCTCGTCCTTGGAGATGTGCATCATGACCTTGACGACCTTGGTGTCCTCCGCGACCAGCCGGGCCTCGAACTCGTTTATGGCTGCGTAGCGGCGCTCCAGCTCGGCGTCGTCCGCATATCCGCGGACCTTGTGGATCAGCACGTCCTCGTAGTGCGATCGGTCGAAGACCCCGATGTAGCCGGCGCCCGGCAGCTCCTTCTCGATGCGCCAGAGGAAGTCGTGGGCCTTCTCCTCCTCGGTGGGCGCCTTGAAGGCGTGGTGTTCGACGCCCTGCGGGTCGACCAGGCCCACCACATGGCGCACGATCCCGCCCTTGCCCGCAGTGTCCATGGCCTGCAGGATGAGCAGGACCTTCGGGGTGGCGCCGGAGCGCGAGTCGGCGAAGAGCCGCTCCTGCAGCCCGTCCAGCACCTGGCCGGTTTCCTTCAGGTCATCGGCGCCGCTGATCTTGTTGCCCGAGTAGCCCGGGGTCGACTTGGGATCGACGGCGCCCAGCGTGAAGTCCTTCGGTGCCCGCAGCAGCTCGTGCGCCGGGGTGTCGAGGGGAACGGATCGTGGCAGTACTTCCTGTTTCTTGCTCATGCACACCGCTTTCGGGTTCGGGGTTGATGGAACGAGCGTACGGCAGGCGGCTGCGTTTCGGACCCCGCGACAGGGGTGTCCGGCGAATTCCATGTCTCGGCGGGCGGAGCCGGCACCGGCGGGCCGTTGATACAGATTTGGCTGTACCATCGAGGCATGGAAGCAACGACACACGCCGACGTGCTGACCCGCTTCGGGCATGCACTCTCGGATCCGACCCGCACGGCTGTGCTGCTGGCACTGCGGGGCGCCCCGTCCTACCCGAGCGATCTGGCGGAGCTGGTCGGCGTCTCGCGCCAGAAGCTCTCCAACCACCTGGCCTGCCTGCGCGGCTGCGGGCTGGTCGTCGCGATCCCCGAGGGCCGGCGCACCCGGTACGAGCTTTCCGACCCGGTGCTTGCCCGCGCGCTTACCGAGCTCATGGGCGTGGTGCTCGCCGTCGACCCCGGCCACTGCGCCGCCGCGTGCGAAGGGTGCTGCTGACATGGCCACCCCGGGCGTGGTTGCCGGACCCCTGGGAGGGGATCGCCGAATCGTGCTGAACCGGCGGATCAGGTTCCTGGTCGCCGCGACGATTCTCTACAACGTCGTCGAGGCCGTCGTGGCGCTCACCGCCGGGAACATCGCCTCCTCCAGCGCGCTGGTCGGGTTCGGGCTGGACTCGGTCATCGAGGTCGCATCCGCGGCGGCCGTGGCGTGGCAGTTCAGCGCCGGGGACCCGGAGGCCCGCGAGAAGACCGCGCTGCGCATCATCGCCGTGTCGTTCTTCGCGCTGTCCGCCTTCGTCGCCGTCGATGCCGTCCGGGCGCTGCTCGGCGGCGGGCAGGCCGATCATTCGATGCCGGGCATCGTGCTGGCGGCGCTCTCGCTGGCGGTCATGCCGGTGCTCTCCCACCTGCAGCGGCGCACCGGGCGCGAGCTCGGCTCCCGCTCGGCCGTGGCGGATTCCAAGCAGACACTGCTGTGCACATACCTCTCCGCGGTGCTGCTGGTCGGGCTGCTGCTCAACGCCTGGCTCGGCTGGGCCTGGGCCGACCCGGTGGCAGCCCTGGCGATCGCCGCCGTGGCGCTCAAGGAGGGGCGCGACGCCTGGAAGGGCGATGCCTGCTGCGCGCCGAATGCCGGCGCACTCCGGGATGACGCGCGGCCGGGCGCGGAGGCGGGCGCGGAGGCGGCCGGCCGGGAAAGCCAGGCGGATGCGGGGTGTGCGTGCTGCGCCCCCGCCGCGGAAGACCCTACCCCGCCGGAACGAAGCTAGCCGCGGGTGGCATGCAAACGCCGGGTGTCCCCGCCGGATGGAAGATCGCGGCGGGGCACCCGGCGTTTGTGATGGCCGGAGTTGGTGAAGGCCTGCGCTAGACCGAGACCTTGCCCTCGCGCAGGGTCTCCAGGAACTCGGCGATGCGGCCGACGGCGTCGGTGATATCCCGCACCGCGGGCAGCGTGACCAGGCGGAAGTGGTCGGGTGCGATCCAGTTGAACGCAGTGCCGTGGGAGACCAGCATCTTTTGCTGCTTGAGCAGCTCCAAGGCGAAGGCCTCGTCGCTGCGGATCGGGTAGACCTCGGGGTCGAGCCTCGGGAACAGGTAGAGCGCACCCTTGGCCTGCTGGACGGACACCCCGGGAATCTCGTTGAGCAGCTTGTGGGCGGCGTCGCGCTGTTCCTTCAGGCGTCCGCCCGGCAGGATCAGGTCGTTGATCGACTGGTATCCGCCCAGCGCGGTCTGGATGGCATGCTGCGCCGGAACGTTGGCGCACAGGCGCATGTTCGTGAGCAGGTTGATGCCCTCGATGTAGTCGCCGGCCAGGTGCTTGGGCCCGGAAATCGCCATCCAGCCGGCGCGGAACCCGCAGACCCGGTAGGCCTTGGAGAGGCCGGAGAACGTCAGGATCAGCACGTCGTCGCACAGCGAAGCGGTGTTGATGTGGACGGCGTCGTCGTAGAGGATCTTCTCGTAGATCTCGTCGGAGAACACCACGAGGTTGTGCTTGCGCGCCAGCTCCAGGATGCCGTCGAGGGTTTCCTTCGGGTAGACCGCGCCGGTGGGGTTGTTCGGGTTGATGATCACGACGCCCTTGGTGCGCGGGGTGATCTTCGATTCCATGTCCTCGAGGTCCGGCAGCCAGCCCTCTTCCTCGACGTTCAGGTAGTGCACCGGGGTGCCGCCGGCCAGCGACACCGAGGCGGTCCACAGCGGGTAGTCCGGGGCCGGGATGAGCACCTCGTCGCCGTTGTTCAGCAGCGCGTTCAGGCTCAGCGTGATCAGCTCGGAGACGCCGTTGCCCAGGTAGACGTCGTCGACGCCGATGGTCTGGATGCCGCGGGTCTGGTAGTACTGCGAGACCGCGGTGCGGGCGGAGAAGATGCCGCGGGAGTCCGAGTAGCCCTGGGCCATCGGCAGGTTGCGCATCATGTCCACGAGGATCGCGTCCGGCGCCTCGAAGCCGAACGGCGCCGGGTTGCCGATATTCAGCTTGAGGATGCGCTGGCCCTCGGCCTCCATGCGCTGGGCGTGTTCGAGCAGCGGTCCGCGAATGTCGTAGAGGACGTTGTGGAGCTTCGTTGACTGCTTGAATTCTGGCATTCTCTTACTTTCTCATAGGGTCCGCACCGAGTTGGCGAATGTGATCAACCCAACTCCGGCGGGGCGACACAGTTGCGAAATGTTTGCGATCCGGGCGCGGCAATCAGGGCTTGGCGACCAGGGACTTTTCCCGCAGCCAGTCGCGTGCGGCCTGCTCCGGGGAGAGCGCGCCGCGGCCCGTGACGGCACGGTTCAGGGCGATGAGGTCTTCCTGCTTCAGCGCCGCGCTGGCCTTGTTGATTGCGTCGATGGCGTCCTGCCCGAGCTGCCGGGTGGTGGTCAAGGGGGTCAGCGTCTGCGGCTCGAACAGGGTCTGGGCATCCTGCAGGACCACCAGGCCGTTGTCGGGGATGCCCGCATTGTCCGACGTCGTCGCAAGGACCTGCACCTGGCCGGTGATGAGCGGCCCCACCGTCGATTCGTCCTGCGGAACGACCTGCACCACGTGGTGCGGCTTGCACGAGCGGCTCCCTTCCAGCACCGGCAGCAGGCCGGCGGACAGCGAACCGGGGACGCCGAAGTCCAGCTCCGGGCACAGCGCCGGCAGCTGCGCCAGCGTGGTGAGGTTCTTACCGGCGCTTGTCGCCGCGGTGACGGCCAGGGTGCCGGTGCGTGCGGCATCGGCCGAATCCAGCAACGCGAACCCGCCGAGGTCCATCCCGTGCAGGCGCTTGAGTGCCTGTTCCGCGTTGGGCGGCGGAACGGTGCCGGGGGTCGGGGTCGACGGGGCTGCGGCCCCTGTCGTCGAGGCGGAACCGGCGGGTGCCCGCTTGTCCAGGGCCGCCAGCAGGTCGCCGGAACCGGCGATGACCGCGTCGGCCTTGCCGTCGAGGACCTCCGCGACGGGATCGGCCACGGGTTCGCCCAGCTTGGCATCGACCCCTGCGGCTTCCAGCATCCCGACGTAGACGTTGGCCAGCGTCGTGGACGTGGCGTCCGCGGCGTGGGCGAAGACCAGCTCGCGTTCGGTGGCGCGCTGCGAGGATTGCGCCTGCGGCTTGGAGGTGCAGCCACACAGCAGCAGGGCGCCGCAGGCCAGGCCCGCCAGGCCCGCCAGGCCCGCCAAAAGCGTTCGGTGCCCGGGCCGGGACCCGGGATGGTGTTCGGGCGTGGTTCCGGCCGGTGTCATTTGGGATCTTTCATGGTGTTGGCTCGGTAGAGCGCGATCGCGTCGTCGACCCGGTCGGTGCGGTTCAACGAGGCGACGGCATCGAGCGGGAACCAGGCGGCCTGGCTGGTTGTCCCCTCGGCCTCGAAACGCAGCTCGCCGTCCGTGACGCTGGCCGTGTAGACGACGGCAACCGTCTGCATCGGCAGGTCGGTGTCGCCAAAGCGCTTGTGGGCGGGGATCAGCCCGGAATCGACGCCCAGCAGGTCATCGATCCGCACCGTGTACCCGGTTTCCTCCTCGACCTCGCGCACGGCACCCGACTCGATGCTCTCGCCGAGCTCCACTCCCCCGCCGGGCAACGTCCAGCGCGGCACGAAATCGGCCTGACGGGCGCGCATGTCCCACAGTGCCAGCAGGATTTTCTCGTCGCGAACCACTACACAATAGGCGGCTAACCGGGTCTCGAAGTCTCGAAGCCCGGCGTTTGGAGGGTTGGTCATGAAACCAGTTTATGGCGTGGGGCGGACCGCCCTGCCTGCCGCAGCACCAAAGGCAGCGCAACTGTGATGGAATATCTGCATGGCTTTCTCTTCTTCCCCGCAACTTCCGGCCGAGCTTGACGCGGTTGACCGTCGGATCATTCAGGAATTGGTCAACGACGCGCGCATCAGCAACGCCATGCTGGCCCAGCGCACGGGCATCGCCCCGTCGACGGCGCTGCTGCGCACCCGTTCCCTGGTGGAGCGCGGGGTACTGACCGGCTACCACGCGGAGGTGAGCCTGCCGGCGGTCGGCCGCAGCGTCCAGGCGCTGATCTCGGTGCGCCTGCGCGTGCACGACCGCGTGCAGATCGACCGTTTCACCGAGAAGATGCCCCAGCAGCCCGAGGTGCTCTCGATGTTCCACGTCTCCGGGGCGACCGACTACCTGCTGCACATCGCCGTCAGTTCCACCGAGGCGCTGCGCGACTGGGTGCTGGACAACCTGGCCACCGACGAATCCGTGGGGCACACCGAAACCACCCTGGTGTTCGGCCACCACAAGGGGCACGGCGGGCCGGTGCCCGAGGAGCCGCTGGGCTAGGTGCCCTTCCGGGGCCGCCCGAGCCAATTTGTCCGTCCGAACTGCCCTGTCCGCCTTTCAGGCCTCTCCGCTGCGGTCGGCCCTGTCCAGCAGTTCCTCGGCCACCCGCAGCCGGGCTTCGGCCGCCGGGACCCAGTCACCGGAGCCCGCGACGCGCGCTCCGGCCACCAGGGTCAGCGCCACGGCACCGGCGCGCGCCCACAAGGCCACGGGGTCCACGGTGCGTTCAAAGACGCCACCGAACCGCTCCAGCGCGGCCGCCGCGGGAAGGTTCTTCCCGCTGATGCTCGGCAGGACGGCCAGGTGCCCCAGGAAGCAGGCCAGGTCATCGACCCGGTGGCCCGGGCCCAGCGAGTCCAGGTCCAGGATCGCCGAGATCCTGCCCCCGCGCATGAGGATGTTGCCGTCGTAGAAATCGCCGTGCACGGGAACCAGCGGGCCGCGATCGGAATGGGCCAAGTGGTGCTCGATGCGCCGGACCAAGAGGTCGATCCGTTCCTGCTGCCCCGGAAGCGCCAGCACGGCGGCCTGCCGGTAGCGCAGGATGCCGTCGCTCCAGGCCCGCCGGGACGGCAGGTCCATCAGTTCCGGCGGCAATCCGTCCAGCAGGGCGGTGAAGTCCTCCGGCGACAGGTCGTTGCCTGCATCCCGGCGGATCGCCGCGGCCAGCCCTTCGCCGACGCCCTCCTCCAGCGCCAGTATCCCGGCGACCACCGGCTCGAGAACGCGTGGCACCGGGACGGTCGATCCCTGCATCAGCGCGTGGCGCTTCAGCAGTGCGGCGCTCGCGTGTTCGCGCCCGACCTTCAGGTACACGGCCCGCTCGATGCGCAACGGCCCGCGGGTGACGAACGACGCCCGGATCACGGCGCGGCGCAGCGGCCGGTAGGCCACGGTCCTGAGGCTTCCCAGGAGCTCGCCCCGGCCCCAGAGCCGCGTCAGTTCCGGCCCGTCAAGGGCGGCGGCCAGCCCCGGAAGCATCGGGTCGTGCGGGTGGATCCAGCCGGTGACGGTGACCGGCGAACCGGTCTCCGAGGACGGGTCGGGGACCTCGACGCCGGGCGCACCGGGTGTGTGGATTTTTTCCGTGCTCACGCCAAGTTCGGCAAACCCGGTGCCCACGGGCATGCGGTAGACGGCGCTGATTCCGGCTCCCGGCCGGTGCTGCAGGCGGATCTGGTGTTCGTTGAAGTCCCACGGCCCGGGCACCAATGTCCCGCCCAGCAATGCGATGAGTCGCGGGATCGCCGGCGCCAGGGCTGCCAGCTCCGCGGCATCCCGGTTGTCCCGCGGGTCGCCCGTGGTCATCGGTTGGTAGCGGCTGCCGCCTAGGCGCGGCGGCGCTGCATGACATCGTCGAGGTTCAGGCGGTCCCCGGTGCGGGAAGCGCGTTCGAGGCGGGCCTTGGCAGCGGCGGCGTCGATCGAGGCGGCCGACTTGTCATCCACCGGATTCTCGGCGGCTTCGGCGGCCTCCGCCAGGCGTTGGCCGGCTTCCTGCGCACGCAGGCTGGTCTTGGTCGACGGCTTCTTTTCGGCCTCGGCCTCGAGCGCTTCGGGTGCGGGCCGCTTGACCGCGTTTGCCACGACGTACTGCGGCAACGGGACCTCGGTCGGCTTCCAGCCCTCGGGGCGCTGCACGGCCGCACCGTTGTTGGCGATGCGCAGGGCCTCGGCACGCAGTTCCTCCACCGTCAGCCGCGGCGGGCGCTTGTTGGAATCCGGCTGGGCGTCGAAAACGGCCTGCTGCTTCTTCACGGCCGGCTGCACGGGCGCAGCCTTGGGCTCCATGGCCAGCCGGCGGGTGGATTCCATGCGGGCCAGCAGCTTGGCGCGGCGGTCGCGGACGGCCAGGGAGCGCAACGCGGCGAAACTTGCAACACCCAGCAGCAGCCCGGCCATCGGAACCAACCCGGAAAACAGTCCGGCCATCGCCAGGATGCCGCCGATGACGACCGTGATCACCGAGAGGCACCCGAGCAACGCAATGGCCACGCGGTCATAGTGGATCCGCAGGGGGGCCTGCCCCTGCGTGCCAGACGCGGCTGAAGCGTTGGGTGCTGCCGGTGCCATGATGCTCCTCCGTCGGTGGACGACTGCTTCTTGTGCGGATGCCGTGGAGATCAGGCTCTCCGCCGGCATTTGTTCCGCATGTGGTCTTTGCCTGTCTGCGCGCGTCCGACACCCGGTTCCGGGTGTGCGGGCCACGTCGTGCAATATGGAACGTCCACGTCAACCAACATTAAGCATGTATGGGCGGCTGACGCCGCATTGGACGCGGTGTGTCCGGCAATACTGCATACAAAATCGGGAATTCGACGTTTTCGCCGACGGCGGGGGCACCCTGCCCGCTTGCCGGGCGGCATGCGGGGCGATTGCGCGGCCGGCCTGGCGCTTGGTTCAATGTTTGGTTCGGTGCACCGCCCAGCGGTTGAGCAGTCCCTCGGGGACTTCCTCGCTGGTCAGCGCGAAGGTACGGTGATCGGCCCATTGACCGTCGATGTGCAGGAAGTTCTTGCGCAGCCCCTCGTCGCGGAAGCCGAGTTTCTCGACGACGCGCAGGCTCGGCCCGTTCTCCGGCCGGATGTTGATTTCGATCCGGTGCAGGCCCACGACCCGGAAACAGTGGTCGGTGGCCATGGCGACGGCCTCCGGCACGATGCCCTGTCCCGCGTGGCCGGCATCGACCCAATAGCCGATGGAGCCGCTGCGCGCCGCCCCCCACATGATCGAGGAGACTGTCAGTTGGCCGACCATCGGCGCGCGCTTGCTGTAGTCGTTGGGCAGCGTGATCGCCCACGGCAGGCACTGGCCGTTTCGTGCGGCGCGGTTCTGGCTCGAGACCATTGCCGCGAAATTCGCCGGGTAGCCGCTGCCGTCCGGAACCGTCGCGTCCCAGGGGGCCAGCCAGCTGGCGTTGGCCCGGCGCAGGGCGCTCCATTCGCCCTTGTCGCGCAGGCGCATGGGACGAAGGACAATGTTTGGCCCCTCCACGGTGGCTGGCCAGTGACGGTCGAATTCGGGCATGCCCCAATCCTAGTCAATCGACCCCGCCCGCAGGGTCCTAGACTGGGGACCGTGAATGAAAATGACCCCAAGGACGAGATCCGCACGCGGCTCCGGGCCGAGCGCCGGGCGCTGGGCGACGCGGAGCGCGATGCGCAGATGGGATCGCTGCGCGGGCACCTGCTGCCCTGGCTTGCGGAGCACGCCCCCCGCAAGACGCTGACCTGTTTCCTGTCCTATGGCGCCGAGCCGCCCACCGGTGTGCTGCTCGATGAACTGGACGCGGCCGGGTACACGGTCTACGTCCCGGTGTGCGAACCCGAACGCCGGCTTTCCTGGGTCCGCTGGTTCCCCGGCGTCGAGATGGCCCGCAGCTCCGTGGCCCCGATCGACGAGCCGGTCGGCCAACGCTTTTCCGCGGACCTGATGGACCGGGTGGATGTGGTGTTGGTGCCCGCCCAGGCGGTCGACGATCGCGGCGACAGGCTGGGCCAGGGCGGCGGCTACTACGACAGGTTCATCTCCTCGATGGCAGGCCTGGGCCGGGTGCCGAAACTGCTGGCCATGGTCTTCGAGCACGAGCTCATGGCCGCGGGTTCATTCCCCGTGGACCCCTTCGACCAGCGGGTCGACGCGGTGGCGACGGCATCCGGCGTGCGTAACCTCACCGTGTGAGCGGTTCGTCGTGCGTTAGAATTGAATCCGTGGCAGGTATCCAACCCCGCCGACCCAACCCGCAGGATCCGCCCCAGGCCGTTGTGTGCCGGGCGCTCCGTGCGGAACCGCACGCTTCATCTTGCGAAAGGATCATGATGCCTACCTATGTTTACGCCTGCAAAGACTGTGGCCACGCGATGGAGGTTGTCCAGTCCTTCAGCGACGAAGCGCTGACGGTCTGCCCCGAGTGCGAGGGCGCCCTGCGCAAGAAGTTCAACAGCGTCGGCGTCGTCTTCAAGGGCACGGGCTTCTACCGCAACGATTCGCGTTCCTCCGGCAGCTCCAGCGTGCCGGCCGCAAGCACCTCCGCGTAGCGAGGGCATCCCCGCCGGCCGCCAAAGGCGCCTTCCGGGGGCTGCGGGGTTTGCGGCGTTGCGGGGACTTCCACGCACAGCCGTTGCCGCGACACGGCGCACACAGGATTTGCACCACCACCATGGGTGGACACCGTCACGGGTGTCCACCCATGGCTTGCTTAACGCATGTTTTCACTTCGCCGCACGAACGAAACCGGTGGACAGCGCGATTCCCGCACGGGACCCGCGGACGCCGGCATGCGCGGGCCCCGTGCTCAACAACGAAGACAGGAACCGGGGCGATCGGGACGGGAACTGTTCGCCAAGTACCGCAGGTTGCTGGCCGGGGCGGTGGCCATGCTGGCCGTCGCGACGTCCCTGGCCACACTGGCGCCGGAGACCGAGGAACGCGTCCAGGTGATGGTGGCCGGCCGGGATCTTCCGGCGGGTACGCTGCTCACGGACTCCGACCTCGCGCTTGCCCCGGTTCCACGGTCGCTGCTGCCGGCGGGCGGATTCGCCACGGCAGGGCCCGTGGCCGGCTCGCGGCTCGCGATCCCGCTGCTGGCCGGCAGCCCGCTGCTTGGGACGATGATGATCGGGCCCGGCTTGCTTGCCGGCACTCCCCCGGGAACCGTTGCCGTTCCGCTGCGGCTCAACGACGCCCAGACCGCGACGCTGCTCCGGGCCGGACAACGCGTGGATGTGGTGCTGACCGAGGGGAACGGGTTCGAGACGGCGGTGACTTCACGGGTGTTGGCGCGCGGCCTGGCGGTCTTGTGGACCGGGGCCCGGCCCGATGCGGCGCAGCAGGGCCCGTGGGGCACTTCCGGCACGGACGACGAGGCGGGACTGATCGTGGTGGCCGCCGGATCCGGTATCGCGGAGTCGCTTTCCGCGGCGCCGCAGCGCGGCAAGCTCGCCGTGGTGCTGGTCAATCCGTAGCTCCGGCCGTGCCTGCGAGAAACGCCGGGTAACCGGTTTGCGGAGTTCGGTATTGCGTTGCGGGTTCGGGTTACCTTGACATCAGTCCCAGTGCGGCGGGCGCTGGGACCTCATCCATTCGCCGAGGTCGTCCTCCGTGTCGCCCCAACGGCGAGGGTCGTCCTCGGCGGCGCGTTCCGGCAGGACCTGTCCGCTGCCGGTTTTCCGTGGGGCCTTGGAGCCGGCAGTTTTCCCGGCCTCCGCACCGCGACGCTGGCCGGCAGCTCGGGTTTGCTTGTTCCCCGCGGCGGTTGCCTCGTCGGGGTTTGGCCCTTCGGGGTTTGCCTCGGCCGCGTTTGTCGAAGCCTGGGCCGAAGGGTCGGGGCGCCCGGCACCGTGCGGCATCGCAAAGACACCAAGCACCACGGAGTCGCTGACCGTCTGCGGGGGTGCCGTGTAGCGCCGCGACTTCTTGGGCCGCGGCGCCTGCTGTTCATCCATCGCTGCTAGACCGAGGCGCTCTGGGATTCGCTGTCCGCGGGTTCAAGCCCGAGGTAGCCGGCCAGCGTGTTAGCGACCTTTCCCGGGTCGGAGAACACGTCGATCGTCCATAACGGCACATAGCGCCAGCCCAGGGCCTCGAAGAGCTGCGGACGCAGGCGGCTGCGTTCGCGCACCGAGAGGCTGCGGTAGTTTTGCGTGCCGTCGTACACGACGGCCAACGGGGCGGTGCTGCCGGCTCCCGTGACGTCCACCGCGTGCGCGGCGATGTCGAGCACCCCGCGGTAGTGCTGGGTGACCAGCGAACCGTGCTCCTCCAGGCGGCCCATCAGGTCGGTGACCAGTGCGTCCTGCAGCGGCGCGGCGGTGGCGATCATGCCCGAGTCCCCGCCGAGCACCCGGCCGACCAGCTCCAGGAAGCGGCGGGCGCCGAAGCGCATGCGGGAGAGGTCGACGTCCTGCGGGCGCAGTGCGGAGACCAGCGTCATGCTGGTGCGGGCGCGGGTGACGGCATTGACGAACAGCTCGTCGCCGCCGGGCAGCGAGAGGGCGCCGAAGTCGTGCACCGTCTTGCCGTGGGTGGTGCGCCCGTAGCCCAGTGCGAGGATGATCGCATCGCGCTGCAGGCCGGCCAGCCGGTCCAGGCTCGTGACCAGGAAGCGTTCCTTGGAAGCGCGGAAGTGCTTGGTGGCCCACGGGTGGTTGGGCAGCTGGACCCGGATGCCCTCCGCGATGGCCGCGGCATGGCTGCGGTTTCCGGCGATCACCGCGAGGGTCTCCGCGGGGCGCTGCGCAAGGTGCGCGAAGACCAGGTCGACGACGCGCTGCACCTCGGCCACCGTGGTTTCCACCGATTCCCCGTTATTGCTCAGGGAGCCCGTGGCGTCCACGACGTACTCGGCGCGCAGTGCCGGGGAGCCGGAGCCCAGGGAGCGTGCGGCGGGAAGCCTGGAGAGCGAATCCGCGTAGAACGCGTGCGAGAGCGATTCGGTGAGGCCCTCGTCGATGCCGCGGTAGACGGTGCCCAGCCGGCACAGCGGCAGGATCCGTTCCAGCGATTCCATCGCGGAGATGGGGGTGCGTTCGGCGCGGGTGTGCGCGGTGGGGTCGACGGAGACCTCGAACGGGTTCGGGGCGCCCATCATGGTGTCGCCGAACGCGATGATCTGCGTGGACCGGGAGATCGAGCCGAGCACCGAGCGCAGCGACAGCGAGTCGGCCTCGAGCAGGATGACGGCGTCGAACTTCATCGACGCAGGGACCGTCGCCGGGACCAGCAGCGGCGAGCCGACCCAGACCGGGCACAGCGAGTTGACCAGATCGTCGCCCAGGGCGCAGAGCGCGGCGATGCTCGGCTCTTCCTCCTTGAGCATGGCGCGCAGCTCCCGCGACGCGGCGCGGTGGTCGGCCAGCGCGGCCTTCCACGCCTTGGCCAGGGACCAGCGCAGGCGCGAGGTGCCGGAGGCGACGTGGGCGCAGTCGGTGATGCGGTACTCGGCCTCGAGCCGGCGCATCTTGGCCCCGTCGTTCATCGCCAGGAAGTCGTCGCCGGAGATCATCGCCTCCAGCGCGGACTGCCACCAGGCCAGGTCGAGTTCGGAACCGACGGCGTCGGCGCCGAGGTTGCGCTCGCGGAAGTCGGCCATGAGCTCGCCCAGGCCCTGCTCGGCGAGCTGCTCCATGATCAGCGTGCGCTCCGGCAGCTGGTCCAGCTCGCCCTTGTTCGCCAGCAGCGAGTCCATGCGGGCCAGCAGCCGCTCGACCGGCTCGTCGCGCAGCTTGTCCCCGGCGGCCGCCGGCAGCAGCGAGGCAAGCTTGTCGATGCGCGAGCCGGCGTCCTGGTAGCCGGCGTTGACGTCGAGCAGGCCGGCCGGCACCATCGGGTGGCGCTGGCTGGTCGCGTGGTGGCGCCAGGCCAGGTGCTGGACCTGGACGGCCTCGAGCGCGGACTGCAGGTCCGCGACGTGCATGCCGGGGCGAACATAGTCCTTCGCGACCTTGCGCAGCCGCGAACGGGTCATCGAGCTCATCTCGATGCCGCGTTCCCGGCGCCAGGCGGAGGATGCGGTGGCGGAGATCAGGTCCTCGACGGGGCGGTCGAAGATGTCGGATTCGAACTTGTCCAGCGAGCCGCGCACCGCCAGCAGCAGCTCGAGCTGTTCGCCCCACTTGTTGTAGGAATCGGCCAGCCGGATTTCGGAGTGCTCGGCAACCTTGAGCATGTGGTCGCGCAGGATCGGCAGGTCGCGCTGCAACCCGGTGACCAGCTCCAGGGCCGTGTCGGTGTCGCGCTTGTTACGCAGGCGCGCCCCATACCAGGGGCTGGTGGCCGATGCGCTGACGAAGGAGCCGAGCTGGGCGGCGCGCGCCAGCTGGACGGTGGTCGCGGCGCGGTCGGTGATCGAATCCAGCACCGAGCGCTTCAGCCGCACCGTGGTGGCCGGGGCCGGGTCCAGCGAGGAGAGGCGGGCCAGTTCCTGCATGGCGCGGTACGGCGAGCAGCCCCAGCGGGCGCGGGTGCTGTGCAGCGATCGCACGTGGTCAAGCAGGGCGTGGCGGTGCTCACGCAGCTTTTCGTGCAGCTTGCCCAGCTGCGGTTCGGCGGCGCGCTCGTTGCGCAGGATCGCCCGGGTCAGCAGCTCACGCAGGGCCGCCGGATCGTCCTCCGGGGAAAGCAGCAGGGCAGTGCCGGCCAGGTCGAGTTCGGCGAAGCGGGCCACGAATTCCTCGGCGCTGGAACGGCGCTCGGCCACCACCAGCACACGCTTGCCCGCGGCGGCGAGAACGCCGGCCGCGTTGATCGCCGTCTGGGTCTGGCCGCTGCCGGCCGGGGCGCTGATGGCCACCGAGGCGCCGGCCTCGATGAGGTCCAGCGCGCGCTGCTGGGATTCGTCGGCGTCGAGCAGCAGGAGCTCGTCGGCGGGATCCCTGTCGTCACTTGTGCGGGCGGCGACCTCCGGGGAGGGTAGCTTCCGGGGCGTTGCGGAGCCGGAGGCACGGCCCTCCTCGGCGGCCAGCAGCGTGGCAAGCACCGGGTGCTGCAGGTCAAGGGTGCCGGGGTCGGCCGGATCGGCCAGGTCGGCGAAGGTGGAGATCAACAGCTGGTGGGCGATCACGATGCCGCCGGTGTCCGCGACCTGCAGGCGCAACGCGTCCATGCCGCGGGTCGGGTCGAAGCGGGCGATCGAGTAGGCTGCGGCGTTGATCGCCGGGACGTCGATGTCCAGGTGGTACTGGCGCTTGAAGTAGCGCAGCAGGGCCGGGGAAAATTCGGCGCGGCCCATGAGCTGGATCTCGTAGTCCTCCTGGTCCTCGCGGACCGTGAGCACGATGCGCCCGAGCATGATCGGGGCGTTGAACTGTTCGCTGCGGCCCTCGTGCACGGCGCGCCAGTTGGCAAGGCCCGCGGAGAGGTAGCCGACGTCGATGCCGCGTTCGTCCCAGAGTTCGCGGATCTTCCCGCGCAGCGCCTCGGCGGTGCGGCGGGCCGAAACGTACTGGTCCGAGTCGCGCAGCAGCGTGGAGAGCCGGGTGCGCCGGCCGGCCAGGAACTGGGCCAGGCCCGAGGGGTGGGCGTGGGTGATGTCGATGCTGTTCGACGCCGAGGGGGCATACCGCAGCAGCGTGTCGGTTCCGACTCCGGGTCCCAGGGAGTCAACCCACGTCGAGACCATTTCATCCGTATACTGCTGGTGTTCTGCCACCGAAGCTACCGTCCCTTCCCTCAAACTGAATGCGGCCGTACCCGAACCGGGCGTTGCCACAGGAGTACATTCAGCCCTTACTAACGTAGTGCAAAAGCGGCGTCCGATGCCGAACCAAAACACGTTGCGGTTCCGCTTGTTTGATTGCGTCGGGCACACCGGGGTTTCCCTGCCGCGCGGGCCGTGCCGGCGCCCCGCAGCGGATCGGACGGGGGCACTTCGCGCGTCGTCTCCGGGGGCGTCGAAACGGCCGGCATCGGGCATGGGACCTCGGGCATAAAAATAGTTCGGGGGGAAGCCGCATGCGCGACTTCCCCCCGAACTATTTACGGCGTGCCGGAACGGCGGCCGCTTACTCCCATTCGATGGTTCCCGGTGGCTTGGACGTGACGTCCAGGACCACGCGGTTGACTCCGTCGACCTCGTTGGTGATTCGGTTGGAGATGCGTGCGAGCAGGTCGTAAGGCAGGCGCGACCAGTCTGCGGTCATGGCGTCCTCGGAGGACACCGGGCGCAGCACAATCGGGTGGCCGTAGGTACGGCCGTCACCCTGCACACCCACGGAGCGAACGTCCGCGAGCAGGACGACCGGCATCTGCCAGACTTCCTGGTCCAGGCCTGCGGCGGTGAGCTCGGCGCGGGCAATCGCGTCGGCCTTGCGCAGCAGGGTCAGGCGTTCCTCGTTGACGGCACCGATGATGCGGATGCCCAGGCCGGGGCCCGGGAAAGGCTGGCGCATGACGATCTCGGCCGGCAGGCCAAGCTCCTTGCCCACGGCGCGGACCTCGTCCTTGAAGAGCTCGCGCAGCGGCTCCACCAGTTCGAAGTCCAGGTCCTCGGGAAGGCCGCCCACGTTGTGGTGGCTCTTGATGTTTGCAGCACCTTCGCCGCCGCCGGATTCGACGACGTCCGGGTACAGGGTGCCCTGGACCAGGAACTTCACCGGCTGGCCGGAATCGGCTGCCTCGGCGAGGATCGCGGTCTCGGCTGCCTCGAACGCGCGAATGAATTCGCGGCCGATGATCTTGCGCTTGGTTTCCGGATCCGTCACGCCGTCAAGGGCGGTCAGGAAGCGCTCGCGCTCGTCGGCAACGTAGAGCTTGGCCCCGGTTGCGGCGACGAAGTCCTTTTCAACCTGCTCGGCTTCGCCTTCGCGCAGCAGACCGTGGTTGACGAAGACGCAGGTGAGCTGGTCGCCGATGGCGCGCTGCACGAGTGCGGCAGCCACGGCGGAGTCCACGCCGCCGGACAGGCCACAGATGGCACGGCCGTTGCCGACCTGGGTGCGGATCTTGTCGACCTGCTCGTCCAGGATGTTCGACGCGGTCCAGGTCGGGGTCAGGCCCGCACCGTTGTACAGGAAGTTCTTCAGAACGTCCTGGCCGTGGGTGGAGTGCTTGACCTCGGGGTGCCACTGCACGCCGTAGAGGCGCTTGGCCTCGTTGGCGAATGCCGCAACGGGTGCGCCTGCGGTGGTGGCCAGCACGTCGAAGCCCTCGGGGGCGACGGAGACGGAGTCGCCGTGGCTCATCCATACGTTCTGGCTTTCCGGGATGCCGGCCAGGATGGAGCGTGCGGCTCCGGTGGCGGTGGCATCGGTTGCGCCGTATTCGCGCAGGCCGGTCTCGGAGACAACGCCGCCCAGGGCGTTGGCCATGGCCTGGAAGCCATAGCAGATGCCCAGTACCGGGATACCTGCTTCAAAAAGGTCGGCACCGACACTCGGGGCACCTTCGGCGTAAACGCTCGAGGGGCCACCGGAGAGGATGATTGCCGCCGGGTTCTTGGCGAGAATCTGTTCGGTGGTGAAGGTATGCGGGACGATCTCCGAATACACGTTGGCTTCGCGTACACGCCGAGCAATCAGCTGTGCGTACTGGGCCCCGTAATCGACGACCAGAACCGGCTTTTGCTCTGGGGTGCTGGGAGTGTTAGTCACGTGCACCAGCTTAGCCGCCCGACGCGCCCACTCGCACCTCGAACGGGCCAAGCGTGACGCACGCTACTCAGGCGGACGGCTGCCCGCAGCCTGCGAAGGTGTCCATGACGCGTGCGGGGATCATTGTGACCCTTGGCGCGAGGTCGACGTGCGTGTAGGTGTCGTCGATGCAGGCCCGCCAGTACTCGAGATGTTTCCGGTCCACCCAGTGCCTGGATTCGCGCACATCGAGCCCGTTGTCGCCCTGGATGCTGAACCAGTAGAGGTAGTCGGCCCCGTCGCGGTGTTCGCTGAAGATGGTTTCCACCAGCATGTTCTCCCCGTCGAGGGTCTGGAGGACGGCGTCCATGTTCCGGTTCAGGAAGTCCAGCCATTCTTCGACGAGGGGCATCTGGCCGGGGCGGACCCGGAAGCGGCTCAATTCGATGTTCATGACATCAAGCCTAGCCACATGCGTTTGCCGGCGGGCCCTCAGGTGAACAGCGGGGCGGTGTAGCCGGCTGTGCGGAGTTCCGGATGCCAGAACAGGTTTCGCTCCGGCTCGCCGCGGGGTTTGCCGGCGCGGGCGATGACGTACGGGATGCCGTCGATCATGCGCAGGGTGATGAGCCCGGCGTGGACCGCGAGGTGGTGGTACTGGCAGATGATGCAGCCGTTTCCGACGTCCGTCGGTCCCCCGTCGAGCCAGGACCGGACGTGGTGGGCCTCGCCGGTCGACGCCGGGCGCTGGCAGCCCGGGACGACGCAGCCGCGGTCGCGGATCGCGAGCGCCTTGTGCTGGGCCGTGGTGAAGCCGCGCACCTCGCGCCCCATGTCCAGGACCTCGCCCTCGGATCCCAGGACCACCGGCAGCAGGCCGCCGCTGCAGGCCATGGCGCGGATCCTGAGCGAAGATACGGGTCGGCCGTGGTCGGTCAGGCCTGCTTCCTCGAGCTGTCCGAGCAACGTGCGGTAGTCGATGGTGACCCCGACGCGTATGCGCAGGCCACCGGATTGGCTGAGGCCCTTGCCCTCCAGCACCCCGGCGCATGCGCCGACCAACGCGTCGAGCAGCAATTGCGGGGTGGTGCGACCGTCGACCGGGAATTCGGCCGGCGATTCGGCCGCGTCGGGAAGATCGCCTGCCGGGTTGGTGGCAAAAGCCGGGGGCGGGGCACCGCATTCGAGCTGGCTCACCGGGATCAGCCCTGCCGGGGTTCCCGGGGCGATGGCCCATTCGGGGATCGGGGTTCCCAGCGGCACGCCCGTGGAACCTGGAATCGAGATCGTGCCGGGCTCGGCTGATGCGGGCGGTTTGGTGGCGCCCGAAATGGACGGTGCCGGCATCGATGGACGTTTCGTGGAGGCCGAGCGGGGCGGGGATTTTTGGGAGCGGGGGTTGCTCCACGCCTCGCCGAAGCTGCGGATCACCTCCGAGTCGATGGGGTCGCAGCGCAGCAGGAATTCGTCGCAGCCGTCGCGGAAGCCGCGGTAGAAAAGGCCGCGCCGGGCCAGGATTTCCTCATCCGTGATGGCCGATCCGTGGTCGGAAAGGTACTCCTTCCAGTCTTGCAGCGCCTTGTGGCAGGCCTTGGGATCGCCGGTGCGGGCCTCGTTGGCCAGCGACTCCTCGATGGCCGTGGTCACCTGCCGGGCGTCGGGACGCGGGGTGATGCGCGGCGTCATGGAGTCGAGCCTGCCGGCGAGTTGGGCCAGTGTTGCGACATCGGCGCTGCCGTCGGCCGCGGCTTCGGCCAGGATCGGGTAGCTGGGCTCGGCGGTGCCGTCGGAAAGGGACGTGGGATCGTCGGGGTCGGGCGGCGCGGGGGCGATGAGCAGCCTCGCTCCGGCGAGCCGGTTCCGGGCCTCGGCATTGGAGATGTGCAGGTGTGCTTGGAGGTAGGCCTGGGTGTTCCGCTGCGGGGCCATGCCCTGGCGCAGGACCTCCGCGGGGACGTGCGCTGTGCCGTCGGCGAGCCCCTCGGGGTGCGCGGCCAGCATGTCGATCCGCAGGGCCGTGTCAGGATCGAGCCGGTGGACCTGCGAGGCATCGGCCTGGAAGGTTGCGTGGAGCTGGCCGAAGGCGATGGCTCGGTGGGCCTGTTCCAGCAAGCCGAGCACGGTGGCGCTGGCCGCCGCATCCAGGTTGAGGCCGGCAAGTTCACCCGCGGCGGCGCGCAGCGAGAGCACCGCGGCGGCGAGTTGCCGGCTGACGGCCTCGATGCTGGTGTGCCCCGAGGTTCGGGCCACGGGCTGTGCGCTCATGACCTAGAGTGTGCTCCCCCGGCGGCCCGTCGTGCAGCGAAAAACACCGAATGTGGGGAGAAGTGGATAAGCAAACGGCGGCCCCGGCCTGCGCTCACCGAGGTGAATTCAGGCCGGGGCCGCCGCAACGGGTTCCGAGAAGGGGTTCAGTAGCGCTTGGCCGCCTGCGGGTGCGAGGCGAGTTCGCGCTCGACCTCGCCGTGGACCTTCTTCTCCATGTAGAAGGACAGCAGCGGGACGACGCCGCCCAGTGCGATCGTGATGAAACGGCTGAACGGCCAGCGCATCAGCGACCAGAGGCGGAAGTCGGCCAGCAGGTACACGACGTACATCCAGCCGTGGACGATCAGGATCGCCAGGGAGATGTTGATCCCGTCGGTGATGTCGGCGCGGTTGACCAGGCCGACGGCGTTGGAGCTGCCGTCGAGCAGGGTGCCGCCGACGAAGAGCTCGACCTTGAACGCCATCTTGAGGATCATCTCGGCGCAGAGCAGCAGCAACATCACGCCGGTGGAGTAGGCCAGCACCTTGTAGAAGTTCGAGGCGCTGCGGATCTGGGCCGGGGTGCCGGCAAAGCGGCGCACTTTGGGGGTGGAGGTTTGCTCGGTCACTTCTGGTCCTCGTTCTGGTTCTGGGTGTGGGTCGGAATTTCGGTCGTTGCGCGGGGGGCCTCGCGGGAGGAGCCTGGGTGGCCGGAGTGGTCCGACTCGGCGGCCAAGGCGCTGAGCCTGACTTCGTCGCGGTAGACGGCGGCCGGGTCAAGGCCGGCGGCGATGGCCGCGGCGTCGGCGATGTCCTCCTGCTCGCGGCGGTAGTCGTCGGCCACCAGCCGGTACCAGAGGAAGACGGCGAAGCCGGCGAAGACCACCCATTCGATGCCGTAGAACACGTTCAGCCAGTTGATCTGGCGCTCCTGCGGCTGCGGTCCGACGGTGACCTGGGCCAGGCCGGAGGCCGCTGCGGACTGGTCGGCGCCGTCGGCACCGGTGACGGGCCCGGCGACCAGGAAGCCGCTGTAGGACGGCACGTCCCACACGTTGATCAGCTCGGCCACCGAGAGCGAATCGAAGCTGGCCTTCCGCTGGTCGCGGGAGACGGGCGCCTCGGTGGGCAGCAGGCGCCCGGTCAGCGAGAGCTCGCCGGACGGCGCCGGGGCGGGGGTCGTTTCGTCGGGCTGCCAGCCGCGGACCACGGGGACGGTGTTGCCGTCCGGCGCGCCGACGACCTTGAAGGCCGCGACGACCCAGTAGCCCAGCTTGCCGTCCTCCAGCCGGTTGCCCACCAGGATCTGCTTGCCGTCCAGGAAGCGGCCGGTGGCGGTGACCATCTGGTCGGCCTGGTAGGCCATCAGCACCTCGGTCGGCTTGAGGTGGGAGGTCAGCGGGACCGGCTTCTCCGTGGTGGTCACCGGAGGCGGCGCCTCGGTGGCGGAACGGTTGAACTGCCACTGGCTAAGCAGGACAAAGCCCGTGGCAACCAGGAGGGCGCCGACCAGGGACAGTATCCAGCGGGGTTTGAAGGCAGTTTTCAGCACCATACAACCGTACTTCGGTTGGGCGTGCCAGCGCGAATGGAACCAATCCCCCGGCCCGTTCGTTCGCGCGAGATGCGCCACATGCACGGGGTTGCCGTGCGCCCGCCAGCGACGGGCAAGAAGAGCAGCCGGGTACCGAACCCGGACGCGGGCACGCGGGCCGTCAGACCGTTGAGAAGTCGATCGTGGAGTTGACCAGTTCGGCGATGACCTCGGCGTCGTTGGCCCGGCGCAGCGAGGTGCGGAAGGAGTCCTTGGACAGCGAGCGGGCCAGCGCCGCGAGCATGTTCAGGTGTGCCGAGTAGCTCGAGGCGGGGGTGGCAAGCAGCAGCACCACGTGGGCGGCGCCGTCCAGCGCACCGAAGTCGATCCCCTTGCCGTAGGCCACCACGCCCACGGCGATGCTGGTGTCGGCGGCGTGGGCGGAGCGGGCGTGCGCAATGCCGATCCCGCCGGGCAGGCCCGTGGCCAGCTGGTGTTCGCGCCGATCGACCTCGGCCAGGAACCCGTCGAGGTCGGCGATGCGCCCGGCCTCGAACAGCCGGGCGCCGAGGGCGGCCACGGCTGCCTCGCGGCTGGGCGCATCCAGTTCCAGGACCACCAGGTCCGCGGTGGTGACGGGCTGCGCCTCGGGCGCCGGGTGCTGCGACTGGGGTGTTGGCATGGGCATCGATTCAGGGGGAAGCGGGCGGGGACGGGTGCGGCAGGCGGGACCTTTCGGGCGCCGGACGCGGCCCGCACATGTGTCGAAGCGTACACGAGGCGGGGCGTCGCGACACCGGTTTTTCGCCGGTGCGGCCGCAGGCGTGTCTACCTGGTGTCGTCGTCGTGTCGTCATCGTTTCGTCGTGCGGGAAACGCAAAGGCGACCGGCTTCACGTGCCCGCGGTGCGGGAACATGTTGCACGGTCGCCTTCGACGATGTTGATCGGCGGTGTTTCCTGCCGGTGTTGCAGGGTCCTGCGTTAGTCGGCTTCGTAGGGTGAAACGACGACGTCGACGCGCTGGAATTCCTTCAGGTCCGAGTAGCCGGTGGTGGCCATCGAGCGGCGCAGCGCGCCGACCAGGTTGGAGGTTCCGTTGGTGTGGTGCGACGGGCCGAAGAGCAACTGCTCCAGCGGCGCGACGGTGCCGACGTTGACCCGGTCCCCGCGGGGGTTGTTCTCGTGGGTGGCCTCCATGCCCCAGTGCCAGCCGGCGCCCGGTGCTTCCTCGGCGCGGGCCAGGGCGGTGCCCAGCATCACGGCGTCGGCGCCCATGGCGATGGCCTTGACGATGTCGCCGCTGGTGCCCAGGCCGCCGTCGGCGATCACGTGCACGTAGCGTCCGCCGGACTCGTCCAGGTAGTCGCGGCGGGCCGCGGCGACGTTGGAGATCGCGGTGGCCATCGGCGCGTGGATGCCCAGCGCGCGGCGGGTGGTGCCGGAAGCGCCGCCGCCGAAGCCGACCAGCACACCGGCAGCGCCGGTGCGCATCAGGTGCAGGGCCGGGGTGTAGCCGGCCGCGCCGCCCACGATGACCGGGACGTCGAGCTCGTAGATGAACTGCTTGAGGTTCAGCGGCTCGTGGTTCTTGGACACGTGCTCGGCCGAGACCGTGGTGCCGCGGATAACGAAGATGTCAACGCCGGCGGCGACGACGGTCTTGTAGTGTTCCTGGGTGCGCTGCGGGGTCAGCGATCCGGCAACCGTCACACCGGCGTCGCGGATTTCCGCGAGGCGTGCGGTGATCAGCTCGGGCAGGATCGGTGCCGAGTACAGTTCCTGCAGGCGGCGGGTGATGGCCGGGTCGAAGTGGCCGTGGGTGCCGGCCGATTCCAGCGCGGCGATTTCCTCGAGCACCTTGGTCGGATCCTCGTAGCGGGTCCAGAGGCCCTCGAGGTTCAGCACGCCGAGGCCGCCGAGCTTGCCCAGGGCAATGGCGGTGGCCGGGGACATGACCGAGTCCATGGGTGCGCCGATGATGGGGGTCTCGAACGCGTAGGCGTCGATCTGCCACTTCACCGAGACATCGTGCGGGTCACGGGTGCGACGGTTGGGAACAATCGCCACATCGTCAAGGGAGTAAGCCTGGGCTGCGCGCTTGGAGCGGCCGATTTCAATCTCATAAGTCACCGAACCAGCCTACCAGTACGGGTGGGCGGCGGGGGTTCCGGGTTCTCGTCATGACACGGCTCCCCCGCCGCAGCCCACATCAACAGCCCGCTATGCCAGCTCCGCCAGGGTCTGCGCCAGCGCGGTGGCGGCGGTCTCCTCGGCCTGGGCGATGACCTCGAGCTGGTCGGCCAACGTGGCGAAGTGCTCCGAACGCTTCTCCGGGTCGATGTCCGGGTCGATCAGGTCGGTGAAGACGATCCAGTCCTGGGCAAGGTGCGCGTAGTCGGGCGCGTGGGCGGCAAGTGCCTCGAGGCCCGGCAGGGTGGATGCCTCGGTGAGGAAATCCGCGTACTGGCCGCGCAGGCCGCCCACGCCGCCGAAGCGGGTGTCGGTGAGGAAGCCGAGAACCTGGTTCAGGCCGGATTCGAGGCGCTCGGGGTCCTCGAAGATCCGCGTCCAGCCCTTCTTGGTGTCGGTGTCGCGCAGGCGGTCGGCCCAGTTGTTCATGCCGGCGA
Organism: Paeniglutamicibacter sp. NPDC091659; assembly: GCF_044756805.1. NCBI lineage: Bacteria > Bacillati > Actinomycetota > Actinomycetes > Micrococcales > Micrococcaceae > Paeniglutamicibacter > Paeniglutamicibacter sp. NPDC091659. Next base: position 49,891 of record NZ_JBIVTO010000006.1, read on the forward strand.
CGCCGAAGTTCTTGGAGAAGTGCGCGGGGATTCCCTCCAGCTCGCGGGTGCCCAGCAGGCGCCCGGTGGTCTGTGCGATGGCCTCGCGCACGTTGGCGGCGAGCAGCTCGGCGGACGGGCCGGCGCTGGTGGGGATCCAGGCCTGCCAGTGTTTGTCCTTCTTGCGCTTGGCGCGGGCGATGGCCAGGTCCTCGGGCGAAATCGGGGTCAGCGAGCCGGATCCGTCATCGACCAGCAGGTCGTCGCCGTGTTCGCCGACGACGACCAGGTCGATCGAGTCCGATTCCTCGACTGCGTCGCCGTCGATCCAGGGCAGCGCCGCGACTGAGGCGCGCACCACGACGGCGCGTCCGGCGTCCAGCCCGGCATCCAGGTAGTCGGCGGCCAGGCGGGCGCTGCCGGTGGTGCGCTCGTTGGCCTTGACTCCGCAGCGGGCCAGCAGGTTTGCGGTGTACGGCTCCGGGTGGGCGCGGGTGACGACCGTTGCCGTGGTCACCGTCTCGTATTGGAAGGTGAAGGCCATGAAGCCGATGCCGCCGGCCAGGCCGGCCAGCAGCGCCTCGGAGAGCGGCTCTTTGGTCAGCGGGTGGGTGACCCCCGCCTGGGTGAGCACGCGGTGCCAGAGGGCCGCGTCGTACTGGGTGACGTTTTCCGGGGCCGGGTACTCGGGAAGCTCGGCTTCCTCGGCCGCGGCGGCCGCCTCGGCGGCCTCGACAGCGTTGACCATGCGTCCGGGCTTGGCGGAGAGGATGTGCTTGCGGGCTGTGGTGTAGCTTTCACCCGTGCGGTCCATGCGGTCGCGGGTGAGCTTCTTCAGGTTTTTTGGCTGAGCCATGGTGTTGTCCTTCTTGCGTGCGCGGGGCGCGGGTTTTTCCCGCACGCCAGGGGGCAGCGCCACTGAAACATTCTACGTGGGCGCCTCAAATCATGCTTGTCCGCAGGTTTCCGCCCGGGCCCGCTACCAGGCAGGGGTGCCGTGCGCCAGCGCTGCCGGCCGCGGTTGGGCGGGGTTGGGCGGGGCTCGGCCAGGGCGACGGGCCCTAGACCGGCCGCACGGCGACAAGCAGCCGGGGCGCAATCGCCCCGGACTTCATGGCCTTGACCGCGTTGCCGATCCGGCCCGCGGGATCGCTGCCCAGCAGGATCGGGGCACCGAGCGGCATCGGGTTCCCGCCTTGGGCGGCGCCCTGTTCGGCCATGAGTTTCAGCGCCAGTGCGCTGCGGTCGTTGTCCTCCGTGACGATGAACCCCGCCGTGCGCAGCTGGTTTCGGTAGACATCGTCCGATTCCACGTACGAACTTTGCGCGGCGTCGGCCCAGGGCATCGGGTAATCGAGGTTGTTGGTTCCCATGAGGTCGTAGATACCGAACACTCCCCCGGGCCGCAGCAGCCGGTGTACCTCGGCGAACACCGCGCCCTTGTCGGCGATGTTCATGCCGACATGGATCATGGTCGCCGCGTCGAAGCTGCCGCTGGGAAGCCCCGTGTCCTGTGCGGGCGCCTGGACCATGGTGATGGAGCCGGCCATGCCGCACGCAGCGTTCAGCTCCCGGGCCAGGACCACGAACTCGTTGGTGACATCGACCCCCGTCACCACGGCGCCGAGCGTCGCGAAGGCCCTGGCGGGACCGCCGATTCCGCTGCCCACGTCCAGCACCCGGGTGCCAAGCCCGATGCCCACGGCCTGGGCGACATCCAGGGTGGCGGCCTTGCCTCCGCTGTGGAAGTGGTCCGCTTCCCCCAGATCGGCCGGCTGCAGTACCGCCGGTTCCATCCCGGAACTCCTCAGCGCGGCGTGGAGCCGTTCGCGCAGGTCCCCGGTGGTGTAACGACTGATGGATTGTTCGGTGTCGCTCATCGCCAACTCCTTGGACAGGCGGGCCCGGTTCCCGTGGAAGCACGGCGACGTCAACCCGTCAGTTGACCCCATGATAGGCCTTGGCATGCATGCAGTCACCGGTCGCGCTGACCCAAACCACCGAGACGGGCAGGGCGGCCGCATCCAGGCCGACGTGCAAGGGGCCTCCCCACGGCCCGGAAACGGCCAAAGGCCCCGTTTCTCCCCCGGAAAGGGAAGAAACGGGGCCTTTGTTGACGGCTGAGTCTTAGCGCGAACGGTAGTTCGGGGCCTCGACGGTCATCATGATGTCGTGCGGGTGCGATTCCTTCAGGCCTGCGGCCGTGATGCGAACGAACTTGCCGCGGTTCTTCAGCTCTTCGATGTTGTGGCCACCCACGTAGAACATGGTCTGGCGCAGGCCGCCGACCAGCTGGTGTGCCACTGCGGACAGCGGGCCGCGGTACGGGACCTGGCCTTCGATGCCCTCGGGGATGAGCTTCTCGTTGGACGGAACGTCCGACTGGAAATAGCGGTCCTTGGAGTAGGAGGTGTTCTTGCCGCGGGTTTCCATGGCGCCCAGCGAACCCATGCCGCGGTAGGCCTTGAACTGCTTGCCGTTCATGAAGACCAGGTCGCCCGGGGATTCGGCGGTGCCGGCGAGCAGCGAGCCGAGCATGACGGAGTTGGCGCCCGCAACCAGGGCCTTTCCGATGTCGCCCGAGTGCTGCAGGCCGCCGTCGGCGATGACCGGCACGCCGGCCGGGATGGCTGCCTTGGCTGCCTCGTAGATCGCGGTGACCTGTGGTACGCCAACGCCGGCGACGATGCGGGTGGTGCAGATGGAGCCCGGGCCCACGCCTACCTTGATGGCGTCGGCGCCTGCGTCGATCAATGCCTGTGCACCCTCGCGGGTTGCGGCCTGGCCGCCGATGACGTCAACGTGTGCAGCCGCCGGGTCCTTCTTCAGGCGGGCGATCATGTCCAGCACGCCCTGGGAGTGTCCGTTGGCGGTGTCGACGACCAGCACGTCGACGCCGGCATCGATCAGTGCCATGGCGCGGTCGTAGCCCTCGCCGAAGAAGCCGACGGCCGCGCCGACGCGCAGGCGGCCGTCTTCGTCCTTGGTGGCCAGCGGGTACTGCTCGGCCTTGTCGAAGTCCTTGACCGTGATCAGGCCCTGCAGCACGTCGTTGCCGTCGACAAGCGGAAGCTTCTCGATGCGGTGCTTGCCCAGCAGCGCGATGACTTCCTCGCGGCTGACGCCCACATTGGCGGTGATCAACGGCATGGCGGTCATCACTTCGTAGACCTTGGTGGTCATGTAGCTTTCGCGCGGCACGAAGCGGGTGTCGCGGTTGGTGATGATGCCCAGCAGCTTGCGGTTCTCATCGACAACCGGCAGGCCGGAAACGCGGTAGTGGGCGCACAGGTCGTCCCACTCGGCGAGGGTTGCACCCGGGTTCACGGTGACCGGGTCGGTGATCATGCCCGACTCGCTGCGCTTGACCTGGTCCACGTGCTTGACCTGGTCCTCGATGGACAGGTTGCGGTGGATGATGCCGATGCCGCCCTGGCGGGCCAGTGCGATGGCCATCGGGGCTTCGGTGACGGTGTCCATTGCCGCGGAAATCAACGGAATGTTGATGTTGATTCGCTTGGTCAGGCGCGTGGTCGTATCCGCCTCGGAAGGAATCACATCCGTCGGGCCAGGAAGCAGCAAGACATCGTCGTAGGTGAGGCCTTCAAAGGCAAAGGGGTTGAACTCAGTCACGGTGGACCTTTCACGCCGGTGCGGGGATTGATTACATCCTAGAACGGTTCCGGGGTTGGCGACATTCCCTTTGGTGCAGGTGTGGCGAACACAACGTTTCCCACCGACACACCGGCGTGTCCGAAAGCGGTTTATGACGTGCCCGTACGGAACAGCAGGTCGCCATCAGTGGCGGGGTCTGGGCCGTCCCCTGCGCAATAAATCGTCGAACGCCTCCCCCGCAGCGGCAAGCTCCCGGGGAATGAACATCCACCCGAGGAATCCGACAACGGCAATCCAACCCATGATCATCGGCGCGTTGTCCCACAGGATTGCCCAGAAGCCCCGGGAATCGGCGAACTCGACGGGGATCAGCCGATCGGGCCAGTCCGGGTCTTCGACCACGGGGATTGTCTCCCCAATGTTGCGGAACAGTTCCCAGCGCAACCCGTGGTCCAGTTCAACGGCCTCCGTACCGAAGCGAACCACCGGGTTCATGCCCTTGCCGCCTAAATCGAGCAACGTAGTGTCCACGACGGGTTGGGTCCTGACCAGCACCCGGTCGTATGCCAGTTCCTCATTCCAACCGGTTCCCAGGACGATGACCACCCCTGTCACGGCGATGACCAGCGCGCCGAGAACCGTTCCGCGGATGCGTATGTCCATGTCGACGAAGTTGATCCGGCCCTTGCCCGCTGCCTCCTTCCTGGATTCCCAGGATTCCCCGAAGCGATCCAGCGCCGCGGACACTCCGTGGGTCGAGTGGCCATCCCACGGGCCTGCCGCCCTGCTTTCGGGCTTTTGGTCCAGCGGTGACTCGGGCCTGTCGGGATGCAGCAATATGTGGTGGCCCAGCCAAAAAACCAGAAGCGAAATCACCACGCCGACTATGGCACCGACCCAGATGTCCTCCGAGGTTGCCTCATGCCAGTCCTGACCGGGAGAAACCACCAGTAATCGTTCGGGGTATTCCGGGTCCCGGACCACGGAGACCATCGTTCCCGCCGGGAATGAAGAGCTGGTCTTGCACGAGGTTTCCGCGCCCACGCGCTGCCCGTGCAGGTCGATCTCCATCCGGCAGGCCGCATAGTCTTCATCGACGAGAACGCCTTCGTCGGTGACTTGGGTGGTGACGATGGCGAAATCCCGTTTGTTGCCTCCCGCCGTCGCTGCGACAACCAGGCCGCTGACGACGAGGGTGAGGACTCCCAACGCCCCGCAGATGAGCCAGCGCCGCGAACGCCTGATCCCCCCCATCCTGTCTGCGGCACCTGAAAAGAAATCCCCGAGCGGTTCGAACGGGTGTTCGTACCACCAAGCCAGGAACGCCAGAAGTGCACGTCCAAAAGGGCCAGAGCTGTTGTTGTCGGGACGGAACGCTTCTCCGCTGTGTCTACCGATCTTCAGCACCCGCCCTTGTCGTGGTGGCTTGATGCCACGGAGTCGGATCCAGTCATTGACGGCAAGCTTCTTGCGATACGGCAGCAGTTTTTTTGCACTGCGCCGTGCGACGCTTTTCTTCCCATGCTTCGATCTCGGGTCCGAGGAAAAACGCCGCGATCATCGAGGAGAAAAATGCCGCTGCCACTCCGGCGGCGACCGCCGTACCAATCCAGTCGCTCGTGGCGTCGTCCCAGTCTCCGGGCTCACCCACGGCAACAGCATGGTTTCGGTCCTTTGGATCCACGACAACCGTGACGTTGTTTCCCACCGTAAGGTCGCGGGCGTTGAACATCCCGTGTTTCAGTCGAACGGGCGTCCCGTCAATGTCGACGTCGACCCATGGACCATTCTTGGGAGCGAACCAGTCGGAACCGCGCTTGACCACCTGTACTTCGCGCGCCGGGATCGTCCGCACGAGCAGGGTTTCCGAGGCCGTGTGGGTGGCCGAGTCATCGGCGGCCCACCAGGTCGTTGCCGCTGCCAGCACGACAAAGGCAGCAACGATCCCCCGGCGAGCGCCGCGAGACCAGGAATGCACCCGCAGAACAATGCGGCCGCCCATGGTCCGCCGGACCCGCTTCCTGCGGGAAGCCTTCTGCCGGCGCAGCCGTTCGGCGGAGCGCCGTGCCTCGCGGAGTTCGGCGCTTTCCTTGCGCTGCGCGCGGGTCATCGTCGGCTTGGCCAAGAACGGGTCCTTCTGGATTCTGTGGGCAGTGGTTGCACAGGCAACGGAAGATGACCCTTACAGGTTACCCAAGGTCGCCCGGTCAGGCCTTGACGAAGATGGCGCTGGCTTTGGCGGAATCCATCCCCGTCTGGCTGATGGCTTGGATCACATAACAATAGAGTTTGCCGCGCACCACCCCGGTATCAGTCCAGCTCTGGGCCGTTGCCGTGCGGGCAACCACCTTGCGCAGGTTTCTGCCGGTGGCCTGGATGTTGGGCAACGTCGAGGCTGTGGATTCCCACCTCCAGATGGCGATGTAGCGGATCCTCTCCCCCGAGCCCGAGGATTTCCAGCTGAGCTTCACCCCGGATGCCGTGCGGACCGCGGTGGTGATCGTCGGGGTCTTCGGGCGCGTTGCCTGCAGGTTCGGCAAGGCCAACGGCAAGGCCGGGCGGGCGTAATGGGCTGCGGCGAGGGTGCCCATGGCGTTCAGGGAGTTCGCGCGCACCGAAGTGGCGTTGTAGAACGCCTGGCCGCGCACCGCCGGCACCGACCGGGTCTTGGTCAGGTGGTCGCTCAGTTCGTTCTTGTCGTTCCAGGCTCCGCCGGCGCCAACCCGGTAGCTGGCTTCCCCGATCATGAGCTTCACCGGGGTCCCGGCAACCTGCTTGGCCCACCAATCCACCAGGACGTTGTAGTCCGCGATCGCGAATCCCTGGTTCCAGTAAAGCTGGGGCAGCATGTAGTCGACCCAGTTGTTCTTCACCCAGGCCCGCGAATCCGCATACAGCGACGTGTAGGCCTCGAACCCCGAGGTTGCCGAGCCCAGGGAGCTGGAGGACTTGTTGCGCCAGATGCCAAAGGGCGAGATCCCGAAGACGACGCGGGGCTTGGTCGCATGGATGGCCTTGTGCACGTCCCGGACGAACACGTTGACGTTGTTGCGCCGCCAGGCGGCCACCGAGGTGAACGACCCCTTGTATGTCTTGTAGGTAGCGGCATCCGGGATGCTCGTCCCCGACGCCGGGTAGGGGTAGAAGTAGTCGTCGAAATGGATGCCGTCCACGTCGTAGCGCTTCACCAGGTCCTTGATGACCGAGATGATGTAGTTGCGGACGGCCGGGATCCCCGGGTTGTAGTAGCGCTTGCCGCCGTAGGCAAAGGTCCACGACGGATTCTTCCGCGCCGGGTGTGTCGCGACCAGCGAGTTCAGGGAAGTGCCCATGGAGACCCGGTACGGGTTGATCCAGGCATGCAGGCTCAACGCCCGCTTGTGCGCTTCCGCCACCGCATAGGCCAGCGGGTCGTATCCGGGGTCCTTGCCCTGGGTGCCGGTGAGGTACTTCGACCACGGCTCGCCCAGGGTCGAGGCCCACATCCTGTCGGCCGTCGGGCGCACCTGCAACAGCACCGTATTGAGCCGGCGCTTCACCGCCAGGTCCAGGAGCGCGCGCAGCTCCGCCTTCTGCGTTGCGACCGGAAGGCCGGATTTGGAGGGCCAGTCGACGTTCAGCACGCTGGCCACCCACATCCCGCGGAACTCGGCGCGTGGGTACTTGGTGTCGAGTTTGGTACTGCGCTTGTCGACCGTGTACATCCGTCCTTGGACCACGGCCGCGCTCGCCGGAGCCGCAATGCCCGTCAGCGGGAGGCTGAGCGCGCCGCCGACCAAGGCGGCAGTGAGGAATCCGCGCCTGTTGCAGCCCGGCTGCAGTTCCGGTTCGGGTCGGACTTGTGGCGTGTCTAGTTCGTCGAGGTACATGGCGCGTCTCCACTTCGGTTTCTGCCCGTCCCGGGGAACCTCGGGGCGTCATTGGCCCAGCATAGGTACCCGGCCGGGCCCACGGAAGCATCAACACGTCACAAGTCGGCCATGACCTCCGATTTTTCTAGTCGTTCGGGTCCATGGCGGCGAGGAAGCGCCGCTCGAACTCCGGGCCGGTGCTGCGCGCGTACACGCCGGTGAGATGCGACTGGTCCATGTAGACCAAGACGTTGCCGATCGCCGGGCGGCAGGTGCCCTCGGGGCAGAGCAGATCCGTCAGGTCCATGGTCGAGAAGTTCTCCCCCAGGGTTCCTCCGGCGGCCAGCGCATCCAGCGGGGAGGACTCGGCCATCAACTCGGACTCGGGTGCCGAGCACTTCTCCGATTCCGCCCCGAACCGGTCCACGCATTCGGGCGGGGAGAGGACGAAACGCGGGGTGTCGCGCAGGCCAACCACCGGTATCCCGGCGTCGAGGAAGGGCCGGATGCCGGCCTCGTAGTCGGGCACCACGTGCTCTTGTTCCCCCGGGGTGCGGCCTTCCGCGTCGGGGCCAAGCGCCGTGAACGTCCCGACCGTGATGACGGCGTCGGGCTTGCGCCCAAGCACGTAGTCGGATGCGGCCTGGTTGAATGCGCCGCATTCCTCGCCGCGGGTCACCGAGGGGCCGCCGAACCGGCATGAGGGCTTGGTCAGCAGGATCCAGCGCCAGCCATGCTTTTGCGCCATGACGTCGACGGCGCCGCTCCAGTGCTGGGCGTGCGAATCGCCCACCAGCAGGATGGTCTTCTCGGCGTCCGGGACTCCGCCCTGCTGGCAATACTCGATGACGTCGTCCTCCGGCGCCCACTCCCCCGCGCAGTCTTCCCCGAAGTTCGACCACTGTTCATCGAGTTTGCTGGTCAGCGGGATCATGACTGCCTGCGGATCGGGGGCCGGGGCGGATCCGGGCTTCAGGGCCGCGGCCCCAGGGTTGTCATAGGGCACCTGCGCCGCGGCTCGGCTTTCCTCCGCGCTGACCTGGTGTTCCCAGCCATTGAGCGGAACGAGCACGACGGCAACGAGCACGGCTATGCCCAGTCCGGCCCGCCGGCGCTTGGCCGAGAGCCACTGCCAGGAACGCAGGGGCGATTCGACGAGGCGTGTGGTGCCCCAGGCCAACAGCAGCGAGAGGAGCATGAGCCCGAGTCCCGCCCCCAGGGAAATGTCCTGGCTTCCGGACTCGACCAGGAAGAAAACCATGACCGGCCAGTGCCACAGGTACAGTGCGTAGGAAACGTTGCCCAGCCAGCCGAGCGCCGGCAACGCCAGCAGCCGCTGCACTCCCCACGGGCTGGCGGGGGCCAGGATGACCGCGGCGGCGGCCATCGTCGGCCACAGTGCAAGGTAGCCGGGGAACTGCTGTTCGACCTGCAGCACCATGCCGCAGGCGAGGATCGCTGCCAGGCCACCCCAGCCCATCGGCACGCCCACCCAGCGGGGAATCCTTTCCAGCAGCGGAAGCGCAATGGCAACGAGGGACCCGAGTGCGAACTCCCAGAGCCGTGCCCCGGTGTCGAAGTACGCCCATTCCTGGCGGCTGGCAGTCGTGCCGATCGAGTAGGCCAGCGAGACGGCGAAGACCGCGGAGAACAGCGCACCCATGACCGCGCGGTAGCCCAACGCCGGGAAGCGGGCCCGCAACGTCTTCCACAGCAGCAGGCCCCCGGCCATGACCAGGGGCCAGAGGATGAAGATCTGCCCCTGGATGGAAAGTGACCAGAAGTGTTGGAGCGGGCTTGCCGTGGCATGGTCGGTTGCGTAGTAGTCGACGGAGTCCCGGGCCAGTTGCCAGTTCTGCTGGTAGAACAGGCTGGCGGTGATTTGCTCCATGATGGAACTCCACCGCGCCTTGGGCAGCAGTGCCATGCTGGCCGCAATGACCGCCAACAGGACCACGACAGCGGCCGGAAGCAGCCGCCGGAAGACATTGAGCCAGTACGAGACCAGCGCCAGTGGCCTGCCGGCCTCGACCCTTCTGACGAAGGCGCCCGTGAGGAAGAAGGCGGAAAGCATCAGGAACACGTCCACGCCGCCGGAAACCCGGCCGAACCAGACGTGGTAGGCCATCACCAAGACGACTGCCAACGCGCGCAGGCCCTGGAGTTCGGGCCGGAACGCGGCGGAGGCCCTGGCGGGACTCGGCGCTGGCCGCACCGGCGTGCCCGGCGCAGCAGGAGATAAGGAAAGCAGGGGGTACATCCTGGGGAGTTGGTTGCTTCAGGCAGGCCCGGAACGGTGGACCTGGGTTTTCAACGATAGCAAACGCCGATTTGCCATCAGCGTGGGCCGGTCCCTGCCGACGCCGCGGACAGACGCAAAATGCCGCCGGCATCCCGGGCTCCCGCCGTTGGCGGGGATCCGGGCGCCGGCGGCATTCATGCCGCTGACACGTATCGGCTACGTGCTAGTGCTTGTGTCCTGCGTGCGAATCGTCGTCCTCGGCCGGCTTTTCGGCAACCAGGGTTTCCGTGGTCAGCACCAGGGCCGCGATCGATGCCGCGTTGCGCAGCGCCGAACGGGTGACCTTGACCGGGTCGATGACACCGGCGTTGATCAGGTTCTCGTACTCGCCGGTCAGGGCGTTGAAGCCCTCGTTGGGGCCCGACTCGGCGACCTTGGAGATCACCACGTAGCCGTCGAAGCCCGCGTTCTGGGCGATCCAGCGCAACGGCTGGACCAGGGCGCGGCGCACGATGCCGACACCTGCAACTGCGTCGCCGGTCAGGGCGAGCACCGAGGCGTCGGTGTCCAGCACTGCAAGGGCGTCGACCAATGCGGTGCCGCCGCCTGCAACGATTCCCTCTTCAAGGGCCGCGCGGGTGGAGGACACTGCATCTTCGATGCGGTGCTTGCGTTCCTTCAGCTCGACCTCGGTGGCTGCGCCGACCTTGATCACGCCGATGCCGCCGGCCAGCTTGGCCAGGCGCTCGGAGAGCTTTTCGCGATCCCACTCGGAATCGGTGCGGGTCAGTTCGGCCTTGAGCTGCGACACGCGGTCTGCAACATCTTCCTCGGTACCGGCACCGTCAACGATGGTGGTCGAATCCTTGGTGATGGTGATGCGGCGAGCCGAACCCAGTACCTCGAGGCCCACGGTGTCCAGGGACAGGCCCAGGTCCGGGGAGACAACCTGCGCGCCGGTGATGATGGCAATGTCCTGCAACATGGCCTTGCGGCGGTCGCCGAAGCCCGGTGCCTTGACTGCCACGACGTTCAGCGTGCCGCGGATCTTGTTCACGACGAGGGTGGAGAGGGCTTCGCCCTCGATGTCCTCGGCAACGATGAACAGCGGCTTGCCTGCGGCCAGCACCTTTTCCAGCAGCGGCAGGAATTCTGCCACGGTGGAGATCTTGCCGGAGTTGACCAGGATCAGCGCATCCTCAAGGACGGCTTCCTGGCGATCGTGATCGGTGACGAACTGCGGGGACAGGTAGCCCTTGTCGAACTGCATGCCCTCGGTGACTACCAGCTCGGTGGCGGTCGTCGAGGACTCTTCGATCGTGATGACGCCGTCGGTGCCCACGGTGTCGAAGGCCTGGGCCAGCAACTCGCCGATTTCTTCGCTCTGTGCGGAGATGGCCGCAACGTTGGCAACCTGCTTGCCCTCGACCGGAACGGAGTTCTCGGCCAGGCGGGCAACAACTGCCTCGACGGCAACTTCGATGCCGCGCTTCAGGGACAGCGGGTCGGCTCCGGCAGCGACGTTGCGCAGGCCTTCCTTGACCAGTGCCTGTGCCAGCACGGTTGCGGTGGTGGTGCCGTCGCCGGCAACGTCGTTGGTCTTGGTTGCCACTTCCTTGGCCAGCTGCGCGCCAAGGTTTTCGTAGGCATCTTCAAGTTCGATCTCACGTGCGATGGTCACGCCATCGTTGGTGATGGTCGGCGCGCCCCAGGCCTTGGCCAGGACAACGTTGCGACCGCGGGGACCGAGGGTCACCTTGACGGTGTTTGCGAGCTTGTCGATGCCCGCTTCGAGGGCGCGTCGCGCCTCTTCGTTAAAAGCTAGCTGCTTTGCCATGCGTTACTCCTTATAAGCTACGTAAAGCCCCGGCCAGGGGCCGGGGCTTTACGAGGAAAAACTACTTTACGACGATGGCCAGGACGTCGCGTGCCGAGAGCACCAGGTACTCTGCACCGCCGACCTTGACTTCGGTTCCGCCGTACTTGGAGTAGATAACGACATCGCCTTCGGCTACGTCTACTGGAACGCGGTTGCCGTTGTCATCGACGCGGCCCGGTCCTACTGCTACGACCTTGCCCTCCTGCGGCTTTTCCTTGGCGGAATCCGGGATGACCAGTCCGGAAGCAGTGGTGGTTTCTGCTTCGAGCGGCTGGACGACAATGCGGTCCTCGAGAGGCTTAATGGAGACGGACATCGTCTCTCCTTTGCGTGAGTTACCAATGGTTTACGGGCCGTTGGGGCGATACCAACCGTCGTCGCGGTGCCAGCTGGCGAATTACCTCAGGCTTTACGGCATCCGTTGAATCAACGAGTGCCACCAATGACTCTAGGCAAGCATTAGCACTCGGTCAAGGCGAGTGCTAATTTTGGGGTCTTTTACGCGCTCGGCGCAGTAGGCCGGGTCGGCTTGGGCGCGGCGGCAAACAGTGCGCGCAGGCGCGCCTCGGCGGCCTCGTCGACGGCTGCGGCGGCCTCGCGGTTGACCTCGGTCACCGCGGCAACCATCTCGGCCCGCTGGATCTTGATGCCCCGGGGCGCGTCGAATCCGATCTTGATCGAATCCCCGCGTACGTCGAGGACCGTCACCACGATGTCCTCGCCGATCAGGACCTTTTCTCCGACTTTCCGGGTAAGTACCAGCACCGGTCAAGCATAGCCCAAACACGCCGTTGACCCGGGACGTCTAGGGCGTCGGGGCGGTGACGTCGAAGACGGGGAAACCCAAGTCCAGCACGGATTCCGGGCTGAGCGTCTCGTTGCAGTGCAGCGCGACCACCGCGTAGACCCGATGGCGTGCGGAGACGTGTTTGACCCATGCCTCGGTGTCCTCGCTCTTGCGGCCCGCGTCCACGGCGAGCCACAGCTGGTCCGGGCCCAGGATCTCCAGCAATTCCAGCTGGTCCCGAAGCGGCTGCAGCGGATTCATCGCCAGGGAGACGACGAGCGGCAGCTGTGCCTCGACTGCCGCCGCGCGCGCCTTGAGGACGCCGCGCCGGTCGGTGATGGTCTGGTGCTTTGCCGCATCGGCATCGAACTTCCCGGCAAGCTCCCCGGCCGGTCGCCGCATGGCCGACTCGTCACCGAGCTGCGCGCCAGCAATGACGCCGTCGCCCCACAGGCCGACGACGGCCACGAGGTCCCCCGGGCCGTCCAACGGCGAGGGCAGGATCTCGTGGCGGGAAGGAACCTGCGACGGAGTTGCACCGGACGGAACCCTGCTCGACGCAAAGGTGCCGGAAGAATCCGTGCCCGACGCAACGGCTGCGGGTTCCACGCGCGCGGACGCCGGCCCCGACGTGCGTGGGGCCGGCGAAGCACCCAGGGGCCCGGCACCGGCAGCGGCGCGGGCGCCCGTGGGCGGCTCGAAGGCGAAGCTTTCCCCGTCGAGCAAACGCGTGAACTCCCCGACGCGGCCCTTGCTGCTTCCGGCCCCGCCCGGGGACACGGAGGCGCCCCCGGACGCCGGGCGCAGGCGGCCTCCGCTCGGTGTTGCAAGCAGTTCCTCCTGCGCATCGGCGCGTTCAAGCAACGCGCTCATCCCGGATCCCGAATCCGGCACTGGCACCGGCACCGGCACCGGCACCGGGGCGACCTTCTTCACTGCCGGTGCCGTAGCTGCCGTGCTCCGAAGCTCCGCGGCCCGCTTCGCCGCGCGCCGCAGCACCGCCGGGGCCGGCGGAACCGCAGGGTCGTCGTCGGGCATCTCGATGATCGCCTCGATGTAGCGCCGGGCCATGAACTTCCCGATGCCGCCCTGGCTCACGCGTTCGGCCGAGGCGATCCGGGCGGTGGGCCCGAACTCGCGCTCGATGCGCTCCCTGAGCTGCTCGAGGTTCTCGGCCTCAAGCCGATATTGCGTCGGCACCGCGCACCACCCCCACGGTCTCGATGTCGGCCCCGCCTACGGTGGCCTCCTGGTAGGACAGCACGGCAAGGCCGCCGCCCTGCCCGCCGACCAGCCGGCGAACCGCGGGGCGCAACGCCGGCGCGCAGACCAGCACGGCGGAGAGCCCGCTGTTTTCCAGCTGCCCGACGATGTCCTTCACCGAGGCCAGCACGGCCTCCAGCCGGTGGGCGTCGAGCATGATCTGGCTGCCCAGTTCCGAGGGGCGCAGGCCCTCCAGCATGCCCTGCTCGAGCGCCGGGTCGATCATGATCACGCGCAGCGTGTTGCCCTCCAGGTGGGTCGCGGCGATCGCGGGCCCCAGCGCGCCGCGGGCGGCCTCGATCAGGCCCTCAGGGTCGGTGCTGGCCTTGGCCCGCAGGGACAGGGATTCGTAGATGCGCTGCAGGTCGTTGATCGGCACGCCCTCCAGCAGCAGGCCCTGCAGCACGCGCTGCACCTCGGCCAGGGACAGCAGCGCGGGCACCAGCTCCTCCACGGCCGAGGGGTTGACGTCCCGCACCGAGTCGGTGAGCACCCGCACGTCCTCGCGGGTGAGCAGGCGCGGAGCATGGGTGTGCACGATCGAGGACAGGTGGGTGACGATCACCGAGACCCGGTCGATCGTGGTGGCCCCTGCCATCTCCGCGTTGTGCCGCAGCTCGGCGGGGACCCACTTGCCGGCCAGCCCGAAGACCGGCTCCACCACGGACGCGCCGGGCAGCGCGTCCAGGTGGTCGCCCAGGGCCAGGATCTTGCCGCGCGGGGCCGTGCCGCGCCCGGCCTCCACCCCGGCGATCCGGATCACGTAGGTGGCCGGCGGCAGGTCCACCGAGTCGCGGGTGCGCACCGGGGGCAGCACCAGGCCCAGTTCCATGGCCACGCGGCGGCGCAGGGCGCGGACGCGGGCCAGCAGGTCGTCGCCTCCCCCGTTGACGACGTCCACCAGGTCCGGGGCCAGCTGGATCTCCAGGGCGTGCACCCGCATCTTCTCGATCAGGTCCTCGGTGGTTTCCTTCTGCGGCACGGCGGCCTCGTTTTGCGCCTGCACGGCCGCCAGCGATGCGTCCTTGGCCTTCTGCGCCTTGATGCGCTGGGCGGCAAAAATCAGCAGGCAGCCGATCAGCACGAACGGCAGCTTGGGCATGCCCGGCACCAGCGCCAGGGCGATCGCTGCGGCACCGGCGATCAGCAGCGCGGTGCGTGACTGCGCCAGCTGGGCCGAGGCCGTGGAGCCCATGTCGTCGGACGCGTTGGAGCGGGTGACGATCATGCCGGTGGACACGGCCATCAGCAGGGCCGGGATCTGCGTGGCGAGCCCGTCGCCGATGGTCAGCAGCGCGTAGGTGTTCAGCGCCTCGCCGACGCCCATGCCGCGCTGCACCATGCCGATCGCGATGCCGCCGACCAGGTTGATGATGATGATGATGACGCCGGCGATCGCATCGCCCTTGACGAACTTGGACGCGCCGTCCATCGCGCCGTAGAAGTCGGCCTCCGCGGCGACCTCGGCGCGGCGCTCGCGCGCCTGCGAGTCGGTGATCAGGCCCGCGTTCAGGTCGGCGTCGATCGCCATCTGCTTGCCCGGCATGGCGTCAAGGGTGAAGCGCGCGCCGACCTCGGCGACACGCTCGGCGCCCTTGGTGACCACCACGAACTGGATGACGACCAGGATCAGGAAGATAACGCAGCCGATGATCAGCGACCCGCCCACGGCGATGTGGCCGAACGCGGCGATCACCTCGCCGGCGTAGCCGTTGCCCAGCACCAGGCGGGTGGAGGCGACGTTCAGGCCCAGGCGCAGCAGCGTGGCCACCAGCAGCAGCGACGGGAAGACGGAGAAGTCCAGCGGCCGCTTGGCGAACATGGTGGTCAGCAGGATCACCAGGGCCAGCAGGATGGACACGGCGATCAGCCCGTCGAGCAGCGCTGCGGGGATCGGAACCACCAGGAGCATGATGATGCCCACCACGCCCAGCGGGACGGCGATCTTGGAGAAACTCGCAAATTTCATGGGGTTTGTTCCTTAGGGGCGGGGCGGGGGTCGGCGGCGTTGGCGGGGGCTGTGGGTTCGGGACCGGGCGGCGGGGGCTGCGGCGGCGTGGGCCCGGGCACCGTGTGCACGCCGCCGGCGGTTCCGCGGGACTTCAGCGTCATCACGAACGCGAGCACCCGGGCCACCTCGTTGTAGGTGTCCGGCGGGATCTCGTCCCCGATCTCGCACACCGCGTGCAGGTTCCGGGCCAGCGGCACGTCCTTGACCATCGGCACCTTGTGGGTGGCCGCCTCCTCGCGGATGCGCGTGGCGATGTTGCCGGCGCCCTTGGCCACCAGCTTGGGCGCGGACTTGCCCGGCTCGTACTTCAGGGCCACGGCCACGTGGACGGGGTTCACGATCACCACGTTGGCGTCCGCGATACCGGCCATCATGCGGTTGCGGCTCATGGCCATCTGGCGGGAGCGGCGCTGGGACTTGATCAGCGGGTCGCCGTCGGAGCGCTTGTTCTCGTCGGTGACCTCCTTGCGGGTCATCCGGGTGTGCTTCCGGTTCCGGCGCATCACCACAAAGACGTCCAGGGCCGCCAGCACCAGCCCGGCGATCACCGAGGCGCGGATCAGCGCGGCGGCGCCACCGGCCCCGGCGCCCAGCAGCGAGGCGATCGGCAGCGAGCCGGACTGCAGGAGCAGCGGCATCAGCGAGGAAACCACGCTCCACAGCACCAGGCCGATCACCACGACCTTGAGCAGCGCCTTGATGCCCTGCCAGAGCGCCTGGAACCCGAACACCCGCGTGAAGCCGCTGACCAGGTTCAGGTTCGACGGGTCGACCTTGAACTTCTTGAACCTGATGCCACCCTGCAGTGCCGCGGTGGCCAGGATGACCACCAGCACGGCGATGAACATCGGCGCCAGCGTCGTCGACAACGAGGAGAAACCCAGCCCCAGCACGTCCACCGCCGCCTGCTCCTGCGGATTGGCGATGACGGCCCGGATCGCGACGAACTGGCCGCGCCCGGCCTCCTCGGCCAGGGTCGCCAGCCCCGGGATCATCAGCGCGGCCGCGGCAATGCCCAGCCAGGCGGTGAGGTCCTGCGAGCGGGTCATCTTGCCCTTGGACCGCACCTCCTTCATGCGCTCGGGAGTGGCCTTTTCGCTGCGCTCCCCGGAGTCCTGGCTCATGCGCCCAACACCCCGCCGAGCGCCTTCAGGGCAGAGCGCACCAGCGCCGAAACCACCGAGGGCAGCAGCACGAACACGGTCCCGGCCAGCGAGAGCGTGAGGAAGATCTTCAGCGGGAAGCCCATGGCAAAGGCGTTCAGCGCGGGGGCCGCGCGGGTGAGCAGGCCCAGGCCGATGTCGGCGAGCACCAGCACCACCAGCAGCGGGCCGGCGATCTGGATCGCCGAGACGAACATCTGCCCGACGCCGTGCGCCAGGTTCCCGGCCACCGCGTCCAGGCCGATCCCGCCGCCCAGCGGGATCGCGTCGAAGGAGCGGAACAGCCCGGCGAGCACCAGCTGGTAGCCGTCGGAGGAAACCAGCAGGGCCAGCGCGGCCCAGTGGAAGTAGCGGGAGAACTGGGCCCCGTTGACCATGGACTGCGGGTCGAAGCCCTGCGCCATGGCGAAGCCGCCAAAGAGGTCGATCAGCCCGCCGGCGCTCTGCACCGCGGCGAAAAGCAGCATCACCAGGAAGCCGAGGGCCGCCCCGGTCACCAGTTCCAGGACCACCGCGGCCAGGAACGGCCCGGTCTCCTGCGGCCGGTAGCCGGTGCTGAGCCGCGGGGTCACGGCCAGCGCCAGGCCCACCGCGAGGGTCGCCTTGATGCGCCCCGGGATGGCGTTGTGGGAAAAGGGCGGGGCGATGACGATGAACGCAGTCATCCGCACCGCCGCCAGGAGCATCGCCTCGAGGGACTCCAGCGGCAGCACCGCCTGCATCTCAGCTGCCCCTCAGCAGGGCCGGAATCTTGTCGAAGAGTTCGTGCGTGAAGAGCACCATTTCGGAGATCATCCAGTGCCCGCAGACCAGCAGGGCGATCGCCACCGCCACGGCCTTGGGCACGAAGGAGAGCGTGACTTCCTGGATCTGCGTCATCGACTGGAAGAGCGAGATCGCGAAGCCGACCACCAGCGAGGTGACCAGCACCGGGGCCGAGAGCTTGGCCGCGACCACCAGGCCGGAGAGCCCTATGTCCAGTACCGCGTTCGGGTCCACGTCAGCCACCGGCAATCTTGTAGCTGCCGATGAGCGCGGTGATGATCAAGCCCCAGCCGTCGACCAGCACGAAGAGCAGGATCTTGAACGGCAGCGAAATCATCACCGGCGGGAGCATCATCATGCCCATGGACATCAGGGCGGAGGAGACCACCAGGTCGATGACCAGGAACGGCACGAAGATCACGAAGCCGATGATGAACGCGGCGCGCAGCTCGGAGATCATGAACGCCGGGATCAGCGTCGTCAGCGGCACGTCCGCCGGAGTGGCCGGGTTGGGCAGGTCCGCGGCGCGGGTCATCAGCGCGATGTCGGCCTCGCGGGTGTGCAGCAGCATGAAGTCCTGCAGCGGCTTCACCCCGACCTCGAGGGCCTTCTGGAAGTCGATGGTCCCGGCCAGGTAGGGCTGCACGCCCAGGTCGTTCATCTGGGTGAGCACCGGGGACATGATGAACAGCGAGAGGAACAGGGCCAGCCCGGCGAGCACCTGGTTCGGCGGGATCGTCGGCAGCGCCAGCGCGTTGCGCGTCATCGCCAGCACCACGAAGATCTTGGTGAACGAGCTCATCATCAGCAGCAGGGCCGGGGCCACCGACAGCAGCGTGATGGCGATGAGCGTGACGATCGCGGAGCTCGGCGTGCCGTTGGGCCCGTTGATCTCCACCGAAACGCCGCCGCCGGTCCCCGGGGCAGGCTCCACGGGCGCCGCCCAGGCCGCGCCCGCGGCCAGCACGGTGAACAGCAGGCCCAGGGCAAGCGCAGCCAGGACCACCGCGAACGCGCGCCGCATGCCAGGGTTCGCCATCTGGAAAGTTGCCGTGCGGAATGTCTTCAAGGTCGCGTTGCTCATGCCGACCGCCCCGTTTTCAGTGCGACCCAGGCCTGGCGCCAGGTATCCGGCGACAGCACCGAACCGGCCAGCGGTCCCGATGCCGTGCCGGCGGGCGGGGCGTGGCGCGTTCCGTCGTCGGTCGCCGCCGGATCCGCCACATCGGGCCGCCCGGCCCCGGCGGTCGGCGAACCCGCGATCTTCTGCAGGCTCAGCGCAAAGGACTGCGAACGCCGGGCTGCGGAAGCGTCCTCGAAGGCGCCGGATGCGGCGACGGCAACCGGCGGCTCGGGCGCCTCGAAGCTGTCCAGCACATTGATCGAGGATTCGCCGACGCCCAACAGGTATCGCCGTCCTTGCACGTCGAGGAGCACCACGGTGGACTTGGGTCCGATCCCGTGGCGTTCGACGATGGTGACCTGGCTGGCGGTTGCCGAGCCAAAGCGATGCAGGAGGCGCTTGCGCAGGTAGAACAAGAGCCCAAGAACTGCCGCCAGCGAGATGACCACCCGCAGCAGTAGAAAGAAATTCTCCAAGCTAGGACAAACCCTCATTCACATCGAGGATCTTGGTGATGCGCACGCCGTAGTCCTGGTCCATCACGACGACCTCGCCCAGGGCGATGAGCCTGCCGTTGAGCAGGATGTCCGCCGGGGCGCCGGCGGAACGGTCAAGCTCCACCACCGCGCCGGGTTCGAGGTTCAGCACGTCGCGCACCGACATGCGGGTGCGGCCGATCTCCACGGTCAGTGCCATCTCGACGTTGTTGATGCGGCCCAGGCGGGCGTTGAAATCCTCGCGGTCCTCGCCGTTCTTGGCGTTGGCTCCTTCGGCGGCCGCGTTTTCGCGGATGCGCAGGGCGAACCAGCCGATGGCGGTGCCGTTGCTGATCAGTTCGAAGACCACGGTTTCCGCGTCACCCAGCAGGGCTTCGGGGCTCACCACGGCGTCGGTGGAGAGCACTCCCACGCCCAGCACGCCCGTCGCGGCGTCCAATGCGGGGCGCAGCACGTCGGCCGTGGAAATCAGGGAGCCGTTTCCGCCCGGGTTGCCGCCAAGCAGCGGCGCATCCACGCAGATGAGCACGTCGGCGGAGAGCTGGCCGACGAATGTCGCCCCGACGATTTCGCCCATGGCGGTGAGCATCGAAGCATCCCGGGCTCCGGCGTGCAGCTTTGCGGTCACCGGTGCCGGGGTCGGCAGCATTGCGGCAAGGGCCTCGGCCGCCGCGGCATACAGCGCGGTCGAATGCAGCACGGGGGTTCCTGAGGGTGCGGGAATCATACGGGGGTCTCCTCGGTAGAAACTACGACAGCGGCTATCCGGCCGCTCCGGGTACCGGCCGCGGCGGTGCCCAAACGGCGACCCTCCACGGAAAGTTCAAATGGCCTGTGGGTGGGGTGCGGCAGTGGAAGCACGTCCCCCACGGCAAGGTTCATGATGGTGCTCGGGGTGACAACGGCCGTGCCAAGTGCCAAGGCAACGTCCACCGGGATCCCGGCGAGGGATTCGACGAGCAGCTCGCCTGCGTTTTCCGCCGGGCCCGTCGGGTTTGTTTCACCCAGTTGCGGCAGGATCAGTTCCGCCGGAACCGCAATACTGGCCAGGGTGCTGCGTTCGCCGACGCGCACCCTCAAGGAAACCGCGATGACCAGTTCGGATTTGGTTGCGGCCTGGGCAAATTGCGAGTTGTGGTGGATGCTCGCAACGCTCAACTGGTTTTGCAGGAGGGCGCCAAGGGAATAGTGAAGGTCCTCGAGGGCCTCATCCATGAGCCCGCGCACCAGCGTCTGTTCAATGCGTGTGAACTTGCGCTCCGGCACGTCGGTCGCTGTGGGGCTGCCCAGCATGTGGGACACCCAATTCAACGCGTCTGCCGCGGGGAACTGGATGACCGTCCGCGCGGTGGTCGCATCGGATTCGCACAACACCATGGCGGTGGTGGGCGGAAGCCCCGCCACGTAGTCGTCGTACGACTGCATGGACAAGTATTCGAGCGTGACTTGGGACATCACACGGATCTTGGCCGTGAGTTGTGTGCCCCATTGGCGTGCGAATGTCTCAAAGGCGAGTTCAAGAACGCGTGCGTGCTCACGGGCAAGCGTGGTGGGCCTACGGAAGTCGTAGACAACAGCCATTACCGCTGCTGGGGATTCGGGGTTCAAGGCAGCCATTAATGGTTGCCCACAGACATAGGGGTCACTGCCTCCACTATCGGAGGGCATAGCCACATGGTTAGCCGGAATCCATTCGACTTCCGGGTTTGCCGCCCAAACACGTGCGGCCAGGCAGGAGCCTATGCTTTCGGCAAAAGGTTTCTGACGCTTTCGGGCTGGTTGGAGAGCACCACGATGTCTACACGGCGGTTCAGCGAGATGTCCTTGCCGCCCTTCAGCGGACGCGCGTCCCCGTATCCGACCGAGGAGATGCGGTGCGCCTTCACTCCCCCGTCTTCCACCATGGCCCGAAGCACTCCCGTGGCCCGGCTGGCGGACAGCTCCCAGTTGGTGGGATACGGGTCGACGGGACGCAGCTCGTCGGCGAACCCCTCGATCTCAAAGTGGCGGTTCGTCGGCGCAAGCACCGGGGCGATCGCGTCGATGATCTCGCGGGCATTTTTGGTCAGCTCGGCGCTGTTGGGTTTGAAGAACGTTTCGGCGCTCACCAACCGGACCGTGAGTCCACGCTGGTTGATGGAGAAGTCCGCCGCTCCCTTGTGGCCGGAGTCCTTCAACCGCTGGTCGATGCGGACCTTGAGCTCATGCAGCTCTTCTTCCTCGGCCTCGGCCAACTTCAAGAGCTTCTTCTTGGTTTGTGCATCGATTTCGGCGCTGGCCAGCAGGCCCTCGGAACCCACCAGTTCGGGAGGCACCACAATTCCTTGGGCAACATCGGCGTTGATGCTTTTTTCGGCTCCAAATCCGGTGGCCAGGGAGTTCTTCAGGGATTCGAATTTGTCCTGGTCGACGGTGGACATTGCATAGAGGACTATGAAAAGGCACATGAGGACGGTGACCATATCCATGTAGGAGGCCATCCAGCGCTCATCCGGACCATGGTGTTCCCCGGCGGGCTTGCGTCCGCGCCGTCCACCGCGGCGGGAACTCACGCCGCTTCCTTGAAGTCTTCAAGCACGTTGCGTTCGACCTTGGCGGAATCGCCCTTGCCCTTGCCGCGCAGTTCGTGGGCCGGCACCATGGCCCGCAGTCGCTCCTCCAGAAGGATTGGCTGGCTTCCCGCCTGGATGGCAAGAAGCCCCTCAACGGCAAGGTTCATGCGCTCGACTTCGAGTTCAGCGAGCCGGCGCAGGCGCGTTCCGATGGGAAGCCAAATGAAGTTTGCGGAGACCAGGCCCCAAAGGGTCGCCACGAACGCCGCGGCGATCATGTGCCCGAGCTCGTCGGGTTTGGAGAGATTCTCCAGAACGTGGGTCAGCGATATGACGGTACCGATGATGCCCACGGTTGGCGCATACCCGCCCAAGGTGGCGAAGTATTTGTGGGCGATGGCGTCGGTGCGTTCGCGAGTGGCTATTTCATCCTCAAGTTGGTCCCGCAGTTCGTCCCCGTCGATGCCGTCGGCCATCGACTGAAGGGCGCGGCTCAGGAACGGGTCCTTGGTTGCGTGGGCCTCGGCTTCGAGAGCCAGCAGGCCGTTTTTGCGGGCGACGTCTGCAAGTTCGACGAGCCGCGCGATCAGGCCCGTGACCGGCGAGATTTTTCCGCGGAAGGCCGAGGGAAGAGCCTTGAAGGCAATGATGGTGTCGCTGATGGTTCCACTGGCGATCCCGACGGCAATGGTTCCGAGGAACACAATGATCATGGGGGCCGGCAACAGAATTGATGAGATGTTGGCGCCCTCCATGAACAGCATGGTGAACATGGCGCCGAAAGCCAGCAATAGGCCAATGATTGTTGCGGGATCCAATTAGGGCGTCCTCGGTCGATGCGAAGGTAATCCAGAGGACGGGGATTCGGCTCCCTGCAGTCGGGCCGTTGAAACCACGGAGGCTCGATAGCGCATTACCAGCCCGATGACCTCTTCCATGGACTCTGTCACCACGTATGTGGCGCCGTTGACCATGACCACAACGGTGTCCGGGTTTTCCTGGATCCGTTCGATGAGGTCCGGGTTGATCGCAAAGCGGCTCGTATTGAGCCTTGTAACAACGATCATGTCACCCGTCCTTTCAGAGGTCACTCTCGGCAGGCGTGGAGGCACCGTTAGCCAACGGTGCCTCCAACCCGACTAGCGCTTCAGGTTTGCCAGTTCCTGAAGGACCTCATCGCTGGTGGTGATGATGCGGGCGTTGGCCTGGAAACCGCGCTGGGCGACAATCAGGTTCGTGAATTCCTGGGACAGGTCCACGTTCGACATTTCGAGCATGCCGCCGGCGATGTCGCCCATGCCCGGGGCACCCGGCGCGCCGTATTCGATGGCACCGGAGTTGGCGGTGAGCGCGTAGCCCGAGCCGCCGGTCTTCTGCAGGCCTGCGGGGTTTGCCACCGAACCCAGGACGATCTGTGCGATGGCCTGCTGGGCACCGTTGGAGAAGGTTCCCGTGAGGGTGCCGTCGGAGCCGAGGGTATATGACTCCAGCGTGCCCGCGGAGCGGCCGTTCTGCGCGCTGATGGAGACCGTCTTCAACCCGGCGTATCCGGTGACCTTGGACAGGTCCACGGCCACGCCGCCGACGGCCATGGTTCCGCCGTTCAGGGTTCCGTCTGCGGCCAGCGCCAGGGTCGCGGCACCGGTTGCTCCGGCGCCGTCATTGGCTGCAACGTCCCAGCCGCCGGCGGTGCGGGTGAAGGTCATGGACAGGGTGCGGCTGGTGCCGTCAGCCGCGAAGATTTCCTTGTCCTGCACGATGGTGTCGCCAACGGCCGTTTCCTTGGGCAGGTTGCCGATGAGCGAGGCCGTGGTTGTTGCAACGCCCGGAGCCACGAGGTCCTTCGGCAGGGTGATGTCCTGCAGTGCACCGCCGGCGGGCATGACGCCGTTGTTGGCCATCCAGCCCTGGACGATCCCGCCGTTTGGGCTGGTGAGCCGGCCGTTGGCGTCGAAGTCGAAGGCACCGGCGCGGGTCAGCGAGGTGCTGCCGCCGCTGCGGGTGATGAAGAAGCCGTTGCCGGCAATCATCATGTCCGACGAGCGCCCGGTGTTCTGCGCCGAGCCCTGGCCGAAGTTGGTGCTGATGCCTGCGACCTGCACGCCCAGGCCGACCTGGGCCGGGTTGCGCCCGCCGGTGGTGGCGCCGGGGGTGGTTGCGCCCTGGGTCATCTGGGACAGGGTGTCCTGGAACTGGATCGACGAGGATTTGAAGCCCGCGGTGTTGACGTTGGCAATGTTGTTGCCGGTGGTGTCAAGCATTGTCTGGTGGGCGCGCAAGCCCGAGATTCCTGAATACAGTGAACGAAGCATGTGACTGGCTCTTTTCTACGGTGGCGTGGACGTGGAATTGTTCAAAAAAGGGATGCTGCTGGCCGGCTGGGGTTAGACGTCGGCCGGTTGCTGTTCCGGCTTGGGATCGGACACGGCCTCGTCCTTGTCGGCCGGGGGCTCGACATCGGTCTTGACCGGGCGGATGCTCTCGACGTTGCCGTAGGGAACCTGCTTCCCGCCCACCGTGAGCATGGGTTCGAGACCGGCAAATGAAACACCTGTCACCACCCCGGTGATGGGCTCCTTGCCGCCCGTCGTGATCTCTTGTCCGATGAGGCCAGCAACCGCGGTGCGCTGCTGGATCGCCAGGGAAACGTTCTGGGTGGAGCTGAGCATGTTGAGTTTTTCCATGGACGCGAGCTGCGTGGTCTGCGCGATCATCTCGTTGGTGTCCATGGGCGAGCTCGGATCCTGGTTCGCCAGCTGGGTCACCAGCAGGTGCATGAACACCTCGCCGTCCATGGCCTGTTTCGGCGCGCGGACGGGCTGGTTCCCGGTCCCGAATTGGGTCACGTCAATTGGTGCAACTGGCATGGTGGTCGATTCCTTCCTAAGCCATCACGTCAAGGTGGGATGAAGCATGTGCGGACGGCTGGGCTTCGTTGGCGGGAAGCTGTGTTGCTTCCTCGCCCTGTTGCTTGCCTGGAGCCGCGGTGGCCGAGCTGCCGCCGCCGAACCGGTGGTCGTTGGCCATCGAGGCCTGCCCTCCCCCGGAGAACGTTCCGGCACCCGTTCCGGCATCGGTTGCGGTTCCGATGCTCACCGTTCCCGCGCCGGTTGCCGCGAGGTCACGGCGAAGCTCCGGAAGCATGGCACGCAGTGCCTCGCGCCCGGCTTCGGTGGGGGCGGTCAGCTCGACGCGCAGCCCCTCGTGGCCCAGGTGGGCCTTGACCGTGACGGGGCCCAGGGCTTCCGGGGCAATGTTGACGCTCAGCGTGCGTTCCCCGTGCGGACCCGTCGCCAAAGCGGAAATGGGGCCTAGCAGTTGCCGGTTGATCGGGGGCGCCTGTGGTTCGCGGGAGACCACGTTTTCGATGGCAAGCGTCCTGCCGCCGGAAACGGCACCGACCCCGAGTAGGGTCTCCGGTCGTGAATTCCGTGCCGCCTCGAGGGACACCGGAACCGGGAATCCAGGTGCCGACGCCATCTGGGAAGGCTTGCTTTCCGGAGCAAGACCCGCGGGCCGTGCCTCGAGTCCGAATGCGGGTTCCTGCGCTTCGGCCGGAGCCTCCTCCACGGAAACCGTTGCCGGTTCTTCAACCGCTTCCGTTGCCTGCCGGCCGTTCCCGCCGGCATTTGTCCGGGTGCCCGGTGCGGCACCGCCGGCGAGCAAAACCACTCCGGGAGTGGTTCCGGTGGCTGCGGACGAACCGGTGGCCACGTCGGATCCTGAAACGGCGGCGGCTGGAATCGCGGGGGCAGAAGTTCCCGTGTCCAGGGCATCTGCCGGGGACGGCGGCATTTCCGGCTGACCCGGTTCCACGGCTCCAACCGTCGCCGGAGTTGCCGGGTGAACCGCGGCGGGAGCCTCGGTATCGCCGATCGCCATCGAGGCTGTTCCATCCGGTGCAGGAGTTGCCGGGGCGATCGAGGGAATGACGGTCCCGAGTGTCGCCAATCGCTCCTGGAACTGCAGTTCGCCGAACGCCTCGCCAACCATTCCGGCCGGATTCTTTTCCTTGGTCTCCTGCTCGATGGCGGTTTCATCCAGCGCCTGTGCCGAGTCCTGTTCGGCAGGCAGCATCGAGGCCAAGAGGTTCTCGAAGGAACCGCCCGAGCCGCCGGATCCGGCGTTGGTCGGCTGTGCGGTGTTTTGTGCGGGCAGGACCCCCACCAGCAAAGGAATCATGCGTTTCTAACCTCCAAGTCGAACGCTGCACGCTGTGCCGAGGCATTGAACCTCGCGGCCTGCGCTGCCAAGTCCCTCGCTGACGTATCGGAAACGGTCTTGGCCACGGCCTGGCTGGGAGCTTCTGCCGGAACAATGCGGCGGATGGTCATGATTTGTGCATCCGTTTCAAATAGTTTGCGAATGCTGACGGTTTCCCCGGGGCGTGGGGCATGGATCATCTTGTTGTCGCCCAGGTAGATGCCGATGTGGCCGCCACCGCGGGTGACAATCAGGTCACCCGGTTTGGCCTGCGCCAGCGAGGGAACCTCTGTGCCTTCCTTCGCCTGGTCGCGGGCAACACGCGGGAGCTTGATGCCGAGGTCCCGGAAGGTGTGCTGGACAAACGAGGAACAGTCCAGGCCGATTTTGGGGTTGTTGCCTCCCCACACGTAGGGAACACCCAGGTACTTGCGCGACTCCCTGACGACGTCGCCACCGTCGGTTTTTCCGTCCCGTGCTATCGGCGCATCGTCCACTCCATCAACGGCGCTCTTGCCTGTTTCAAGACGCGGGATCCCCGCTGCGTCGCCTGCCGGTCGCTTGGTTTCGGAAACGCCGGCGCGGGCAGGATCCAGTGCCTCCTGCAGGAGCTGAGTGAAGTCGGCTGATGCGGTTCCGCCGGACAGGTTTTCACCCAAACCGCCTTGGCCCAGACCAACCGCACCGGGCGCGTTCACGGCCTGGTTGGTCCGCGGGACGGCAGGTTCGCTTGCCACGCCGCCGCTGACCGAGGCAAGGGTTCCCTGGATCGAACCGATGCGCGAAGCCATCTCGCTGAAACTCACTATGCGTTCCTTCCCAGGGATCGAGCCGAACCCAAATCGTCAAGCAGGGCCTGTTCGCGGCCAAGGTCTTCAAGCCGAAGGGCCGTTGCGTGCCTGTCGGAAAGCTTCTCCAGGGCCTTGACCTCGGCCCGGGCTCGCTGGTGTTCAAACCCGGCGGATTGCGCCGCCTCATTCAGGGTTTCGACCAGGGCGTTCAATTCCAGCAGCATCCCGCTGGTTGAGGCGCGCGAGGCGGCAACGGCCAACATCGTTGCCGCGTCCACCGGATATTCTTCACCGACTCCGGCGGCGTCCTGCACGTTCTTGACCGCGGTCTTCCCGCCACGCAGTGCCTTGTTGGCGGCCGCCAATTCGCCGGCGGCCTTGCTTTCCTGAAGCTCGCGCAGGCGAAGCAGCCCCGACAGGGGAAAGGTCCTAGCCATTAGTTCACTCCCAAGGTAAGCAGCAGGTTTGTCAGTTCGGCCCAGGCCTGTTCGCCCGAGACGGGCTCTTCCAGTCGCTGGCGCAAGAAGTTGTTGATCGCGTTCTCGTGGTCCACGGCGGCATCCGCCAGCGGGTTGCTTCCGCGCTGGTAGGCACCCACGTCCAGCAGGTCCTGGACCGAACGCCGGGCAGCGAGCACACGGCGCAGGCTTGCTGCGGCTTGCGCCTGTTCCCGCGTGGTGACCCGGTTGGCCACTCGCGAGACGGAGGCCAGGGCGTCGATCGAGGGAAAGTGCCCGGAAACCGCCAGCTTGCGGTCAAGCACGATGTGCCCGTCCAGCAACGACCGCGTTGCGTCCGCAATGGGCTCGTTGTGGTCGTCGCCGTCCACCAAGACCGTGTAGATGCCCGTGATCGACCCGTGGGCATCGCTGCCCGCGCGTTCAAGGAGCCTGGCCAGCAGGGAAAAGGTGGAGGGCGGGTAGCCTCGTGTTGCCGGCGGTTCCCCGGCGGACAGACCGATTTCGCGTTGGGCCATGGCCACGCGGGTCAGCGAGTCCATCATCAACAGCACCTGCGCACCGGAGGATCGGAACGATTCGGCAATGCGGGTTGCAACGAATGCGGCGCGCAGTCGCATGCGCGCGGGTTCATCGGCCGTGGATACCACGACGATGGAACGGGCAAGCCCCTCGGGGCCCAAGTCCTCTTCGAGGAACTCGCGGACTTCACGGCCACGCTCGCCTACCAGGGCAATGACGTTGACCTGGGCGGTGGCTCCGCGGGCAATCATCGACAGCAGCGAGGACTTGCCGACGCCCGATCCTGCGAACAGCCCGATGCGCTGCCCTGCTCCCACCGCGGTGAGCGTGTCCATGACACGGACCCCCAGGTGAAGCGGGGCGGTGATGCGGCTGCGTTCAAGTGCCGCAGGGGTTTCGTGCTCCATGGGAACCATGGTGTGCTCCCCCAGCGGCCCCTTGCCGTCAACGGGTTTGCCAAGGCCGTCCAGCACCCGGCCAAGAAGCCCGGTGCCCGTGGGAACCTGGGCGCCGTGGCCGCTGCTGCTGACCAGGTCCCCGACGCTGATTTTTTCCAGCTCGCCCAGCGGCATGCAGTGCAGGGTCTCGCGACGGGCGGCAACAACCTCGGCCGCGACCTTCTGCAGACCGATCTCCAGCACCGTGCCGAGCGGCGCGTTCAGGCCGGATACCTCAAGGCCAAGCCCCACCACGGAACTGACAACGCCGACGCGTTCCGGTTCGGCGGCCAGCAGGGCTTCATCCAGCGCGGGCCAGGCGAGTGCGCTCAGGGCCATCAGGACCCACCCCGCAGGACCAGTGCAGCACGTTGGAACGCCGTGGAGATGCGCGCGTCGAGGAACCCCTCGTCAAACGCGGTCATGGCATCGCCGCGCGCCAGGGTGGCGTCGGCCGAAAGCTTGATCGCGGTGCCGGGGACATGCGCAAGTCCAAGCTGTTCCAGGTCTTGCGGGTTCATCCGGACCTCGCGCACGCTAGTAACCTCGATGCCGGCCAGCGCCCGTTCAAGGGCTGCCTTGGCGCCGAAAGCGTCGTTGGACAACTCCTTGCCGATGATTTTCTCGGCCAGGAGCAAGGCTGCTTCCGCCAAGACGGTGGAGGCGGCGTCCAGCACGGGCACCGTCCTGGCATTGAGCGCGCGGGCTGCGCCCTGCAAGGCGTCGATCGCCAGTGCGTGTTCGGCTGCCCGCGTTGCCTCGGCCGCGGCGTGCGCCCGGGCAATCTGTTCGCGCTGCTCGCGCGCCACCGACTCGGCCGCGCGGATGCCCGTGGCATACCCCGTCGCGTAGCCATGCGTCTGGGACATGGCCTCGTGGCGCCTGACGTTTTCCGTGGCGTTCAGTTCGCTGAATCGCGCGGGTTCGAACGCCGGCACCTCGGTGCCAACCAACTCAGAGGACAAAGTCATCTTCGTCGCCACGCTGGATCGTTATCTCGCCGGCGGTTTCCAGTTCCCGGATGGCACGGACGATATCCGCGCGTGCTTCCTCGACCTGCGAAACACGCACCCTGCCCATCGATTCGATCTCGGCGTCCAGGACTTCCTTGGTGCGGTCCGAGATGTTCTCCCGGATCGTAGCCTCGACCGCACTGCCGGCGCCCTTGAGCGCGAAGGCCAGGACTCCCGGGTTGATGCCGCGCAGCACGCGCTGGACGTCCTTGCGGTCGAACTTCACCAGGTCGGTGAAGGAGAGCATGCGCGAGCGGACTTCCTCGGCCAGCTGGGGGTCGCGCTGTTCCAGTGATTGCAGGAGGTCCTTTTCGATCGCGACATCCGAACGGTTCAGGATCTCCACCAGCGGCTGGATTCCGCCGACAGCCTCGATCGGTTCGCGAGGGGTCATGACGGCGCCCGTTCGCTTCTTCAGTGCTTCGGCGACCACGCGCACGGCCTCGGGGGAAGCCGATCCCATGGTTGCCAGGGCGCGGGCAATGTCGGTGCGGAGGGTCGACTCGAAACTGGCGAGCACCGCCGACCCGATTTCCGGGCGCAGGTGGGCAACGACCAGCGCGGTGGTTTGCGGCAGTTCGCCGTCGAGCAGCGCAACGATTTGCGCGGGGTCCGCACTGTCGAGGAACTCAAAGGTCATCCCGGCGAGGGACGACGAAAGCCTGTCCATGACGGTGTTGGCCTTGTCGCTGCCGAAGGAGGCCTCCAGCAGTCCCACGGCCATTTCGCGTCCGCCGCGGGCGTTCAAGCGCCCGGACGTGGCAAGTTCGTGGATCTCGTGGATGGTGTCTTCGACGGTCGCGGCATCGACCCGGCGCAGTCGCACCAATTCGCCGGCGATTTCATCCGCCTCGAACTCGGTGAACTGCTTCATGACCTCGGCGGCGTGTTCCTTCTCCATCTGCATGAGCACGATTGCGACTTTTTGGGTGCCGCTGAGCATCGCGGTGCCGCCGGAACCTAGCGCTTTCATTCGTGCTTCCGATCATCCATGACGGTGCGCAGGTACTCGGCCATTTTCGCCGGGTCGCTGGCCGCCAGTGCCGATAGTTCTTCGCGTTTGACGTTGTGTGAGATGGGGAATGTCGCGACTGGTGGCGGCAACACCACCTGGGAGATGGCTACGGTCTCCGGGTTCGGGTTTTCCATCGGCACCGCGGAAATCGATGGGTAGTCGCGCAACTCGCCCAGGTCGATGGGTTCGCGGTTCTGCTTGTTGCGACGAACATACAGTGCGTAGGCGGCAATCAGGATCAGGGCCAGGGCGACGACGCCCGCAATGATCAGCGTGCGCATCAGGGCCGCGTTTCGTGCGGCGGTTTCGGCTGCATCTGCCGCGGCCAGCTGGTTTTGGGCTGCGGTTGCGGCATCCGTGTTGAATGGCACGACCGAGACGCTGACCTGGTCATTGCGGGTCGCGTCGACTCCTGCGGCGTTGCTGATCATTTCGGTGAGCTGGGGAACGCTCAACCCCTGGGCGGCCTTGTCGCTCACAGCAACCGAAATGGTCTGGCGTTGCAAGGTGCCGGCGGGGATCGTGCGGTTCTCTGTGACCTTGTTGACGGCGTTGGTGCGCTGGTTGTCCGTTGAGGTGAACGTGCCGGTGCCATTGGTGCCGTTGGGCACGGCAATGTTGTCGGGGCCCAAGACCCCCGCTGCTGGTCCTCCGCTGCCGTTGCCTTCGTAGTTTTCCTTCTTTTCCGATTCGACAAGTGCCGGTTTGCCCTTGGGATCGGTGAAGGATTCCTCGGTGCGTTCGGCGGATTCCTTGCTCATGTCTGCAGCCACGGCGACTGTAGCGTTGCCGGGGCCCACCACGCGGTCAAGCATGCCCTGGATGGAGCTGGCGACACGGGTTTCATAGTCGGAGGTTTGTTGACTTACTCCCCCGGTCAATCCGACGCCTGCCGCAGAGAGCAGATTGCCCGCCGAGTCAACGAGAGAGACATCTTCGGGATTCAGGCCGTCGACTGCCGCAGAGGTCAGGTGGACAACGGATTGGACTTGGTCGCGACTCAGCGTGACGCCCGGCTTGGTTTCGACAAAGATCGAGGCCGTGGGGTTGGTCTTTGAATCAACAAAGACCGTCTGTTCCGGAATGGCCAATTTCACCGAAGCCAGCTTCACGCCGTCCATGGCCTGGATCGTGGAAGCGAGCTCGCCTTCCAGCGCACGCTTGTAGGTGACGCTCTGCTGGAATTCGCTGGAGGTTACACCCATCTGGTCGAGCAGGGAGTAACCGCTGGTTCCCGAGCTGGGCAGGCCAGAGGCAGCTGCCTTGAGCCGGGCCTCGTACACGCTGCCCTCGGGCACCAGGATGGTTCCGCCGCCGCCCGTGAGTTCATACGACACGCCGTCGGTCTTGAGCTGTTCCACGATGCCCGCGGCATCCTCGGGGGCAAGCCCCGAGTACAGCGGTGTCATTTTCGGCTGACTCAGAAAGGTGGTGAGGGCAACGGCGCCCATGACCAAAATGGCTACGCCAATGATCATGATCGTGCGTTGAGCCACGGTGAACCCACGCACGGTGTCCACCAACTTGCCCAGCGGTGCGGGAACTGCGGCCATCAGGCTTGCATCCTCATGATCTCGTTGAAGGCTTCAACCCCGCGATTGCGGAAGGTCGACACCATTTCCACGGCCAAGGAGGCTCGAGTGGACGCAAGCGTCGCGGCGTGGATGTCGGTCAGGTCCCCGGTGACGGCCTTGACGGAAAGGTCGTTGGAGATTCCCTGCAAGTTTTGGACCTCGTTCACGGCGCTTCCGAGCGAGTTTGCAAAGGCCGAACCGTCTGTTCCGGTCTTTGCAGTCGGCTGGATGAATCCGGTGGCCGTGGTTGGGCTCACTCCTGTGACAGGGGCAATGTTCATGGGCATTAGTTGCGTCCGATCTGCAGTGCTGCCTGGTAAGTTTCCTTGGCGCGGTCGACAACGGCGGCATTCACTTGGTAGCCGCGTTGCGCCATGATGAGGGCACCCATCTGTTCGGCCATGTCGATGTCCGGGTAACGAACATTTCCTTCGGCATCCGCCAGTGGGTGGTTTGGTTCGTGCACGATTCGGCCCTCTGCACTGCCGAATTCCGCACCCGAGACAAACACGCCCTGCTCGTCGCCGCTGGCCTGCGCCACGATGTAGCGTGCGCGGAAGGCCTCACCACTCGTGGCGGTTGCGGTGTTTGCGTTGGCGAGGTTGTCCGAGACAGCGTCCAACCATTTGCGGTGCACAGTCAGTGCCGTGCCGGCTATTCCGATTGCGTCGGGCATTAGTTGTTCCTCAGAGCGGTGCGGATGCTGTTGAACGGGCCGGAGGCCGCCTGGGTCGCGAACTGGAAGCGCAGGACGGTGTCAATGTTGGACAGGGTCTCTGTATCAATGTTGACGTTCGAGCCGTCGAGGCGCGTGGGTTCCAACGACGTCTGCGTGGTGGCCACACTTTTTCCATCGCCGCGTGCCACTGAATTGGCCAACGCGGATTCGAATTCAACGCGTCGGGCGTGGTAGCCAGGGGTATTGACGTTGGCAATGTTGTTTGCAATGGCACGCTGACGCAGCGCCAATCCATCCAGTGCACTTTCCAGCGCCAAGGACGTGACGGAATCGAACACGACGAGTTGCTCCAGTATCGTAATGCGGCCCATCCTTGGGCACAAAGGAATGTGAGCAATCCGTGCTCTCAAAATAGACAATCGGCTAAAAACTACTAGCCGTTAGCTATTTATGATTATCCAATCAGATCTAGGTAGACGGCCGTGGGAGTCTCGGACCGAGGTACCGAATCAATCGCGCGCAATTGCCGAGCGGTTTCATCCAGGCGGCCCTTGAGGACCACGGCGAGTTCCTGCATTTCCGTGAAGACAGCCTGTGCTCGTGGTGCAAGACTCAGCGGCAGCGGACCCGCATCTTCCGGGGGGTCCCAGCTGGTGGGCAACTCAAATAGCTCTTCGCTGTCTAAAGTGCATCGTCGCAACTGGGCCAGGTCGGCTTCCATTTGCTCCAGAACGGCAACCCAGGATTCTTCGGTTGTTCTGAGAATGCCAGTGTTAGCCAACGAACGTACCGCCATCGAACGCAGGAGTCGCCACCGGAACGGCAGCTGCCTCATGCCACGCCTGCCGCAGTGGCTCCAGCAGGGAGATTGCCTGGCGAGTCAGTGCCGGATCGCGACGGATATTTGCATTGACCAACGTTTGGGTCGCGAAAGCGTAGAGGCTCTGCAGGCCCTGGGCTCCGTCCCACGCTTCCGTGTTCAGGGATGAAACCAGCTCGGAGATGATGTCTTGGGCGTGCACGAGGTGGTCGGAGGCGGCAATCCAATCCTGCGCCTGCTGCGCTGTCTCAGCCCGATTCAAGTCAAGCAGCAACCGGTCAAAGAGCATTGTGAGCAGGCGTGCCGGGCTGGCAGAGAGGATTGCCTCCCGGTTCAGCTGTGCGCGTTTCTGGGCGGGGTTCATCATCACTGGCCCTGGGCCCCCGTGTTCAGGGAGCTAAGCTGCGAGGACATGTAGGACTGCTGGGAGTTGAGCTTGCTCAACTGCACCTCCAACGCGGAATAGGTTCGCTTCAGCGTGGCTTCGCGTGTGGCAAGTCGTCGATCCCAATCCAGAACCTGGGCGTCGAGCCGGGAAACCATGGATTCCTGGCCCTTGATGCGCGAAGTGATTGCTCCGTCGTATTTGTCGGACAGGTTCGAGGTGACGGTTGAAACGCGAGAGGCGACGGTTTGCACCACGGATTCGATGCGGGCAGGGTCCTCGGCCAGAACCTTTGCAAACTTCTCTGCGTTGAATTCCAGTTTGCCGTCCTTGGTGATCGAGATGCCGATTTCCGATGGCGACTTTCCATCGATTGGCAAGACGACGGCATCCATGACCAGCTTCTTGACGTCCCGAGCTGTGCTGTCGCCAGTGAAGATCTTGGCGGACGTCGCACCGCCGGCACCACTCGTGACTGCCGAGTTTGCGGCAATGAACTTGAAAAGGTCATTGAGTGAAGTCACCAGTTCCGAAGCGGCATCGGAGGTAGCCTTGGTATCCCGGGCCACCGAAACCGTTGCCGGATCCGTCGATGTCTTGGAAACCGTGACGTCTACGCCCGGGAGCAGCGACGCAAACGTATTGGTTGCGGAGCTGACGACTTGCTCCGCGCCGGTTCCGGCCCAAAGCGTGAGCTCCGCGTCTTGAGCCCCACGAATCTCCGTGAGCGGAGCATTCGTGCCGTCCTGGTTGAGGACCGTGAATGCATTCTTGGCGCCGGTTTCCGTTGCAGAGAACTGCACACGGAACTTTCCGTCGCCTGTTGCGACCTTGACGGCCTTGACGCCGGCGTCCGATGCATTGACCGCCTTGATGACATCGTCGAGGGAATTCGAGTTGGCCACAATGGCAGTTTCGGTTCCGTCGGCTGCCTTGATGGTGAAACCCGAGCTGGCCCATTCAGTCACCGGACCCGATACATGGATCTGGCTTTGTGCAAGCTTGGTGACCGTGACGTCCAACGAGCCGGGGCTGGCACCCGCCCCGGCGGTTGCCTTGACGCCATCGGAGCTACTGGAGGTGGTGAAGAGCTGGAGGGAATCCGGCTTTGCCAGCTTCTTGGCCAGGGTGGCCAGGTCGGCGACCTTGGTGTTCAGCGATTGCAGGGCGCTGACCATGGTCTGGGTCGACTTGACCTTGTTCTTCAGGATGTTCTGTGGAATCGCTTCAACCTGCATGAGCGATTTGATCAGCGCCGCGGTGTCTAGTCCGCTGGCGAGTCCATCGAGTGACAGGCCCATGCCGTCTCCGCTTCTTCAGTCTCGTGTGTATACCGAGAATCTCCCGCGGCAAGAGCGCACTTGGTGCTGCGCTGATGCCACGGGAGATCCTTGAGTGATGCTTTGCGTTTCCTAAACCACTGACTGGCCTGTTGGCAGCTTGGGGGTATGCCAACTCGGCATGCAGGTCTGGAAAACGATGTTGCTAGTCCGTGCCAGAATTTCTAGCGGAGCAGCGACAGGACGCCCTGGGTCGACTGGTTTGCCTGCGCGAGCATGGCGGTACCGGCCTGGGACAGGATGTTCTTGGCGGTGAACTTGACCATTTCGCCGGCCATGTCGACGTCGCGGATGCGGGACTCTGCAGCAGAGAGGTTCTCGCGCGAAACGTTCAGCGAGTTGATTGCAGATTCAAAGCGGTTCTGCACGGCACCGATGTTGGCGCGCTCGGTGGAGATCGCGGTGATTTCGGTATCAACGGAACCGATGCTCGTCAGGGCGTTGGCGGCCGTGTCGAAGGTCAGCGCCTTGATGGTGGTTCCCAGTGCGGCGATGTCGGCAGCGGACAGGTCGACAGCGATCTGGTCGTTGGCAGCGGTGGAACCGGCGCCGACCTGGAAGGTCAGGTTCGCGGAACCGTCCAACAGGTTGATTCCGTTGAAGTTCGTGGTTCCGCTGATACGGGTCAGCTCGTCGGCCAAAGCGTCCGATTCGCCCTTGATTGCAGCGCGGGAATCAGCGTTGTTCGAGTCGTTGCCGGCCTGGACCGCCAGGTCGCGAACGCGCTGCAGGATCGAGTGAACCTCGGTCAGTGCGCCTTCAGCGGTCTGGATGACCGAGATGCCGTCCTGGGCGTTACGTGCTGCAACACCCAGACCGTTGACCTGCGAACGCAGACCCTCGGAAATTGCCAAGCCAGCAGCGTCATCGGCTGCACGGTTGATGCGAAGGCCGCTGGAGAGCTTCTCGAGCGACTTCGACAGGTCGTTCTGCGTGTTGGACAGGTTTCGGTGAGCGTTAAGCGCCGAAATGTTGGTGTTGATCTGCATACCCATGTTGAATTCCTCCGTGAGACGGGTTTGGTTACCAAGGTCCATCCATGGACCTCAATCACCGACTATCGGCAGTCATCAACTTCGTGTTAGCGGATTCCAAAAAATTCTTGGAAGGGTGGCTAAATAGCGGGCACCAATGACTCGGCGGAATCCGCCGGTCGGGTGATTCCCCCAGCTGCCCGCTCTTGGAACTCATGCAGGTAGGAGTCCCGTCGCTGCGCCGCTGCGCGGGTCAAGGCTTCGGCAGCCACCGGTGTTGCCTCGGGGAGATAGTTCCTTTGCAATCCCTCTTGCAACAGCTTCATGGCAGTCGTTCGGCGCTGAGACACCGCCGAATGAGTGATTCCCATTTCGACTGCCAATTCCTTGACTGTGGACCCTTGGAAATAAATGCGCTCAATGACCACGCGCAGATTCTCCGGCAACGCTGCCACCGCTTCACGCACCACCTGAACGTGCTCGACTTCGAGGACGGATTCTTCAGGCGTGAGATTGTTCGAGCTCAGGTAATCGTTCATCGCATCATCGATGCCAACGACAGTGCGCGCAGAATCCGTGAGTGCGGCAATTGTTGATTCCTGGTCCGTGCCCATGGCTTCGGAAAGTTCGGCAACGGTGGGAGTACGGCCCATGGCCGCGGTCAATGTTGCTTGGATGGTGCGGGTTTCCGTGATGCGCTTGCGGGCACCTCGTGTTGCCCAATCGTTGGAACGCATGTCATCCGCGAAGGCACCAACAATGCGCCGTCGGGCATAGGCGCCAAACGGGACGCCAACCGCTGGGTCAAATGCCTCGGCAGCAGTAATGAGGGCAATGGCGCCAACCGAAGCGAGATCTTCGCGGGAAAGGTGCGTAGCTTTTGCGCACATTTCCGCCGCGAGATAGCCAACAAGTGGCAAATTCTCAACAACCATGAGGTTGCGTGCTTCTTGATCCACTGGGGCGTTCCTTACCGCTTAGATGAGAGTCCCAGACCGGTGCGTATTGTCACTGGCCAACTGGCTATTTCTCCCCAAAGAACCTCGCCACATGAGATATTAGCGGCAAATTCCGCTTTGCGGGGCTATTTTGGCCAATGCGTGTCGATATTTTCGGAGCCCTCTTGGCTAACGCGCGTTGTTAAGGAGCCGATAGTGTCGAACAACTGGGGAAATGTTTGGGGGTACCTAGAGCTTTGGGAGGAAAACATCCATGGGAACCAATGAGCTTTCGGTGCTGTTATGGAAAGAACGCGAATTACTCGAACTGCTTCAATTCAAATTGGAAGAGCAGCACTTGCTACTCGTTGCAGGAAAATCGCGTTGGATAGACCTGGCAACCCGAGAAATTGAAAGTGTTCTGGAAAAGGTCCACGCTGCGGGTTTGGCCCGCGCAGTGGAAGCAGCAGGTGTTGCAAATGCCTGGGGACTTGCCAACGATTCATCGCTGGCAGAAATTATCGAGTCGGCGCCAGAGGGCCCATGGAAGGAAATCTTCACGGCCCACCTTGGCGCATTACGGTCCACGAGCACCGAAATAGCCAGCCTTCGAGACGCAAACGAGCAGTACCTGCGCGCGGCATATCGTTCGACGCAAGAGACACTTGCCACCTTGGGTGAGGACTCATCACTTTATGGGCCCAAGGGCTCATCCTCGACGCAACACGTCGGGGCACACATCATCGACACCAATCTATAAGGAGTCCCTGTGAGCACGTTCAGTGGCCTGAATACCGCTATGACAGGCCTGAATGCGGCACGCTTGGCAATGGAAACGGCCGGCAACAACCTGGCCAACGTGGGTACAAAGGGATACACGCGCCAGCGCGCCGACTTTGCATCCGTCGGGTCCCTTGCACATACAGGGCTTCTCACTTCTCGCAACGGCGTAGGGCAAGGCGTTGCGCTTACCGGCATTGCACGACTTTCCGATGCGCACCTGGAAGCCCGCGTCCGCGGGACATCGGCCTTTGCCTCGCAGTCCGACGTGCGCGCCGAGGGCCTTTCCAATCTTGAAGGAGTCCTCCGCGAACCTGGAGAAAACGGGCTTTCCGCATTGCTCAACGACTTCTGGGCTGGGTGGGAAGATGTCGCCGGCCAACCCGGTGCGACTTCCCCAGCGGCGGTCCTGCTGGAACGGGCAAAGGCCGTGGTTGATCGGATCTCCGTCTCGCACACGGAGATCTCCACCCAATGGGGCGCGCAAAGGCAGAATCTGGACACGATGGCCAGCGAAGTCAACGCCGCCGCCACGGCGATCTCGGATTTGAACGGCCAGATCCGCTCTTCGCTTGCGGCCGGAGGCACGCCCAACGCCCTACTTGATCAGCGCGCGCTACTCAGCGACCGCATCGCGGAACTTACCGGAGCCACGGTTCGCGAGTCCCCCGACGGAACAATTGATGTGCTGATTAATGGAAACGCCCTGGTTAGCGGAAACACGGTACGACCCGTCGAAATCACCGGAGGACTGTCGATGGCCGACGGGGCGGCCCCGACGCTGCAGTGGGCCCACCGACCGGGCGATTCGATAGGCCTTGAATCCGGTCGAATCGCGGGGGTCATCTCCCTCCTTGCACCTGCCAATGCATCCGGCACCGGTGGCGCCCTTGCGGAGTCAGCCAAGTCGCTAAACACCATTGCCATGGAACTTGCAACGCGCGTCAACGACGTCCAGTCCAATGGCGTCACTGTTGAGGGGCTTCAGGGTCAGGACTTCTTCAGTTTCGACCCGGCCAACCCTGCCTCGTCGATCAAGGTGATCGCAACAGGTCCAAAGGACTTGGCCACGGGTACGGCCGGCGGCGGAGCCTTGGACGGGTCCAATGCCTCGGCAATGGCCCAGTTGGGCAAAGCCAAGGACGGCCCCGACGCATTGTGGGCGAACATGGTGATCAAGATCGGTGTTGCAACCAAGTCGGAGGCACAGCAGGCCGTGTCCACGGCGGTCTCGGCCGCCAGCGCCCAGGCTGCCCAGTACTCCGTGTCGGCGGTCTCCCTCGACGAAGAAAACGTCGCATTGCTGGCTCACCAGCATGCCTTCCAGGGTGCAGCACGCGTGATGACCGCCGTCGATGAAATGCTGGACACCCTCATCAACCGCACCGGACTCGTTGGACGATAGGTAACAAGGACCATGACGAGAATTACCACCGCGTCGCTGAACGCCACGACGGAACGCAATCTTCAGGTGGCCATGAACCGCCTGGCCACCGTGCAAAACAAGGCGGGAACCCAAAAGGAAATCGGGCGTC
This sequence comes from Paeniglutamicibacter sp. NPDC091659, assembly GCF_044756805.1. NCBI lineage: Bacteria > Bacillati > Actinomycetota > Actinomycetes > Micrococcales > Micrococcaceae > Paeniglutamicibacter > Paeniglutamicibacter sp. NPDC091659. The sequence continues at coordinate 89,082 of NZ_JBIVTO010000006.1, forward strand.
CGAGCGACGATCCCAGCGGCACCGCAAATGCCATGGCCATCCGGGCCCAGCAACGCCAGAACGACCAGCTCGTGCGCAATGTGCAGGATGCCAACGGCTGGCTGTCCACAGCCGACAAGGCCCTGGGCATGACCACTGATCTGCTCCAGCAGCTGCGTGACGCCACCGTGAAGGGCGCCAACAGCGGCGCCTTGGACCCGAATGCCAGGGAAGCCATCGCGTTGGAACTCGAACAGCTGCACGATTCGTTGATTGCCGTGGCCAACACCGAGTTCACGGGGCGGCACATTTTTGCCGGCACCTCCGACGCGTCCACTGCGGTAGACGCGGGCTACAATTTTTCCGGAACCGGGAATACCGGCATCGTTGAGCGGCGTATCGGAGCCAACTCCAGCATTCGCGTCGATGTAGAGGGAGCGGACCTTTTTGGTGAAGGAAACGCCAGCGTTTTTGCGCTGGTGAACAACATAGTTGCCGATTTGCGCGGTGGGACCAATATCGGTAACCGATTAGCGGAAGTAGATAAATTCATGCAGAACGCACTTGGGGTGCATTCAACCATCGGCGCCAGTCATGCCGCCGTGCTCGCGGCGGACGAGACGCTGTTGGGCGACGCAGTGTCGCTGGAATCGCAGCGCAGCCTCATTGAGGACATTGACTTGGGGTCGGTTGCTCTTCAGCTCAAGACACAGGAATTGGGCTACCAGGCAGCGCTTTCCGCAGCGGCTCGCACGCTGCAGCCTTCGTTGATGGATTTCCTGCGATGAGCCGCGCGCTGGTTCCGGTTGTTCCACTTCCGGGTTTTCCCACGGCTACAACGCTGTCCCTGGAAGCCGTTGAGGGAGCAATCGGGCTCTACTCCCTGGTTTCAGCACAGGCACCGGAGCTGAGATTCTTTGTGCTCGATGCCGCAATCCACCTTGCCGACTACAACCCTGTGTTCACCAACGAGCAGATGGCCTTGGTCGGGGATCCTGCGCCCGGGGACAACAGCGTCCTGGTCATCGTGAACACCACGGACAACCATGCGACAGTGAACCTGTTCGCGCCCCTTCTGGTCAACGCCGGCACCGGGTATTGTGCCCAGGTGATTCTCGAGGGCCAGGAATGGCCGCTGCGCCACCTGCTGCCACACTAGCCGATTCCGACTCTACCGGGGCGCGTAGGAACTCCAAGCCGGCCGCCGAAGCTGGAGGTTCACGCCACGGCTCGGCCGCCTGAGCGGCTAGGCTTAAGTGCATGTCTTCCAACAGTTCCGATGTACCTAGTTCCCAGCTTGCACTCCTGTTGACGTCCGCAGGATGGGAGCTGCTGAATTCCGTCGACCCGTCGTCGGCCGGCACCAACGAAGCTGCTTTCCAACTGAACCTAAGCCTTCGCAAGGCCGGGCACCCGGCCGAGTTGGCCACCGCCGTCGTCCAGCAAAGCCAGCTGCGGTTCAAGGCCCGGACGAAGTTCGGGCCCTTTGCCGACAGCATGGTCTTCACGCAGGCAGGCCTGGAACAAGCCACGCGACTGAACATTGCCGGCCTGCATGCCCAGCGTTACACGCGCGCCGGCATCAAGAAGGTCGCCGACCTCGGTTGCGGCATCGGAGCGGATTCCTTGGCGCTGGCCAGCGCGGAAATCGATGTGACCGCGGTCGAGCTCGATGAAACCACGGCCGCTGCAACAACCCTCAACCTCATGCCGTGGCCCAACGCCCGCGTGGTCAACGCGGATGCAACGTCATTCGACCTGACCGGATTCGACGGAGTGTGGCTGGACCCCGCGCGCCGCACCACCGACACCTCGGGCACCTCACGGATCTTTGATCCCGAGGTATTCAGCCCGCCACTGTCGTTCGTTGAGAACCTGGCCGACCGAGGACTGGCCGTTGGCGTAAAGATGGGGCCGGGCCTGCCCCACGACGCCATACCCGCCAATTGCGAAGTTCAATGGGTCTCGGTCAACGGGGATGTCACTGAAGCAGCGCTGTGGTTCGGCAAGCTTGCACGCCCCGGCATCCGCCGGGCGGCCCTCGTGATCAGCGAGCACGGTGCCAACGAGATCACCAGTGCCAGCGATTTCGATCCGGACGCCGCCCTCCGCGGCGATGTGCCGGTCGGCCCTATTCCTGAGTACATCTACGAGCCGGATGGAGCCGTTATCCGCGCTGGACTCATCGATGAATTGCTCAAGATCACCGGCGGGCATCTTCTCGACCCGCACATCGCCTACTTCGGAACCGACACTTTTGTCCAAACGCCGCTGGCCAAGGCATACAAGGTAGTGGAAGTCCGGCCGTACCACGTCAAGAATCTGAGGGCATGGGTCAAGGCGGAAAAGATCGGCGTTCTGGACATCAAGAAACGCGGCATGGACGTCACCCCCGAAGAGCTGCGCAAGGTGCTTCTTGCCGGTTCCGGAAAGAGTGCAAAGAAGAAGGCCACCCTTGTCCTCACCCGCATCGGCGATCAGCGTGTTGCGATCCAGGTGGAGCCCGTGGCCTAAGGAAGGGCCGCCGGATTCCTCTTCATGTCAGGCGTTGGGATCAGTTATTACATTCATGTCATCCACCACACCAACTGACTCGATAGAATTGAACGTGCATTAAATTTGGGGTGGTTCACCGCAAAATATTTGGAGGCTAGATGCAAATTGAATTCGCATCATCACGCCAGTCCACCCTTGGGGTGGAATGGGAAATTGCGTTGGTGGATCGAAACACGGCGGACCTGCGGTCAGTTGCCGACGACGTCTTGGCGCAGCTGCATGCCCGCCACGGTTTCCTCGAAGAGGATGAAGAGCACCCCCACGTGAAGCAGGAACTGCTGCTCAACACCGTGGAAATCGTCACAGGCGTCTGCGACACCGTAGCCGAGGCCAAGACCGAACTGCACGAGAGCATCGTGTCGATTCGCGAGGTCACGGACCCGATGGGCATTGACCTCTACTGTGCTGGATCACATCCCTTTGCGTCACCCAAGTCGCAGCCGGTCACCGACAAGGACCGCTATGCCAGGATGATCGACCGCACCCAGTGGTGGGGCCAGCAAATGGTGATCTACGGTGTCCACGTCCATGTTGGATTGGACTCCCGGGACAAGGCGCTTCCGATTGTGGACGGGTTGATCAACTACCAGGCCCATTTCCAGGCACTTTCGGCTTCCAGCCCGTTTTGGGGCGGCGAAGACACCGGGTATGCCTCGCAACGGGCCTTGATGTTCCAGCAACTCCCGACGGCCGGCGTTCCGTACCACTTCTCCACTTGGGCGCAGTACGAAGCGTACGTAGCCGACATGGTGCACACCGGCGTCATTGATGACATCTCTGAGATTCGCTGGGACGTGCGCCCGGTGCCGCGCTTCGGCACGGTGGAAATGCGCATCTCGGACGGGCTCTCCTCGCTCCAGGACATCGGGGCCATTGCCGCCCTGACACAGTGCTTGGTCGATGACATGTCCACGACGCTGGACAACGGTGGCACGATTCCCGTCATGCCGCCTTGGTATCGGGTGGAGAACAAGTGGCGTGCCGCGCGTTATGGCATGGAAGCCATCATCATTCTCAACGCCGAAGGCGATGAAATGCTGGTCACCGACCATCTGCGCATGGAACTTGAACGACTTGCCCCCGTGGCCGAAAAGCTTGGGTGCAGTGCGGAACTTGCGGACGTGGAACGCATTATCACGGGCGGTGCCGGCTACCAGTGGCAGCACAAGATTGCCGACGCACATGGCGGCGATCTGCGTGAGGTAGTCAAGGACAATATCCGGCGAATGAACATCGCCTAGATTCCTGTCCACGATAAACGTTTGGGGGTGTATGCGCCATTGGCGCATACACCCCCAAACGTTTAACTCATTTATCCACCCGATGGGATCGGAACCACGAGACTAGGCAATCAATGAAATCAGGCTCACCGGCTGGCCGGAGTCCGTGGAGAACTTCAGCCCCGTCGGCTTAACACCGGCAGTGACAAGCTGTGCCCCAAGCGCGGCAACCATGGCTCCGTTGTCGGTGCACAGGCTGATGGGCGGCACCCGAAGCGCAATCCCTGCAGAGGCGCAGCGGGCAGCCAGAAGCTCACGCAGCCGGGAGTTGGCGGCCACCCCTCCCCCGAGCAACAAGTTGGTCAGTCCGTGTTCCTGACAGGCGCGAACCGCCTTTGAGGTGATGACATCGACAACGGCTTCCTGGAAGGAAGCGGCAATGTCCGCCACCGGCACTTCCTCTCCGCGTTTTTGGTACTGCTCAACGCAACGGGCCACTGCGGTCTTCAAACCGGAGAACGAGAAGTCATGGCGGTGCTTGCCGGGCTCTTCAGCGGTGCCGACAAACTTGGGCATCGTCAGCCCGCGCGGGAAACGGATGGCCTTGGGGTCGCCTTCCTTGGCAATCCTGTCGATGGCAGGGCCTCCGGGGTAGCCCAGCCCAAGGAGGCGGGCCACCTTGTCGTAGGCCTCGCCCGCCGCGTCGTCGATGGTCGCACCCAACAATCGGACATCCTCGGAGAGTGAATTCACCTGCAGGATTTCCGTGTGGCCACCTGAGACCAGGAGCGCACCAAGGTTTTCGGGCAGCGTTCCGCCGTCCAGCACACCGACCCCGACATGTGCAACTAGATGATTAATCGCATAGAGGGGTTTTCCACTAGCCAGGGCAAGTGCCTTGGCGGCGGCCACCCCCACCATCAGGGCTCCGGAAAGGCCCGGACCGCTGGTGACGGCGATTGCGTCGATTTCATCCAACGTGACCCCGGCCGCCGAGAGGGCTGACTCAAGGGTTGGCACAAATTCGTTCAAGTGGGCGCGCGAGGCAATCTCGGGGATCACGCCGCCAAAGCGCACGTGTTCTTCCATGGAGGAGGCAACGGCGTTGACCAGCATCTCGGTGCCGCGCACGATCCCCACCCCTGTTTCGTCGCAGGACGATTCGATGCCAAGAACAAGGGGATTGGAAACAGACATAGCCATAATTTTAGGTCTCCTGACCCTGATTAATCGAAGTGGACGGGTGCCGGGCACCCGGCCGGTGCTATTCGGAAGGGATCAAGACCTTGCGCATGATGATCGCGTCCACTCCGTCGCGGTAGTAGCGCGGGCGCCTGTGGATCACTTCGAACCCGTGGCGTTCGTAGAGGCCCTGGGCACGGGGATTGTCGGCCCGGACCTCCAGCAGCAGGTCGGTTGCACTTTGGTCGATGGCACGTGAAATCATGGTGCGCAGCAGATGCGTCCCGATTCCACGTCCTTCATACTCGGGGATGACGGCAATCGTTTGAACGTCGGCCAAGGGCAGCACGCACATGAGCCCGCAATAGGCCACGATTCGGCCCTCGTCTTCAACAACCCAATAGTCGCGGGTGTCGGTGAGGGCCAATTCGTCTGCGAACATTGAAAGGGGCCACGCGTCCACGGGGAACAGCTCCTTTTCCAAGGCCCAGACCTCTGAGAGATCGTCGCTGGCCATGGCACGGGTGCGAAGACCCGCGATCGGCGCGATTTCGTTCACAGCAGCTTCCCCTTCATGACGGCGGGAACCTTGGCATCCGATTCACGCAGGTACAGCGGCTCCGTGGTGAGTGGCCGTTCTCCACTTGCAAGCTGTATTGCGGCACGGGTCCCGATTGCCACGGCATTGGGGTGCGATTCTTCAAACCCTTCAACCACGCTTGCCCCGATGGCTTGAAGCCGTTCGGCGTAGAGTCCTGCCCCCGCCCCGTAAACCGGGAGGGCTGGAAGCTCTTCGGCGACCGTGACATGCGGGCCGTCCAGCAGTTCGCCAGTGCAGGTGTAGCGGGCCCAGTAGAGTTCCTTGCGACGGGCGTCAATGGCAACCACGAACTCCGTCTCGGGTTTGCCTGCCACGGCTTCAAGCGCAATGGCGTCAAGGCTCATCACCCCATGCACCGGAATTTTCCAGACAAAGCCCAGTGTGCGGGCAGTGGCAAGTCCCACACGCAAGCCGGTGAACGGGCCGGGTCCGACGCCCACGACGATGCCCGAGAGACTGTCGCCGCCGATGCCTGCGCTCTTCAACAGACGTTCAACGGCCGGAGCCAAAACCTCGGAGTGGTCGTTGCTGAACGTAGAGGTAAATGAATCCATGACGCGAACGTCGTGCACGTTGGTGGCATCCAGGAGCGCCGCCGAGGCATTGGCTGAGGTGTCAATCGCCAGTAGATACACTTGTCTATTTCCTTGAACTGTTGAAGTCGTTGAGAAGCTCGGCGAGCGCCTCGTGGCGTTCCCAGCGGGGCCCGTATGCGCCAAGGACGATGGTCCGGGGCTCCTCGTCTTCACCTTCGTGGAAGTCGAAGACAAGTTCCCCGCCGGCGTCGGCAGACCCGGCGCGGACCAACGTAATTTCCAGGCGGGAGTCGCTCAGTTGTTCGACTTTTCCTTGCCCCCACTCGACCACCGTGACCGATGACCCCATGCTGCTTTCCAGATCCAGGTCATCCACCTCCCCCGCACTTTCGAGCCGGTAGGCGTCCACATGGACAAGGTCCGGCCCGTGGGCAAGGGAAGGGTGGATCCTCGAGAGGACGAAGGTCGGCGAAATAATGCCTTCTCGTACGCCGAGGCCAAGACCCAGACCCTGGGTGAAGGTCGTCTTTCCTGCTCCCAGTTCTCCCGTGAGCACCAAGAGGTCCCCGGCTTGCAGCAGCTCACCCAAGCGCTGGGCGAAGCGTTGCGTCTCGGCGACATCCTCCACTGCAATCTGCGCCATGAGGGCGGCCCCCCCGCGCACCGGATCACTCACCCGATTCACCCCACGTTCCTTCAACCAGCTGGCGGGGCACGCGCGGGGAAATGCGGGTCACGATTTCATAGTTGATAGTTCCAGCTGCATCGGCCCATTCGGTGACTTGCGGGCCGCCGTCGCCAAAGAGAATGACTTCCGACCCAAGGATTTCCTCCACGTCGACGTCTGGCCCCAGGTCCACCACGAACTGGTCCATCGCGATAGATCCGCGCACCCGGTAGATCTTGCCGTTGATGCTGACCGGCGCATTGCTTGCCACACGGGGAATGCCGTCGGCATACCCCATCGGGATAAGCCCCAAGTAGGTGTCTTCGGTGGTCTGGTAGCGAAGTCCGTAGCCAACGCCCTGTCCCGCCGGAACACGCTTCACGTTTGCCACGCGGCTCACCAGGCGCATTGCCGGGCGTAGGCCGAAGCTCTCGGGGCTTTCGTTTTCGAACGGGCTCAGTCCATAGAGCCCCAAACCCAGCCGCACCATGTCGTAGTGTGCATCGGGGCGGGTGAGGATGGCGGGCGTGTTGGCAATGTGTCGCACTTCAAGGTCAAAGCCCGCGTCCTCGGCAAGCGCCACGGCTTCGTTGAAGGCCGTGAGCTGTTCGTCGGTTTCGGGACGCTCGGGTTCATCGGCTACGGCCAAGTGGGAGAACACGCCAACGATGCGCATGAGCCCATCCTCCTGGTAGCTCGCGGCACGCCCCAGGAGGCCATCCCAGTCGGCGGGCGTGCTGCCGTTGCGTCCCAGACCCGTGTCGATCTTGAGGTGGACGCGGGCGGGCTGTGCGGCGGCCTCGGCGGCACGGGCCACGTAGTCCAGTTCCCATCCGGAAACCGCGATGTCGATGTTTGCGGCAATGGCTTCCTCAAAGGGAGTGCCCTCGGTGTGGAGCCATGCCAGCAGCGGGGCGTTGAGTCCTGCTTCACGGAGTTTCAGCGCCTCGGTGACGTGGGCGCAACCCAACCATGTGGCACCGGCCTGAAGAGCCGCGCGACCCACCGCGACGGCACCGTGTCCGTACCCGTCGGCCTTGACCACTGCCATGATTTTTGCGGGGGCCACAAGTTCGGATACTCGTTTGACGTTTTCGCGCACGTTTGCCAGGTCGATGATTGCTCGGCGTTCCCAGTTCGGCGTCGTTGCCGGCTTCTGGTCGCTGGTCGGGTTCTCGGGCTGTTCATTTGATTGCGCACTCACCGAACGATTATCCCACTTTCGCCCCGCTGCTTTCTCCATGGGCGCGGACCTGCGTGAGCCGACATGAAAAATGCTCCGTTGCCTTCAGAAGGGAAGGCAACGGAGCATCGGAATCGGGGGGCTTTGGGCCGTGTTAGTTGGTTCGGCTCTTGAGTTCGTCCCGGATTTCAGCGAGGATCGCGAGCTGCGGGTCTTCCTTGGCTTCTGGTTCTTCGATGCCCAGACGGGCCTTGCTCATATCGGAGAGCTTCTTCATCGGCACCACGACCGCGAAGTAGATGGCCGCGGCCACGAGCAAGAAGTTCACGAGGACGGTGAGGAAGGCCCCGAACTCTACCCTGACGCCCTCGCGTATGGTCCAGACCAGGAAACCGTCAAAGGTAGGTGAGCCGACCAGACCTGCGATCAGCGGCATGAGGATCTTGTCAACCAACGCGGTGACAACGGCACCGAATGCCGCACCAATGACAACGGCGACGGCAAGGTCAACGACATTGCCCTTCATTATGAAATCTCTGAATCCCTTAAGCATGTGCCCAGCTTTTCATACAAATAGGCCAAATATCATGGGTTGACCGGCCGTTTCACAAAATTTTGGCATCTAGGCCACAAGAGTTAGATCTTGCGGAGCAGCATTCGTCGGATGGAATGGTCGGCGGATTTGCTGAGCACCAACTGGGCCCGGCCACGCGTTGGAATGACGTTCTCGCGCAGGTTCGGTTCATTGATTCGCTTCCAAATACCGTGCGCGGTTTCCCTTGCTTCCTCATCACTGAGGTTGGCGTAGCGGTGGAAGTACGATGCAGGATCCGAGAACGCCCCGGAGCGCAGTTTCATGAACCTGCTGATGTACCACTCTTCAATGTCGGCAGTGCGTGCATCCACGAAGACCGAGAAGTCAAAGAAATCACTCAGTGCAAGTCCGGCAATGCCATCCATGCGGGCACGCGCCGGCTGCAGCACGTTGAGTCCCTCGACGATAAGTACCTGCGGCGAACGGACCACGACCTCCTTGCCCGGCACAATGTCATAGGTCAGGTGCGAGTACCACGGTGCACGAACTTCGGGAGCCCCGGACTTCACTTCGGAAACGAACCGAAGCAGCCGCCGCCGGTCGTACGATTCGGGGAACCCCTTGCGGTGCATGATCCCGCGCTTTTCCAAATCGGCGTTTGGATAGAGGAAACCATCCGTGGTGATCAGCTGAACGTCGGGGGTATCGGGCCAGCGGCGCAGCAGCTCCTGCAGCACGCGAGCGGTCGTTGACTTGCCTACGGCCACGGATCCCGCTACACCGATCACGAACGGGGTGCGGCTGGTTTTTTCACCCAGGAAGGTGTTGGTTGCCTGGTGAAGGGACGCTGCACCTTGGACATAAAGGTTCAGCAATCGCGAAAGAGGCAGATACACCTCACGGATTTCTTCAAGGTTTAGCTGTTCGCCCAAGCCACTAAGCCGCTGCAGGTCCGCCTCATCGAGGGGCTGCTGCATTTCATTGGATAGGCGCGCCCATGTCTGACGGTCTAATTCGACGAAAGGTGTCGCACCGAAGTCGACCGTACGCTGTCCATTCACGCCTTGAATTGTGCCAAGAAAGCACCTATTAACCCAAACTTCAACCGATCGCTCGTTTCGGGCGACATGGTAAAGCCCATAAAACCCCGATGCTCTCTCACGGCATAAATGCACTTTTCGGCACTTTTCGGCATGTACTCTTTTTTCATGTGTGGAATCGTTGGATATGTAGGTAACCCAGAACGAACGGCCTCTCACGGCGCGCTCGAAGTCATCATCGAAGGCCTCCGTCGCCTCGAGTACCGCGGCTATGACTCGGCCGGAATCGCCGTAGTCACCGATGCCGGCGTTGACTCGCGAAAGAAGGCCGGCAAGCTCGCCAACCTCATCGCGAACCTCGAAGAGGACCCACTGCCACAATCTGTCACGGGCATTGGCCACACGCGTTGGGCAACCCACGGCGGCCCCACCGACCTCAATGCGCACCCGCACAAGGCGGACAACGGCAAGCTGGCGCTTATCCACAACGGCATCATTGAGAACTTCGCCGAGTTGAAGGCGCTGCTGCTCAAGGAAGGCGTCGAATTCCTCTCCGACACCGACACCGAAGTCGCGGCAGCACTGCTCGGTTCGGTTTACCGTGGCGCCGGCCAAGGCGACCTGACCCGTTCCATGGAACTAACCGCGCGCCAGCTTGAAGGAGCCTTCACCCTTCTGGCCGTTCATGCAGACCACCCGGGTGTCGTTGTTGCCGCACGCCGCAACTCGCCCTTGGTCTTGGGCCTTGGCGACGGTGAGAACTTCCTGGGCTCGGATGTCTCGGGATTCATTGACTTCACCCGCCGTGCCGTTGAGCTTGGCCAGGACCAGATCGTCACCATCACGCCGGAGAGCCACACCATCACGGACTTCTTCGGCAACCCGGCAGAGGGCAAGGAATTCTCGGTCGACTGGGATGCGGCCAGCGCCGAAAAGGGCGGGTACCCGTCCTTCATGGAAAAAGAAATCAACGACCAGCCAGCCGCGGTGGCCGACACCCTGCTTGGCCGCTCGGATGCATTCGGCCGCCTGACGCTCGATGAAATGCGCATCGCCCCCGAGGAACTCGCCAAGGTCACCAAGATCGTCGTTCTTGCCTGCGGCACTTCCGCCTACGCAGGATCCGTCGCCAAGTACGCCATCGAAAACTGGTGCCGCATCCCGGTCGAGGTCGAGCTCTCCCACGAGTTCCGTTACCGCGACCCGATCGTGGACGCGAACACCCTGATCGTGTCCATCTCGCAGTCCGGCGAAACCATGGACACCCTGATGGCCCTCCGCTACGCCAAGGAGCAGGGCGCCAAGACGCTGTCGATCTGCAACACCAACGGGTCGACTATCCCGCGCGAATCCGATGCCGTGCTCTACACGCACGCCGGACCGGAAATCGCGGTGGCTTCCACCAAGGCGTTCCTGGCTCAGATCACCGCCACCTACTTGCTGGGCCTGTACCTTGCACAGCTGCGCGGCAACCTGTTCAGCGGACAGATCAAGGACATCCTTGCCGACCTCGGCAAGATCCCCGCAAAGATCCAGGACATCCTGGACCGCGGCGAGGAGATCAAGGCACTGGCCCGCTCCATGGCCGAAGCCAATTCGGTGCTCTTCCTCGGTCGCCACGTGGGCTACCCGGTCGCCATGGAAGGCGCACTGAAGCTCAAGGAAATCGCCTACATCCACGCTGAGGGCTTTGCCGCCGGCGAGCTGAAGCACGGTCCGATCGCGCTGATCGACGAAGGACAGCCCGTCTTCGTAGTTGTTCCGTCCCCGCGCGGCCGCGACTCGCTGCACTCCAAGGTCGTCTCCAACATCCAGGAAGTACGTGCCCGCGGCGCCAAGACGCTCGTCATTGCCGAGGCCGGCGATGAATCGGTGCGTGAATTCTCCGAATTCGTCTTCTACGTTCCGGAAACCCCGACCTTGCTGATGCCGTTGCTGGCAACGGTCCCGCTGCAGCTCTTCGCTTGCGAATTGGCTTCGGCCAAGGGCCTTGATGTCGACCAGCCTCGCAACCTGGCCAAGTCGGTCACGGTCGAGTAGACCAAACGTGCTCGGTGTTGGTTTCACTTCCCGCGAGGGGATTGAAACCAACACCGTTGTCGTTTAACGACCCCTGCCCCGCGGATCGGACAAACCTGTTGTCGGCCGCTGAACCCCCGGGCCTGCCCGCACCACGGATCGACGCGGATCGGCACCGCAATAAAGTGGAAGCCAACGAACGCGCAGTGAGGCGAGAAAAAAGGCGAACAATCGACCAGTTCTGGTCGGTGGCCATTCCAGGTGCCGTTTCAGGGATCAGCCGCGGTCCGCGAAAATTCCCTGAACAAATTCGGCTTGCCCCAAATGCTTGGTGGTCTCATTGAGTACGCTCACCAGCCGCACTCCCGCAGTCACCGGCGGATCCCAACGCCGATCAACGATCGTGTCGAAGTCGTTGTCATCCAGTTTGCCAAGAATCCTGCCGCTGAACCGATGTACCGAACGGTAGTAACCGAGCAGATATTCGCCCTCAAACATCGTGAACGCTTCCACCTGCCCGCTGCTGTGCCCATAGCCGGTATCAAGTTCCCTGTAGGGCAACTGAAACCTTGAACGCCAACCGTCGACGACCCAACGCTGTTCCACCCGGTCCTCGGGCCACAAACTGTTGGCAAGGTGCACGAAGTGGTCATCTTGCACCCGACTAAGATGCCAAATCAACCACCCGATGTGGTTGGTGTTCTTCGTCGGCCGAAAGCGCAACAGCTCCGGTTCGGCTTGGTCAAGCAGGGCTTCGATCCCCTCCAGGACCCGAGCGAAACCGTCGCGCAGGAGTGCGTTGGCCTCTGTAACCGATGCCGCTGAATGCTCCATGAGTCCCTTGCCCCTTTGATTCCGGACGCCCCTGATCTTCACGTCGTCCAATAAACAAGACTCGTCCAACCTTCCTAAGAGTTCAATGGCCGTTTCGATCCGCCACGACGTTCACGGATAAACTCGAATCCATGATCGTGGGAATTGGTGTAGATGTTGTCGAGGTATCTAGGTTCAAGGCGCAGCTGGAACGCACGCCTGCACTCATCGAACGGCTTTTCGTTCCGGCGGAACGGGATCTGCATGTTCGGTCCCTGGCTGCCCGTTTTGCCGCCAAGGAAGCCATAGCCAAGGCCCTGGGCGCACCGGCCGGAATGAATTGGCAGCACTGCCAAATCGTCAAGGACGATGCTGGCGATCCACATGTACTGCTCGACGGGTCCGTCGCCGAAGTCGCCGCGGCCAAGGGCATTCTCTATTGGCATCTTTCCATGAGCCACGACGGGGATCTTGCCACCGCCATGGTCGTCGCCGAACGCTAGACGGTTCACCAAATTTGCTGGTGGGAACCGGCTTCTCATTTCAGGCGCAAGGCCACAGATGGGGCATGTACCGGACGGAGTCGGTATTCTGTCAATATGATTCCCGTGTACAGAGGTTCCCAGGTACGTACGGCAGAAATCCCCTTGGTGCGTGATTCCGGATCATTCCGGCTGATGCGTTTGGCAGCGGATGCACTGGCTCACCACGCGGTGCTGATGTTGCGCGAGTATTCGGGGAAACTCTACGGCTCACGTGTGGTCGGACTCATCGGACCGGGAAACAACGGCGGTGACGGCTTGTACGCCATGGCTTCCCTGGCGAAGCGCGGCGTTAGATGCACCGCAGTTTTACTCGACGAACGTGCCCATCCCGAAGCCTTGAAAGCATTCGGACGTGCAGGCGGGCGCTCCTCGGACGCCGCGCACCTCCCCCGACTGCTTGAAGACTGCGACCTGCTAATTGATGCCGTCTACGGCACCGGAGTCCGCCCAGGCGTGGTCCTGCCGAAGATTCCGCAACATGTGCCCGTACTGGCGTGTGACCTGCCCAGCGGTGTCGATGCCGATACCGGAGCAGTCGCCCCCACGGTGATTGCCGCCGATCGCACCGTGAGCTTCGGCGCGCTGAAGACCGGATTGGTCGTAGGCCCCGGGCATTTGGTATCCGGGCAAATCAACGTGGTCGACATCGGACTGCGTAAGACCCTGCCCGTGCCGGAGGCCTGGGTGGTGCAGGGCGACGATCTTGAAGTGCTGTTGAACCGCCCGTCGGACTGGCAGGTATCGGGTCAGCACAAATACCAACGGGGCGTCCTGGGCCTGTTTGCGGGTTCCCCGCGCTACCCGGGGGCGGCGGTGCTGACCGCACGGGCCGCGACCTCCAGCGGCCTGGGGTTGCTGCGAACCATGGTCCCGGAGCAGGTGGCACCGGCAATGGCCGGAGCCGTGCCCGAAGCTGTGCCCCTGTCGCCGCAGGAACTCACCGCATTGCTCACCCACAGCCGCCGCAACGACCGTGAAAGCGCCAAGCGCATCGGCGCCTGGGCAGTCGGCCCGGGGCTGGACGATACCCCGGACAACCGCAATACGCTTGCACAGATCTTGGCGGCAGATACTCCATGCGTGGTCGATGCCGGGGCGCTGGGCATGCTTGAACCGGGCGAAAACCACCAGCTTCGGATCCTGACCCCGCATACCGGCGAGCTGCATACCCTGTTGTCCAAGGCCGGTGTCCGGGTGAGCGCAACAGACATTGCGGAGGACCCGGTACGCTGGGCGCGCTGGGCGGCGGTCGCCTACGACTGCGTGATCCTGCTGAAGGGTTCGGCGACAATCTGCACGGCACCCGATGGCTACACCCTGATCGTGCACGCCGCCACACCGGATTTGGCGACGGCCGGCAGCGGTGACGTGTTGACCGGTTTGCTTGGAACGCTGGTGGCCGCAACCCGGTTCCCCGCCAAGGAGTCCGAGGCCAATCTCATGCACCGGCTGACTGACATAGCTGCAAGCGGGGCGCTCATTCACGCCCACGCCGGCGCGCTGGCGGCGCTGGAAGGCACGCTAAGCGCCGTGGACCTCCTCCGGGCACTTCCACGAGCAGCGCGGGACTTGGGGCTCTGAGATACCTCTCCAGCCGCTTTTGCTCCAGCCAAAACGACGGGCCTTGCTTTTGGCTTCGTGAAGTCAAATGCAAGGCCCGTCGTCCATCCGGTGGTCGTGGGTTCGGGAATGGACTAAGGTTGCGCGTCCAACGGGGCATAGTGCTGGCCCATGCCGATGATTTCCCACCCTTCCGATTCCCATGCCTTGCGATCCAGTACGATTCGGCCGTCGATGATGCGGCGTGAACCGACCAAGGGGTTCAGGTCCCCCGGTGTCAACTGCCTGAACTCGGCCCACTCTGTCAGCAGCAAGACCACGTCGGCGCCGCCGACGGCATCGGCAAGGTCCTTGGCATATGCCAAGCGCGGGAAGCGTGCGGCGGCGTTCTTGTTGCCCTTGGGGTCGTAGACGGACACCTCGGCTCCGGCGTTGTAAAGTCGCACGGCAATGTCGAGGGCCGGCGAATCGCGCACGTCGTCGCTATCCGGCTTGAACGTCACCCCGAGCACGGCGATCTTCTTGCCGACCAAGTCGTCGTTGAGCATTGCATGGGTCAAGCGCACCACGCGTTCGCGACGGCGGAGATTGATCTCGTCGACCTCGGCCAGGAATCCCATCGTGTGCGTCAGTCCAAGTTCGCTGACGCGTGCCTGCAGCGCCCGAATGTCCTTGGGAAGGCAGCCGCCGCCGAAGCCTACCCCGGCGTTAAGGAACTTGCGCCCGATGCGCACGTCATGGCCCAGAGCATCGGCAAGCGTCGTGATGTCCCCGCCGATGGTCTCGGTGACCTCTGCAAACGAATTGATGAAGGAAATCTTCGTGGCCAGGAAGGCGTTGGCTGCCACCTTTACCAATTCGGCCGTCTCGAAGTCCGTGACAATCAACGGGGTGTCCGCGGCCAGGGCCTTTGCGTAGACCTTGCGCAGGATCTCCACAGGTTCTGTGTCCTGCGCGCCGATGACAAGCCGGTCCGGGGTCATGGTGTCTGCCACGGCAAAGCCTTCGCGCAGGAATTCGGGATTCCAGGCCAACATGATCTTGGAGTCCGGGTGCGCCTCGGCCTCTATCAATGACTTCAGGCGTCGCGCCGTTCCCACGGGCACCGTCGATTTGCCCACGATGAGGGCTTCCCCGCGAATGCGTTGGGCCAGTTCGCGGACTGCCGCATCGACGTAGCGCAGGTCAGCGCCGTGGCCGTCAGCCCGCTGGGGTGTGCCGACTCCGACGAAATGGATGTCCGCCCATTCGGCGACCAGGTCGTAGTCGGTGGTGAATCGCAGCCGGCCGGTTGCAACGTGCTTTCGCAGCAGCTCGGGCAAGCCCGGTTCATGGAAAGGCAGTTGGCCCAGGGCCAGCGAATCAATCTTGGCTTGGTCAATATCCAAGCCGATGACTTCAAAACCCAATTCAGCCATGCATGCGGCGTGGGTTGCGCCCAGATACCCGGTGCCCACCACCGATATTTTCAACGTCATGCCCGTGGGACACCCTTTCTCAAACTCTTGCGCACGCATTCTGCGGCGCAACCATCAGCAATGTGGCCGGGCGAAACGGACCTCCGTCCGCCCCGCCCGGCCACACCCAACTACTTGGTTTCCTAGAGCGCAAGCTCTCGCGAAACTACATCCGCCAGGGACTTTGCAATGGCCTCGGCAACGGACTGTGAGGTTGCCTCAACCATGACACGAACAACGGGTTCGGTGCCGGACGGGCGCAGCAGCACCCGACCCGAATCGCCAAGCTCGGCCTCGGCCGCAGCGACGGCGTCGGCAAGCACCACATTGGACGGAGCCGCTGCCTTGTCCACGCCCTTGACGTTGATCAAGATCTGCGGCAAGACCGTCATGGCGCCGGCGAGCTCCTTCAGCGTCTTGCCGGTTGCATTGACACGCGCAGCGATCTGCAAGCCGGTCAACACGCCGTCGCCCGTCGTGGCGTAGTCGGCAAAAATCACGTGGCCGGATTGTTCGCCACCCAGGTTGTAGTCGCCTTCGCGCATGCCCTCGAGCACGTATCTGTCCCCCACGCCGGTTTCCTTGACTGTTATTCCGGCTTCGCGCATGGCGATCTTGAGGCCCAGGTTGCTCATCACCGTGGCAACCAGGGTGTTGTCCTTCAACGTGCCGAGGTCCTTCATGGCCATGGCCATGATTGACATGATCTGGTCGCCGTCGACGACGGTTCCCTCGTGGTCCACGGCCAGGCAGCGGTCGGCGTCGCCGTCGTGCGCGATTCCCAGGTCTGCGCCGTGTTCAACCACAGCTGCCTGCAGGTTCTCAAGGTGTGTTGAACCGTAGCCGTCGTTGATGTTGATGCCATCTGGTTCGGCACCGATGACAACCACCTTGGCACCCGCGGCGGCAAAAACCTCCGGGGAGCAACCGCTTGCAGCGCCGTGCGCGCAATCCAGGACGATCTTCATGCCGTCCAGGCGGTTCGGCAGGGACTGCAAGAGGTGCATGATGTAGCGGTCTTCGGCATCCGCGAAGCGAGTCACCCGTCCCACGTCGCCGCCGAGGGGACGATACTTGGGCTTGTCCATCGCTGCTTCAATGGCGTCTTCGAGCGCGTCGTCAAGCTTCTTGCCGCCACGGGCCAGGAACTTGATGCCGTTGTCGGGCGCCGGGTTGTGCGAGGCGGAGATCATCACGCCGAAGTCCGCGCCGAGGTCCGCGACCAGGTATGCGGCGGCCGGGGTCGGCAGTGTTCCGGCCTCGTGCACATCGACGCCGGACGCGGCAAGCCCCGCCTCGATGGCAGCCGAAAGGAAGTCGCCACTGATCCGGGGATCCTTGGCCACCACCGCCATGGGCCTACGCCCATCTTTTATTTGTTCATGCCCCAGCACCATTGCGGCGGCCTGTGAAAGCGCCATCGCCAATTCTGGGGTCAAGAGTTCGTTTGCTTTTCCGCGGACACCGTCGGTCCCAAATAACCTTGCCATCGTCATCCATCATAGGGCCACAACTCCCCCGCGGCCGGTATGTGCAGGCCCCGGCGGCAGCTGAGTATCCAATTCGCTAGCGATATTCCCCACAACAAAGGTGTTTTAACGGCCGAAGGGCCCAGGGAATAATCCCTGGGCCCTTCGTGTCGGGCGAAAACCCGACGCAAGCGATTTAGCGCTTGGAGAACTGCGAAGCCTTACGAGCCTTCTTGAGGCCAGCCTTCTTGCGTTCGATGACGCGTGCGTCACGAGTCAAGTAGCCAGCCTTCTTCAGCGGCGCGCGGTTGTTGTCGCGGTCGATTTCGTTCAGCGAACGGGCAATGCCCAAACGCAGAGCGCCGGCCTGGCCCGAAGGGCCGCCACCGTGGATGCGAGCGATGACGTCGTAGGCGCCATCCAGTTCGAGCAGCTTGAACGGCTCGTTGACATCCTGCTGGTGCAGCTTGTTCGGGAAGTAGTTTTCCAGCGTGCGACCGTTGAGGGTCCACTGGCCGGTACCCGGAACAACGCGAACGCGGGCGATAGCCTGCTTGCGACGGCCAACAGCTGCGCCTGCAACGGTCAGGGCCGGGCGTTCCTTAACAACAACGGCTTCTGCCGATGCGGATTCCGAGGTGTACGAAGCCGGAGCTTCACCCTCGAATTCGGTGATCTCTTCAGTGTTCTGAGCCACGATAATCTCCTAAAGTCTTTTTCTCGGGGCCCAGCGCTACTGCGCGACCTGGGTGATTTCGAAGGTCGTCGGCTGCTGTGCAGCGTGCGGGTGCTCGGCACCGCGGTAGACCTTCAACTTGGACAGCTGCTGTGCAGCCAGGGAGTTCTTCGGAAGCATGCCCTTGATGGCCTTCTCCACTGCCTGAACCGGGTTCTTCTCAAGAAGTTCGGCGTAGGTAACGGACTTCAGGCCGCCCGGGAAGCCCGAGTGGCGGTAAGCGCGCTTGTTTTCGAGCTTGGCGCCGGTCAGGGCAACCTTCTCGGCGTTGATGATGATGACGTGATCGCCCATGTCCATGTGGGGGGCGAAGGTAGCCTTGTGCTTGCCGCGCAGCAGGGTTGCGGCCTGGACGGCGAGGCGACCAAGTACAACGTCTGAAGCATCAATGATGTGCCACTGACGAGTCTGGTCGGCCGGCTTTGGAGTGAACGTACGCACTGTAATTGCCTTTGTTTATTGGTTACTGGTCAAGCACATCTTAGGAAAGTGGCTGTGAGATCCACAATCCTTAGAATGTGCCGTGTTTCGATGCGCTGTAACCAGTTCGCCAGGTGAGGACTGAAAAGACCGGCCGTCCATGAATGTTCGCAATCCCCGCAGACCAGTGGCTCTGCAACTGAGCCGTCACGCGAAGAAGGTTGTGTCGAACAAAGGACACGCACAACAGCCAATAGTCTATCGGATTAACCCCACGTGTACCAAAGCGCGTGGCGTGAGTCCGCCTACGTTTCTCCGGAGGAGGCAACGAGTGCAGGTAATCCGAGGGTGTTGAGAACTCAATCACCGCTCGGATGTTTCCCGCGCAGCTCACCGCACGGTATGTATTACTCGTTGGTTGCGCGTAGTTCCGGCAGATCGGTGGTGATCTCGTGCGGCTTGCGGCGGGTTCGAGTCAGTTCCGCGCGCATCGCAATTTCTTCCACGTCATCGGGATATGCGACTTCCTCAAGAACCAGGGCGCGCGGGTCTGCAAGCATGTTCTTGGAGTCACGCACTGCGGCTTCCAACCTGAGTGCAACCCATCCCGGCCTTTCGCGGCCGTCGCCAACCATCAGGCATGCACCGATCATGGCCCTGACCATGTTGTGGCAGAAGGCGTCTGCCTTCAAATGCGCCACGATGATCCCGGATTCATCTCGGTCAAAATTGAATTCGGTGAGAGTCCGGATGGTTGTGGCACGCTCCCGCGGCTTGCAGAAGGACAGGAAGTCATGACGGCCCAACAGGCTTTCCGCCTCGTCGTTCAGCAGGTCGAGATCGACGTCCTTCTTGTGCCACATGGTGAATGCCCGGGTCAGCGGGTCGAACCGGGCCGGGCCATCGGCAATGCGGTATGAGTATCGACGCCACAGCGCTGAGAAGCGGGCGTCGAAACCTTCGGGTGCCCTGTATGCCTCGTGGACGAGGATGCTTCCGCCTTCGCGTCCCAGGACCCCACGCAGGCGGCGCACCAAAGCGTATCCGGGCTCCAATGCGGCGCCTCGGGCCAGACCGGCGTACTCGGTCTCGGTCAGGTCAAAGTGGACCATCTGGTGGCGGGCGTGGACGCCGGCGTCGGTGCGTCCGGCAACGGTGGTTCTGATGGGGCGCCGAATCAGCATGTTCAAGGCGTCCTCAAGGATGCCCTGCACCGTTGGCAGGCCCGGCTGCAGCGCCCATCCGTTGTACGAGCTGCCGTCATATCCCAGGCGAAGGCACATGCGCACCAAGGCGGGTTCAACGGCGCTTCCCATCGGCGCAAGGGCCGGGTTGGCGATGTTCAGCTCCGGAATATTCATTGACCTTTTCCCCGTCCGGTTGCCAAGCAGCTCTTGGAGACAACCACAAACCAATACCCCTCGGCCGGCATCAAGTCTTGGACAACCGTCCTTGAGGGCTTAGATAAATACTTAAAACATTGGCCCGGTGCATAAGTGCACCGGGCCAATGATTCAGCTATTGCCGAGTAGACAAGGACTAGGCCTTGTTCTCCTCTGCGGCTTCGGTCTCTATAACCTCTGCAGCTTCGGTTGCTTCGGTCTCAACGACCTCTTCAACCGGAGCAGCCTTTGCGGCAGCCTTTTCGGCTTCCTTCACAACGGCCTGCTTCGGGGAAACCGGCTCCATTACCAATTCAATAACAGCCATCGGAGCGTTGTCGCCCTTACGGTTGCCGATCTTGGTGATGCGGGTGTAGCCACCCGGGCGCTCGGCCATGAGCGGTGCGATGTTCTCGAACAGCTCGTGAACGATCGACTTGTTGGTGCGGCTGCGCGAGGCAATGACAGCCTGGACGCGACGACGCGAGGCCAGGTCGCCACGCTTTGCGAACGAGATCAGGCGCTCAGCGTGCGGACGAAGGCGCTTGGCCTTGGTCAACGTGGTGGTGATGGACTTGTTCTCGAACAGCTGCGCGGACAGGTTCGCGAGCATCAAACGCTCGTGAGCTGCGCTGCCGCCGAGACGCGGACCCTTTGGCGGGGTAGGCATAGTGTTCTCCTAATATGGTGGCCTCCACAACCCGGGCAAGCCCGGGTGTGAAGGTTTAAGTTCTGTAGCGGGTGGCTAAGAAGCCTTAGACTTCTTCGTCACCGTAGACGTCATCGTCGCCAATGGCTGCGGCACGTGCGGCCAGATCAAAGCCCGGAGGGGAATCCTTCAGGGCCAGACCCAGATCGATCAGCTTCGCCTTGACCTCGTCGATGGACTTCGCACCGAAGTTACGGATGTCCATCAGGTCGGCCTCGGAGCGAGCAACGAGTTCACCCACGGAGTGGATGCCCTCACGCTTGAGGCAGTTGTACGAACGAACGGTCAATTCGAGGTCTTCGATCGGCAGCGCCATGTCGGCTGCGAGTGCGGCGTCCGTCGGGGACGGGCCGATCTCGATACCTTCAGCGGCAGTGTTCAGCTCGCGTGCCAGGCCGAACAGTTCAACCAAGGTGGTGCCTGCGGATGCAACAGCATCGCGCGGGGCAATCGAATCCTTGGTTTCAACGTCGACAATGAGCTTGTCGAAGTCGGTGCGCTGTTCAACACGGGTGGCCTCCACGCGGAAGGTCACCTTCATTACCGGCGAGTAAATCGAATCCACAGGGATGCGACCGATCTCGGCGTCCGCGTTCTTGTTCTGCGATGCAGAAACATAGCCACGGCCACGTTCGATGGTCAGTTCCATGTCGAACTTGCCCTTCGCGTTCAAAGTCGCGATGTGCAGGTCCGGGTTGTGGAATTCAACGCCGGCTGGCGGGGTGATGTCGGCTGCGGTAACGACGCCCGGGCCCTGCTTGCGCAGGTAGGCGACGACCGGCTCGTCATGTTCGGAGGACACTGAGAGGCTCTTGATGTTAAGAATCAGCTCGGTGACGTCTTCCTTCACGCCGGCTACGGTGGTGAACTCGTGCAGTACTCCGTCGATCCGAACACTGGTGACAGCTGCACCAGGGATGGAGGAGAGCAGGGTACGGCGAAGCGAGTTACCCAGGGTGTAGCCGAAGCCAGGCTCCAACGGTTCAATTACGAAACGGGAGCGGTTCTCCGCTACGACTTCTTCGGTCAGGGTGGGGCGCTGTGCAATAAGCACTTACATTTCCTTTCGGCGAGCGTCCGCTATATGACGCAACACAGGGGGTGGAAACGACGTAAGCCTCGTCGGCGTTCGTCTGGTTCGGTCTGGCTTGCCGTGGCGATCCTGCCGCCGTGTCAAAACCCGAAGGATGATGAACACGGCGGCAGGAAAGCCAGACAGTCAATTAGACGCGGCGACGCTTTGGCGGGCGGCAACCGTTGTGTGCGCTTGGGGAAACGTCCTGGATGGACCCAACCTCAAGGCCAGCAGCCTGCAGCGAGCGGATCGCGGTTTCGCGTCCCGATCCCGGGCCCTTGACGAAGACGTCAACCTTGCGCATGCCGTGGTCCTGTGCGCGCTTTGCGGCGGCCTCGGCGGCCATCTGAGCAGCGTACGGGGTGGACTTGCGTGAACCCTTGAAGCCAACCTCGCCGGCCGAAGCCCACGAGATTACAGCACCGGATGGATCCGTGATGGAAACAATGGTGTTGTTGAAGGTGCTCTTGATGTGCGCCTGGCCGAGCGGGATATTCTTTTTGTCTTTACGACGCGGCTTGCGGACCGCTGCTCCACGAGTCTTGGGGGGCATTCTTACTCCTACGAAAAATTTGGCTTAGTGACGGCCGCTAGATTTAGCGGGTCTTCTTCTTACCGGCGACAGTACGCTTCGGGCCCTTGCGGGTACGAGCGTTGGTCTTGGTGCGCTGACCGCGGACCGGCAGGCCCTTGCGGTGGCGGATGCCTTCGTAGGAGCCGATTTCAACCTTGCGGCGAATGTCAGCTGCCACTTCACGGCGGAGGTCACCCTCAACCTTGAAGCTGCCTTCAATGAAGTCACGCAGCTGAACCAGCTCAGCGTCGGTCAGATCCTTCACGCGAGTGTCCGGGTTGATCCCGGTCTCGGCGATGGTCTGTTCTGCACGGGTCTTGCCCACGCCGTAGATGTAGGTGAGCGCAATGATCACACGCTTTTCGCGTGGGATGTCTACGCCAGCTAGACGAGCCATATGCTATGTCTACCTTTCGATGTGCGGAGGTCTTAAGCAGTACATCCTGGTTACCCAGGCCCCGGCCTCCGTGCCGAGGGATGCATCGCGCGTTTGGATGCTGTACTACCGATTTCATTACTACGCGCAGGGCATTTCCCGTGAGGGAAATTAGCCCTGACGCTGTTTGTGGCGTGGGTTTTCGCAGATCACCATGACCACACCATTACGGCGGATCACCTTGCACTTATCGCAGATCGGCTTCACGCTAGGGTTAACCTTCACGGCTTACTCCTTTTGCGGTTACGGGTTCAGTGGAGCGTAACTACCTTCGTCGACCGGATTCCCGAGGGGAACCTGGACGATGAAAAGTCTTTACTTGTAGCGGTAGACGATACGGCCGCGGTTGAGGTCGTACGGGCTGAGTTCCACCACTACGCGATCCTCTGGGAGGATTCGAATGTAGTGCTGACGCATCTTTCCCGAGATAGTTGCAAGCACAACGTGTCCATTGGGCAGCTCAACACGGAACATCGCATTGGGCAGCGCCTCTGATACGGTGCCTTCTACCTCGATGACACCCTCTTTCTTGGCCATATCCTCCGCTAACTTTTGTTGTCGGCAACATTTATCACCGACAGGTTTATGGTTCTGGCCGCAGTTCTCCCGGTAAACCAAAACAATTGGTTTTGGGCACCAAGGAACAGACAACCAACAGTCAAGCCTACGCGGTGGCTGGCTTAAAGGGAAATCCCCTTGGGTGCCAACTTTAGTTAGTTTGCCCACACCAACACCGAGGCCGAGCTGCCTCCAGGGCGGTGCGTGGACAAGATGGCGACCGCACTGCGCGTTCAATGCCGGGGCTATCCGTGCTTTGACCGACGCCAGCGGTGTGGCGAAACACGCAATGGCATGCCGCCCCGCCATCCATCACCCGCTTGCACACCAGCACGCGCTCCAGGAAAAAAGTGGGCCAGGGTTCAAGAGCCCTGGCCCACTCGTCAAATCTTTTGGCTACGGCGCGATCGGGGACGGCGTGACACCGAACGGAGCGAGGCCCGCCACCCCCCCGTCGTGCGCGGTGAGCACCCAGATACCACCCATGTGCACGGCAACGCTGTGCTCCCACTGCGACGCGCGTGCGCCGTCAACGGTGACGACGGTCCAGTCGTCCTCGAGCACCTTCGTCTCGAGATCGCCGCGCACTAGCATCGGTTCAATTGCCAGGCACATGCCCGGCTTCACCCGCGCTCCGCGGTGGCCGGTGCGGTAGTTCAGCACGTCCGGAGCCTGGTGCATCTCCGAGCCGATGCCGTGGCCCACGTAGTCCTCGAGGATCCCCAGGGGTGCGCCAGGCACCGAGGAAACGAAGTCGTCGATGGCGTCACCGATCTGCCCGACAAAGCGGGCCTCCGCCAGTGCCGCAATGCCGCGCCACATGGCTTCCTGGGTGACATCGGAGAGCCGCTGGTCCTCGGGGTCGGCGGTGCCCATGATGACGGTGCGGGCCGAGTCGGCATGCCAGCCGTCAACGATGGCGCCACCGTCGATCTTCAGCACGTCGCCGTCCTTGAGCACGTACTCGCTCGGGAAGCCGTGGACCACTTCTTCGTTGACGGAGGCACAGATGGTGGCCGGGAATCCGTGGTAGCCCTTGAAGTTGGACTTGGCGCCGTGGCGTTCCAGTACCGAGGCAAAGACGGAATCGACGTGGGCGGTGGTGACGCCGATTTGCGCCGCCGCAACGGCCTCGTCCAGGGCTTCGGCCAATACCAAGCCGGCTTCACGCATCTTGAGGATCTGCTGGTTGGTTTTGTACTCGATTTTTGGTTGGCCGAAAGCCATGGTGTTTGTCCCTTCGAAGACTGATTACCCCTATTATCGCAAAAAGCCGCGGGGACCTGCACGCTATGTGCGGATCCCCACGGCTTTTTGCCTACGGCCTTGGCTTAGGCGTTCTGTTCCAGCGCGTCCAGGACGCGGTTGGTGACTTCATCGATTTCGCCGATTCCATCAACCAGGCGCACGATGCCGCGCTCCTGGTAACGGTTGACCACAACGGCTGTTTCCGCGTGGTAGAGGCCCAGACGGTGGCGGATGACCTCTTCGGTGTCATCCGCGCGGCCTTCGATTTCCGCACGCTTGAGCAACCGGACAACGAGTTCCTCGTCATCGGCGGTGAGCTGCAGAACCGCGTCCAGTTCCACGCCAGCGTCGGAGAGGATCGAGTCTAGCTCATCGACCTGGGCGCTGGTGCGCGGGTAGCCGTCGAGCAGGAAGCCGTTCTTGACGTCTTCCTGGGCCAGACGGTCGCGCACCATCGAGTTGGTGACCGAGTCGGGAACGAAGTTCCCTGCATCGATGTACTTCTTGGCTTCGACGCCGAGGGGTGTTCCACCCTTGACGTTGGCGCGGAAGATATCACCGGTGGAGATTGCCACAACGTTGAGGCGCTCCGAGATACGTACGGCCTGGGTGCCCTTGCCGGCACCTGGCGGTCCAATGATCAACAGTCTTGTCATCGCAGAAGTCCTTCGTAGTGTCGCTGCTGCATTTGTGCGTTGATTTGCTTGACGGTCTCAAGGCCCACACCAACCATGATGAGGATCGAGGTTCCGCCAAACGGGAAGTTCTGATCGGCGTTGAAGAGCACGAATGCAATCAACGGAATCAGTGCCACGAATGCCAGGTAAATGGCACCCGGGAGTGTGATGCGGCTGAGCACGTATTCAAGGTACTCGGCCGTGGGGCGTCCGGCACGGATGCCCGGGATGAAGCCGCCGTACTGCTTCATGTTGTCCGCGACCTCGGTCGGGTTGAACGTGATGGCCACGTAGAAGTACGTGAAGCCCACGATCAACAGCGCGTAGACAGCCATGTACAGCGGGGAGGAACCGGAGAAGTGGGTCGAGATCCACAGCGCCCAGCCCGGAAGTGTTCCGTCCTGGCGGGTGTTGAACGTGACCAGCATGCCCGGCAGGGCAAGCATGGAGGAAGCGAAGATCACGGGGATCACGCCTGCCATGTTTACCTTGATCGGGATATAGGTGGAGGTTCCGCCCACCGTGCGTCGGCCGACCATACGCTTTGCGTACTGGACCGGGATGCGGCGCTGGGACTGTTCAACGAACACGACCAGGGCAATTACGGCCAGTCCGACGAGGATGACGCCGGCGAATGTGCCCCAACCCTGGGACTTGATGATGGCGCCCATCGATACCGGGAAGCCAGAAGCGATGGAGACGAAGATCAGTAGGGACATGCCGTTGCCGACGCCGCGTTCGGTCGCCAGCTCACCCATCCACATAATCAGGCCGGTGCCTGCGGTGAGCGTGATGATCATCAAGATGATCACGATCAGGCTCTGGTCCGGAACGATCGGCAGCTGGCAGCTGGGGAACAAGGTTCCGCTGCGTGCCAGGGAGACCAGCGTCGTTGCCTGCAACAGGCCAAGGGCGATCGTCAGGTAGCGGGTGTACTGTGTCAGGATCGCTTGGCCGGACTGGCCCTCCTTGTGCAGCTCCTCGAAGCGCGGAATGACCACACGCAGCAGCTGGATGATGATCGACGCCGTGATGTACGGCATGATGCCCATCGCGAAGATCGAGACCTGGAGCAGGGCTCCGCCGCTGAACAGGTTGACGAATTGGTAGAGACCGCCGCTGGTGTTGCCGGCGGCCAGACACTGCTGGACGTTTGTGTAGTCCACTCCGGGTGCAGGAATATAAACACCGGCGCGGTAAATCGCGATAATGGCGAGCGTGAACAACAACTTGCGTCGCAGGTCAGGCGTCCGGAATACCCGGGCAATGGCGCTGAACAAGCGTCCTCCTGAATGGTGATGGCCGGGATACCCGGAGATGACCTATCGATTCTACCGGGTGACTAGCGTTACCAACCAAATGCGCCGCGGCTAAAGTGAAATGAATCCCCGAATCGATCGACATTTTCGGCGGGGATTTGGCGCACTCCCTCGGCCATCAGCGGCTGGATGCGTGTCGGAAACGACGAAAGAGGGGTTCCGGGAATCCGTTGCCGAATTCCCGAAACCCCTCTTCACTCAGCTATGAGATCAAAAGACCTAGTAGCTTAGAGCTCTACAGCCGAACCGCCGGCTGCGACGATCTTCTCTGCTGCGGACGAGGAGAAGGCGTTGACCTTCACGTCGACCTTGACGGTGAGCTCGCCCGAGCCAAGGATCTTGACTGGCTCGTTCTTGCGAACGGCGCCCTTCGCGACCAATGCCTCAACGGTGACCTCGCCACCTTCCGGGAACAGCTCCGAAATCTTGTCCAGGTTTACAACCTGGAACTCGACGCGGAACGGGTTCTTGAAGCCGCGAAGCTTCGGAAGGCGCATGTGCAACGGCAGCTGGCCGCCGGCGAAGCCGGCCTTGACCTGGTAGCGTGCCTTGGTGCCCTTGGTACCGCGACCAGCGGTCTTACCCTTGGATGCCTCACCACGACCCACACGGGTCTTGGCCTTCTTGGCACCTTCGGCCGGACGCAGGTGGTGTACCTTCAATGCGTTTTCTTTTTCAGCCATGATTACTTCGCCTCCTCAACCTTTACGAGGTGCGGAACCGTGTTGACCATACCCACGGTCACGGCGTCAGCGGTACGGGTCACGGTGTGACCGATACGCTTCAGACCGAGCGAGCGAAGGGTGTCGCGCTGGTTCTGCTTGCCACCAATGGTGGACTTGATCTGGGTGATTACCAGCGTAGCGTCGCTAGGGACAATGTTCTTTGCCACTACTTACGCACCTGCCTTCTGGTTCTGGATGTTGCGAAGCATCTGCGCCGAAACAACTTCGTCCAACGGCAAGCCACGACGAGCTGCAACTGCCTGAGGCTCTTCAAGAGCCTTCAGAGCGGCAACGGTGCCGTGAACGATGTTGATCTGGTTGCTCGAGCCCATGGACTTGGACAGAACATCGTGGATGCCTGCACATTCCAAGACGGCGCGAACCGGACCACCGGCGATAACGCCGGTACCTGGCGATGCCGGACGGAGGAGAACTACGCCTGCAGCGGCTTCACCCTGCACCATGTGCGGGATGGTGGTGCCGATGCGCGGAACGCGGAAGAAGGACTTCTTGGCTTCTTCTACGCCCTTGGCGATTGCTGCTGGAACTTCCTTAGCCTTGCCGTAGCCGACGCCAACGAGACCGTTGCCATCGCCAACAACAACAAGTGCGGTGAAGCTGAAGCGACGACCACCCTTGACGACCTTGGATACGCGGTTGATAGCTACAACGCGCTCAAGGAACTTGTCCTTGTCTTCGTTGCGGCTGTCCTTCGAATCGCGGCCACGGCCACGACCCTCGCCACGGCCACGGCCTTCACCGCCACGTCCACGGCCTTCGCCACGACGAGCGCCGGCGTTGTCCGTGGCGGGAGCAGCAGCAGTCTCGACTGCCTCAGTAGCTTCAGACACCTGAGTTTCCTTCTTGTTAGTTGCTTCGCTCACAGTGCCAGCCCACCTTCGCGTGCACCTTCAGCAACAGCAGCCACGCGACCGTGGTACTTGTTGCCGCCGCGGTCAAAGACCACGGCTTCGATGCCGGCAGCCTTGGCGCGCTCGGCTACGAGCTCGCCAACGCGCTTGGCCTTGGCGGTCTTGTCGCCATCGAAGGCGCGCAAGTCAGCTTCAAGCGTGGACGCGAACGCCACGGTGATGCCCTTGCTGTCGTCAACGATCTGAACGAACATGTGGCGAGCCGAGCGGTTAACGACCAGGCGCGGACGAAGCTCGGTGCCGGTGATGCGCTTACGAACACGCAGGTGGCGGCGGCCGCGTGCGGCAGCCTTGCTCTTACCCTTGATTCCGATAGCCATGGTTTACTTACCAGCCTTTCCGACCTTGCGGCGGATGATTTCGCCAGCGTAGCGAACGCCCTTGCCCTTGTACGGGTCGGGCTTACGCAGCTTGCGGATGTTGGCGGAAACTTCGCCAACCTGCTGCTTGTTGATACCGGAAACGGTGATCTTGGTGTTGCCGTCGATCGCGAAGGTGATGCCTTCGGGAGCTTCGACAACAACCGGGTGCGAGTAACCGAGGGCGAACTCGAGAGTCGAGCCCTTCAGTGCAACGCGGTAACCGGTACCGTGAATTTCCAGCTTCTTTTCGTAGCCAGCGGTGACACCGATGATCATGTTTTCGATCAGGGTGCGGGTCAGTCCGTGCAGCGAACGCGAATCGCGCTCGTCGTTCGGACGCGACACGGTTACGGTGTTCTCTTCGAGAACAACCGCAATCGGGCTGGGTACGGTGTGGGTCAGTTCGCCCTTGGCGCCCTTGACGGAGACAACGTCGCCATCAATCTTGAGCTCGACGCCGGCAGGAACAGTGATCGGAAGACGTCCAATACGTGACATGGTTTCTTTCTCCCTTTCCCGTTACCAGACGTAGGCGAGGACTTCCCCACCTACACCCTTCTTGGCTGCCTGGCGGTCGGTAAGCAGACCGGAGGACGTGGACAGGATGGCGATGCCGAGTCCACCAAGGACGTGCGGCAAGTTGGTGGACTTTGCGTATACACGCAGGCCCGGCTTCGAAATACGGCGAACGCCAGCGATTGAACGCTCGCGGCTCGGGCCGAACTTCAGGGTGATGGTCAGCTTCTTGCCAACCTCCGCTGCTTCTTCAACGAACGAGGCGATGTAGCCCTGTTCCTTGAGGATCTGGGCAACGCGCACCTTCAGCTTCGACGACGGCATTGCAACCGTGTCGTGGTAAGCCGAGTTGGCGTTACGCAGACGAGTCAGCATATCTGCGACAGGATCTGTCATTGTCATTTGGGCTTCTGCCCTTCCTCGCTACGGTTTCCGCGCAAGCGCGGACCTGCAACGTAGTTGATCTAGTTGGCGGTCTTGAACGGGAAGCCCAGTGCCTTGAGCAAGGCACGACCTTCGTCGTCGGTCTTCGCGGTGGTCACTACGGTGATGTCCATGCCGCGAACGCGGTCGATGGAATCAACATCGATTTCGTGGAACATGGACTGTTCCGTGAGACCGAAGGTGTAGTTGCCGTTGCCGTCGAACTGCTTCGGGCTCAGGCCACGGAAGTCGCGGATACGCGGCAGTGCCAGCGTAACCAAGCGGTCCAGGAATTCCCACATGCGATCGCCGCGAAGCGTAGCGTGGGTACCAATCGGCATGCCTTCGCGCAGCTTGAACTGTGCGATCGACTTGCGTGCCTTGGTAACCAACGGCTTCTGGCCAGTGATGGCGGTGAGGTCGCGAACTGCGCCTTCGATGAGCTTGGAGTCCTTGGCGGCTTCGCCGACACCCATGTTGACTACAACCTTGACCAAGCCCGGAACCTGCATCGGGTTGGCGTAGTTGAACTCAGCCGTGAGGGCTTCGCGGATCTCGGCGGCGTACTTGGTCTTCAGACGTGGCTGGATGTTCACAGCTGCTTCAGTCATTACAGTGCCTTCCCGGAAGACTTGGCGTAGCGAACACGGACGGTCTTGGAGACGCCGTTCTTCTCTACGGTTTCCTCACGGAAGCCAACGCGAGTCGGCTTCTTGGTTTCCGGATCAACGATTGCCACGTTCGAGACGTGGATTGGGGCCTCAACGACCTCAATGCCACCAGTCTGCGTGCCACGCTCGGTCTGACCGGCCTTGGTGTGCTTGGTGACGCGGTTGACGCCTTCAACAATCACGCGCTGTGCTGCCGGGAATACCTTCAGCACCTTGCCCTGCTTGTTGCGGTCGGAACCGGCGATGACCTGAACAAGGTCACCCTTCTTAATCTTTGCACCCATGGTTACAGTACCTCCGGAGCCAGGGAAACGATCTTCATGAACTTCTTGTCGCGAAGCTCACGACCCACCGGACCGAAAATACGGGTACCGCGGGGCTCGCCGTCAGCCTTGAGGATGACAGCTGCGTTCTCGTCGAACTTGATGTAGGAACCGTCTGCACGACGGCGCTCCTTCTTGGTGCGAACGATGACAGCCTTGACGACGTCACCCTTCTTTACGTTTCCGCCAGGGATAGCATCCTTGACGGTGGCGACAATAATGTCGCCAATACCTGCGTAGCGACGGCCAGAGCCACCGAGAACACGAATGGTAAGGATTTCCTTAGCACCGGTGTTATCGGCAACCTTCAGTCGCGATTCCTGCTGAATCACTTTTCACTCCTGTCGTCTCGCTGGTTCTCCTAGGGAGCCTTGCGGAACGGATATGGTCCATCCCAGCCTTCACTTACCCCCACCTCCAAACACTTCCATCCGCACCGCAAAGCGGTGGCTGGATTTCATGCTGGGGAAGCAGGGCCGAGGCGTTAGCCGAGAGCTATGCCGCACAAACCTTCGGGCCCGTAAACGCCTGTCCGAGTGCACTATGCGTGGCGCTTGAGGTGGATAGTCTCCAAATGCAACGCGCACAGGTTATCTAGTCTACGTTAAAAAGGCCGAGACCCGAAATCGTGTGCATAGCACAGGATTTCGGGTCTCGGAAAACGCCACGCACCCCGTTGAAGGGGTGCGCAGCAACGCTAAGCGTCGAGGTTCAAAAAGCTTACTTAGCCTTTTCGATGACCTCTACCAGGCGCCACCGCTTGTCAGCGGACAGCGGACGGGTCTCGGCGATGAGAACGAGGTCGCCGATGCCGGCAATGTTCTCTTCGTCGTGAGCCTTCACGTTCTTGTTACGACGCATGACCTTGCCGTAGAGGGCGTGCTTAACACGGTCCTCAACGTCAACGACGATGGTCTTCTGCATCTTGTCGGAAACCACGTACCCGCGGAGGGTCTTGCGGTCGTTGCGCTCTGAAGCTGCATCCACGACGTTCTCCTTCTCGCTCATTACTTGGCTTCCTCAGTTGCTTCAGCAGCTTCGGCCTTCTTCGAAGACTTCTTGGCCTTCGGGGCTTCTTCTACCGGGACAACAACATCTGCACGAATGCCCAGCTCGCGTTCACGCAGTACCGTGTAGATACGAGCGATATCGCGCTTGACAGTCTTCAGGTTGCCATGCGATTCAAGCTGACCGGTGGCCGACTGGAAACGGAGGTTGAAAAGCTCCTCCTTGGCCTTCTTAAGCTCCTCGACCAGACGGGCGTTATCAAAGCCGTCCAGTGCTTCGGTTGCTAGATCCTTGGATCCGATTGCCATTCCTTATTCACCACCTTCGCGACGCACAATGCGTGCCTTCAACGGCAGCTTGTGGATTGCCAGGCGCAATGCCTCGCGTGCTACCTCTTCACTGACACCGGAGAGTTCAAAGAGAACTCGTCCCGGCTTTACGTTTGCGACCCACCATTCCGGCGAACCCTTACCGGAACCCATGCGGGTTTCGGCAGGCTTCTTGGTCAGCGGACGGTCCGGATAAATGTTGATCCAGACCTTACCGCCACGCTTGATGTGGCGGGTCATGGCGATACGAGCAGCTTCGATCTGGCGGTTGGTAACGTAGGCCGGTGTAAGCGCCTGGATACCGTACTCGCCGAAAGCTACCGTGGTACCGCCCGATGCTGCGCCACTCCGCTTGGGGTGGTGCTGCTTACGGAACTTTACGCGGCGTGGGATAAGCATTTAAGCCTGTCCTCCTTCTGCGCCTGCTGCCGGAGCTTCAGCAGCTGCTGCTGCTTCCGGTGCAGTGTTGCGGTCGTTGCGACGACGACGTTCGCCACCTTCTGGACGTCCACCCGGGCGTCCGCCCGGACGGTCGCCGCGGCCACGAGCAGGAGCTGCTGCAGCCTGGGCTGCCAGTTCCTTCGAGGTTACGTCGCCCTTGTAGATCCAAACCTTCACGCCGATGCGGCCGAAGGTGGTCTTGGCTTCGAACTTGCCGTAGTCGATGTTCGCACGGAGGGTGTGCAGCGGCACACGACCTTCGCGGTAGAACTCCTTGCGGGACATTTCTGCACCGCCAAGTCGACCCGAGCACTGTACGCGGATGCCCTTGGCACCTGCGCGCATTGCCGACTGCATTGCCTTCTTCATCGCGCGGCGGAAAGCCACACGCGAAGCAAGCTGCTCGGCGATGCCCTGTGCAACAAGCTGAGCTTCGATCTCGGGGTTCTTAACCTCGAGGATGTTCAGCTGAACCTGCTTCTGGGTGAGCTTTTCAAGCTCGCCACGGATGCGATCGGCTTCGGCGCCGCGGCGACCGATAACGATGCCCGGACGTGCGGTGTGGATATCCACACGAACACGATCGCGAGTACGTTCGATCTCGACGCGTGCGATGCCGGCGCGTTCCATGCCGGTGGTCATCAGTTCGCGGATACGGATGTCTTCTTTTACGAAGTCCTTGTATCGCTGGCCGACCTTGGTGGAATCAGCGAACCAGTGCGAAACGTGGTCCGTGGTGATACCGAGGCGGAACCCGTGCGGGTTAACCTTCTGTCCCATTTACTTTTCCCCACCCTTCTTAGGGGTTGCGACGACCACAGTGATGTGGCTCGTGCGCTTCTTGATCTGGTATGCGCGACCCTGAGCACGCGGCTGGAACCGCTTCATGGTCGGACCCTCGTCAACAAACGCTTCGCTGATGATCAGCTCGTCTTCGTTGAACGCGATTCCCTCGCGATCAGCAGCGGCGCGGGCGTTAGCCACGGCCGATGCAACAACCTTGAACACCGGTTCAGAAGCTGCCTGTGGGGCAAACTTCAAAATCGCCAGTGCTTCGTTCGTCTGCTTGCCACGAACCAGGTTGACGACGCGCCGGGCCTTCATAGGCGTCACGCGGATATGGCGCGCAATTGCCTTGGCTTCCATTGCTTTCCTTCTCTCGTCTTCTCGAAGAAGTGCTAAGCACTCACTAACCCTTGCGGGTTAGCGGCGCTTGCCCTTCTTGTCGTCCTTTACGTGGCTACGGAACGTCCGCGTCGGGCTGAATTCGCCGAGCTTGTGCCCGACCATCGACTCGGTGACAAACACAGGAATGTGCTTGCGTCCGTCGTGTACGGCGATCGTGTGCCCGAGCATGTCGGGGATGATCATCGAACGGCGGGACCACGTCTTGATGACGTTTTTGGTGCCCTTTTCGTTCTCAGCAGCTACCTTGACAAACAGGTGCTGATCGACGAAGGGGCCTTTCTTCAGGCTGCGTGGCATGTTTCCAGGCTCCTATCGCTTGTTCTTGCCGGTACGACGGCGACGCACAATGAGCTTGTCGCTTTCCTTGTTCGGACGACGAGTGCGTCCTTCACGCTTACCGTTCGGGTTGACCGGGTGACGACCACCGGAGGTCTTGCCTTCGCCACCACCGTGCGGGTGGTCGACCGGGTTCATGGCTACGCCACGTACGGTCGGGCGAACGCCCTTCCAGCGCATACGGCCGGCCTTGCCCCAGTTGATGTTCGACTGCTCGGCGTTGCCGACCTCGCCGACGGTTGCGCGGCAGCGCACGTCAACGTTGCGGATTTCGCCGGAAGGCAAACGGAGCTGAGCGTAGCGACCCTCACGGGCCACCAGCTGAACCGAGGCACCTGCGGAACGAGCCATCTTGGCACCGCCGCCGGGACGCAGCTCCACAGCGTGGATAACAGTACCCACCGGGATGTTGCGCAACGGCAGGTTGTTGCCTGGCTTGATGTCGGCGTTGGGGCCGGCTTCAATGGCATCGCCCTGGGAGAGCTTGTTCGGTGCAATGATGTAACGCTTGGTTCCATCAATGTAGTGAAGAAGCGCAATGCGAGCGGTACGGTTCGGGTCGTACTCGATGTGAGCGACCTTTGCCGGTACGCCGTCCTTGTCGTGACGACGGAAGTCGATCAGACGGTACTGGCGCTTGTGTCCGCCACCCTTGTGACGGGTGGTGATCTTACCGGTGTTGTTACGGCCGCCAGTCTTGTGCAACGGGCGAAGCAACGACTTTTCCGGAGTCGAACGGGTGATTTCTGCGAAGTCGGCAACGCTCGAGCCGCGAAGGCCCGGGGTTGTCGGCTTGTACTTACGGATTCCCATAGTTTAATTCCTCGTTAAAGTGGTCTCCGCTTAGGAAAGCGGACCGCCGAAGATGTCAATCGAGCCTTCCTTCAGGGAGACGATCGCACGCTTAGTAGCCTTGCGCGTCCCCCATCCGAACTTGGTGCGCTTGCGCTTACCGGCACGATTAAGGGTGTTTACGGAGTCAACCTTGACCGAGAAGATAGCTTCTACGGCGTTCTTGATTTCCGTCTTGTTTGAACGCGGGTCAACGAGGAAGGTGTACTTGCCTTCGTCGATCAGACCGTAGCTCTTTTCCGAAACGACGGGTGCGATGACCACATCGTGCGGAGCCTTTGAGAAGGTGCTCACTTGGCTTCCTCCTTCTGGACCAGGGCTTCAAAAGCAGCCTTGGTGAAGATGACGTCATCGGAAACCAGAACATCGTAAGTGTTGAGCTGGTCTACGTAGAGAACGTGGGCAGCCACGATGTTGCGGCACGAGAGTGCTGCTACGTCGTTGTTGCGTTCGATGACTACGAGCAGGTTCTTGCGCTCGGAAAGCGAGCGCAGGGTGGCCAAGGCCTCCTTGGTGGACGGCGTGGTGCCGGCTACCAGGGCTTCAATGACGTGGATGCGGTTGTTGCGAGCGCGGTCAGACAGGGCGCCGCGCAGTGCAGCAGCCTTCATCTTCTTGGGGGTGCGCTGGCTGTAATCGCGAGGGGTCGGTCCGTGGACAACGCCACCGCCGGTCATGTGAGGAGCACGGATGGAACCCTGACGGGCGCGGCCGGTACCCTTCTGCTTGTGCGGCTTGCGACCGGCGCCGGAAACTTCCGAGCGGTCCTTGGTCTTGTGCGTGCCCTGACGAGCAGCTGCGAGCTGGGCCACAACGACCTGGTGCAGCAGCGGAACGTTGGTCTGGACGTCGAAGAGCTCCGAAGGGAGTTCTACGGTAAGTGCCTTAGACATTTAGTTATGCTCCCTTCACAGCGGTGCGCACGAGAACGACGCGGCCGCGAGCGCCTGGAACGGCGCCCTTGATCAGCAGGAGGTTCTTCTCGGCGTCCACAGCGTGAACCGTGAGGTTCTGCGTGGTAACACGATCGACGCCCATGCGGCCGGCCATCTTCTGACCCTGGAACACGCGGCCCGGGGTCGAAGCGCCACCGATGGAGCCTGGCTTACGGTGGTTCTTGTGAGCACCGTGCGATGCCGGGGCACCGTGGAAGCCGTGGCGCTTCATAACGCCAGCGAAGCCCTTACCCTTGGACGTTCCAACAACGTCGACCTTCTGGCCGGCGGTGAAGATTTCGACGGAGAGTTCCTGGCCCGGGGCGTAGGATTCAGCGTCTGCGGTGCGCAGCTCAACAACGTGGCGACGCGGGGTAACCCCGGCGGCCTCGAAGTGGCCAGCCAAAGGCTGGGTGACCTTGCGCGGATCGATCTGGCCGTAGCCGATCTGAACTGCAACGTAGCCATCGCGTTCGGCGTTGCGCAGCTGGGTCACGACATTGCTGTCGGCCTGTACAACGGTTACCGGGATGAGGTTGTTGTTCTCGTCCCAAACCTGGGTCATGCCGAGCTTCGTGCCCAGCAGGCCCTTTACATTACGGGTTGCGGTCATAGTTTTCTCGCCACCTCCCCTAGAGCTTGATTTCGATGTTGACATCCGCCGGCAGGTCGAGACGCATCAGCGAATCTACGGCCTTCGGGGTCGGATCGATGATGTCGATCAGACGCTTGTGCGTGCGCATTTCGAAGTGCTCACGGCTGTCTTTGTACTTGTGTGGCGAACGGATAACGCAGTACACGTTCTTTTCCGTTGGCAGCGGCACTGGGCCGACTACGGTTGCGCCTGCGCGCGTGACCGTCTCAACGATCTTCCGGGCAGAAACGTCAATGACCTCGTGGTCATACGACTTCAGCCGGATGCGGATTTTTTGTCCCGCCATGGCGTCATGCCTCTTTCTAATTAGCACTCTCTGTACAGTTACTGTGCCCTACGGGTTCCTGGGAACCGGCACGCCTCGCATCGAACTGAATCCGGATAAATCCGGGTTCCTCAATCCGCCGAAGCCCGACCCCCGCGCTCGGGCGTGTCGCGATTGAAAGCGATACTAACCCGCATGATTGCGTGGGGGTGATGTTCACGTTTCCAATAGATTCGGTCGTATTGCTCCCCAGCCCCGGGCATTATCCCGGGTGAGACACAATCTCGGTTGAAATCCCTATGCCCCGGTCTCGGTTTCCCGATCAGCAGGCATTGAGCATGGAAATCTTCATGAACAACTTGTCTAGTCTGGCAGACTTGCGGGAAAAACACCAACCCGGGACTCCCTCCCCAGGTGCACGCGCGGCCCGCCAGCGCCGCCGTCGCACTTCTCCACCCCCGCGCTCGGGCGTGTCGCGAGTTCCGCAACCGGCGCTGAACGCCGAATTTCCGGCATTCAGCACTTCCGGGCGGCACGTTCGGGGCAAGATCCAACACGCCAAAGGCGTTCACGCCAAGTGACTAAAGTCACTCCGCAAGTCGCCGGTACAAGCCCTGGCCACTCCGGGCAAGCGCTACTGGTCGTCGTTGTTGGCCCTGCGGATGGACTTGGCCCGCCTGATTTCCTTGGAAAAGTTCTTGCGCACCCAGGTCAGCGCCACGACAACAACAATGACAACCCCGACGACAATCAGAAATTTCATGATGCCAGCCTAGTCCCCGCAAATGCCGCAGGGGAATGAAGATCCCGCACCTACTTGCTCCCGGCTTTGTCATCGGTTTTGTCATCGGCCTTAGCCACGGGGCTTCTAGCGCTCCGGCGTTCCGGGGCCACTGGCCGAGCCGGAACCGGATGCCGGATCCGTGGGTGCCTGGACTTCCGTGGGAACCGGCACCTGTTGGTTTGCCTCCGTTTCCGGATGCCGCGCTTGGGGTTGCTGTCCGGCGGGCACCTTGTGCTGATTCGCCTGCGCCTTGTTCACCTTCCCCAGGCGCCACAGTGCCAGGGCAATGAGTCCTGCCGCAAGAAGCAGAAGCAGCAAGAAGGTGTAGCCGCGCAGGAACCACAGCACAGCTGCTCCGATCCCGATCGCTGCCCACAGGGTGAAAAGCCTGCGGTTGGACACGAGCCCAAAGACCAACAGTGCGATGAAGCTCAGCAATACCACCAGCTGCTCCCCCAGTGTTGAGGTCAGGATCGTGGAAATCCCTGTCAGTGAAAGGATGCCGGTTGCCGTTGCCATGATTGGGACTCCGCGGGATTCGCGCTTGCGGTGGAACTCGTAGGTCGCCAATAGGGCAATCACCACGAACCAGTAGTAGGCAACGGCGAAGAAGCCGAGTCCGTCAAAAGCCACCCACAGACAACGCTGAAGAACAGCCGCGGATACGAGGCCGCTGATTTCAAACGCCAGCTCACGTTGGTCGGCGGGGAATTCCAGTGCCGAGGCCGCGCACAAGGAGATCACCACAAGGATCGCCCCCAGATAAACCGTGGACTCGGTGTCATCGGCCAGACCCGCCAGACCGGCAAAGCCAACCAATAGCAATGCGGCGGTGAACAATACCCGTGCATGCGCCGCTGACCATCCATTGCTCCGCTTCAGCAGGGCAGCAAATGAAACCTTGTCCCCGGAGAACCGTCCGCCGAAGATTGCAGCGATCAGCAGCACCAGTGCCACAACGCAGAACAACAAGATCAGGTTCCCCGGTTGTCCACCGGCCAGGCCCGCGGCTTCACGGAACCAATCCAATCCATGGGACACCGCATAGAGCAGAAAGAGCACCGAGGCACCAACGATCAGTGGAATCCCCAGCGTCGTTGCAAAAACGAGCGCGCCGGAGGATCCAAGCAATCCGGCAACAATCTTCCATCCCTGTCCCAAGTCCTGGGCTAGGACAAAGCATGTACCAAGATAGAGCACCACCAGCATGGCCCGCAGCAACCCGTAGCCCGAACCCCGAAGATTGCGGGTTTCGGCATAGAGCAAGCCTGCCACCAAGATCGCCAACACCGCCGCTGCAGCGGCATCGTTCCAGAGCGGGACCGGGAGCCAGCCACCCACCCGAACGTGGGAACGAAGAGTAGGTGTCAGGATGATCCCCAACACCGAAAGTCCCGCCAGCATCCCCGCGCAATTGAAGAACATGGGGCGTGATGAGTATCCCCGTGCCACGAGCACCGAGACGAGCAACAAACACAGGAACTGAACCAGCAACGCAGCCTGGTCATAGACACCCACCCTGGCGGAGCCGGTTCCGGAACCCAGATACACCACCGGAACCAGGGCCAGCACCGCCAGGGTTGCAGCGTTCAAGAACAACTGGATCCCCGAGGACTTGATGGAGGCAATCCGATCACCGGCAAGCAACCGGGCGGTTTGTGGCACCGTGGTGGTCAAGGCAAGCAGTGCAAGCTGCCCGTGCCCATCCATATTTAAGCGATCGGCGATATGCCATGCGGTGGCGGAGAAGAGCAGCTGGGCGGCCACGGCGTAGGTGATGCCGGGCACGCTCGGGTCAAGGGCCAGCAATCGCGAGAGTGAGTAGGCCATTGCCAGCACCGCAATCACTTCAATGAGCCATCCGGGGTCCATTCCTGCGCTCAACACCAGAACCGCAATCGCGGCAATGGCCCCGCCCAGGTGGACGAGCTGCCTTGCTACATGGCCCGTGCCCCGTGCCCCGGCGGCTGCCGGAACGGTTCCCGCCGAAGCTTTCGGGGTATTTCCCGGGGCCTGGGGGCTGAATCCGGCCGCTGGTTTCATGCCAAGGATTGCGGTGGCCCCCAATAGCCCAACGCCATGCACCAACCAGATCAGCACGCGGCTCCAGTCGGTTCCCAACCAGAATTCCGTGCTCCACCCGGATCCAGCAAGATTCGCCCGGCGCACGTACTCGAACATGGAACCGATTCCGGCGGTTGCGAGGGCCGAGACCAGCAATCCCCCGGCAAAGAGCGCCGACTCCCCCACCGGCATCGGGTAAACGGCTGGATCGTTTCCCCCCGCACCGGTGCTCGTCCTGTTGCGGTACAGCGCCCAGACCGAGAACAGAACCTGGATCAGCACGGCAATCGTGAAGCCAAAAAGTCCCGCAACGTCACTGTCCTTGACCATCACATCGCCTCGGGACAGGTACTCCCTGAACAGCGAATGCTTCGGTCCCCAAGTCCAACCGGTGGCGGCAAAACCAAGGAACGTGGCAACTAGGATAGGGGACGCCATCCGTGTTGCAAGCTTCAGCCGAGCACCCTCCGACCGCCCTTGATCCGAGGCACCCCCAACCCGGCGAGCCAACCACCAGGTCATGGCAAGTGCAGCTCCCAACAAGATCAGAAAGCGACCCGAGGCAAAGGCACCACTTTCGGCAAGCCCCAACAACCCGACACCGAGCGGAGTCCACGCCAGGGAACCACCAAGCTTGTAGGCCACCAGGGCCGCACCCACGAGCACCACCGGCAGTGCCCAATTGATGTCCCCGCCAAGTGTTCCGGGCAGCTGATCGCCAGGTCCGCGGAGGATGCCGTCGAACTGGGCCAGGGCACAGGCCGCGGCGATACCCAAAAGCACCCATACTTCCAGGAGAAGAACCTTCGAATCGATATCGAGCGCTGCCAAATACTGCCGGGCAAAGAAAGCAAGGAAGACGGCTTGCGCTGCGAAGATCGCGGCAAGGATTTGCACCCCGGTGTTTGCTGAAACCTCGGCGTGCACTAGGAAGGCCATGACGCTGGAAATTGCCGCGGCTCGGGCAGCAAGCTGGTACCAGTAGCGTTCGGATTTCTTCACCAAGGGGAGCGAGATTGCGTAGTAGGCTGCAGTCGCAGCAAGAAGCCAGCCATAGTCAGCGGCTCGCATGACCGCAAATGAAGCAAGGGAGGCCAGCAGGATTGCCGGAACCAGGAAGCGGTGGGCTGCCAGGAAAGATTGCAGGTAAATGTTGCCCAACCACTTCGGCCTGCGCAATCCCACCACGGTGATCACGCTGGCCAGCACCATGCTGAAGAGGAAGTAGAAAACCAGACCGCGGTTCAGCACTGCGCCTCCGGCCACCGAGGCCGAGACCAGGAATGTGGTTCCCACCGCGGCGATAACCTGCGACTGCAGCTTTCCTGCCGCATACATGAAGGCAGCGGTGCCCACGATAGAGGTCACCAGCCAGACCAATCCCGGGCTCGACGGAAGCAGCATGTAGTAGGCGAACCCGGTCATCGGCAGCAGGGCCAAACCGGTGGCGGTGAATGCCGCGGCCGCCGGGCGCAATCGTTGGCTTCGTGCCCGCATCACCAGACCCACCGCATAGAAACTCGCGGTGACGATCCCCAGGCCAACGATCTTGGCCGATGGATTCAAGGCAAAGGAAATGAACAAGGATGCCGAAGCGACCAGGAGCAGCGCGGCGACATAGAGCGTGATGTTGATGTTGCGCAGCGCCCGGACCTGCGGGTCAACCGGGGCCGGAGCAGCTGGTGGCCGGTAATCGGGGCTTTGCCGCTGAACCGGTTCTTGCTGGAATGGCAGGCCGGGCTGCGATGGAGCAAGATTCGGGAAGAGCCCCTGAAGCACCGGATTTTGCTGCAATTGGGCGGCAGGGTGATGTTCCTGAGTGCCTTGAGTCGCGGATTCACTGGGCACAACGGCCCCAATTTGGGGGCCGGAAGCGCTGGCACCAGGCCGGGTTTCTTCTCCAGGAACGATTCTGCGCTCTGAAGCCTGCATTGGCGCCTGCATCGAGAGCTGTTCTTTTTCCGGAAGAAGCGGCGCGATCGATTCAGGAACGGGTTCCGGGGCAGGTGCGCGGGCAGCAGCCGGGGGAAATTCCTTGCCGCGTGGTTC
Organism: Paeniglutamicibacter sp. NPDC091659; assembly: GCF_044756805.1. NCBI lineage: Bacteria > Bacillati > Actinomycetota > Actinomycetes > Micrococcales > Micrococcaceae > Paeniglutamicibacter > Paeniglutamicibacter sp. NPDC091659. The sequence goes on from NZ_JBIVTO010000006.1 coordinate 130,436, forward strand.
GGCATTGGCGATGCCCGCAGCCTGTGCTGCCGCATAGCCTTCCTGCCAGGCCATCGCCAGTGCCGAGGTGACTTGGCGCTCGCGTTCCTTGGCCTTGTTGCCGGCAATCGCTCTACCCACCAGCAGGCCAATGAAGAAGACAATCAGTGAAACCACAAACGTTGTCATGAGGGCATGCACCTTTGCTGGGATGGAGATTTTTCCGCGTGCCCGGGGAATTGGTTTCCAGCGTACACCATTCAGAACATTCGTTTTATTTATATCCCGGCCGCGGACAGCAAAAAAGGAAGGCCCCCGACTGTCGAAACAGTGGGGACCTTCCTCTTAGACCGTTAGGTCAAGATCTGCGAAGTAAAATTACTTGGTGATCTTGGTGACCTTGCCTGAACCAACGGTGCGGCCGCCTTCGCGAATTGCGAAGCCGAGGCCCTCTTCCATGGCGATCGGCTGGATCAGCACGACAGACATTTCGGTGTTGTCGCCAGGCATAACCATTTCCGTGCCTTCCGGCAGGGTGATAACGCCGGTGACGTCCGTGGTGCGGAAGTAGAACTGCGGGCGGTAGTTCGAGTAGAACGGGTTGTGGCGTCCGCCTTCATCCTTGGAAAGGATGTACACGTTGGCCTCGAACTCGGTGTGCGGGGTGATGGAACCCGGCTTCACGATGACCTGGCCACGCTCTACGTCTTCGCGCTTGATGCCGCGAAGCAGCAGACCACAGTTCTCGCCGGCCCAAGCCTCGTCGAGCTGCTTGTGGAACATCTCGATACCGGTAACCGTGGTCTTCTGGACCGGGCGGATGCCGACGATCTCGACCTCGGAGTTGATGGCGAGGGTACCACGCTCGGCGCGGCCCGTAACAACGGTGCCACGACCGGTAATGGTGAAGACGTCTTCAACCGGCATCAGGAACGGCTTGTCGCGGTCACGAACCGGGGTCGGAACGTGCTCGTCAACGGCGTCCATCAGGTCCTCGACGGCCTTGACCCAAACCGGGTCGCCTTCCAGAGCCTTCAGGCCGGAAACGCGCACAACAGGTGCCTCGTCGCCGTCGAAGCCCTGTGCGGAGAGAAGTTCGCGAACTTCCATTTCCACGAGGTCGAGGAGTTCTTCGTCATCTACCATGTCGGACTTGTTCAGTGCGACGAGCAGGTACGGAACGCCAACCTGGCGGGCAAGCAGAACGTGCTCGCGGGTCTGAGCCATCGGGCCGTCAGTAGCGGCAACCACGAGGATCGCGCCGTCCATCTGAGCAGCACCGGTGATCATGTTCTTGATGTAGTCAGCGTGACCCGGGGCATCAACGTGCGCGTAGTGGCGCTTCTCGGTCTGGTACTCGACGTGAGAGATGTTGATGGTAATGCCGCGCTGGCGCTCTTCCGGCGCCGAGTCGATCTGCGAGAAATCGCGCTGTTCGTTCAAATCCGGGTACTTGTCAGCAAGTACCTTGGAGATGGCAGCAGTCAACGTGGTCTTACCGTGGTCAACGTGACCAATGGTGCCGATGTTAACGTGCGGCTTGTTACGCTCGAACTTTGCCTTTGCCACAGGTTCCTCCTAGAAACGTTTACAGAAGACGTACCTCACCCGCTCGGATCGCGGGCGAAACTTATATAAGTCTACTGGGGGCTTGGTGAAATGTTTAAATTGCGGTTGCCTTCGGGATCAATAGCAGATCCATCCGGTGGCCTAGTGGGGTCGATGCACGATTTCTCGCTCTCGACCCCACTGTCCGGCCATTCACCCGATAGTCGGGGTCACGGCCAATTTTTGGTCCTGAACGAAATTACTCGCCGCGGGACTTCTGGATGATCTCGTCGGCTACTGCCTTCGGGACCTCGGCGTAGCTGGAGAACGTCATCGAGTAAACGGCACGACCCTGGGTCTTGGAACGCAGGTCACCAATGTAACCGAACATTTCAGACAGCGGAACCGTTGCACGGATGACCTTCACGCCTGCTGCGTCTTCCATCGAAGCGATGGAGCCACGGCGGGAGTTCAAGTCACCAATGACGTCGCCCATGTATTCCTCGGGGGTACGGACTTCAACATCCATAACCGGCTCGAGGATAATCGGCTGGGCGCGGCGTGCGCCTTCCTTGAACACCTGGGAACCGGCGATCTTGAACGCCATTTCCGAGGAGTCAACGTCGTGGTAGGCACCGTCGAGGAGGGTCGCCTTAACGCCCACCATCGGGTAGCCGGCCAGGATGCCGAACTGCATTGCGTCCTGGATACCTGCATCAACCGAAGGGATGTATTCGCGAGGAATACGGCCGCCGGTTACGCCGTTCTTGAACTCGTAGATGACGCCGTCAACAACTTCCAGAGGCTCGAACGAGACCTGGACCTTTGCGAACTGGCCGGAACCACCGGTCTGCTTCTTGTGGGTGAAGTCAACCTTCTCCACAGCCTTCTTGATGGTTTCGCGGTAAGCCACCTGAGGCTTGCCAACGTTGGCTTCAACGCGGAATTCGCGACGCATGCGGTCCACCAGGATGTCCAGGTGGAGTTCGCCCATGCCGCCGATTTCGGTCTGGCCGGTGTCTTCGTTGAGGGAGACGGTGAACGTCGGGTCCTCAGCGGAGAGCTTCTGGATAGCGGTCGAAAGCTTTTCCTGGTCGCCCTTGGTCTTCGGCTCAATGGCAACGAAGATCACGGGATCAGGGAAGGACATCGACTCAAGAACGATCGGGTTTGCCGGATCGCACAAGGTGTCACCGGTGGTGGTGTCCTTGAGGCCGATCACTGCGTAGATGTGGCCTGCGTGGACCTCGTCTACTGGCATTTCCTTGTTGGCGTGCATCTGGAAGAGCTTGCCAATACGTTCTTTCTTCTGCTTCGTGGAGTTCAGCAGCTGGGTACCCGGAGTTGCCTTGCCGGAGTACACGCGGATGAAGTTCAACTGGCCGAAGAACGGGTGGGTCGCAATCTTGAAGGCAAGAGCCGAGAACGGCTCGTCTTCGGAAGGCTCGCGACGGATCTCGATCTCTTCGTTCTTCGGATCGTGGCCGATGGTCGCGCCAACGTCCATCGGGTTCGGAAGGAAGTCGATGACAGCATCGAGCATCGGCTGAACGCCACGGTTCTTGAAGGCAGAACCACAGAAGACCGGGTAGATCTCCGAGTTGACAACCATCTTGCGGATGCCGGCCTTGAGCTCAGCAATGCTGATCTCTTCGCCTTCGAGGAACTTCTCCATGAGCTCGTCAGAGCCCTCGGCTACGTCCTCAACCAGCTTGGCGCGGTATTCCTCGGCCTTTTCCAGAAGGTCGGCCGGGATTTCCTGGATTTCGTAGGCGGCACCCATGGTGACGTCACCCTTGGAGTCGCCTTCCCATACGAAAGCCTTCATGGTCATCAGGTCGACAACGCCGGTGAACTCGGACTCGGAGCCGATCGGCAGCTGCATTACCAGCGGCTTGGCACCAAGGCGCTTGATGATGGTGTCTACGGTGAAGTAGAAGTCAGCACCCAGCTTGTCCATCTTGTTGACGAAGCAGATACGCGGAACGTTGTACTTGTCAGCCTGGCGCCAAACAGTCTCGGACTGTGGCTCCACGCCTTCCTTGCCATCGAAGACGGCAACGGCGCCATCGAGCACGCGCAGGGAGCGCTCCACCTCAACGGTGAAGTCAACGTGACCCGGGGTGTCAATGATGTTGATCTGGTTCTTGTTCCAGAAGCAGGTCACGGCGGCAGACGTGATAGTAATGCCGCGCTCCTTTTCCTGCTCCATCCAGTCAGTCGTCGAGGCACCATCGTGCGTTTCGCCGAGCTTGTGGTTCACACCCGTGTAGAACAGGATGCGTTCCGTGGTAGTGGTCTTACCGGCATCGATGTGGGCCATGATGCCGATGTTGCGGACCTTATTCAGGTCGGTAAGCACTTCCTGTGCCACGATGTCTCCCTAAGTTGGTGATATCCATTCCAGTGGCGGAACCGATCAATGATCGATCCCGCCAACTGAATAGAACGCTTTTTACCAGCGGTAGTGGGCGAAGGCCTTGTTGGACTCTGCCATCTTGTGGGTGTCTTCGCGACGCTTGACAGCAGCACCAAGACCGTTGGAGGCGTCGAGGATCTCGTTCATGAGACGCTCGATCATGGTCTTCTCGCGGCGAGCCTTCGAGTAACCAACCAACCAGCGAAGTGCCAGCGCGGTCGAACGACCTGGCTTAACTTCTACCGGTACCTGGTAGGTTGCGCCACCAACACGGCGTGAACGAACCTCGAGGGCCGGACGGATGTTATCCATGGCCTTCTTCAGGGTCACAACCGGGTCGGTACCGTTCTTGGCCAATGCACCTTCGAGTGCGCCGTAAACGATGCGCTCTGCGGTGGACTTCTTACCATCGATCAAAACCTTGTTGATCAGCTGGGTAACAAGCGGGGAACCGTATACCGGATCCGAGACGAGGGGGCGCGCTGGCGCCGGGCCCTTACGAGGCATTACTTACCTTCCTTCTTGGCACCGTAGCGGGAACGAGCCTGCTTACGGTTCTTTACACCCTGGGTATCGAGCGCACCACGTACGATCTTGTAGCGCACACCCGGAAGGTCCTTCACACGACCACCGCGAACGAGCACGATGGAGTGTTCCTGCAGGTTGTGGCCAACGCCTGGAATGTAAGCGGTAACTTCAACGCCACCGGCAAGGCGCACACGTGCGACCTTACGAAGTGCGGAGTTCGGCTTCTTCGGGGTGGTGGTGTACACACGGGTGCATACGCCACGACGCATTGGGTTGCCCTTAAGGGCTGGGGCCTTGGTCTTCTTGACCTTCGGCGAGCGGCCCTTACGGACCAGCTGCTGAATAGTAGGCACTTTCGTGTCCTCCGGTTTCTTGTTCTGCGGCGCCGCCCACCATAAGACTGCTTGGAGACGCTGCGTTTATAGTCGTTTAGTCACAGCGACTTCGGGTTGACCCCTAGGCGTGCGAAAGTGTGGCATCTGTTGCGCAACCTACCCGCAACCCGGACCGTGTCCATTTGCCACACCTATAAAACAATTAGCTCAAGCTTAGCATGACTTCCAGGACCTTAATGACGTCGGTCTCATCACACACTCGCCCGCTTGCCTTTAAACACAAGGAACTTTCCGTGTGCGGCCGTGCTGCCGCCTCATCGAGGCAGCCGCGGGACGCATGCGCCACAAGTAGCCGGCGCACCTCGCCGAGACAGCGACACCGCCATCGGACGCTCCAGGTCTCGGACCTAGCCCGCATCGATCCAGTATCGACGGGTGCCGTTTCGAGTATCTTCATACACGCCCCGGTTCTTCTCCATGGTCCCGCGTGATCCTGCATTGCCTTCAAGGCAGGTCACGAGAACTCGCGATATCCCCAAGGCCTTGGCGACGGGCAATGCCTGGGCCAACGCCGCAGTGGCATGACCCTGGCGTCGAGCCGACGGACGAACGCTGTAGCCAATGTGTCCGCCTTCGTTGAAGAGATAGTCGCTGAGTTCGTGCCGGATGGCAAGCGAGCCAAGAATGGTGTCCCACTGGGCGATCCAGAGGTACGTGCACGGAACGTAGCCCTGCTTGCGCGGGCTGCCGGGCAACACGTCGGCGAGCAGGCGCTCCACGAAGTCTTCGAAGGCTCCCGGATCCCGCAGTTGCCCAAGGTCAAGGTCCTCGGCACCGACACCGTCCCGGTGGGCGCCGTCGAATTCCATGGCAGCTTCAAGCCAAGAGTCCCGGTAGCGGGCGTCCGGGGCGATGAGTTCGATCATGGCTCGAGCCTATGCAGGGACGTGGTTCGGTTCCGACAGCGACGCGCCACGACTTGCTTGGCGGACGCATCGGCAGCGATCCTTCCCCATCCCATGCAGGTGGCAACAGCACACTCCCCCGTTAACGACTTTGGCCGGCATCCCCCGATTGGGGAATGCCGGCCAAAGTTTGTTGCATCAGCGTTGTCCCGCCGAGTGGGCGGGACAACGGCTCATGCCTTAGCGGAAATCGTTGCCGAGATCGTAGTCATCCATGGCGATGGCGTGGAATTCCGGGCTGAGGCCCGGCTCCAAGCCGTCGTAGTCCATGCCGGTGGAGAATGCGGACTGGCCGGTGAACAGCGAAGCCTTCGCTGCCTCGGTCGGTTCGACGTTCACCTGGGTGTAGCGATCCAGGCCGGTGCCGGCCGGGATCAGCTTACCGATGATGACGTTTTCCTTCAGGCCGAGCAATGGATCGGACTTGCCTTCCATTGCAGCCTGGGTCAGGACACGCGTGGTCTCCTGGAAGGAAGCAGCCGAGAGCCACGAGTCGGTAGCCAAGGAAGCCTTGGTAATACCCATGAGTTCGTCACGGCCCGATGCCGGCTTCTTGCCTTCGGAGACAGCCTTGCGGTTCTCGTTCTGGAAGCGAGCGCGGTCAGCAAGCTCGCCCGGCAGCAAGTCGGTTTCGCCCGACTCGATGACGGTGATGCGGCGAAGCATCTGGCGAACGATGACTTCCACGTGCTTGTCGTGGATGCCTACGCCCTGGGACTGGTAGACCTCCTGGACTTCGCGTACGAGGAACTTCTGCGCCTCGCGCGGGCCGAGGACACGAAGAACCTGCTTCGGGTCGATGGCACCTGCAACCAGCTGCTGTCCGACCGTTACCGAATCGCCATCGGCGACCAGCAGACGTGCACGGCGCAACACCGGGTAGGCGATTTCTTCGTCGCCGTTGTCCGGGGTGATCACGATGCGCAGCTGCTTCTCGGAGTCCTCGATGGACACGCGACCGGCAACCTCGGAGATCGGAGCAACACCCTTCGGGGTACGTGCTTCGAAGAGCTCCTGGATACGTGGCAGACCCTGGGTGATATCTTCCGCGGAGGCAGCGCCACCGGTGTGGAAGGTACGCATGGTCAGCTGGGTACCCGGTTCACCAATGGACTGTGCGGCGATGATGCCCACTGCCTCACCGATGTCAACGGTCTTGCCGCTTGCAAGCGAACGTCCGTAGCACAGCGCACAGGTTCCGACTGCCGACTCGCAGGTCAGCACGGAGCGGACCTTGATGTCGGTGACACCGGCTGCGAACAGTTCGTCGATGAGCACGTCGCCCACGTCAGAGCCGCCTGCTGCCAGCACCTTGCCCGAGGCGTCGACCACGTCGGTGGCCAGCGTACGGGTGTAGGCCGAGTTCTCAACGGTTTCGTGCATGCGCACGGTACCGATTTCGTCGGTGTACGCGATCGGCACGTTCAGGCCGCGGCTGGTGCCACAATCCTGCTCTCGAACGATGACGTCCTGCGACACGTCGACCAGACGACGGGTCAAGTAACCGGAGTTGGCGGTCTTCAACGCGGTATCGGCCAGACCCTTACGGGCACCGTGGGTGGCGATGAAGTACTCGAGAACCGACAGGCCTTCGCGGTACGAAGACTTGATCGGACGCGGGATGATCTCGCCCTTAGGGTTGGACACCAGGCCACGGATACCGGCAATCTGGCGCAGCTGCAGCCAGTTACCACGAGCCTTCGAGGTCACCATTCGGTTAATGGTGTTCAGCTCTTCCATGCCGGCCTTCATGGCCTCGGCTACCTCGTCGGTTGCCTTGGTCCAGATGTCGATCAGGTCCTGGCGACGCTCCGAGTCGGCAATCAGGCCCTTGTCGAACTGCGACTGGACGCGCTTGGCCTTCTCCTCGTACGGGGCAAGGATGGTGGCCTTGTCCATGTTCGAGGTGATGTCGGAGATGGCAACGGTGACACCCGAGCGGGTGGCCCACTTGAAGCCGGCATCCTTCAGGTTGTCCAGCGTTGCCGCCGTAACAATCTTCGGGTAGCGCTCGGCGAGGTCGTTGACGATCTCGGAGAGTGCATCCTTGCCGGCAACCTGCTCTACCCATGGGTAATCCGCCGGCAGGGTCTCGTTGAAGAGAACCTGGCCCAGCGAAGTATCGATGAGTGCATCGGTGCCCTCGACCCAGCCTTCCGGTGCCGGCTGTTCCTCGGAAGGAACGAAGCCCGGTACGCGGATCTTTACAGGCGAGTTCAGGTGCAGTTCGCCACGGTCCATCGCCATGATCGCCTCGGCCGGCGAGGAGAACGCACGACCGGCGCCCTTCTCGTCCAGACGCTTGGTGGTCAGGTGGTGGAGGCCGATGATCATATCCTGCGAAGGCAGGGCGACCGGACGACCGTCCGAAGGCTTCAAGATGTTGTGTGAGGACAGCATCAGGATGCGTGCTTCTGCCTGGGCTTCCGGGCTCAGCGGCAGGTGAACTGCCATCTGGTCACCGTCGAAGTCGGCGTTGAACGCGGCACAAACCAGCGGGTGCAGCTGAAGGGCCTTGCCTTCAACCAGCTGTGGTTCGAACGCCTGGATGCCCAAACGGTGCAGGGTTGGTGCACGGTTCAGCAGTACAGGGTGCTCGGTGATGATCTCTTCGAGAACATCCCAAACCTGCGGGCGGTAACGCTCGACCATGCGCTTGGCGCTCTTGATGTTCTGTGCGTGGTTGAGGTCAACCAGGCGCTTCATCACGAACGGCTTGAAGAGCTCCAACGCCATCTGCTTGGGCAGACCACACTGGTGCAGCTTCAGCTGCGGGCCGACAACGATGACCGAACGGCCGGAGTAGTCAACGCGCTTGCCGAGCAGGTTCTGACGGAAACGTCCCTGCTTGCCCTTGAGCATGTCGGAAAGCGACTTCAACGGACGGTTGCCTGGACCCGTTACCGGGCGGCCACGGCGACCGTTGTCGAAGAGCGAGTCAACAGCTTCCTGCAGCATGCGCTTTTCGTTGTTGACGATGATTTCCGGCGCACCAAGGTCCAACAAGCGCTTGAGGCGGTTGTTGCGGTTGATGACGCGGCGGTACAGGTCGTTGAGGTCGGAGGTCGCGAAGCGGCCACCGTCCAGCTGGACCATCGGGCGCAGTTCCGGCGGGATCACCGGTACGGCGTCGAGGACCATGCCCAACGGGGAGTTGGACGTGGTCAGGAACGCGTTGACGACCTTGAGGCGCTTGAGCGCACGGGTCTTCTTCTGTCCCTTGCCGTTTTCGATAATGTCGCGAAGGATTTCGGCTTCCGCGGCCATGTCGAAGGACTCGAGGCGCTTCTTGATGGCTTCGGCGCCCATGGAGCCCTCGAAGTACAGTCCGTAGCGCTCGCGCAGCGAGCGGAACAGGCCTTCGTCGCCTTCGAGGTCAGCGACCTTGAGGTTCTTGAATCGGTCCCAGACCTGGTCAAGACGTTCGATGTCCGCATCGGCGCGCTTACGCACCTGGGCCATCGTCTTGTCGGCCAGATCGCGGGCCTTCTTCTTTTCCGCGGCCTTTGCACCCTCGGCTTCGAGAGCAGCAAGCTGGTTCTCGAGGTCGCGGGCGATGGATGCGATGTCGGAGTCGCGGGTGTCAACCAGCTGCTTGCGTTCCAGGTCGTGCTGCGCCTGGAGGTTCGGCAGTTCGGCGTGACGGCGCTCTTCGTCCACGGAGGTGACCATGTAGGCGGCGAAGTAAATGATCTTCTCAAGATCCTTCGGTGCCAGGTCGAGCAGGTAGCCCAAGCGCGAGGGAACGCCCTTGAAGTACCAGATGTGGGTTACTGGGGCTGCAAGCTCGATGTGACCCATGCGTTCGCGACGAACCTTGGCACGGGTAACTTCAACACCACAGCGTTCGCAGATGATGCCCTTGAAGCGCACGCGCTTGTACTTGCCGCAGTAGCACTCCCAGTCGCGGGAAGGGCCGAAGATCTTTTCGCAGAAAAGACCGTCCTTCTCCGGCTTGAGGGTGCGGTAGTTGATGGTTTCGGGCTTCTTAACCTCGCCGTAGCTCCACCCGCGGATCTCTTCCGCAGTTGCCAGGCCGATGCGCATGAGGCCGAATGAGGATTCGCTGGACATATGGTCCTTATCTCTCTTCTAAGTTTCTGAAGTCTAATGTGGTGAGGTGTTCGCGGAACCCGAAGGTTCCACGCTCACCGTGGGTCTGGAAGATATCCAGTTCCATGTTGACCCTGGCGGCCGAAGGAGCGCTGCACTGGTGTTTCCACCGGCACCGCTCCCCCGACCACAGGGCACGAGTTGGAACTAAACTTCTTCGACGGAGTTCGGTTCCGACCGGGAAAGGTCGATGCCGAGTTCTTCCGCGGCCCGGAAGACTTCTTCATCCGAGTCTCGCATTTCGATGGTGTTGCCGTCGGTTCCGAGGACCTCGACGTTCAAGCACAACGACTGCATTTCCTTGATCAGGACCTTGAACGATTCCGGGACACCTGGTTCCGGGATGTTCTCGCCCTTGACGATTGCCTCGTAGACCTTCACGCGACCGTGAATATCATCGGACTTGATCGTGAGCAGTTCCTGCAGGGTGTATGCGGCACCGTAGGCCTCCAGGGCCCACACTTCCATTTCACCGAAGCGCTGGCCACCGAACTGTGCCTTACCACCCAGCGGCTGCTGGGTGATCATGGAGTACGGGCCGGTGGAACGTGCGTGGATCTTGTCGTCCACCAGGTGGTGAAGCTTCAAGATGTACATGTAGCCAACGGAAACCGGATCCGGGAACGGCTCGCCGGAGCGGCCGTCGAACAGACGGGCCTTGCCGGAGTTGCCGATCAGGCGCTTGCCATCGCGGGTCACATTGGTGTGATCGAGGATGCCGCGGATTTCGTTTTCCGTGGCGCCGTCGAAGACCGGTGTGGAAACCTTGCTGGAGCCGACTTCACGCGGGAGGTCCGGCAGGTTCTTGACCCACTCCGGCTCGCCCTCGATCTTCCAGCCCTGCTTGGCAGCCCACGCGAGGTGGATTTCCAGGACCTGGCCGACGTTCATTCGACCCGGAACACCCAAGGGGTTCAGGACGACGTCAACCGGGGTTCCGTCTTCAAGGAACGGCATGTCTTCGATCGGAAGGATCTTGGAGATGACGCCCTTGTTACCGTGGCGGCCTGCAAGCTTGTCACCGTTGGTGATCTTGCGCTTCTGTGCCACGTAGACGCGAACCAGCTGGTTCACGCCCGGGGGCAGGTCGTCGTCGTTGTCGCGGTCGAAGATGCGGACACCGATGACCACGCCGGACTCGCCGTGCGGAACCTTCAGGGAAGTATCGCGAACTTCGCGGGACTTCTCACCGAAAATGGCGCGCAACAGGCGCTCTTCCGGGGTCAGCTCGGTTTCACCCTTCGGGGTGACACGGCCAACCAGGATGTCGCCAGCTTCAACCTCGGCACCGATGTGGATGATGCCGCGCTCGTCGAGCTGCGCCAGGATCTCTTCGGAGACGTTCGGGATGTCGCGGGTAACCTCTTCGGCACCAAGCTTGGTGTCGCGGGCGTCGACTTCGTGCTCTTCGATGTGAATCGAGGTGAGCACGTCGTCGGAGACCATGCGCTGGGAGAGGATGATCGCATCCTCGAAGTTGTGGCCCTCCCAGGACATGAACGCAACCAGCAGGTTCTTGCCAAGGGCGAGCTCGCCCTTGTCGGTGGATGGACCGTCGGCGATGATCGAGTTGTAGTCAACACGATCGCCTTCGGAAACCATCACGCGCTGGTTGTATGCGTTGCCCTGGTTGGAGCGAGCAAACTTCATGATCGGGTAGGCGGCTTCGGTGCCATCGTCGTTCATGACGGTGACAAGGTCGGCCGAAACCTCGGAGACAACGCCTCCGGTGGTTGCGATGACCGAGTCGCCGGCGTCGACTGCCGCGAACTTCTCCATGCCGGTACCCACGAGCGGGGACTCGGAGGCAAGCAGCGGCACGGCCTGACGCTGCATGTTCGCACCCATGAGGGCGCGGTTGGCATCGTCGTGCTCGAGGAACGGAATCAGGGCGGTTGCCACGGACACCATCTGGCGCGGGGAAACGTCCATGTATTCAACTTCGGACGGTTCCACGATGACGGGCTCGCCGCCACCGCCGCGTTCGCGGACCAGGACGCCGTCTTCAACGAAGCGGTTGTCTGCATCCAGCGGCGCGTTGGCCTGTGCGATGAAGTTTTCGAGTTCCTCATCCGCGGTCAGGTAGTCGATTTCGCCGGTGAGGCGGCCGTCGACGACCTTGCGGTACGGGGTTTCGATGAAGCCGAAGGCGTTGATGCGGCCGTAGGTAGCCAACGAACCGATCAGACCAATGTTCGGGCCTTCAGGGGTTTCAATCGGGCACATACGTCCGTAGTGGGACGGGTGAACGTCTCGAACTTCCATGCCTGCACGGTCACGGGACAGACCGCCCGGGCCCAGCGCGGAAAGACGACGCTTGTGCGTCAAACCGGCCAGCGGGTTGTTCTGGTCCATGAACTGCGAGAGCTGGGAGGTTCCGAAGAACTCCTTGATCGCTGCAACAACCGGGCGGATGTTGATCAGCGTCTGCGGGGTGATTGCCTCGACGTCCTGCGTGGTCATGCGTTCGCGGACCACGCGCTCCATGCGGGACAGACCCGTGCGGACCTGGTTCTCGATCAATTCGCCAACGGCGCGGATGCGACGGTTGCCGAAGTGGTCGATGTCATCGACGCTCACGGTCAGGGCAACGGGCTCGCCGTTACGCATGCCCGGAGTGGTCTTCTCGCCTGCGTGCAGAGCGACAAGGAACTTGATCATCGCGACAATGTCATCGATGTTCAAGACCGAGGCGTCCGGGGAATCAAGCGGGGTTTCAACACCGAGCTTGCGGTTGATCTTGTAACGACCAACCTTTGCCAGGTCGTAGCGCTTCGCCTCGAAGTAGAGGTTCTTGAGCAACGCCTGTGCAGCATCGACCGTCGGCGGTTCGCCCGGGCGAAGCTTGCGGTAGATATCCAGGAGTGCTTCTTCCTGGGTATCGGTGGTGTCCTTCTCCAGGGTGGCGCGGATCGAGTCGTACTGTCCGAACTCTTCCAGGATGCGGCCTTCGGTCCAGCCGAGGGCCTTAAGCAGAACGGTGACCGACTGCTTGCGCTTGCGGTCGAGGCGAACGCCGACCTGGTCGCGCTTGTCGATTTCCAGTTCGAACCATGCACCACGCGACGGGATGATCTTCGCGGTGAAGATGTCCTTGTCGCTGGTCTTGTCCGGGGTGCGCTCGAAGTAAGCGCCCGGGGAACGAACGAGCTGGGATACCACGACACGCTCGGTGCCGTTGATGATGAAGGTACCCTTGTCGGTCATCAGCGGGAAGTCGCCCATGAACACGGTCTGCTGCTTGATTTCGCCCGTGTTGTTGTTCATGAACTCGGCCTTGACGTACAGCGGAGCGGCGTACGTGGCGTCGCGGTCCTTGCACTCGGCCATGGTGTACTTCGGATCAGCGAACTCAGGCTCCGAGAAGCTCAGGGACATGGTCTCCTGGAAGTCTTCAATCGGGGAGATCTCTTCGAAGATCTCGGCCAGACCCGAAGTCGTGGCTACACTGGTGTCACCAATAGTCTGGGCGTATGCCAGACGGTTCTTCCAGCGCTCGTTGCCGACGAGCCAGTCAAAGCTCTCGGTCTGAAGTGCCAAAAGATTAGGAACATCAAGTGGTTCGTGAATCTTTGCAAAAGAAAGTCGGCCAGCATATTCCGCGCTGCGGGCCGAACTAGCGGTTTGGTTGTTAGAGGTGCTCGAGGCGACCAAGATGGATCCTTCCACAGACCGTCAGGTTTCCGACGCCGTCTCTCTGCCCGAGTTTCACTCGTAACAGCACCGTTGAGCAGGCCCACCGCTATATGAAGGCCGGAGATGAAAAGAGAAGACGCAAATCTCCACGTTACACCATGCGGCCTACCATGTCCACCACTAAACTCGCAAACCCGACCCGGAAATCGCCGCTAAGCCTGAGAGATGGATCACGGTTTGCCGAGAATTCTGTGGCGTGGACCACAGCGCGCTAGCCTAGAAGTAAACATTCAGCATGTTTTACCGAAAGCGAGATTTCGATCATGTCTTCACACCGTGACGCGGTCATAGTCGCCGGCGCCCGCACTCCGTTTGGCCGCCTGAATGGTCAGCTTTCGACGCTGAGTGCTGTTGAGCTTGGTGCCGCAGCCATCCGCGGGGCGCTGGAGCGTTCTGCCGTGCCCGCCGAAGACGTCCAGGCAGTAATCATGGGACATGTGGTCCAGGCCGGTTGCGGCCAGAACCCTGCCCGCCAGAGCGCGATCGCCGCTGGAATCGGCTGGAACGTCAACGCCATCACTGTCAACAAGGTGTGCCTCTCGGGCCTCTCGGCCATCACCGATGCCGCCCGTCTGATCCGTGTGGGCGATGCCGACGTGGTCGTGGCCGGAGGGCAGGAGTCCATGTCCAACACCCCGCACCTGCTTCCGGGCTCGCGCCAGGGTTGGACCTACGGGAACATCACAGCCATCGACTCGGTGGCATACGACGGCCTGACCGACGCCTTCGACGGAAATTCCATGGGAAGCAGCACCGAAGCCAAGAACACCGTGCTCGGCCTGACCCGCACCGAGCAAGACGAAGTCGCGGCTGCATCGCACCAGCGCGCCGCCGCAGCCGTCGAGGCCGGGACCTTCACCGAGGAAATCGTGGCGATCAGCATCCCTCGGCGCAAGGGCGATCCACTGGTTGTCTCCATTGACGAGGGCATTCGGCCGACGACCACGGTCGAATCCCTTGCCGGCTTGCGCCCGGCCTTCGCCACGGACGGCACCATCACCGCCGGCAACTCTTCACCGCTCTCCGACGGAGCCGCGGCCGTTGTCGTCACCTCGCGCGAGTACGCCCTTGCACACAATCTTGAGATCCTGGCCACCGTTGGCGCCGCCGGTCAGGTTGCCGGTCCCGACAATTCCCTGCACTCGCAGCCCTCCCATGCCATTGCGGCTGCCTTGAAGACCCAAGGCTGGGAAACCTCGGACCTTGACTTCATCGAGATCAACGAGGCCTTCGGCGCCGTTGTCTGCCAGTCGCTCAAGGATCTTGGCTACCCGCTGGAAAAGACGAACATCCACGGCGGGGCGATCGCGCTGGGCCACCCGATCGGCGCCTCCGGCGCACGCCTGACCCTGAGCGCAGCCCTGGAACTCAAGCGCCGCGGATCCGGCAAGGCGGCGGTCAGCCTGTGTGGCGGCGGCGGCCAGGGCGATGCCCTGCTGTTGGTGCGCGAAGCATAAGGATGACGGATCAGCTGCCGGCCGACGGCCTGGAACGCATGCAACGCGATGCCCGCAACCGCGGGCTGAACGTTGACGTGGTTACCCGTCCACCGGCCGGCAGCCTGGTCGAAGCAGCCGGGCTCATGGGCCTGGCCGTCCACGAAATCGTCAAGTCGCTGGTGGTGAAGCACAAGGACGGTTCGTTCTTTTTCGCGCTGATCCCCGGAGACCGCACCATTTCGTGGCCCAAGCTGCGGGCCTTGCTCGGGGTCAACAAGTTGTCACTGCCACGTCCGGAGGTGGCATTCGCCGCAACCGGCTACGAGCGGGGCACGATCACCCCTCTGGGCGCGACGACTCCGTGGCCTGTCTACATTGATTCAAGCGTTGTTGCCGGCAGGATCTGCCTCGGCGCCGGCGCCCACGGCCATTCGGCATTCGTGGACTCCGCGGAACTGATTTCCGCACTCGACGCGACGGTCGCGGACATCAGCGACGCTGAAGCACCGGGCTGAACAACTTCTTTCCCTGAGCCCCGAGGAATTCCAAACCCTTTGTCGTGCCTGTTGCCAGCGGCTTGGCCAGCGGGCGTTCGACAAAGCGGTGCACCAGGTAGGCGGCGGTGAACACGATGCCCATGACAATCGGCAGCGTCAGGTACTTGCCCAGCACGGGGTTGATCTGGTCGATCAGCCACCAGCCCCATACCTGGTGCAAGAGGTACACCGGGTAGGTCAGCGACCCGGCCAGAGCCAGGAATTTCCACTGGACGTTGCGCAGTGGCGTCAGGCTCAGCGCGGCAACGGCCGCGAACAACCCTGCGACGATTAGCCAGTAGGTCCATGGGGCAATGACATAACCAACCAATTCCATGGCCTCCACCGGTGCCTTCAACCCCGTGAAATACGCCGAAAGCACGACGTTGAAAAGCAGTATGCCCCAGCGTCGCACGCTGTGGCCGAAGCGGTAGATCATGAACAGCATCATGCCGCCGGCAAAGAGCGGGGCATATTCGGCCATCAACAAATAGGTGGCGTTTTCATTTCCCATGAGTTGGGCGCCAAGGCCCAAGAGCGGCCATGCCACCGCAAAGATGGTCACCCCTCGAATCGTCAGTAGGCGCAGCATGATCAGTAGCAGGATGACCAGGTAAAAACGCAGCTCGATCCAAAGAGTCCAGTAGACGCCGTCGATATGCCGCATGCCCATCAGCGGGTGGAACATGGTGAGGTTTGCCAGAAGTTCCTTGATGCCTCGGCCCTCACCCAGCTTCGGCCACATGACGATGACCAGGAACCCGGTGGCCAGAACAGCCACCCAATATGCCGGGTACAGCCTGCCCACGCGTGAACCAACGAACCGGCTCGCGCTCTTCCCGTAGGCAGAGAGCAAGATGACGAATCCAGAGATAATGAAGAAGAGCTGCACACCCATGTTGCCGTAGAGGGTGAACTTTGAAAGCTCGGGCCAGGCATCCTTGGCCATGGGGGTTCCCCAAAATTCGTGGCGCCACGCGGTGTAGTGGTAGAGCAGGACCAGGACCGCGGCAAGGAATCGCAGGCCGTCCAGCAATGCCAGTCTCGGCGCCCTCGGTGTCTGGGGCGCAGCTTGCGTCGAGGCCCCGTCTTGGCGCGGGACCTCGATGAGCACTGTTCCGGATTCTGGCAAAGCCATACCCCACCTTTACTTGGTTTGCGTTGTCGTTCCGTGATCAACGGTAGCAAAGTTCATTGCATGCAATCCGATAGTGGGTGCTTTCTCACTCCGCCGGGGTTTGATTGAGAAACCGGGAAGTAGCTAATTCGGTTAAAATACTGCGGGCCCGCGGAACCAAAAGGTTCCGCGGGCCCGCAGTGAAAAGTGCGAAGAGTTACTTGACAGTAACGGTTGCGCCGGCAGCCTCGAGGGCGTCCTTTGCCTTCTCTGCAGCTTCCTTGGTGGCGCCTTCGAGGACGGCCTTCGGAGCCGAATCAACGACCTCCTTGGCTTCCTTCAGACCCAGGGAAGTGATTGCACGAACTTCCTTGATAACTGCGATCTTCTTGTCGCCGGCCGATTCGAGGATAACGTCGAATTCGGTCTGCTCTTCGGCTTCAGCGGCACCAGCGGCCGGGCCGGCAACTGCAACAGCAGCAGCGGAGACGTCGAAGGTCTCTTCGAAGGTCTTTACGAACTCGGAGAGCTCGATGATGGTCATTTCCTTGAAGGCTTCCAAGAGCTCTTCGGTGGACAGCTTAGCCATGGTGGGCAGCCTTTCCGTCGGCGGCACATACGCGCCGCAAGTTACTTGAGTGAGGGGTTGAAGAAAGCTTAGGCTTCTTCGGTGGCGGCTTCGGCAGCAGGTGCCTCAACCTCGGCGGGTGCTTCAGCAGCGCCACCGTTTGCTTCTTCGAGCTTTGCGCGCAGTGCTTCGATGGTGCGGACTGCGGCAGATGCCGGAGCCTGCAGCACACCGGCAACACGTGCCAGCTGGAACTCACGCGATTCAAGGGCTGCCAGTGCGGCAACTCCGGCTGCGTCAAGGGCCTTGCCCTCGAAGAAACCGGTCTTGATGATGAGCTGCTTGTTGTCCTTAGCAAAATCCGTGAGGCTCTTAGCGGCAGCGATTGCATCACCCTTGATAAAGGCGATTGCAGTCGGACCAGCAAGCTGGCCTTCGAATGCTTCGATGCCGGCTTCCTTTGCTGCGATACCAGTCAAGGTGTTCTTCACAACCGCGTACTTGGTCTCCTGACCAAGTGAGCGGCGAAGCTGCTTGAGCTGCGCAACAGTAAGCCCACGGTATTCGGTCAGGACAGCGGCGGTCGACTCCTTGAAGTCGGCGGTGATTTCCTCAACTGCGGAAACCTTAGTCGGCGTTGCCATAACACTCCTTCCGGGGTATAGATCTGATACCAGTCGATCTGACCCGGCCAGGAGTACTGGCATAAAAAACGCCCCATGCAGGATGCACGGGGCGGAAAGAACGCACTAAAAAATGCAGAAAATTCACTTCGTTCACCTGCGCAGGTCGTCCTTTGTGGGACTTTCGGAGCCTCACTACATAAGCAGCTAATCTCGACCGACGGTCTTCGGTAATTCCAAGCCTAACAGCGCTGCAACGGAAGAACCAAATCGAGGGAAAGCCCATCAGCTCAACTCCCGATCCAGTAGGCAACCCGCATGCCGGAATAGGGTCCGACCCGCAGCCAGGTTCTTCACGAGCATGAACCCGAGCATCTCTGCGAGCAATGCGGACTGCGCAGGATCCTCCGTAGCAGGCGCTGACCTCGCCCAGAGCCCACAGAAGCCCGCCCCGGTTTCCCGAATTTCAAGGGCGGCCATATCGCCGGATTTTAAAAGAGCAGAACCCCGGTTCCGTAACTTGGGGGATAACGGAAGCGGGGTTCTGCGGAAGCGGCAATGCAACTTGGGGGAACGCATTGCCGCGCTAAATGTTTAGGACGGGGCTTGGGGTCTCCGTCAAAAACACTGGTGACCAAGTCACCGGTCACAACCAAGTTGCAACACAACAAGCCTATCAGCAATGCCTTCGGACACAAGATGTTACGGTTACCAAAATTGACAATCCGTCGCTTGGGCAACATCGAAGAAAACCAGGCAAGTCCCGCACTTTGGCAACAATCCCCCAAGTCAACGGTTGGGTGGCAAAATTCCACGCCCATCGACCCCGCGTGCCCAAGGTCACACTGGTTTATTCAATTCGATTATCTAACGCTGGGCTTCAAACCACCAAACCATTCAGCAGGCAGCGTGTTGTTGGGTGTTGACCCAGCCCATTAGCAATTGTTCGACGGGCTCAATTTGGCGGGACCAAATCTTGCGCCCCCAGGAACAGTTCTACGACCAATACGAACGGCACGGTAATGGCAGCATGGCAGGCAGATCCCATGGCTATTGGTCACCGGGAGCAGATAGCGCCGACCGCCAGGCGCATGAGACAGGCTTGCCTGTCTCCACCGGCCGAAACGTTGCCCGGTGAAGGTTCCAACACCAGAACCGCTAGACCGACAAGTGGCACGATAGCCACTGGATTGATAGCATTTTGCCCGCAGAAGAGCCGCCCGACCGCTCGCGCAACGAGCGCACTTAGTACAGAGGCCCGCGGTGCGGGGCTCGCCGCAGTTGGAAAGTGCCGTAGATCTCACAAAGTTTCATAGGCGGATGGGCGCAGAAAGTGACAAATACCCCCCGGCACCATAACAAGCACGAATGCCATCTGACATGCAGTGCGGAAGCAGAACCGCATCCAGCTTTATGGGAGATAATCGTTTCAACGATCACCAACGTCTGCCTTCGACTCTTGCTTGCTCAACAACCACGCCTCGGCCATCATGGCCAGCAGTGCCCTGTGGCATCAATTGTGTTTGGAGAATCCTGAGGGAGACCGTCGTACACGACACCAGAAAGTCGGCAACGGCAGCGCAGCCCGGACACGTGGCCGGTGCCGAGTCACTACCGGCCCTAGGCAGGCAGCCATACACCAGCAACTTGACCATGTCCGCGGTGCCGGTGCTGTCCGGAGTCCCCTGGTATATGCATGTAGCATGACTCGGCCATCGAGTGTCTCAGGCGTGTGAGTCGTCGGCAAGTTCGAGCCGCACATCACCAGAACGGTCGCATCCCCCGTTCCCCCGGCTCCGGCGCGCAGGTACTGGGCATCGAAGAGCTATGTGCTGGCCACTGGCAGATCCACTTAGCTGCCTGAGAGCCTTGGCATGACGCCCGACCAGCCGGACAATCGGGTGCCGGTGTAGTGGAATGGCGCAAGCATGGCCAGTCGGAGCGAAAAGCCCGCAACCCGTTTGGGTGCAACCATTTGGTGGTGTTCGTGGCGTGGCACGGCGATTTCCGCGGTTCATGCCGGGCTGGTGCGCACCAGCCCGCCTATGCCTCTGACTTCTCAGCGCCCACTGGCGGATGCTGCATCTACTGTTCTTGCCGGGTGGGGTGGTGCGGCAGCAGCGCACCGCCCTGGTTCCGGAATGTCCTCGAATCCCAGGCTCCAGCATGAGGTCGGCTGCAGTGTTTTCTTCCCCCATGCACAAAAAACCGCAGGCCCGAACCCCTGCAAAGGGGATTCGGGCCTGCGGTGAAGTTGAAGCTAAATTTAGGCTTCGGTGATCACGCGGGTCACGTTCGAGTCAACGGCAATGCCGGGACCGAAGGTGGTTGCAACCGTTGCCTTGGTGATGTAGCGGCCCTTGGAGGAGGAAGGCTTCAAACGAAGAACCTCGTCCAGTGCTGCTGCGTAGTTCTCGGCCAGCTTCTGAGCATCGAAGGAAACCTTGCCGATGATGAAGTGCAGGTTCGAGTGCTTGTCGACGCGGAAGTCGATCTTGCCACCCTTGATGTCGTTGACAGCCTTGGCGACGTCCATGGTGACGGTGCCGGTCTTCGGGTTCGGCATCAGGTTACGGGGACCCAAGACCTTACCCAAACGGCCAACCTTGCCCATGAGGTCAGGGGTTGCAACTGCTGCGTCGAAGTCGGTCCAGCCGCCGGCGATCTTGGCGATCAGGTCGTCCGAGCCAACGAAGTCGGCGCCGGCTGCGATTGCAGCTTCAGCCTTGTCACCGTTTGCGAAAACGAGGACGCGGGCGGTCTTACCGGTGCCGTGCGGCAGGATAACGGTGCCACGAACCATCTGGTCGGCCTTGCGAGGGTCAACGCCCAAGCGGAAAGCAACCTCAACGGTCTCGTCAGCCTTCGAGGAAGCGATTTCCTTGGCCAGGGCGATTGCCTCGGTCGGTGCGTAAACCTTGTCGGCTTCGATCTTAGCCGCGGCGGCTACGTATGCTTTGCTGCGCTTTGCCATCTGCTTTTTCTCCTTATGCAGTCGTGGTCATGTATGGGTCGCGCGCGACCCTGCCACTTGCGATCGGGTGTCCACCAAATAGTGGAAATGTCCCGGTCGTCTTGTTTGTTATGGGGGTGCGTTTCCGGCTGAACCGGGCGCGCGGGGTGTAGCGGGGGCTAATTAGCCAGCTACGGTGATGCCCATGGAGCGGGCGGTGCCTGCGATGATCAGGGCAGCAGCCTTGATGTCGTTGGCGTTGAGATCTTCCATCTTTGTGGTGGCGATCTCTTCAACCTGAGCCTGGGTCAGGTTTGCAACCTTGACGGTGTGCGGGGTAGCGGAACCCTTGGCAACGCCTGCAGCCTTCTTGATGAGCTCAGCTGCCGGAGGAGTCTTGGTGATGAAGGTGAAGGAACGGTCTTCGTAGACGGTAATTTCAACCGGAATCACGTTACCGCGCTGCGACTCGGTCGCTGCGTTGTAAGCCTTGCAGAATTCCATGATGTTGACGCCGTGCTGACCAAGCGCCGGGCCGATCGGAGGTGCCGGGTTGGCGGCGCCTGCCTGGATCTGCAGCTTGATGAGTCCGGTGACCTTTTTCTTGGGGGCCATGTCGGGTCCTTCTTCTTTTGCGTTGCCCCGTTGCACAGGAGCGTGCCTCGGGGGGTTGACCGCCGTGGCGCGGCGGCCGAGTCATGCCGATATCCCGGTAAAGCAAACCGGGACAGGCACGAAGACTAATGTTACTGGATCTTGGTGACCTGGCTGAACGACAGGGTAACCGGGGTTTCACGTTCGAAGATCGAAACGAGAACCACAAGGGTGGAGGATTCCAGCTTGATTTCGCTGATCGTCGCCGGAAGGGTCTCGAAAGGACCGTCGTTGACGATGACCGATTCGCCGACCTCGAAGTCAACAGTGACCTCGGTGATCGGGGCCCGGCCCGGCTTCATGTTGGCCGCTTCTTCTTCGCTGACGATCGTGTGCTCGAGCATCGAGAAGACTTCCTCGAGGCGCAGCGGATCTGGGTTGTGCGCGTTTCCAACGAAGCCGGTGACACCAGGTGTGTGACGGACTGCACCCCAGGAGGCGTCGGTCAGTTCCATGCGGACCAGGACGTAGCCGGGGATGCGAACGCGACGCACGATCTTGCGCGTCGTGTTCTTGATCTCCACGACCTCTTCCATCGGGACCTGGATTTCATAAATGAATTCTTCCATGCCCAGGGTCTGGATGCGGGTTTCGAGGTTCACCTTGACGCGGTTTTCGTAACCTGCGTAGGAGTGGATGACGTACCAGTCACCGGGCTGACGACGCAGCTGGGTGCGGAATTCTTCGATGGGATCGACGGCCGGGGTTTCCTCGGCTGCTGCATCTTCAGGAGCCTGCTCGGCGTCCTCGGAAACGACGGAATCGGTCGACACCTCTTCGGTATCGACCTCTGCTGCCTGGCCCTCAAGTTCTTCGATGGCCTGCGGTTCGAGTTCCTGATCGGACACTGCGGTTCCTGCTTTCTGTTACTGGTTCACCAGAAATATGGGGCGAATCGTCCCGGCTTACTTTTCGGCCGGGTTGGTGAAGATCCAAATAGATCCGTTGCCGAACACGAAGTCCAGGGCGGAAATGATGACCATCATCAACACGACGAAGCCGATGACCACTAGCGTGTAGTTCACCAGTTCGCTGCGAGTCGGCGTAACGACCTTCTTCAGCTCAGAAATCATCTGGCGGAAGAACAGGGCAATTCCAGCGAAGAAACCTGCCTTGGCCGGCTTCTTGTCGCGCCCTGCGCCGTGCGAATCGCTCGCAGTCGTTTCAGTCACCGGTTCCTCGTTTCAGATTATGCCTATTGAAACAATCACGGTGTGCCGCAGTCTTATCGACCACGACACACCGTGACGTGAATTTCGCCGAGCAATCCAGAATGATTGCTACTGCGCAGGGCAGACAGGACTCGAACCTGCAACCTGCGGTTTTGGAGACCGCTGCGCTACCAATTGCGCCACTACCCTTCGAGTTCAGAACTCGTTCGTTCACTCATGCCGCTTACGACTTGGGTGATCTAGATGTTTTCCAACACCGAGGATCAAGTTTACGCATGGATTGGGTCGATTGTCGAACTGAGAACCACTTCCCCGTGTTTTCAAGGGTTTTTGGGCCTCGCTGTTAGGTTGGTGGGCATGCGTACTTCCAAAACCGGGCCCATCCGCTTCGAGCGTGCCAGCGCGTTGATTCTCTTGGTCTTTGCCGGTGGCTCGATCCTCGATGCAATTTTCGGCATTGCGCACCTTGCCGGGCCGGGCAGCTTCTGGGCCATCCAGTTCATGGCCGCATCAATCCCTCTGCTCATCGCAACGGGCGTGTGGGTCGCTCTGCGAAAGCAGAAGGAACTTTCCCGCGCCTGCCTCGTCATGTTCTTGGTAGCGTTCCCTGCCTGGTTTGTGGAGTTCACTTCCGCCATTCCGGTCAGCTGGTACTTGGGGGTCGGGCTGGTCTTGTGGGCGATGCGGCTGGGCCAGAACCTGCTCATGTGGGTCGGGACCAGCCTGCTGGTGCTGGCGGCCGGTGCCCAGTTCCACCTGATCAACTACACCGGGGCGATGTACCTGCCCTTTGTCATCACGGTTCCCGCCTTCCTGTGCGTGGCCGCGTACTTCCAGTGGCACCAGGTCCGTGCCCAGGCCCAGGAAATCGACCTGGACGAGCAGGAAAAGGACGAGCTGCACCTCAAGCGCTATGGCCGACTGCCCAACGAGTAACTTCTACCCCGGGCGGCAGGCATGCATTGCCGGTGAAAACCACGTGTCGTATTGGTTGATTTAGTCGTTCCATCAGGCCTTGGCGCACTAAGCTGAAAGCACACACCACCAAACCACCTCCCCTTCCAGGAAGCGACGACATGTCACGCATTTCCCGACGTATCGGGTCCATCGCAGAATCCGCAACACTGGCCGTAGACGCAAAGGCCAAGGCCCTGAAGGCCGCCGGACGCCCGGTCATCGGCTTCGGTGCAGGCGAACCGGACTTCGCCACCCCCGACTACATCGTTGAAGCAGCAATTGCAGCGGCACGCAATCCCCAGTACCACCGCTACTCCCCCGCCGCGGGCCTGCCGGAACTCCGTGCGGCCATCGCCGAGAAGACCATGCGCGACTCGGGCTACAAGCTCGATGCTTCCCAGGTCTTGGTCACCAACGGCGGCAAGCAGGCCGTGTACAACGCCTTTGCGACGCTGCTGGATCCGGGAGACGAAGTCATCCTTCCGGCACCGTACTGGACCACCTACCCGGAGGCCATTCGCCTGGCCGGCGGTGTTCCCGTCGAGGTGTTCGCCGGCCCCGAGCAGGGCTACAAGGTCACCATCGAGCAGCTGGAGGCAGCTGTTACGCCCAAGACCAAGGTGTTGCTCTTTGTCTCGCCGTCCAACCCCACCGGTGCGGTCTACGCCCCGGAGCAGGTGGCGGAGATCGGTCGCTGGGCGGCATCCAAGGACCTGTGGGTCATCACCGACGAAATCTACGAACACCTCACCTACGATGATGCGGTCTTCACGTCGATCGCCACCGCAGCCCCCGAGCTGGGCGACAAGGTCATCATCCTCAACGGAGTCGCCAAGACCTACGCCATGACCGGATGGCGAGTGGGATGGATGGCGGGCCCGCTGGACGTCATCAAGGCTGCCACCAACCTGCAGTCCCACGCGACCTCCAACGTCGCGAACGTCTCGCAGATGGCAGCGCTTGCGGCCGTCTCCGGCCCGCTGGATGCCGTGGCGGAAATGCGCACGGCCTTCGACCGCCGTCGCAAGGCCATGGTTTCGGCGCTGAACGCCATCGACGGAGTGCACTGCCCGACGCCGGAGGGCGCGTTCTACGCCTACTCCGATGTCCGCGGCCTGCTGGGTCGCGAAATCCGCGGCATCGTCCCGGCCACCTCGGCCGAGCTTGCCGCTTTGATCCTGGAGCAGGCGGAGGTCGCAGTGGTTCCGGGCGAGGCCTTCGGCCCGTCGGGATACATCCGCATGTCCTACGCACTGGGCGATGCGGACCTGGCAGAAGGCGTCGGCCGCATGGCCGCGCTGCTGGGCGAAGCCAAGTAGCAGGTTCTCGGCAGACGGCGGTGGCCGGCAATCTCCTCGCGGAGGGTGCCGGCCACCGCCATTTCCCGGGCGTCCCGGATCAGGCCCGTCCCGTTCGGGCGTCTAGAGAATCCGCCTATCCACTGCCCAGCGGGTCAGTTCGTGGCGGTTGGAGAGCTGCAACTTGCGCAGCACGCTCGAGACGTGGGTCTCGACCGTCTTGACGGAGATGAAAAGGTCCTTGGCCACCTCCTTGTAGCTGTAGCCGCGGGCGATCAGCCTCATCACCTCGAGTTCGCGGGCGCTGAGCAGGTCCAGTTCCTCATCCGCGCTGATGGCCGCCTGGGTGCCGAACGCGTCCAGCACGAACCCCGCAAGCCGCGGGGAAAAGACGGCGTCCCCGCCGGCAACCCGCTCCACGGCGTCGGAGATTTCCTTTCCGGAGATCGACTTGGTGACATAGCCGCGCGCACCGGCGCGGATGACCGTGACGACGTCCTCGGCGGCGTCCGAAACACTCAGGGCCAGGAACTTCACGCTGGAAAACATGTCGGCGCAGCCCGCCAACACCTCGGCGCCTCCGCCGCCTCGGCCGCCCGGCAGGTGCACGTCCAGCAGCACCACCGCCGGTGCGTGTTGGTGCACGGCGGCGATCGCCTCCTCTACGGTGGCGGCCTCCGCAACCACGCGGATGCGTTCGTCAAGGTCCGCCTTCAGGCCCGAACGGAAGATGGCGTGGTCGTCGACCACCACCACGTCAATGGGTGTGAATGCCTGGTCAGTCATCTTCGTCCTTAGTTTCTTCATTCATAGTCAGGTGTACTTCGGTGCCGTCCTCGGTGCTGCGGATGCTTGCACTCCCGCCGTTGCGTTCCATGCGCCCGATGATCGATTCGCGCACGCCGTGGCGGTCGTCGGAGACCTGGCCCACCTCGAACCCGTCCCCGCGGTCGCGCACAAAGACTTCCACCCGAGCGGGGCTGGCTTCCACGTAGACGGAAATCGTTCCGCCCGCATGCTTGGCCGCATTGGTCATGGCCTCGCGGGTGGCCTGGAGCAGCGCGTCGTGCCCGGCCATGCCGCTGCATTCACCGACGGAAACCACGTTGATCGAGACCAGGTAGAGTTCCTCGACTTCGGCCGCTTCCCGGCGGATGGCCTCGGTGATTTCGCCTTCCTCCGGCTCCTGGGTGTTGTAGAGCCACTGGCGCAATTCGCGCTCCTGGGCTCGGGCCAGGGTCAGCACCTGCGCGGGGTCGTGTGAGCGCTTCTGGATCAGTGCGAGGGTTTGCAACACCGAGTCGTGCAGGTGCGCGGCGATGTCCGCGCGCTCGGCGGCGCGCACCCGGTTGGAGCGTTCGGAGACGAAGTCGCGCCAGAAGCGCAGCCCCCACGGAAGCAGCACCAGGGCCAGACCCGCGATCACCGCGACCGCGACGGCCAGCCCGGAGAGCAGCTCGCGCAAGCCGACGATGCCGCTGAGGAACAGCAGCAGGCCGGTGACCACCAATGCCACGCCGATGATCAAGCGGATAAGGGCACCGGTGCTCAGCGTCCCGGTGCTCCGGCGCAGTCCCGCACGGCCCTCGTCGTCCAATTGAAGCCAGGCCATGATGGCGCCGGCAAGCACCACGGCGATGGGCCAGAGCTTGTCGAGGCGCAACTCGGCACCGAGCATCTGTGCGGAGACCAAGCCCGCGACAACCAGCAGCCCGGCGCCGATGAGCACCTGGCGCATTGAATGCTGGCGCTGCTCGCTGGCCGCGTCCTCGAAGTCCGGCGGCAGCTTCCTGTTCATTTCCTCGGCCAGGCCGAACCTGCGGGTTCCTTCGCGGCGTTCGGCCTCGCGCCGGACGTCGGTGGCGCTGGGCAGGAAAATCCACAACCAGGCGTAGAGGATGATGCCGGCTCCGGCCAAGCCCGTGGCCAGGACGAAGCCGATGCGGATCCAGCGCACCTGGACGCCCAGGTGCGCCGCCAGGCCGGAACACACCCCGGCAAGCACGCGGGGTTGGCCGCGGACCAGTTCGGGGCGTTCGAGCGTTGTGTTCATGCCTCAATACAAGCACGCCCGGGGCCGGTGGCGGGGTTTCCCCGGCCGCTTCCGGGGTATGTTCAGGGTTCAATCAGGGGTGACCCTCATGGCGCGCAATCTCCGGGCACGGAAGGATTGTTGCTATGAATGAAACACCAGTCGAACACGGTTTTTTCCGTTGGGTCAGGGAATTGGAAGTGCGCCGCGGCACCGATCACTGGATCGGCGGCGTGGCATCCGGCCTGGCCGAACGCTTTGGTCTGGCCCCCATCCTCGTCCGCGGCCTCTTCGTTGCGCTCTCCTGTCTGGCGGGATTGGGCCTGCTGGTCTACGGGCTGGCCTGGGCGCTACTGCCCGGACCTGACGGCAGCATCCACGCCCAGCAGGCAATTGCCGGCCGTTGGAACAGCGGCATGACCGGGGCGCTGGTCTTCTTCGTCTTTGGCGCCATCGGCTTCCCGTGGTTCTTCAGCTGGTGGGACGGCGGATTCTGGACTTTCGCGGTGATCGCGGCAATCCTTTTCGTCATCTTCTCCCGACGCGGCCGCTTTGATGAACGCCAGCAGGCCACCAACGGTGCGGGCGCACCCGCGGCAGGCCCATGGACAACGCAGTACCCCTCCGCCAGCGATTCAAACTGGCCGAACGCTGCCGGCGCTCCGGGTACGCCTTCGACGTTCGGCGCCTTCTCGCCGCAGCCCGGCCCCGACGGGGACGCGCAGGCCTCCACCGTCGCACCCGACGCAAGTACGCAGGACGGGTCCGTTGCAGCCGACGCGACCGGCAGCGGCGACGCATCGGGGACCGCCTCGGACTCCGACCTCACGGTCCCGGTCGGTGTGCACGCCGGCAGGGGGCCGACAGCCGCGGATGGTGCTGAGACGACACCCACAGACACGACGCCGGACGAAACCCCCGGCGGCTCCCCCGACACCCCCACCACAAGGTTCCAGCCCTTGGACCAGGAGCGAACCATGCCCTTTGCAGCAGCCACTCCCCCGGAGAATCCCAGGATCGATGCGGCGCTGCCCCCGCTGGACCCGGCGTGGCCCGGAACCGGGCACGCGGCGGGCGGCGGATTCACCCCGCCTCCCTACGTCCCGCCCGCATACACCCCGCCGGCGCCGCGCGCGCCCAAGGCCCCGCGCCTGCGCGCCATTCCAGGCTACGCCGCAACCATCGTGCTCGGCCTGGCGGTGCTGGTCTTCGCCCTGATCGTCGGACTGAACGAACTCGGCTGGCTGGCCCTGCCCACCAGCGCCGTGGCCATCGGCTTCGCCGCGGCACTCGTTGTCATTGCCCTGGGCATGATCGGGGCGGCACTGAACCAACGCACCGGCGGGGCGCTGGTCGGCTTCGGCATCGCGACCCTGGTGTGTTCCCTCATATGGAGCGGCGGCGCGCTGCGCATGGCAGACATCAACATGTTCAGCAGCGGCATCAGCACGACCGACGAGGGCGGCAGCACCAACGTCTTCCACTCCGGGGAGATGGACCTGCGCCACTACTCGACGATCACCCAGGACACCGACGTGTCGATCGACAACGTCTTCTCCTCGGTGAAGCTGATCGTGCCCGACAACATCCCCGTCGTCCTCGAGTTCAGCGGGGCATTCACCTCGCTGGAAGTCAATGGTGCGGACACCACAAGCACCGGCGGCAGCACCCGGCTCAACCCCTCGGCGACGGGC
The DNA here is from genome assembly GCF_044756805.1 of Paeniglutamicibacter sp. NPDC091659. NCBI lineage: Bacteria > Bacillati > Actinomycetota > Actinomycetes > Micrococcales > Micrococcaceae > Paeniglutamicibacter > Paeniglutamicibacter sp. NPDC091659. The sequence continues at coordinate 159,062 of NZ_JBIVTO010000006.1, forward strand.
CCTACCCTTCGAATCGAACTTGACGGCGCCTTCAACAGCGTCGAGGTCAGCGTCCAGAAAGCAGAGGTGGCACCATGAGCCAGCACTTCCCGCAGCACGAGGCCGAGCTTGAGGCCCAATCGAAGTTCCCCACCGGAACCCTGGTCTTCGGCCTGATCCTGCTGGTGGTCGGAGCGCTCCTGCTTGCAGGGCTGCTCTTCGGAATCCAGCTCAACGGCCCGCTGCTCTTCATCGGACTCCTCGGAGGAGCCGGGCTGATCCTGGTCATCTCCGGGATCGTCGCGGCACGCCGCACCCGCTAAAAGCAACATCCACAGGATATTCCCACCCGCGGGTCCCGGATCCGGGACCACAACGTGAAAGACTTGCCGACATGGACTCCTTCTTCAATTCCCTTCGCTCCATCCCCCTTCGCCGCGGCCCCAAGCGCCTGGTCGCCGGCGTCGCCGGCGGCATCGCCGACAAGTTCGGCTGGGACGTCACCCTGGTACGCATCGGGCTGCTGCTCAGCTTCCTGCTGCCGGTCCTGGGCATCGGCGCCTACCTCGTGGCTTGGCTGCTGATCCCGGCCCAGGACGACACGATCGCCCTGCAGAAGATCATCCGTTCCGTCACCAAGTAAGTACCGGCTCGCAATCCCCCTGCCAGGTCCCTTTCCGGGGTGGCAGGGGGATTTCGCGTCCCCGGACGGTCACGTGTTGGCCATCACACGCATCACTTGGCTAGACTGTTCGTTGTCGAGCTCAGCGTCGCGCTCCAACTACACTCCCGGCCGTTTGCGGTCGGGCAACGAGCACCGACAAAGAATTGAGTTTGCATGCGCATCGGGATCCTGACCAGCGGCGGAGACTGCCCGGGACTGAACGCGGTCATCCGCGGCGCCGTCCTGAACGGCATCAAGAGCTACGGCCACGAGTTCGTCGGCTTCCGCGACGGCTGGCGCGGGGTGAAGGACGGCGACTTCATCGAGCTTCCCCGCGAAAAGGTCCGCGGCATCTCCAAGCAGGGCGGCACCATCATCGGCACCTCGCGCACCAACGCGTTCGACGGCGAGAACGGCGGCCCGGACAACATCAAGGCCACGCTGAAGCGCATCGGCGTCGACGCGATCATCGCCATCGGCGGCGAGGGCACGCTGGCCGGGGCCAAGCGGCTGACCGACGCCGGCCTGAAGATCGTCGGCGTGCCCAAGACCATCGACAACGACCTCGACGCCACCGACTACACCTTCGGTTTCGACACCGCCAACCAGATCGCCGTGGAGGCCATCGACCGGCTGCGCACCACCGGCGAATCGCACCACCGCTGCATGATCGCCGAGGTCATGGGCCGCCATGTGGGCTGGATCGCCCTGCATGCGGGCGTGGCCGCCGGCGCCCACGCCATCCTGATCCCCGAGCAGTCCACCACCATGGAACAGATCTACGCCTGGGTGCGCGAGGCGCACGACCGCGGGCGCGCCCCGCTGGTCGTCGTCGCCGAGGGCTTTGTGCCGGAGGGTGCCGACGCGGCATTCTCCGACCGCGGGCTCGACGCGTTCGGCCGTCCGCGGCTGGGCGGCATCGGCGAGCAGCTGGCCCCGTTCATCGAGGCAGCCACCGGGATCGAAACCCGCGCCACGGTGCTCGGGCACATCCAGCGCGGAGGGGTTCCCAGCGCGTTCGACCGCGTGCTCGCCACCCGGCTGGGCATGGCTGCCGTCGATTCGGTGCACGACGCCGCCTGGGGCTCGATGGTCGCGCTGCGCGGCACCAAGATCAACCGCGTGCCGTTCCAGGCCGCGCTGAACAACCTCAAGCGCGTTCCGCAGGAACGCTACGACGAGGCCCGGATCCTCTTCGGCTGATCCGCTGCCCCCGGACGACCGGCGCCGCATGTTTCCGCGGCGCCGGTCAACCAAAAACCAATGCCCTGCACTAGGCTCTAAACGTGAATCTTGAATTCGGCACCCGTGCCATCATCGCCCTGGCGTGGGCACGCGACTTCGGCGTCGACGACTCTGCATTGCAGCCCGACAGGACCCCGGTGCGGCTCTTTGTCCCGGCCGTCGGCACCGACATGGTGCAGGTCCTGCACCTGGGCGACCACCAGGTGGTACGCGCGCCCGAGGAGCTGTTGCAGCTGCTGCGCACGGCGCCCGACGAACACTTCATGGACGACCGGGCCCTGGTTTCGCTGCTGCACGGCAGCGGCCTGGCCCCCTCGGTGCGCTCCCTGGGCGTCGACGCGCTGACCTACGTGGATGCCCCGTTCGAAATCGTCGAATCGGAACACGTCTCGATCTCCGGCGCCCGGGCCGACCTTGCGCGGCTGCTGGAACGCAGCCCGCACGACGACGCGTCGACCACCACCCTGCAGGGCTGCGACCAGTGCTTCGTGCTGTTCTCCGAGACCCACGACGAGCCCGTGGCCGCGGCCTGCTACTGGGCCCCGGGCGGCCTGTTGGCAGACACCACGGTGCTCACCTACCCGGCGATGCGCGGCTACGGCCTGGGCAAGTACGCCGCGGCGCTGGCCGTCGACGACGCGCTGAGCGAGGGATTGATTCCGCAGGCGCGCATCAAGGACGGACAGGACGCCGCAAGCGCGCTTGCGACGTCCCTGGGGTTTGAGCTGGTGGGTTCCCTGCTGAGCGTGCGGCTGCACAACGGTTTGTGAGTGCGCCGGCGTTGCAAGGCCGCGGGTGCAATGCGCCTAGTGCGGCTGGCGCAGGAATCCGGTGAAGCGCCCGGCAGTCTGCCCGGCGTCGGTTGTCACGATCGTTTCCTGCGAGGCCGCGTAGGCCTCTTCCCCGTCGACGACCTGCAGCGCGGCATCGGGATCGATGTTGCGCTTGATCAGGGCCAGCGCGATCGGGCCGGCTTCGAAGTGGGTGGCCACCGAGGTGATCTTGCCGATGGTCTTCTCTCCCAGTCGGACCTCGGAGCCGACGGCCGGCAGGGTGTGCATGGACCCGTCGAGGTGCAGGAACACGATGCGGCGCGGCGGGTGCCCGATGTTGTGGACCCGTGCGACGGTTTCCTGACCCTTGTAGCAGCCCTTGTTCAGGTGCACGGCGGTGCGGACCAGGTCCAGCTCGTGGGGAATGGTCTTCTCGTCGGTCTCGAAGCCGAAACGCGGGCGCCACGCGGCGATGCGCAACGCCTCGACGGCCATCATGCCGGCCAGCGGCAGGTCCGCGACGGCGGACTCGAGCTCGGTGAGCGGGAGAATGTATTCACGCCACGGACGCTCGGCGCCCGGGTGCTCCCCCACCGAGTAGGCGTAGCCGCCCGGGGAGATGTCGGGCCAGGAATCGACCCAGCAGGGGTACGCTTCCAGCGCGGGCTGCGGAGTGCAGGCACCGACCAGGCCGAAGTCCGCGCTGACGTCCTTGACCTCGACGCGCAGCATGAAGCGCATGCGGTCAAGCCATGCGGCAAGCGGGGCACCCTGGCCGGGCTCGACCAGCAGCCACAGCTTGTCCTCGTCAGCCAGGATGCGGATGTCGAATTCGACGCGGCCCTGGACCGTCAAGAGCAGCGTCTGGGTGCTTTGCCCCGGGCGCAGTTCCAGCAGCATCTGGCTGGAGAGCGTGTTGAGCCAGCTCAACCGGTCTTCCCCGGCGAGGGTCACCACGTCGAAGTGGGACATGTCGGCCACCGCGGTTCCCGCGAGCAACCTGCGTTGTTCGGCGCTCAGTTCCCCGTAGTGGGCGGCAACGCCCTCATCGACCCCGGATCCGGCCACTGCGGCCGGTCGTGACAGCAACGGCGAGAGCGCCATGGTTTATGCCTGTTTCTTGAGTGCGGCTGAGGCGTGGGCCTTCAGATCGTTGCCGCCGGTGGATACGTCCCAGCGCCAGTACAGATCGCCGTTGACCAACCCGTAGATGCGGGTGGCCGAGGCGTATTCCTTGGCGTTGGAACCGCGCATCACCAAGTCGGTGGCCAGCTGGATCTGCGGACCCTTGATGACGCCGTAATAAAGTTCGGAGATCGCCCCGGGGTGCGCAATGTTGGCCTGGATCTTGAACCCGTTGTCTTCGGTCCGCAAGGCTTCAACGTCGTCGGCCGAACGCAGGGTCGGAACGATGTCGCCCGGAATCATGCCCGGGCCAAGATCGCCGTCCACCATGGGGCGTTCCAACGACCAGAATCCAGTTTCAACCGACAGCGGGCGCAACTTGTTGCCCTGCTCGTCGGTGACCCACGATTCGGATCGGTATTCCAGGAACGGCAAACCGTTCTGGGTGAAGTTCACGGTCTGCCAGAAGAACTCGTCGTCTTCTTCCCCCTCGCCGAGGCGGCCGTTGCCTTCCCAGGTTCCGAGGAGCCAGGAAAGTGGTACGAGCTCGGGGGTCAAGTCTGTGGGTATCTCAATTGCCATGACGCGTGCGCTTCCTACTGCGTTTCTAAATTACTTCTGGCCCTTGAAGAGGCGGGTCACGACAAGTGCGGCAAAGCCGGCCATGCCCAGTCCCGCAATGCTCAGCAGGGAAAGGAAGAAGATCTCGAGTCCAAGGTAGTTTTCAGTCATGGCTCCATCCTAACCGTTTCCGTGCCGCCGACCGATCTTTGATGACGACCCAGTGCCTCCGGGCTGCCCTTCCCAGTGAACACAAGGGAATCCGGCCGTCACGAAACACGCGGAACTGGGTCCGGGCGGATCCCGCAGAGGCCGTTGCGTGACAAAGGTTACGCAATAACGGGAGGCGATCGAGGCCTAGGCCATCAGGAGCTGGGCGTACCAAACCACCGAACCGCACACCAGCAGCGGTGCGCCGGCAGCGGCAAGAACCTGTGCGTTGGTGCGCGGGCCGCCGGCGGTCACCAGCATCGCCCGGCAGCCCACCACCACCAGGCCGCAGGCCGCACCCAGCGCCATTGCGGGGAGCACGTTGACGCCGATGTCCAGCATGCTCGCGGCACCGCCGATCAGGACCGCCAGGACGAACCCCAGCGGAAAGACAATGCGGTCGGGCAGGCGCAACACGCCGGGGATCGCCGCACCGAGGATGCTCATCCCCGAGATCAGCATGAGCACGCGCCATTCGGGATCGGTACCCAGCGCCACCCAGCCCGCGCCGAGGCTCGCGACCACCATGCCGGCGGTGCCGACGGCCACGGATTCGAGGCGTTGCTTGGCATCGGTGCCGCGGAAGAGCTGGGTGAGGAACATCAGGATCGTGCCCACGCCCAGGCAGGGTGCCACCCACATCAGGCCCGGGACAGGCTTCCCGGCAAAGGCGAGCAGGGCCGCCGCGACGGAGACCAGGAAGATGACAAGGCCCACCGGGTTCGGTGCCGGCACCTTCAGCAATCGCGGCCAGCCAAAGGCGAAGGCACCAAGGAGCAACAGCACTACCGCCAACACGGGCCATCCCGCGGCACCGGGCAGGTAGCTCGCCCCGATGACCAGCGCAAGGACAATGGTTCCTGTAGCCAAAACTTTGAGTCTCACAAGTTACATCCTGCCTTATCCGGCGTCTGGCGACCCCATCAGGACCGGGCGAACCGGGGCCGCCGCGCGGGCGCCGGCTTCGGGGCCCTGCCGCGCAACGATGCGCAATCGAAGCCGCCACGGCGCATGTTTGGCTCCGACACGACGGGATCCCGGGACCGTGCGGCCGTCACATGCACCGATGTGAAACATCTGACAATCTATACTGCTTTTATGCACCCGATCCCGTAGATGTGCTCGGTTTCTTATTCGCAACCTTAGAGGAGGGGCATCCATGGCAAGCATCCTTTTGCTGACAAACGCACCTGGGCCGTCCCCCGACGTCGTTCCTGCCTTGGAGCTACTCTCGCACCAGGTCCGCATCCTGCCGGCCCAGGCAACCGCACTGCTGGATGCCGAGGACGCACAGATCATCCTGGTCGACGGACGCAAGGATTTGGTTGCCTCGCGCACGTTGTGCCAGCTGCTGCGGACCACGGGCATCAGCCGCCCCGTCCTACTGGTCCTCACCGAGGGCGGCATGGCGGCGGTGTCGGGCCTGTGGCAGGTCGACGATGTCTTCCTTGACACCGCGGGGCCGGCGGAGGTCGAGGCCCGGCTGCGCCTGGCCCAGGCCCGCGCCCTTCCGCAGGACGAACCCGAGGCTGCCCCGATTCGCGCCGCCGGTGTGCTCATCGACGAGGCAAGCTACACCGCGAAGGTCCACGGCACCCCGCTGAACCTGACCTACAAGGAATTCGAGCTGCTCAAGTACCTGGCCCAGCACCCCGGCCGGGTGTTCAGCCGCGAACAGCTGCTCCACGAGGTCTGGGGCTACGACTACTACGGAGGCACCCGCACCGTGGACGTGCACGTGCGGCGGCTGCGCGCCAAGCTGGGCACCGACCACGAGCAGCTCATCGGGACGGTGCGCAACGTCGGATACCGTTTCACGCCACAACGCCAAGAAAACCCCGAGGTCGTCGACGCGTAGGGGCCGCGGCGCTATCTTTAGGGGTATGAACGCCGCCAGAAACCCCCTAGTCTCCATCGACATCGTCAAGGGCGCACCGGAACAAAACGTCCTAATCGCGGTGCGCACGCTTGCCGCAGCTGCCGAGGAGGCCGACGGCAACCCGCCGCTGAGCGAACAGACGCTGCTGCAGCTGCGCAGCGAGCCGGACACCGACGCCATCGTCGGCGCCTACGCCTACCTGTTGGAAAGCGCCGACTACGATTCAGGCGAGCTGGTCGGTGCCGCGGTCGCGGTGCTGGGCGCCGCCGGCCAGCCGGGCACCCTGGAACTGGCCGTGCACCCCTCGTTCCGCGAGGACGGGATCGCCGGCACCCTGCTCGAGGCCCTTGCCGAACGCACGGACCTCAGCGCGCTGCGCGCCTGGGCCCACGGAAACCACGAGGGCGCCGCCAAGCTCGCCGAGCGCTTCGGATTCACCCCGGTGCGCGAACTGTGGCGCATGCGTCTGGTCCACGGCACCTCGGTGCCCGCCCCGGCGCTACCGGCCGGCACCCGCATCCGCGCCTTCAACCCGGACACCGACGGCCCGGCCTGGGTTGCGGCGAACGCCGCCGCATTTGCGCACCACCCGGAACAGGGCGCCATGACCCTGGCGGACCTGCACGCCCGCATGGGCGAGGACTGGTTCGATGCCGAGGGCTTCCTGCTCGCCGTCGACGAGCAGGACAGCATCCTGGGCTTCCACTGGACCAAGGTGCACGCAGCGACCTCCTCCCCCACCACCGGGGAGCACCAGGCGATCGGCGAGATCTACGTGGTGGGCGTGGTCCCCGGGGCGCAGGGCACCGGCCTGGGCAAGGCGCTGACACTGGCAGGCATCGAACACCTGAACGGCAAGGGCCTGGACGCGCTGATGCTCTACGTGGACGCAGACAACACGGCCGCCGTGGCGCTGTACCGGAAACTGGGTTTCACCAAGTGGGATGTCGATGTCATGTACGCGCCGGCAAGCGCGCGCGATTCGGTAGAGTAAGTACCAGACGCAAAGCCGCGTGCCCGACGTACCGCCGACGGGCACGCGGCTTCCTGATTCACTCCTAGCTAGGGGCACACACCATGGACCCGCAACCAGTCACCACCGCCCTGGGCCTCACCGACGTGCCGGCGGCCCGCGCGACCCAGGACCGGATCGAGCTGCCCGACTTCGGCCCCTCGCCGGTTCCCGACGGGGATTTCGCCGACGACAGGTTCCTGGACCGGGAACTGAGCTGGCTGCACTTCAACGCCCGCGTGCTCGAGCTCGCCGAGGACCCGGACCTGCACCTGCTGGAGCGGGTCAGCTTCCTCTCGATCTTCGCCTCGAACCTCGACGAGTTCTTCATGGTCCGCGTCGCCGGCCTCAAGCGCCGCATCGCCACGGGCCTTGCCGTGCCCTCCGCGGCCGGCATGAGCCCGATCGACCAGCTGGAAATGATCCTCAACGACGCGCACGCGCTGCAGCTGCGCCACGCCAAGGTCTTCGCCGAGCAGGTCCGCCCCGCCCTTGAGGACGAGCAGATCCTGCTCACCACCTGGGACGAGCTGGACACCCGCGCTCAGCAGGAGCTGCACCGCTGGTTCATCGACCAGGTCTTCCCGATCCTCACCCCGCTGGCCGTCGACCCGGCCCACCCCTTCCCGTACATCTCCGGGCTCTCGCTGAACCTCGCCGTGGTGGTCCGCAACCCGGTGAGCGGCAAGGAACTCTTCGCCCGCCTGAAGGTGCCGGACACCATGCCGCGGCTGATTTCCGTGGACGGTCCGCGCGCCGGCAACACCGCCGGCCGGGTGGCGCGCTTCGTCACGCTCGAGGACGTGATCGCCCAGCACCTGGAGCACCTGTTCGCCGGCATGGAGATCGTCGAGCACCACTTCTTCCGCGTCACCCGCAACGAGGACCTTGAGGTGGAGGAGGACGACGCCGAAAACCTGTTGCAGGCACTGGAGAAGGAATTGCTGCGCCGCCGCTTCGGCCCGCCGGTGCGCCTTGAGGTGGTCGACGACATCGCCCCGAACATCCGCGCCCTGCTGGTGCGCGAGCTGGGCATCGAGGAGGACGAGGTCTTCGCGCTTCCGGCCCCGCTGGATTTGCGCGGCCTGGGCGTCATCGCCGGCATCGACCGCCCGGACCTGCACTTCCCCAAGCAGCTGGCGCACACCTCACGGCACCTGAACGAGTCGGAGACCTCCAAGGCCGCCAACGTGTTCGCCGCGATGCGCCGCCGCGACATCCTGCTGCACCACCCCTACGATTCGTTCTCCACTTCCGTCCAGGCGTTCCTGGAGCAGGCGGCCAACGACCCGAAGGTCATGGCCATCAAGCAGACGCTCTACCGCACCTCCGGCGACTCGCCGATCGTGGATGCGCTGATCGACGCCGCCGAGGCCGGCAAGCAGGTGCTGGCCCTGGTGGAGATCAAGGCTCGCTTCGACGAGCAGGCCAACATCTCATGGGCGCGCAAGCTGGAGCAGGCCGGCGTGCACGTGGTCTACGGCATCGTGGGCCTGAAGACGCACTCCAAGCTCTCCCTGGTGATCCGCCGCGAGGGCGACAAGCTGCGCCGCTACTGCCACATCGGCACCGGCAACTACCACCCGCGCACGGCCCGCTACTACGAGGACCTGGGCCTGCTGACCAGCGACGAGCAGGTCGGCGAGGACCTCTCGCACCTGTTCAACCAGCTCTCCGGCTACGCGCCGCGCTCCACGTTCAAGCGCCTGCTGGTCGCCCCGCGCTCGCTGCGCTCCGGGCTGATCGACAGGATCGAGGCGGAGATCGCCAACCGCCGCGCAGGGCTTGCCGCCCGCGTGGTGATCAAGGTGAACTCCATGGTCGACGAGGCGATCATCGACGCCCTGTACCGGGCCTCCCAGGCCGGGGTGCGGGTCGACGTGATCGTGCGCGGCATCTGCGCACTGCGCCCGGGCATCCCGGGGCTGAGCGAGAACATCCGGGTCCGCTCGGTGCTGGGCCGCTTCCTGGAACACAGCCGCGTGTTCATGTTCGCCAACGCCGGGTCCCCGATGATCTACATCGGCTCCGCCGACATGATGCACCGCAACCTGGACCGCCGGGTGGAGGCGCTGGTCGCGCTGAGCAGCCACGAGGACATCGCCGAGCTCGTGCTGTTGCTCGACCGCTACATGGCCCCGGGCACCGCCAGCTGGCACTTGGACTCCGAGGGTTCCTGGACTCGCCACCACAAGGACGCCGAGGGCAAGCCGCTCGAGGACATCCAATCGTGGCTGCTTGACTCGCGGGCCCGCCAGCGGACGGCAGTGAGGCGCTAGAACCGTGCACATGCTTCGCTCCTGTGATTCCCAGGAGGTTCGCGAGGGTGCCTTTGCCGTGGTCGCGGCCGGTGCCCTCGTTTGGCGCATCAACAAGGGCGAGTTGGAAGTCCTGATGATCCACCGGGAACGCTACAACGACTGGTCGTGGCCCAAGGGCAAGATCGACGAGGGCGAGACCATGCCCGAGTGCGCCGCCCGCGAGGTCTTCGAGGAGGTGGGGCTCGACATCGAGTTGGGCATCCCGCTTCCGGCGATGACCTACGAGGTTGGCAGCGGCACCAAGGTCGTCTACTACTGGGCGGCCAAGGCCCCCGGCACCAAGCCCGTTCCCGACGGCAGGGAAACCGACGCCGTGCGCTGGTGCACCCCGAAGATGGCAGGCAAGTGGCTGACCAATCCGGGCGACATGGCTCCCCTGGAGTCGCTGGTCCTGGCTCAGAAGGCCGGGACGCTGGACACCCAGCCCTTCATGGTGGTGCGCCACGCAAAGGCGAAGCCGCGCTCGAACTGGACCAGGGAAGAGGGCAAGCGCCCGCTGGCCGCAACGGGCCAGCGCCAGGCGTTGGCCGTGGCCCGCTTGCTGGATGCCTGGCGTCCGGATCGCGTGGCGTCCAGCCCGTGGACCCGGTGCGTACAAACCATCACCCCTTACGTGAAACAGCAGCGATTCACCGTCAAGCTGTTGAGCTCAACCACCGAGCACGAGGCCAACCGCAATCCGCGCAAGGCACGGAAGGCGGTTGCGAAGTTGCTGGACAAGCGCCGCTCGCAGGTGCTGTGCACGCACCGGCCCGTGTTGCCCCTGATCCTCGAGGAGCTCAAGTCGCGGATGGCCGAGGCGCTTGTGGCGTTCCTGCCCGACGAGGATCCGTTCCTGCGCCCGGGATCCCTGCTGGTGGTCCACCAACCGGTCGCCGGCAAGGGGAAACTCGTTTCGGTGGAAGTTTACGACGCATTTGAAGACTAGCCCAAGGTCTTGGCGGTAGGCTCGGAGGCAAGCCCCCGCGAGAGGTTTGCGGGGCGTGGTCCTGACGAACAAGAGGAGTGCATCATGGCTGTTGCAAATCACGGCACCGTCCCACGGAAGATCGTCCATCAGGGACTGCGCTTGGACCATGACCTGGACCGCGGCCGCTACAGCCTGTGGCAGGGTCCCACCTACATCGGATTCCTCGGCTACCACCTCGACGAAGGCGTGGCGACGCTGCAGCACACCATCATCAACGAGGAGTACGGTCGGCAAGGCTATGCCCGCGCGCTTGTCACGCTGGTCCTGGACGACCTGCGAAAGCAGGACGTGAAGATCGTCCCCGAGTGCACCTACGTCCAGGGCTACCTGCGCCGTTACCCCGAGTACAACGACATGCTCGCCGCCTGACCTTTGATTTGACACGCCCTTTGGGCAATTGAACTTTGTCTCAATGCATTGATACATTGAGACAAAGTTCATTCCAGGGGGTTCCTTTATGATGGGCGCAGCTACGGCCGCGGGTCTCGGTTTGGCCATGTCGGCCATGTTCATTTACCTGGTGCTCAGGGCATTTGCCGGCAACCCGGCGGCACTGAACAGCACCGAGGGCGTTTCACGCCACGCGCTCTGGACTGCCGTCATCGCATTCTTCGCCAGCGGAACCGCCGGCCTGGAGAACCTGTGGACAAACAGGGAACCATTTGCCGCCGACTCCGGCTCCTTCGAGAACCTCGCGGTACATGCGGCGGCACCCGGCTTCTGGCTCGGCGTGATCTACCTGATCGGGCAGTACACCTGGCCGAGGCACCTGCAGCCGGTCCGCTCGGCTTCCCTTGAGGTACGCAGCGTCAAGAAAGTCGTGCCCAAGTACCTTGCCGGGGCATTGCTTCTTGTCACGATCCTCAGCGCCGCCGCTCTCACCGTCGCCTGGAACGATTCCGGGGCCCCCTCACGCACCGGAAACGACGGTTACGGCTGGAGTACGGAAAACGGCATGTACGACGGCGAGTTTGACGAGTCCGTGAACCCGGTCAACCAGCCCTACGGCGGGGCAACGGACGAGTTCGGCAACCCCGTGGACTCCGACGGGTACGTCCTTTCGGAGGACGAGATCGCGGAGATGAACGCGAATGCCGCGCCGGAGGAGGTTCCCGACATCCCAAGCATCGACGGCACCAGGCCAGGCTCCCTGGTGGGTCCGTATCTAGCCGGAGGGTTGGCGCTGGTTCTGGCCAGCGTCGTCGGAATCACCACGCTGGTGATCCGCCGCCCGCCCCTGCAATCCCTGGACGCCGAAGAAAACGACGCGCTGCGTGCCGTGTGGATCAACAGGTTGCTGCGTACCGCCGTGATCGCCGTGTCGGGTTTCGGCACCATGTCCCTGCAATACGTTGCCCAAGGAATCAGGGCCCGTGCAACCTGGGACACGCCCCCGGATGTTCACGGCCTGGGCGGCAGCCACGCCGAAGCCGCTGCCAACTGGCTGATGGGCGCCAGCGCCGTCTGGATGCTGCTGGTGATCGTCGCAATGGCGGCGTGGGCGCCACCGCGGCTGAACTTCGTGAACTCCGCGCAGGCGAAGGGCCTGCCACTGCAGTCGGCCGCGTACTCCAAGGCCCGGGATTTCCTCATCCTGGCCCAGGGAGCGGGCGTAGTGCTGGCCGGAATCATCCTCGTCGTCGGTGGCACGCTTTCCGCGTACTCCGCCGGATCGTTTGAAAGCAACGCCATCTCGGTGCAGCTTGATGGCAGCGAGCCCGCAAGCGATGCAGGGCCGTTCGCTGCGATCCAATACGGGGCAGAGCGGCTTCACGAGCTCTCCACGGGCTCGCTGCTCTTGCTATCCATGGCCGGGCTGTACCTGCTGGTGCAATTGTTCGCCGCAGTCATCGTCAAGAGCCGTCTGGGCAGCCGGATCGAGCTGACGGAACCGCGCACGGCATTGCTGCCGCTGTGGTTCACCATCGTGGTCTACTGTGCTTTGGCCATGGGATTGGCTTCCGGCACGAACTTCATCTTCAACGCTGCGTCTGGGACGGAAATTGCCGCCACGTGGATGCTCGGGATCGTTGCCGTCACGGCAGCGCTGGCCGCACTGCTGTACCGGACAGCTGCCCGCCGACCGGCACTCGAGGGCGCAAGCGAGCTGGAAGACTTCGAACTCCGGGTTGTCATCGCCCACCGCGGGGCCCGCCTGCTCGGCGGGGTGTCGCTGATTGCCGCAGGCATCTTGGCAAACCCCAACTACCTGGTCCAGACCACGTTCTCCGGCTACACGGACTACTCCAATAGCAGTGGATCTTCCGCCTTCCAGCTCATTTGCATGGCGGTGGGCATCGCATTGTGCTTCCTGCCGGCCTCCACCGCGTATTCGCGGCGGGCTTCCAAGCCCCGCACGGGCGTAGCGGCAACCGCATGAGTACCCTGATCACAGTCGACTTGCGCGACGCCACTCCCCCGTATGAACAGATCCGCGCGCAGATCGCCTCGCTGATCGCCGTCGGCCGGATCTCCGACGGATCGCGCCTGCCCACGGTGCGGGCCCTGGCTTCCGACCTGGGCGTGGCCACGGGCACCGTGGCCCGCGCCTACAAGGAGCTCGAGGCTGCAGGGCTGATCGAAAGCCGACGGCGCCTGGGCACCGTCGTCACCCACTCCTCCCCGGCCGTCGACGGGGCAGCCGACTCGCCGCTTGAGGCAATGATCGACGAACTCATCGGCGAAGCAAGGGCCGCGGGCATCGAGGACGACACCCTGATTTCCCTGCTCCGCGGCCGGCTACGCGCCTCGGACTAACCACTCTGCACCCGGAAGCGGCACTGGACTGGCGCTCATTGGATGACGCCATCAGCCATACTCGAGCCAGGTTTGCCGCTTTGGCTTTCGTAGTGATCATCAGCGCATTTCACGTGTTCACGTCACACGTCGCCGGCTGAATCGCCGTGCCCGACTAGACTTAGCAGGTGACGATTCAAACCCCATACGAAGACTTGCTGCGTGAAGTCCTGGCCCATGGCACCGCCAAGGGCGACCGGACCGGCACCGGCACCTTCAGTGTTTTTGGCCGCCAAATGCGCTTTGACCTGTCGGAATCCTTTCCTCTGATCACCACCAAGCGCGTCCATTTCAAGTCCGTTGCCGTGGAACTCTTGTGGTTCCTGCGCGGGGACTCGAACATCTCCTATCTTCAAGAGAACGGCGTGAAGATCTGGGACGAATGGGCGGATGCCGAAGGTGAACTCGGCCCGGTGTACGGCGTGCAGTGGCGCTCGTGGCCCACGTCCGACGGCCGACACATCGACCAGATCTCCCAGGTCATGGATTCGCTGCGCGAGAACCCCGATTCCCGCCGCCACATCGTCTCTGCGTGGAACGTCTCGGAGATCGAGAACATGGCACTGCCGCCATGCCACGCCTTCTTCCAGTTCTACGTCGCCGATGGCAAGCTTTCCTGCCAGCTCTACCAGCGCAGCGCCGACATGTTCCTGGGAGTCCCCTTCAACGTTGCCTCCTACGCATTGCTGACACGCATGATGGCCGACCAGCTGGGCCTTCAGCCCGGCGAGTTTGTCTGGACCGGCGGCGACACCCACATCTACGCCAACCACTTGGAGCAGGTCAAGGAACAGCTCACCCGCGAGCCGTACCCGTACCCGCAGCTGCGCATCACGCGCACCCCCGATTCAATCTTCGACTACACGATCGACGACTTCGTCATCGAGGATTACCGACACCACCCGACGATTAAGGCCCCCATCGCCGTATGAGCAACCTGAATTCCAGCGCCGGACACCGCGCCGAGACCACCATCCCCGAACGACTGGGCATGATCTGGGCGGAGGCCGCCAACCGCGTCATCGGCTTGGACGGGTCCATGCCGTGGCATCTGCCCGAGGACATGGCCCACTTCAAGCGCACCACGATGGGCCACCCTGTCATCATGGGCCGCAAGACCTGGGAATCGTTCCCGGAAAAGTTCCGTCCGCTGCCCGACCGCACCAACATCGTCATCACCCGCGACGCCTCGACCCATGCCGCTCTGAGCGCCGCGGGCGCAACCCCCGTTTCCTCCCCGGAGGAAGCACTCCAGGTTGCGCGCGCCAGCGACGGCGCCGAGGAAATCTGGGTCATCGGCGGCGGGCAAATCTACGCGGCCCTGGCACCGAAGGCCAACCTGGCGATCGTCACCGTCATCAACGACAGCCTGAAGGGCGACACCACCGCCCCGGCACTGGACTCGGCCTGGACCAAGGCCATGAGCGAACCGGACAACGGATGGCTCAAGTCGGCCAACGGCACCGAATACCGCATCGAAGCATGGGAGCGCGGCGCGTGAAGGACAGCCTGAAGGCGCTGAAGACCAACCCCGAGGCACTCTTTGTCCTGGGCTACATGTTCTTCCCGCTCTTTGCCCTGATCTTTGCGGCACTCGGCCTGTTCCTTATCTTGACCGGTTCCAAGATCATGGGCCTGGTCCTGCTGCTCACACTGACCCAGTTCTTTGCGTTCAGCTCACTCTGGGCCGTCGGCGCGCGCAAAAAGCTGCTGGCCGAGGAAGACAAGAAGCCGTAACGCCGGAGTCGCCAGAACACCGCACCATGAAGGACGCCGTGCCCGAGGGATTTTTCCCCTTCGGGTGCGGCGTCCTTCGTTTGCTGACGTGGCATGTCCCGGCAACCCGTGCCCCGGCAACCGCACGGTGGCACCCGTGTGGCGTAACCAACTCCCCAATCGCGGACCCGAACCCTTAAGATGGGACCATGACTTCTTCCGTTGGCTTTGTCGGTTACCGCGGCATGGTTGGCTCTGTTCTGATGCAACGCATGCAGGACGAGGGCGACTTTGCGAATCTCGATCCAGTGTTCTTCTCCACGTCCAATGCGGGCGGCGCGGCCCCCGCATTCGCCGAAGGCGCGCCTGCACTTCAGGATGCCTACGACCTGGACACCCTTGCCAAGCTGCCGATCATCGTCACGGCCCAGGGTGGGGACTACACCAAGGCCGTGCACGGCGACCTGCGCGCACGCGGCTGGGACGGCCTGTGGATCGATGCAGCTTCCACGCTGCGCATGAACGACGACTCGGTCATCGTGCTGGACCCGATCAACCGCAACGTCATCGACGCCTCGCTGGCCTCGGGAACCAAGGACTTCATCGGCGGCAACTGCACGGTTTCGTGCATGCTCATGGGCCTGGGCGGGCTGTTCAAGAACGGCCTGGTCGAGTGGGGAACCGCAATGACCTACCAGGCTGCCTCCGGCGGCGGCGCCCGCCACATGCGCGAACTGCTCACCCAGTTCGGCACGATCAACGGCAACGTCTCAGCGGATCTCGACGACCCGGCTTCGGCGATCCTCGAGATCGATCGCAAGGTCCTTGCCACCCAGCGCGGCGGACTCGACGCTTCCCAGTTCGGCGTGCCGCTGGCCGGTTCGCTGATCCCGTGGATCGACTCGGACCTGGGCAACGGCCAGTCCAAGGAAGAGTGGAAGGCCGGGGTCGAGACCAACAAGATCCTTGGCACCACCGACGCCAACAAGATCATCATGGACGGCCTGTGCGTGCGCATCGGCGCCATGCGCTCGCACTCCCAGGCCCTCACCCTCAAGCTCACCGAGGACCTTTCGGTGGCCGAGATCGAGAAGCTGCTGGCCGAGGACAACGAGTGGGCCAAGGTCGTTCCGAACACCAAGGAAGCCACGGTTGACGCGCTGACCCCGGTTGCCGCATCCGGCACCCTGGACATCCCGGTGGGCCGCATCCGCAAGCTCGAGATGGGCCCGCAGTACATCTCGGCGTTCACCGTCGGCGACCAGCTGCTGTGGGGTGCCGCCGAGCCGCTGCGCCGCATGCTCTCGATCGCGCAGGGACGCCTCTAGTCCCTCGACGGGGTTTCCGAACAAGAATTCATGCCGGGTTCCGGCGGCCTTCCCAGGTTTTGGGAGGTCGCCGGGCCCGGCATTTCTTGTGTGGCCGGTGTGAGCAGAACGAGGGGACAAGTCACCACAGCGCCGAGCCGAACCCATGCGAGGTCATCCATGGCGCCGCAACCGGTAATCGGGCAAAGACTGGCGAACGCCATACTGGATTCCGCATCATGTTTTGTCCGGGGCCTTGTCCCGAAGAACACTTATCCACAGTCCGGCACCGGCTCGCCCACGGCCACGCGCATTCATCCATGCTGGTTCCCATGGGCACCCAGCAGGAACTCACGGGCAGTGTCGTGGCGGCAATCACCGCGGCCCTCGACTCCCCACCGGATCAAGATGACGCCGGCCAGGGGTTGCGCCTACTTGCGATCCTCAAACCCGTCTTCAGGGAACTGCTCGAACGCGCCGCGCACTCCATCGGCCCTTCACAGGTCCGCGCCGCAGTATTCATCGCTCTGACCGAGGACTTCTACCGAATCAGCGGCTACGGACAAATCCTCGCCGCGGCTCGCGCCACCGATGCCAGCCTGCATACAATCACCGAAGAACCTCTGGCGGAGCTGAACCAGATCCTCGCCGACCCCGCCGAATTCCTGGCTGGTGAACGCCGACTCCCGGCGGATGCGACCAACGCTCCGAACCGCAAATCCCTGTACCGCGATGAGGCCGAGTTCCTCAAGACCCAACAGAACCTCACCCATTTCCAGGCCATGCACCGCATGGAAACCGCCACGAATTTGCTCCCCCACACCGGCTACAACGGCAAACCCGTACCGCCAAAATTCCCGCAGCTGGGCAGGGTTTTCCGTGAAGCGACCGCCGATCCCACGGCGATCGCGGGCCTGGCCAGGAAGCTGGAGGGCATGCGTCCTGAAATTGAGCTGCAGCCAAAACCGGAGGCGGTCGCACGGCACTTCGAGGCCGAGCTCGCCAACGCCGTATCTACACGCAACTCCCAGGGAACCAACACGTTGCTCAAGGACCAGGCCAAACGCCTGAATAGCGGGATGGTGGAACGCTGCGAGGACAACGAATCAAGGTTCACCGGTGCCTACTACCTGGGGCACACGCACAAGGGTTACGAGTACAAGATCATCACCAATGCCGAAGGCCACGAACTACTTGCCACCGCCGCCGATCTCCTGAACAACCCTAAAACCCAGGCCGGCACTCGTCCCGTTCCTTCCGCGGAGCCCGCCACCCCGCGACTGCCCATCCCGGAATGGGCAGTCGACCCCAGCACGCCGATCGACCAACGCCCACTGTCCGGGCTTGAAGACCTCTCCGGCTCCATGCCCAGCATTGGCAATCAGTCGGATCCGGGCATCGAGGTCCTGCCCGGGGAGACTCTCGACCAGGCCTATTTCCGGCAGCGCGCCGTGCGCCTGCACCAGTTGCTGATCGATTCACTCCGCATCGCCACCGGTTCCGATACAACCACCGGCACAGCCAACGCCGAGGACACCGGCGAGCAAATGCCGATGAGGCCGCACTTCACCCTCGCTGTCACCATAGACTTCCAGACCCTGCGCGGCGAACTGGAAAACGCGGGGGTCACCGACCACGGCGAGGACATCTCGGCATCCAATTGCCGGCGCATCGCCTGCAATGCGGGAATCATCCCGATTGTGCTCAACGGCGACCGGGTTCCCTTGGAGCTTGGCAGGACCAGACGGTATTTCAATCGTGCCCAGCGCCGTGCCATCGCAGTGAGGGACAAGGGATGCTGCAATCCGGGGTGCTCGATGCCGGTGAACCGGACCGAGGCGCACCACCTCGACGAGTGGAACGCCGGAGGCAGGACCGATGTATCCCGCGGCTGCCTTTTGTGCGTACGATGCCATGTGGCCCACCACGCCGGGCACTTCCGCGTCGTGATGCTCAAGGGGCTGCCCCACGTCATCCAGCCGAAATCTGTAGACCCGTTGCAGATACCCAGGCGCAACTGGATCTTCCACCCCGCCGCCCAACCGCTGGCCGCTTGAACACCCCCTGCCGCTTGGTGCCACCCCGCGCGTTGGATGAGATTGCACCTTGCAACCCATGCAAACCACAGAACTATCCGGCGCGGAAATCCAGGTACCCGGCCATGGAAGAGTTCATGCGATGCATATGGCTTGCGGACGTCTGCGCGAAAGGCACCGCCACGGCAGAACGTTCCTTGCCCGTGGTCTCCACCTGCCAGGTGCCGACGGTTTGCCCGCCGCTGACCAGAGTCCGGCGGAAGACGCCGTTACCGCCCGGGGCGATGGCGTCCGAATGCTCCGGGGCGAGCGTGGCCGTGCGGTCCTTGTAGCCGAGCAGGAACTCGTCGAACCCCGGCAATGCGAGCACGCTGCGCGCCCCGGGGGCGTCGTCCCACAGCGCATCGATTTCCGGCGCAAGATGGTAGACGCTGCCGCCGAGTTCGCGGGTGGCCAGCTGGTCGCCCATGGTCTTCAGCGCGGCACGCACGGGCGTCAGCCCGAGGCCAAGCCACCAGGCGCAGTCGGCAACCGTCGCCGGCCCGTGCGAACGGAAATAGCGCAGGACAATCTCCCGCACGGCATCCTCGGGGTCCATGGCGGTTGCTTCGGGGCCGGCCCCGGGCGACCATTGGCTGCTGTCCATGAACAGCTGGCGGGTGCCCGATCCAGGTTCCATCCGACCCTGCACCAGTTCGCCGCTGAGGCTCAGGGCGACCAGCAGGTGGTAGCCGCGCTGGCCGGAAACATCCGACCCGGCGGCGGACATTGCTTCCATCAATGCGGACCGGCTGGCTCCGGCGGTCGCGCAGCGTTCCACGACCACCGGCAGCAGGGATTCGAGTTCCGCCTCCGTGATGTTTTCCCGCCGCCAGGTTGCGGCGGCCTGTGCCCGCATGCGCGGCGCGGTGACACCCAGCAACGGACGGAGCATTTTCGGATCCAGGAACATGAGCGTGCCGCGGGCTCCCCAGGAACGGACCACGCCGCCGGATTCGAGGGCCGCATGGACCTGGGCCAGGGTGCTGCCGGGAAGCCGGACGCCCAGCGCCCAGCAGGCCTGCACCAGGTCCTGGGCCTGCATCATGCCCATGCGCCGGACCACGTCGGCCGGGGTGCGCGCGGGCTCGGAGCCTGCCGGGATCCCGGGCAGCAGGCCCTGTGCGGCCAGTCGCAGCCGTGCCAGACGGAGCCTGTCGCTGCTTGCCATCGGGGCGGGTGCTGTAGCCATGGGGTCGGGCTCCCGGGTTGTTGGAGGTTGCAGCCGTTAGAGGCTGCAGCCGATCAGCAGCGGTTCGTTGTGCAGTTCGATGCCGAAGCGTTCCTTGACGCCGGCGCGCACGGCCCGGGCGATGGCCAGGATGTCATCGCTGCCCGCTCCCCCGCGGTTGGTGATCGCGAGCGTGTGCTTGGTGGACAGCGAGGCGCGGCCGCCGGCCACGTCCTCGCCGGCGATGCCGGGCAGGCCGTAGCCCTTGCCGAAGCCGGCGCGGTCGATCAGCCAGGCCGCGGAGAGCTTGATCTTGCCCGGCTCGGCGGCCGGGAAGTTCGGTGCGCCCTCCGGCAGCGATTCCAGCACGGAGGCGTCCACGATCGGGTTGGTGAAGAAGGACCCGGTCGAGTAGGTGTCGCGGTCGGCCGGATCGAACACCATGCCCTTGGAGGCACGCAGTGCCAGCACCTTGGTGCGCACCGCGGCGGCGTCGGCCCGCTCGCCCGCCTCTACGCCCAGGGAGTTGGCAAGTTCCTTGTAGCGGACCGGTGCGGAGTCCGCGCGGCGCTCGAGCGCGAAGCTGACCGAGAGCACCACGTATTCCGGGGAGCCCTCGACGGTGGTGCGCTTGAGCAGCGAGTCCCGGTAGCCGAAGCCCAGGCCGGCGCTGCCGAAGTGGGTGGTGCGGCCGGTGGAGCGCTCGAACACGCGGACTTCCAGCAGGCTGTGGGCGACCTCGGCCCCGTAGGCGCCGACGTTCTGCACCGGGGTGGCGCCGGCCGAGCCGGGGATGCCGGAGAGTGCCTCGAGGCCGCTGAGCCCGGCGGCCAGGGTCTGCGCGACGGCGTCGTCCCAGGGGTGGCCGGCCGCGATGTCCACGCGGATGCGCCCGTCGCCCAGTTCCCCGGCGATCTCCACCCCGCGCGATTCGATGTGCAGCACCGTTCCGTCGTATCCGGCATCGTCGATGACCAGGTTGGAACCGCCGCCGATGATCAGCAGCTTGTCCCCGCGGGAATCCGCCCCGGCCACGGCCGCCACGATCTCTTCCTCGGTGGCGGCGCGCACCAGGGTGCGGGCCGGGCCGCCGACGCCGGTGGTGGTCATCTGGGAGAGCAACGGGGTGTTCACTGTTTCTTGCGCCTGTTCTGGGAATGCCTGCCGGCGCGGATGCCGGCGGTCTGGAGATCGGTGGTGGGGAGATCCCTGGCCGTGCCGGGACCGGCCGACAGCGGGGTCTACTCTTTGATGGTAGCCGCGCCGGTGGCCGATTGCCCGTCGGGCCCCGGCTCCGGCACGGGTTCTGGTTCGGGCGTGGAATCCGTTTCCTGGGCCTTCTTGCGCTCCGGGGCCGTGGCGCCGGCCAGCATGAAGGACATGACCACCAGCACCCCGACGGAGGCCAGTGCGTTGAGCAGGCCGATCCGGTCGGCCAGCAGGCCCAGCAACGGGGGCCCGCCCAGGAACGCGCCGTAGCCGATGGTCGAGACCACCGAGACCCGTGCCGCGGCCCGCATGGGGTCGTCGGACGCCGCGGTCATCGCGATCGGGAAGCTCAGCGCCACGCCCAGCCCCCACAGCGCGAGCGCGACCATGGCCATCTGCAACGACGGGCCGAAGACGAAGAGCAGCAGCCCGGCCAGCGCGCTTGCCGCGGAGACCCGCATGACGAGCGCCCGCCCGAAGCGGTCCAGGATGCGGCCGCCGAGCATCCGCGCCACGGTCATCGCGGTCACGAACACCCCGTAACCCAGGGCGCCGACGGTGTTCGCCGAGCCGTAGCCGTCGGAAAGCGCCAGCGCCACCCAGTCGCCCGCGGCGCCCTCGGCCAGCGCCATGCCCAGCACCAGCAGGCCCAGCACCAGGGTGCGGGGTTCGCGCCAGGCGGCAGCCAGCAACGCCTTGTTGGAGGGGCCGCTGCCGGTGCTTGTGGTTTCCGGGTGGAAGGTGCGCGCGCCACCGTGGACCAGCAGGACCACCGCCAGCGCCATGAACCCGAAGTGCCAGGCGATCGACAGGTGGATTGCCGCGCCAATCGCCCCGGCCGCGGCACCGACCACGGTTCCGATGGAAAAGAAGCCGTGCAGCGCGGGCATGATGCCCTTGCCCAGCGCCCGTTCCATGGCCGCTCCCTGGACGTTGGAGGCAACGTTCCAGCTGGCGGTTCCCATGCCCTGGAGGGCCAGCGCCAGCCCGGTCAGCGCCACGGAGCCGAAGACCGCCGAGGAGATGCCCGCAGCCGCCATGGCCAGCGACGCGAGCGTCGCGCCAAGCACCATGGTGCGTTTGGATCCCAGCCTCATCACGATGAAGCCGGAGGCGGAGACGGACAGGAAGGAGCCTGCGGTCATGCACAGGAGCAGCAGGCCGACCTCCCCGTGGCTCAGCCCCAGCGCGTCGCGCACCGAGGGCAGCCTGGCCACCAACGTGGAGATGACAAGCCCGGAGGCGAAGTACGTGGCGATCACGCCGTTGCGCCAGGGCAGCACCTCGGGGTTGGCCACGGCCTTCACCGGCCGCGGCCTGGCCTGGCCCGTCTTGGCGCCGGGTCGGGATCCGTTGCTCAGAACTGCACCAGGGCCTGCGCCTTGACCAGCACCTTGGTGCCTTCGAGCGTGACCGTCAGGTCCACGCGCGCGGTGCGCGCTTCCTCGTCCAGCGCGCCGATGGCGCCGCTGATCTCGACGGCGGTGCCCTCGTGCTCGCTCGGGTTGCTGCCGGCCGGGTCGGCCACCGGCACCGGCTTGGTGAAGCGGGTCTGGTAGTCGATGACGGCACCCGGGTTGCCCACCCAGTTGCTGACCAGCTGCACGGCCGAGCCCATGGTGAACATGCCGTGGGCGATGACGCCGGGCAGCCCGACCTCGGTGGCAAAGCGTTCGTTCCAGTGGATCGGGTTGAAGTCCCCCGAAGCGCCCGCGTAGCGAACCAGGTCCGCGCGGTTCACGTGGATGGTGGTGGAGCCGATGTCCATGCCCTTTTCAAGGGTTGCAAAGTCGATCATTACTGGTCCTCTCCGCGTACCAGAAGGGAGGAAACCGTCGTTGCGACCTTGTCGCCTGCGGTCGTGGTGATTTCCGAACGGGTGGTGATCATCGCGCCGCCGCCCATGGCACGGACGGTGTCGACGTGCAGTTCGGCGAGCAGTTCGTCGCCGGCGACGATCGGGCGGTGGTGGGTGAAGCGCTGGTCGGCGTGCACCACGCGGGAGAAATCGATGCCGCTGGCAGGGTCGGCGATCAGCTGCGCGTCGGCGCGCTGGGCGACGATGATGGCGAACGTCGGTGGGGCCAGCAGGTCGGCATGGCCAAGCTCGGCCGCGGCGGCCAGCTCGAAGTGCGCCGGGTGGGTTGCCTTGACGGCGGCGGCGAATTCGCGGATCTTCTCGCGGCCGACCACATAGGGATCCTGGGCCGGGTAAACGCGCCCGGCCAACTCGGGATTGATGCTCATGGGGTGGTTCTCTCCTGGGCAGGTGTTTGGGAAACGGGGGGGTAATGCGGGTGGGTCGCTAGGGCTTCTTCGTGCGCTCACGCCGGGGACGGCCGGCCGGAACGATGCCCTGGGAGATGCGCCAGGCCTTTGCGTCGCGGGCACGCACCGTCATGCCGACGAGGTGGGTCAACACTCCGACCCCGATGATGCCGACGGCCGTGTACATCAGCGGCTGGTTCTTCATGTTGGCACCGATGATTGCCAGGATGATGCCGGTTCCCGAGATGATCATCGACCCGAAGGCCAGCTTTTTGTAGAGTCCGGAAGAGGCTTCCCAGGGAGTATTGGTCATGGGTCAATCCTAATTCAGATGCGCGGGCGAAAATCAGAACAATGCCGACTGGATCGCCGGGGATTCCGTCACGTATTGGCCCAGCACTATTTTCCGGCCCTTGAGCAGAGAGGCGTCGGCCACAAAGAGGTCCGGGGCATCCCCCAGCCGCACCCCGAGTCCCTGTCCCAGGACCGCCGCCACGGTAAAGCCGTGCTCGCCGACGGCCAGGTCGGCAGGGTAGGGCTGCAGAGCGTTGGCTTCCCATCCCTCGAGCAGGGCCGCCGCCTGGGCCGGGGCCTCCCATGGCTCGTCGACGACGTGGAAGGTTTCATCGCCGGAGTTCGGCAGCGAGGCGAGGAGTTCCCTCACCTGCGATGCCCGCTCGCTGGTTGCGCCGTCCAACGCGGCGAAGCTGGTGCGGGAGCCAAGCAGGCCGCGCACCTTTGATTGCGCACGCACCTGCTGCGTGAAGCCCAATTCCCTGGTCACCAGGTCTTCCAGGATGCGCACCTGCGCGCCATCCGCCGCGAGGCCGACGTAGCGGGCGCTGACGGCCCCCTGCTCGGCCAGCCTGCGCCATTTGCTGGGGTTCGCCGCGGTGCCGATCTTGCTGACCCCGTGCGCAAAGGATGCGACGTACAGCCAGTGTTCCTGCATCAGGTAGTCCCGCAACCCGGCACCGGCGCGCCCGGAGCGGTGGAAGTCGTGCATGGCCCGGGACTGGTCGGCCGCCTCGCAGGACTCGCACTGGGTTCCGCGCTGCACCTCGGCACCCGTCGGGCAAGGAACCTGGGTTCGGTGCGTCCGGTCATGGACCAACTGGTGGCCGAGACACCATCGCCCGGGCAGCACGTCAAAGCCGAGCTCGGCCCCGTTGTCCAGGGCGATGCCGCGGGCTTTGTCGTTTTCATCCCGCAGGGCCAGCTTGGGGGTTCCGGGTTCGGCCGGCCAAGAGATACCCCTGCACAGCAGCGCTTGGTCTTGCATTTAGTTGTGCAGCGCCGTGGCCACCGCGGCCGTCGCATGCAACCATGCCCGGCGGCTGGCAGGACGCAGCCCGTCAAAACGGATCTGCCCCTTCACCAGTGCCGCGTCGTACGGGACCGTCACCACCGAGCGGGCCAGACGGCTGAACCCGTGGGCGATCCGGTTAAGCTGGTCGCTGTTCCCCTGCGGTTGGTGCTGGGAAACGATCACCACGGCGTTCTTCGCGAGCTCCGCGTAGTGTCCCCCGCGCTTGGCCAGGGCTTCGAGAAGGAGAGCGCCGGCCTCGGCGTGTTCCTCCACCGTGGTGCTGGCGATGACCAGCTGGTCGGTGTGGTCGATCATTCGCATCCAGCGCTCGGCCGATTCGTCATTGCCGGAGTCGACGATGGTCAAGGAGAAGAAGCGCGAGACAATCTCATGCATCACATCGAAATCCGCCGCATTCACGTGCTGTTCCGAAGCCAGCAGCGTCGGGTCGGTGCGCAGCACGCTGTAGCAGTCCTCGGGCTGGTAGTGCACGTAGTCGTGGATGATCGGGTTCCCGACCCTGGTGTCCTTGAGCTTGGCGGCCGCGGCCAACAGGTCCATCGAATGGCGGGAGTGCGGGCCCTGGACGGTGCGCCAGCCCAGGGTTCCACGCGTCCCGTTGTTGTCCCAGACCAGGACCGGGTCGCCGCTGTTGCGGCCGAAAACCGCCGAGAGCAGCACGGCCGTTGGCGTCTTGTTGGCGCCGCCCTTGCCGTTCACCACGGAGATGGTCTTCGGCTCGTTCAGGCGGGTTCCCACCGTCCGGCGCCAGTTGCGTTCCTCGACCTCCTGGGCCGATGGTTCCATGTTGAGGCCCATGCGCGAAAGGAAACCGCGGAACCCGCGTTCGGCGCGGAACGATGTCTCGTCTTCCGGACGCAGGAAGGTGTCGCGCTCCCCCGCCCCCGGAACCATTTCCCGGAAGGCCTGGCGCCGCCCATCCGCAGTGGAAAGGTCTTCGGGCTTTGCGGAACCGGTTGCCTCGTCCGCGGCGGTGGCCGCGGCGGCCCTCAGATCGCCCGCTGCGGGTACCGCTTCGGATGCGGCGGGCTTGGCAGCCTCGGGAGCCCGCCTTGCCGCAGGCGATCCCTCATTGACGGGCGCAGGGGTGGCTTGCGCCGGTGTCGAGGCGATCTTGGCCTGAGCTGGTTGTGCCTGCTTGTCGGCAGTCTTGGGGCCGTTGACGCCTGCCTCGGAGGGCTTGGGCGCACTCGCTGCCGGCTTCACTGCCACGTTCTTGACGGTCGGGGGCGAGGGCTTTGCCATCGAGGGTGCCGACGCAGCCGGCTTTGCGCTCTCGGGCTTCGCGGTTTCTTTCAGCGCCTGCGCCTGGGAGGTCACCGGTGCAGTCGGCTTTGCGATCGGCTGCGGGGTCACGATGCCCGGCTTGGCGGATCCCTTCGTTGCCTTGCCTGGGTTGTTGGCACCTTTGGCGTTTCTTGCCGGCTTTGCCGCGGCAGAGGATGCCCCGGTGTTGGCGCTTGGAGCGCTCTTTTTGTTTGCCGGCACGGCGGGCGCCACCGGCTTCGGCGACGTGGCGGCAGCGGACTTGCGACCCTCTTCGCGCTTCGATTCCGGGATCGAATCAAATTCGTCCCGCGGCTCTGAAATCCCCGGCGCCTTCTTGTCCGCGGCACCCTCTTGGCCCCCCGAATCCTGTTGCTCCTGGCGCGCGCGTCGAAGTGATGCACGGGTCGGGAACTCTTGGTTGACGTCGGCCTGGGGCATGCGCTTGGTCCTCTCATAAAGGTTCATGGTCATCACGAGCGCATACTCTCATTGGAGTTTCATAGAGCTGCAAGGCACCTATGACCACAGATTTCGCACTTCTTCCATCTTATCGGGGAGCACCATGGAACCGGCGGATTACCCCGGCATGGCTCCCCCGCGTACCGAAGTAGGAAATGATTTCTCCAATGGCTAGCCTTGGTATTGACCAACCGTGTGGCATTGGCCACACGGGCATTCAACGAACGGGACAGCTCTTGGATTTCTTCGCCACCGCCATGGATGCGCTGAGCACGTTCATTCTCTCGGCTGCGGGACACCCGCTCTCCTACCTGATGATTTTCCTGTTCTGCGCGATCGACGGCTTCTTTCCCCCCGTCCCCAGCGAATCGCTGGTTGTGGCACTGGCATCCCTGATACCCAGCAGGGGCATGCCCAATCCTTGGATCCTGGGCCTCATGGCCGGGTTGGGCGCGTTCGTGGGCGATAACGTCGCCTACCTCATTGGCAGGGCTATCGGAACCGACAGGTTCGCGTGGATGCGCCGAAAGCGGCTCCAACATGCCTTTGCGTGGGCCGGCTATGAACTGCGGCTTCGACCCGTATCGCTGATTTTGGTGGCGCGCTTCGTGCCCATCGGGCGCGTTGCCGTGAATCTGGTGGCCGGCGCCACCCGCTATTCCCATCGCAATTTCCTGATCCTGACTTGTTTTTCCAGTGTCGGCTGGGCTTCGTACTCGGTATTGATCGGTGTGCTGGCGGGCCAGTGGTTCCAGGAGTACCACCTCTTGGGCATGGTGGTTGCGGTGGCCGTTGCGATGGGCCTGGGGATCGCGATCGACCGCGTTGTGGCCCGGATCAGCGGAAACACGTCGCTCCGCAAGTAAGCCGGCCGGATCAGGTTGGCCGGGCAATAAAAAACCGCGGTCCGCCTCATTTTCATGAGGCGGACCGCGGTTTTTCTCTGAGCCCCCCACCGGAATCGATCCGGTGACCTCGTTCTTACCAAGAACGCGCTCTACCACTGAGCTAGGGGGGCAACGAAGAAATACTCTACACAACAACAGCCCCGAAATGCACATCGAAAGCGGCAAAAGTGACGAAGGTCGCATTGCATGGGTGGGGTCGGGTGTCTGAGATCCCGGCATCAGGCTCCGGGTGTTGCAGGCCGCACAACACCCGTCGAGCGGGGTTAGTTTTCGCGCGCTTTTCTTCTTCCGACCTTAAGCAGTTCCATTCCAATCGGAATAACCGAAATAAGCACGATGACAACGAAGATCACGTCGATATTGTTGCCCACCCATTCATATTGCCCCAGCCAATAGCCGAGCAGTGTGACACCCACGCCCCAGAGCAACGCACCAAGCAAGTTGTAGAGGGCGAAGACCCGATAGCTCATGTGGGCGACGCCCGCGATGACCGGCACGAAGGTCCGGACGATGGGAACGAAACGGGCAAGAACCACTGCCCTGCCGCCGAAGCGCTCAAAGAATGCACGGGCCTTTTCAACGTATTCCTGGCGGAAGAACCGCGAATCCGGCCGTTTGAAAATTGCGGGTCCGGCCTTGCGCCCGATGAGGTAGCCGGTTTGGTCTCCCAAGACCGCGGCGACGAAGATGAGCATGGCGAAAACAGGAAGGCTGACATCCAGTGCACCAGTGGCAACCAAGAGGCCTGCGGTAAAGAGCATGGAATCTCCCGGCAGGAAGAAACCCACCAGCAGCCCGGTCTCGGCGAACACGATGCCGCAAACCAGCAAGATGACCCACGGTCCAAGGGCAGGGTCCCTCAGGAAGACATCGGGATTTAACCAGTCCGGAAGGAAGCTCGACGCTACCGGTCTTACCGAGACCGCGGCGAACGCCGCATGCATGTTCGTAAATGAAATCACGGCCCCACACTACGTCACCGGCCCGGGCCAAGCCCATGCGCCTTGCCAGAACGTTCAGGCCGTCAGCAAGGCCTCCCGTTGCCGCTTTCCAGGAGTCCCCCATACCGCCAGCTTTGAATCCACAACGGCCACTCGTGCGGTCCTGACGTCCACCGAAAGCGTGCCCATTGCCGGCCATAAAGGTGGTCCTCGACGCAAATGGAAAGGTTGGCGAAGCTGGGTCGGTGCTTGTTTCGGCCGAGCATGGCCACCAGCGTCGTCTTGGTGTAAAAGGCCGCAGTATTGCCGCCGAATAAATGTTCGATCGCCACCGTTCGGTTGGCGGTAATGGCCCGCTATCTGTGCCGTGGAGGTGCCAGGCCCGGATCCCCGTTGGCCTAGGACGCACGATGCGCTGAAGCGCCCGAGGTCAAAATATGGGCAAACACTGAAGGTCCCCACGCATCGAATGTGGGAGCCCCTTTCGGACACCCTGCAGGGCCGTCATCGAAACCGGCCCAGCAGTACGAATCCTGCGGCTTCCCCCAATGAAGACGCGGACAAAGTTTTGTCTGGATCACGGGGCCGAAGCGTGTTTGCAGCCCGCTACTTGGCACCCCCATGTACTTGGAGTCGTTGACCGGCCAATCGCAACGCGGGCACCCGAAAAACCTGATGACGGAATGAGGGCCGGGGGTCATGAAATTGGGCATGAAAAAATCCCCGCTTCCACAAGGAAAACGGGGATCTTTCTGTAGCGGCTCCGGGACTCGATCCCGGGACCTCACGATTATGAGTCGTGCGCTCTAACCAGCTGAGCTAAGCCGCCACGAATGGTAAAACCCGCGTCCGCGTCACAGTTCCCTTGCGGGCAGACTCAAACGCGGGCCATTCCATTCAGAGCCCCCCACCGGAATCGATCCGGTGACCTCGTTCTTACCAAGAACGCGCTCTACCACTGAGCTAGGGGGGCAACGAGTAAGAACTCTACCAGCATTTTTCGGCACTGTGAAATCGAGATGCACTTTTGTGGCCGACGACACAAAATCTGCCAAATTAGGCACGTCAGACGTCCAATCACGACGATACTCAGTGACGTGGATCATGGAAGCAACCTCGCTGGCAAGGGTTCGCGGAGTCGTCGTGCCCTGACCGGAATTTTCGGCGCCAACGAATGCCGCCCCGGGATGCCTGGCGGCAAGGACTCTCCCGACGCGGACCGCCCCGATCAGCGCCACGGGGCCAGCGGAGGCTTTCTCCACGCTGGGAATCACCATATAGGGCCGGCGCGACATTGCCGCCCGCCAGGCTCCGCAGCTCCTTGACGACAGGCTCGGGGACTCAGCCCGCGTGGCCCACCCACGCAACCACCCTTGCAAGCGACACAAAGCCCTCCCTAGGGCTCCGCGCATGCATTTACCCAGCCAAGGCGCCCCCTATGCCGCCCATGAGAGTTCGTGGTCGAGGAGGTGCCCTTCGGGGCCTCGATCGAACGCCTGGTCGACGGGCGGAGGGCGGTGTATGCAGCCCGGGAGCATTTCTGCCGAGTCGCCCGGGGACGGGCGGGATTCGAGCCGGGCGCAGAGGCCCCTGCTGAAACGCAAGGGCGCGTCCGAGCCCAAGGCATGCTCGATGGCTGGAGCTTGGAGGCTGGTGTGCCTGGGCCTACGGGCAAAACAAAACCCCCGGCGGGGTGCCCACCCCTTTCGGGAAGGACACCACCACCGGGGGCGTTTGCCTATTTAGTGCTTAGTAGTCGCGACGACGCGGGGCGCTGGTGCCACCTGCGGTGCGCGGCTTGCGCGAGCCGCCGAAGCGGTTCTCGCCGGCGCCGGCGCCGGCGCCGGCGCCGCCGCGGTATCCGCCGCCGCCACCCTGGCCACCACGGTCGTTGCGGTCGCGGTCGTAACTGCCACGGCCGCCTTCGGAGGAGCCGCCTTCGCTGCGACGGTCGCTGCCGCCGCGGTAACCGCCGCCGCCGCCCTGGCCGCCGCGGTAACCGCCGCCGCCGCCCTGGCCGCCACGGTAACCGCCGCCGCCGCCCTGGCCGCCACGGTAACCGCCGCCGCCGCCTTCACGGCCGCCTTCACGATCGCTGCGCGGGCTACGGCCGTTGTCCAGCTCGAGGTGGATCAGTTCGCCACCGATGCGGGTGCGGGACAGCGACTGCAGCTGCTCCGAGGAGAGGTCTGCCGGCAGTTCCACCAGGGTGTGGTCGGCACGGATGTCGATGCCACCGATCTGTGCGGAGGTCAGGCCGCCTTCGTTGGCAAGTGCGCCAACGATGGAGCCCGGCATGACGCGCTGGCGACGGCCTACCGCGAGGCGGTAGGTGGCGTTGCCTTCGGTCAGGGCGCGGGACGGGCCGCGGGAGCCGAAGCCGTCCTTGCCGCCACCTGCCAGGCGAGCCTGCTTGGCTGGGGCTGCAGGCATTTCCTGCATGAGCAGCGGGCGGCCGCCCTGTGCCATGTGTGCGAGGGCCGCGGCGATCTCGACTTCGGTGACGTCCTCGTGCTCGGCGGAGTACTTCTCCACCAGGTTGCGGAAGACCGTCAGGTCCTGCGAGGAGATGGTCTCACCGATCTGGTCGGCGAACTTGGCCAGGCGCTTGTCGTTGACGGCGTCGACGCTCGGCAGGTGCATGTGCTCAACCGTCTGGCGGGTGGCCTTTTCGATGGCACGCAGCAAGTACTTTTCGCGCGGGGTCATGAAGAGGATCGCGTCGCCCGAGCGGCCGGCACGGCCGGTGCGTCCGATGCGGTGGACGTAGGACTCGGTGTCGTGCGGGATGTCGAAGTTGATCACGTGGGACACGCGCTCAACGTCAAGGCCGCGGGCCGCGACGTCGGTGGCAACCAGGATGTCGATCTTGCCATCGCGAAGGTTCTCGATGGTGCGCTCGCGCTGCTGCTGCGGAATGTCTCCGTTGATGGCTGCAGCGGTGAAGCCGCGGGACTTGAGCTTGTCGGCCAGGTCCTCGGTTGCCATCTTGGTGCGCACGAAGGCGATAACGCCTTCGGACTTCTCCGACTCGAGGATGCGGGTCATGGCGTCGAGCTTGTGGGCTCCCATGACCTGCACGTAGCGCTGGCGGATGTTGCTGCCGGTGCTGCTCTGCGACTTGACGGAGACTTCCTGCGGGTTGCGCAGGTACTGCTTGGAGATGCGGCGGATCGAGGAAGGCATGGTGGCCGAGAACAGCACAACCTGCTTCTCTTCCGGGGTCGCTTCGAGGATCTTGTCGACCTCTTCGGCGAAGCCCATGCGCAGCATTTCGTCGGCCTCATCCAGGACCACGTACTGCAGGTCCGAAAGGTCCAGGGAACCCTTGTTGATGTGGTCGATGACGCGGCCGGGGGTACCGACGACTACCTGTGCGCCACGGCGAAGGCCGTTGAGCTGCGGGCCGTAGGCGGATCCGCCGTACACGGGAAGGACTGTGAAGTCGCCCATGTGCTTGGCGTAGGAGGTGAATGCTTCGGCGACCTGGAGCGCAAGCTCACGGGTCGGGGCAAGAACCAGGACCTGGGTCTTGCGTGCGGTGCCGTTCAAGTCGGCCAGTTCAGCCATCTTGGACAGGGCCGGAAGGGCGAACGCGGCGGTCTTGCCGGTGCCGGTCTGGGCTACGCCGACAACGTCGCGGCCCTCGAGGAGCAGCGGGATGGTTGCTGCCTGGATCGGGGATGGCTTCTCGTAGCCAAGGTCGGAAACTGCGGCGAGAACGCGGCCGTCCAGGCCAAGATCAGAGAAGAGAACTTCGTTTTCTTCAGCCTTGGTTTCGGCGTTGGCGTTCTGGTTTTCGGGCATGTCAGTAGACAAGGAAAATTACCTCATTCATAGGGGCGGATAAACCCCGTTTCAACGAGGCTCCACAGCACAATCGGACTCAATCACTTTGGTCCGGCGACTCCCCTATGAAAGAAACATCCCGCGCAATTTGGCGGGCTCACACACGACGAGCTCCTGCCTCAAATATTGGGCAGAATGCGAGGGAAGCCGGATACAGCGAACACCTAAGCTTATCGCCCCCGGCCCGAAAGCGGGTTCTTTTTGCCCGGTGAGCTTGCGCACACACCCGCGCCCGCGTGGTCCTTTTGGCCGCTCGACCCCGCGCGACTTGGGCGGATCTAGTCCGTGAAGCCGAGCTGCCGCAGCTTCTTGAGGATCTTTTCCGGAAGCGGGACACCGGTTGCCGCCTGATCCTCGAGCATGGCCCGGGCCTGCACCGGGGTGGGCCCCATGAAGACGTCCCGCACGCTGACCCCGTGCGCGGGTCGGGAAACCACCACAATGGCGTCGCCTGCACGGACTTTGCCGACCCGGACGACCCGGAGGTAACAGCCCACGTCGCCGCGTTCGGTGAAACGGGAGACCCAGTCGTCCTCCCCCATGTGCCTGGCGAAGGTCGAACACGGCGTGCGCGGCAGCGTGACCTCCACGACAACGTCCCCACCGATCCGCCAGCGCTCACCAACGATTGCATCCGAGGTTTCGACGCCGGCAACCCGGAGGTTCTCCCCGAAGAAGCCGCCCGGGATCTCGCGGTCCAGCTCACCGGCCCAGCGCTGGGCCTCGGCGCTCGAATAGGCGTAGATCGCCTGGTCGTGACCGCCGTGGTGCACGCGGTCGGCCTGCACATCGGCATAGAGCCCGACCTTGGTGACTTTGACGGGCCCGGCGACCGCGCGCTTGTCGATCGCGGTGACACCGATGCCGCGGTCGGGCTTCAGCGCATGCACCACGCAGACCTGCTCCAGGGTCCCGGGCCCCTGCTGGTTCAGTGTTTCGGAGTTGACCTGTGCACTCATGGTTCGCAGTCTATGCCAAGGAGAGGAAAAGCTTCTCAAGTTTCTGGCGATCCACGGCACCGGCACCCTCTTCGTTCGCCTCCGCCTGCATGCATGACTGCAGCCCGCTGGCGATGATGCTGAATCCTGCACGGTCCAGGGCCTTTGACGCCGCAGACAGCTGGGTGATCACGTCTGCGCACTCCTGGCCATCCTCGATCATGCGGATGACGGCGCCGAGCTGCCCTTGCGCACGCTTGAGCCTGTTGAGTACCGGTTTGAGTTCTGCTGGGTCCAGTTCCATGCCTCGAGAATATGCCCCCGGGGGTAATTTCGGCCAACCGGGCCGCTTGCCGGCCGGTCATCGTTGTTCACACGGCCGCAGGGTGCGGGACCGCGGCAGCCGCGGCTCCGTCCTCTCATTGCCAAACGATTTCCGGTATCCTCCCGAACATGAACTTGCTAGATAACGACGCTTTTGCCGGATGGCTGGCAGACCAAGGCGACCTCCTCTGGACCTACGCCGTGCTGCCGATTGTGGCCATCGTGGGCATCTACTTCACGGTGCGCACCGGGGCCGTGCAGTTCCGGATGATTCCCGCCATGTTCAAGACCCTGACGGACAAGGCGCTGCTGAACGAGGACGGCGAGAAGAAGTCGATCTCCGCGTTCCAGGCGTTCACCATCTCCGCGGCCTCCCGCGTCGGTGTGGGAAACATTGCAGGCGTTGCGACCGCGATCGCCATCGGCGGGCCCGGCGCGGTGTTCTGGATGTGGACCATGGCGTTCATCGGCGGCGCCTCGAGCTTCGTCGAATCCACCTTGGGCCAGCTGTACAAGGTCCGCGCCAAGGACGGGTACCGCGGCGGGCCCGCCTACTACATGCAGAAAGGCCTGAACGCCCGCTGGATGGGCGTCGCCTTCTCGGTCATCCTGATCATCTGCTTCCCGTTCGCCTTCAGCTCCCTGCAGGCAAACACCATCGGTGCCACCGTGGCCGGCGCGTTCGGCACCCCGGGCGAGGCGAACACGGGCCTGCTGTTGACCGTCGGCATCGTGCTGGCGCTGCTGACCGGCGCCGTGGTCTTCGGCGGCGTGCGCCGCATCGCCAAGGTCACCGAGTCGCTGGTTCCCTCGATGGCCGTTCTGTACCTGTTCCTGGGGCTGGCCGTCGTCTTCACCAACCTCGAGCATGTGCCGGCGGTTTTCGGGTCGATCTACTCCGAGGCGTTCAACTTCAATTCGGTCATCGGCGGCGGCCTGGGCACCGTCATCATGGTCGGCGTCAAGCGCGGCATGTTCTCCAACGAGGCCGGCCTGGGCTCGGCGCCGAACGCCGGCGCCACCGCGGCCGTCACCCACCCGGTCAAGCAGGGTCTGGTCCAAACCCTCGGCGTCTACTTCGACACGTTCCTCATCTGCTCGATCACGGCCTTCATCATCCTGGTGTCGATCGAGAACCCGGTGGGCGCGGGCAAGGGCATCGCACTGACCCAGCAGGCGCTGACGCAATCGCTAGGCTCCTGGACGGCCGTGCTGCTGACCATCATCATCTTCCTGCTGGCGTTCTCCTCGATCATCGGCAACTACTACTACGGCGAATCGAACATCAGTTTCATCACCGACAAGCCTCAGGTCATGGCGGCCTACCGCGTGCTGGTCACGCTCGGGGTGCTCGGCGGCACCATGGCCACCGCCGACGTGGTCTGGAACCTCGCGGACATGGTCATGGGGATCATGGCGCTGATCAACCTGATCGCGATCGCGCTGCTCTCACCCGTGGCGTTCAAGATGCTCAAGAACTACTCGGAGCAGCGCAGGCAGGGTCTGAACCCCACGTTCGTGCACACCCAGCTGCCCGAGCTGAGGAACATCGAATGCTGGAACGAGGACGACGTGCTCGACCACCGGGCGGTTCCGGTCAAGGTGGCCGAGTAGGCCGTGGGTTCGGACAACCAGACCCCACCGAAATCCCCTCGGCGGACGGTGCCGCACTCTCTGGCGGTGGCCCGCTGGTGGTGGGTCGCCACCGCGCTTGCTGCGCTGGGATTCGCCGCAAGCTTCTTCTACAACTCCACCCAGCGTCCGGCCGCCGAGGCGCCCGGGCTGTGGTCCGCGGGCATCGCGCTGGTCGGCTTCGGTCTGCTCGTCGGCTTTGCCGTCGTCCAGCTCTGGCGCGGCAAGCTGGCGGGACGGCTGTCGCTGACCTGGTGCGGGTTGATCATCGGGCTGCCGCTGTTGACCCGCGGGTTCCGGCTTGGCCTCTTTGCCGCGCTGGTGCTCATCGGCGTAGCCCTGTTGTGGACCCCGGGCAGCACCAGGTTCTTCGCCCCGCAGTCCAGGGCCGCGCGCGACCTGCGCAAGGCCGAACGTGCGGAACTCCGGCAACAGGGCGCGGCAAAGCAGCCACCGAAGTAACCGGCCGACGGACGGCACCCCATACCGACGGACGACGATCCGGAACCAAAAATGGCCGGGGCCCGCGCGGAATTTTCCGCGCGGGCCCCGGCCATTCGTGTCGGGAACTGGTGTCCAGGAACCGGTCTCAGAGCCTGGCGAACGCCTGTTCCAGGTCGGCGATGAGGTCCTCGACGTCCTCGATGCCCACCGAGAGGCGCAGCAGGTTCACCGGTACGGCCAGCTCGGTGCCCTTCACCGAGGCGTGGGTCATTTCCGAGGGGTAGTTCATCAGCGATTCGATGCCGCCCAGGGACTCTGCCAGGGTGAAGATGCGTGTGGCCTCGGCCACCGTGCGGGCAGCGGCCTCGCCGCCGGTGAACTGCACGGAGACCATGCCGCCGAAGCCGCTCATCTGCTTCTTGGCCAGCTCGTGGCCCGGGTGCTCCGCCAGGCCGGGGTAGTGCACGGCCTCGACTTCGGGGCGCCCGGCCAGCCAGGTGGCCACGGCCATCGCGTTTTCCGAGTGGGTGCGCATGCGCACGCCCAGGGTCTTCAGCCCTCGGGTGGTCAGGAACGCGTCCATCGGGCCGGAGACGGCGCCGACGGCGAACTGGATGAAGCCGATCTTCTCCGCCAGCTCGGCGTCCTTGACGACCACGGCGCCGCCGACCACGTCCGAGTGCCCGCCGATGTACTTGGTGGTCGAGTGCACCACCACGTCCGCGCCCAGGGCCAGCGGCTGCTGCAGGTACGGGGAGGCGAAGGTGTTGTCGACGACCAGCAGGGCGCCGGCGTCGTGGGTGATCTTCGCGATGGCTTCGATGTCTGAGATGCGCATCATAGGGTTCGACGGGGTCTCGACCCAGACCAGCTTGGTGTTGTTCGCGGCGATGGCCTCGGCGAGCGCCGCGTGGTCTGCCATGTTCACCGGGGTGTTCCCGATCCCCCAGCCGCCAAGCACCCGGGAGATCAGCCGGTAGGTTCCCCCGTAGGCGTCGTTGCCCAGCACGATGTGGTCCCCCGGCACGGTCAGCGCGCGGATCAGCGAGTCCTCAGCGGCGAGGCCCGAGGAGAAGGAGAACGCGTGGGTCCCCCCCTCCAGCGCGGCGAGCTGTTCCTGCAGGGCGTCGCGGGTGGGGTTTCCGCCGCGGCCGTATTCGTAGCCTGCGCGCAGGTTGCCGATGCCGTCCTGGGCGTAGGTGGAAGAGAAGTGCAGCGGTGGCACGACGGCCCCGGTGCGCGGTTCGAAGGCCTGTCCTGCGTGGACGGCGCGGGTGTTGAAGCCCTGGTTGGCGTGGGTGTTTTCGCTCATGGTGTGTGGGTCCTTAGTGGGTGAGGTAGGTCAGCAGGTCGTGGCGGGTGATGACCCCGACGGCCTCGCCGTCGTGGGTGACCAGCAATGCGTCGTGGTCGGCCAGCAGTTTGCGGGCGTTGTCGATGGATTCGTGCACGCCGATCATGGTCAGCGGTATGGTCGCCAGCGGACCCACCGGGTCGGTGAGGGAGATTTCGTTGCGGAAGAGCTTCTCGGTGAGCGTGCGCTCGTCGATGTAGCCGCGCACCTCCCCCACCCGCACGGGCGGCTCGGCGCTGAGCACCGGAACGGCGGAGACCCCGTACTCGTTCATGATGCCGATCGTGTCGCGCACCGATTCGTTCGGGTGCACGTGCACCAGGTCCGGAAGGCTGCTGTCCTTGGACCCCAGCAGCTTGGCCACGGTGTCTTGCCCGTCGGTGGACAGGAACCCGTAGGAGCGCATCCAGGCGTCGTTGAAGATCTTGCCCAGGTAGCCGCGCCCGCCATCCGGGGCGATGACAACCACCACGGCGTCGGAGGGCAGGCCACGGGCCAGACGCAGGGCCGCGGCCACCGCCATGCCCGAGGAGCCTCCGACCAGCAGTCCCTCTTCCTTGGCCAGGCGGCGGGTCATCTCGAACGCCTCGGCGTCCCCCACTGGCAGCACCTCGTCAGGCACCGATTTGTCGTAGTTGGCCGGCCACATGTCCTCCCCCACGCCCTCGACGAAGTAGGGGCGTCCGGTGCCGCCGGAGTACACCGAGCCGTCGGGATCCACCCCGATGACCCGGACAGGGCCCGATGCGCGGTCCGCGGAGATTTCCTTGAGGTACCGGCCGGTGCCGGTGATGGTTCCGCCGGTGCCGGCGCCGATGACCACGTGGGTGACGGTGCCATCGGTGTCGGCCCAGATTTCCGGGCCCGTGGATTCGTAGTGGCTTTCGGGAGCCGCGGGGTTCGAGAACTGGTC
Organism: Paeniglutamicibacter sp. NPDC091659; assembly: GCF_044756805.1. Classification (NCBI taxonomy): domain Bacteria; kingdom Bacillati; phylum Actinomycetota; class Actinomycetes; order Micrococcales; family Micrococcaceae; genus Paeniglutamicibacter; species Paeniglutamicibacter sp. NPDC091659. Next base: position 196,704 of record NZ_JBIVTO010000006.1, read on the forward strand.
GGGCTTGTAGGCCCCCGGGATTTCGCGCACCAGGCGGTCGGAGACGCCGTAGTAGGACTCGGGCGACTCGGGTGCCACCGCGGTGGGGGTGACGACGACGTCCGCCCCGTAGGCGCGCAGCACGTCGCGCTTTTCCTCGCCGACCTTGTCCGGGGTGACAAAGATGGTCTTGTATCCCTTGAGCTGGCCCACCATGGCCAGTCCTACCCCTGTGTTTCCACTGGTTGGTTCGACGATGGTGCCTCCGGGCTGCAGTTCCCCGCTGGCTTCGGCTTTCTCAACCATCTTCAGGGCGATGCGGTCCTTGATGGACCCTCCCGGGTTCAGGTATTCGAGCTTGAGCAGAACCTTTGCCTGGATTCCGGCGGTGACTGAGTTGAGCTGAACCAGTGGCGTGTTGCCGATCAGGTCAAGGACTGTGCGCGCGTACTTCATGGCGCACACTCTACCGGCGCCGTGTAACAATTTCGCGGTGGCTCGTAGTGATTCTTCATGAGCGGCCGGGGGCACGTAACACCCGGTATGGGCCCGGTGGGAGGATTGTTCCATGGCCCTCGATGTTGCACACCAGCTTCCCCCCAGTGATGCGCATGCCCTCTGGGATCCGCAGGGGCCCTACTCGCTGCGGTCGACGCTTTCCATCCTGCAGCGCGGCCCGCAGGATCCCACCACCAGGGTGGGCGCGTCCCGGGCATGGCTGTGTTTCCACACCGCCGAGGGCCCGGTCACCCTGCTCATCTCCCGCACGGAGGCGCTGCACTCGGAGGTGATGCTGCGGGCATGGGGTCCGGGAGCGCAGACTGCCGTGGTCCAGGGCCTGCGGCTGGTCGGCGCGCACGACGACTGGAGCGACTTTGACGCGCCGGGCTTCAGGGAAAACGTTCCGCAGATTGTCGCGCAAACCCGCAAGATGAACGCCGGTCTGCGCTTCCCCGCCACGGGGCGCATCTTCGACGCGCTGTTCCCCGCGATTCTTGAGCAAAAAGTGACGGTCATCGAGGCCCACTATGCGTGGAAGTACCTGGCGCTCGCGGTGGGCGAGGTTCCTCCGGCCCCGGCGCCGGCCGGCATGCGCCTGCCGCCCACGCCCGCCGCGGTCCGTTCGCTGCAGCCGTGGCAGTGGCACCAGGCGCGCGTTGACGCCAAGCGGTCGGCCACTGCCGTGCGGGCCGCCGCCCTGGCTCCGAGCCTGGAGCGCTGGGGCTCACTGGCGTTGGGAGGCAGTCGCGAGGGTGTCTTGGGGGCCGGGACCATCGACGCGGCGCTGGGCTCGATTCCCGGCGTGGGTCCCTGGAGCATCGCCGAGGTGCTGCAGCGCACCCACGGGGCGCCGGACCACGTTTCCGTCGGCGACTACCACTTGGCGGCTTTCGTCGGACAGGTGCTGACCGGGCGCAGGGTCGATGATGAGGGCATGCTCCGGCTGCTGGCCCCCTATGCGGGGCACCGGCAGCGCGTGGTCAGGCTCTTGGGCGCCTCGGGGGTACGCAAGCAGGCCTTCGGTCCCCGGTTGGCGCCGATGGACCACCGGCGCCGCTGAAGCGCAGCTACTGTGCTTGCGCTTCCTGCTCGGCGATCTGTGCGTGCACCTGTTCCATGTCGATGCCCTTGACCGCAACAACCAGGTCATCGAGCTGGGAGGCGTTCAGCGCACCGGGCTGCGAGAAAACGAGTACCTTGTCGCGGAAGGCCATCAGGGTGGGGATGGACGTGATGTTTGCGGCACGTGCCAGTCCCTGCTCGGCCTCGGTGTCGACCTTGGCGAATTTTACGTCCGGGTACTTTGCCGAAACCTGCTCGTAGACAGGGGCGAACTGGCGGCAAGGTCCACACCACTCGGCCCAGAAATCGACGAAGACGACGTCGTTTTCTTCCAGTGCCGTGGTGAACTCAGCTTCGGTGATATTGATGGTAGCCATACCTCCACGGTACCGCGTACAGCCGTTCATGCCCCAGTTATCCCCAAATTGTGGTTTTGGGCACCACACTGCCCCACGACCCCTTCGGGCACCCAACAGGGCCCATCCACAACCCCGCGCCCCCCGCACCGCTCCCCGTACCGTGCTTCTATCCTCAAGGGGAACCCACTGGGAAACGAAAGGAACGGGCCATGACACGTTGCACCTTGTTGCTGATCACGACCGGTGAATCCGGTCGCCGGGCACTCTCCGAAGGAATGCTGCTTGCCGAACGCTACGTCGACGGGCTGCCCGTGGACCTGGCCATCACCAATTCAATGCCGTTTGCCATCGCGCCGGCGGCCAGGATCCAGGAACGGGTCTCTTATCCCTCCCCGCTGAACGATCCCAGCGCCGCGGCAACGGCAGTGGGGCCCCTTCAGGCCATCTGGAATGGAAACAAGTGGTTGACGCCCGGGTCCTGCCCTCCGAAGCCGATGTCCGACAACGGGGCGACCGAGTGGCAGTGGGCGCATTACAACGCGGTGCTGCAGGCTCCGGGTGATTCCATGATGCTGCTCTGGGACGTATTTGTCGTTCCCATGGGCGAGCGCATGGCGGCCTAGCTCCCGGCGGGATCCACAGCGGGCCCAGAAAGTTGGGCGAATCATATTGCGCGCCGGGCGCCGGGCGATGGCAGCCATCGCGGTTTCGAGGCAACGGCCGCGGCATTCGGGACCGGTTTTGGCATGAAAAAGCTCGAGCCCAAATCTTTCGATTTGGGCTCGAGCTTCATTCGGTGGCAGATACTGGATTCGAACCAGTGAAGGCGTTGCCAGCTGATTTACAGTCAGCCCCCTTTGGCCGCTCGGGTAATCTGCCGAATTTGTTCCCTGCGGAACGAGTAGAAACTCTACATGACTTTTTCTGAAAGATAAAATCGAATGGCACGTGAGCTGCCCCACACTCCAATTATCGGCCCCTTTTGGCCATTTGCGGCACCCCGGTAGTCTTGTATTCAAAGCCCACTCTCTACTCAAGGAGGCTCCCATGGCGAGCGATTCAACCTTTGATGTTGTCAGCAAAGTCGACAGCCAAGAAGTGTCCAACGCACTGAACCAGGCACAGAAGGAAATCGTGCAGCGATACGACTTCAAGGGCGTCGGCGCAGAGGTCGACTTCAGCGGCGAGAAGATCCTCATGAAGGCAAACTCCGAGGAACGCGTCAAGGCCGTTCTCGACGTACTGCAGTCCAAGCTGGTCAAGCGCAACATTTCCCTGAAGTCCCTGGACGCCGGCGAACCTTACCCCTCGGGCAAGGAATACCGCATCGAGGCAAGCATCGTTGAGGGCATTGCCCAGGATGTTGCGAAGAAGATCAACAAGCTCATCCGCGACGAGGCACCCAAGGGCGTGAAGTCCACCATCCAGGGTGATGAACTGCGCGTTTCCTCGAAGTCCCGCGATGACCTGCAGGCCACTATGGCCCTGCTGCGGACCTTCGAAGATGCGGATCTTCAGTTTGTGAACTTCCGCTAATCCGCCTTTGATAACAACGATGGGCCCGCCACCTCGGATTTCGAGGTGGCGGGCCCATCGTCATTCCACGCATTGGTCAGGGTGCGGAGATCAGGATTCGAACAGGGTTTGGCCCAGGTATTCGCCCGGGCGGACTCCCGGAGGAACGGCAAAGAGGCCCGATCCGGTGTGCCGCAAGTACTCGAGGGAAAGAACATCGTGCCTGGCCATTGCCGACTGCATGGGGACGTAGTGCGTCCTCGCATCCACGACGAACGCGATGAAGAACAACCCTGCGTCCAACTTGCCCAGCCCATCCGAGCCATCGGTGTAGTTGAAGCCGCGGCGCAGCATTTGCACCCCGTTGTTGTGGCTCGGGTGCGCGACCGAAACGTGCGAGTCCACGGCAATCAGCGGCCCCTCGCGGCCCTGCATGCCAAAGTCGGGCTCGGTGAATTCCCCACCGCCCGAGAGCGGCGCGCCTTCCTTCTTGGTACGGCCGATGAGGCCCTCCTGCTCACGCATTGACGTGCGGTCCCAGATTTCGATGTGCATGCGGATTCGACGCGCAACCATGTAGGTTCCGCCATTCATCCACGCTTCCGGCCCGCTGGCATCACGGACCCACACATGCTGGTTGAGGAGATCGGCGTTTTCCTGCTTGAGGTTTGCCGTGCCGTCCTTGAAACCAAAGAGGTTCCGGGGCGTCGTCTGGGCGGTGGAGGTCGAGGAGGTACGTCCGAAGCCGATCTGGGACCACCGCACGCGTGCCCGGCCAAAGGCGATCCTTGCCAGGTTGCGCACGGCATGCACGGCGACCTGCGGATCGTCGGCGCAGGCCTGGACAATCAGGTCGCCTCCGCTGCGTTCTTCTTCCAGGGCGTCGCCGACGAAGTGAGGCAGGTCGATCAGGGCCGCGGGCAGCTTCCCTGCCAAGCCGTATCGGTCCTTGCCGTCTTTCTCGAACAAGGTCCTGCCAAATCCGATCGTCACGGTCAGGTGGCTGGCCTCGAGGTCCATGGCCTCGCCGGTATCGTCCGGCGGGGCATCGTAGCTTCCCCGGGTGGCACCCTCACCGATCTCGCGTCCCTGCGTCAGCGCAGCGATCGCCTCGGTCCAGTCCTTGAGCAACGAAATCAGCGACTCGCGAGTGCTCGCCGTGACGTCGAACGCGGCGATGTGCATGCGGTCCTGCGCCTCGGTCACGATGCCTGCCTGGTGTTCCCCGTAGAAGTCGACGATCTTGTCGAGGGGTTTGGGAACCGTGGCCGCATTGACGGCGCTGACGCCCAGAGCGCCAACGGCCAAACCGATTCCGCCGGCACCCGCGGCGCCAAAGAGACCGCGCCTGCTGATTCCCCGCGTTTTCTGCTTATCGCCGTTGGCGGTGTCCTTGCGCTCGTCCAACGGGTGCTACTTCACCACTGCGGCGGTGAGCTTGGACAGCGGCTCGCCCAGCGCGTCCACTGCCGAGCTGAGTTCCTGGATCTGGGCATCGGTCAGATCGGTGTAGAGGACAAAGCCGTCGCCCTTCCTGTACTGGTCGAGCAGCCCCTGAAGCGTTGCGAAGCTGGTTTCCAGCGCGGCATCCAGTTCCGAGTCGTTGCCGGCAAGCAACGGACGCAGGTCCTCATAGGCGATGCGCGCACCTTCGACGTTGGCCTGGAAGTCCCACAGGTCGGTGTGCGAGAAGAATTCTTCCTCGCCGGTGACCTTGCCCGTGGCAACCTCGTCCAGCAGTTCCTTGGCACCGTTGGCCAGCTTGTCTGGCGTGTAGGTCAGCTCACGGGTGCGGCTGTTGAGCTCAACGGTGTCGGCAACCATCTTGTCGGCCACCGTCTGACGTTCGGCCTGCGTCATGGCGGTGTAGCCCTTGGGTGCCCACAGGTCTTTTTCAGCCCGGTGCCAGCCGGTGAAGGCGTCGCCCTTTTCCAAGTCCTTTTCGCGTGCGTCCAGCATGGGGTCCAGATCGCCGAAGGACTCGGCGACCGGCTCGATGCGTTCCCAGTGCATGCGCACGGCGGGGTAGAGTTCGCGCGCCTTGTCGGCGTCCCCCGCGGCGAAAGCCTCCGCAAATTCCTTGGTGCCCTCGACCAGCTGCTGTGCCTGGTCCTTCACGTAGGCGGAGTACAGGCTCACAGCGTTGGCCTGAAGCGCTGCGCGGTCGGCGTTGACGACTTCCCCTTCCGGCGCCTTGGTCACGGCGAATGCCGCACGAATGCCGTCGCCGACCATTCCGGGCTTGCAAGCGGTGAAGTACTTTCCCTCCGGTGCCATGACCACAAGGTCGCGGCTGAGTCCCGGGCCCACGTTTTCAACTTCGCCGACGATGCGCAGACCGTCCTCGGCCAACAGGTAGAACTCGGTCACCTCGGTGCCTTCGTTCTTGACGGAGAACTTCATGGTTCCGCCCGGCGCGGTGCCGGTGGAGAGCGTGCAGGCATCGGCGGTGCTGGTGACCTGGATGGTCCCGTCACCCGCAGCGGTCGGGGTGTTGGTGGTGCAACCGGTCAGGGCCAGCGCCGCAACGGAAGCTGCCGCGGTGAAGTGAAGGGGTCTAACAAGCTTCATGAGGATTCCTTGATGGTGAAAGCGATGCGGGATTTAGACTGCGGCGTGTGCGGCGACGGGTGCGGCCGTCACGGCCTTCTTGGGCACAGCGATACGGCGGAAGAAAATGAACATCACGGGAACCACGTAGGTCACCCAGACGATTGCCTCAAGCCATGTGGTTGCGGGCGAGAAGTTAAAGACGCCCTTGAGCAGCGTTCCCAGGAAGCCGCCCGGTGCGATGATGTGTGAAACGTCGAAGGCGAGATTGTGCAGGCCCGGCAGGATTGCCGCCTCCTGCAGGTCGTGCACGCCGTAGGCCAGGACGCCTCCGGCAACAACGATCAGTGCGGCGCCGGTCCAGGTGAAGAACTTGGACAGGTTGATCTTCAGGACTCCACGGTGCAACAGCGCACCAAGGCCAATGGCGACGATGATGCCAAGCGTTGCGCCCACCAGCGGCTGCCAGGTTTCACCCGTGGCACGGGTCGCGGCCCACAGGAACATTGCGGTTTCCAGACCCTCTCGGCCCACCGCGAACGCACCCACCATGATGAGCCCCCAGGCCGAGCCTTCGGCCGCTTGGTCCACTTTCCCGCGGAGGTCCGAGGCCAGGGTCTTGGATGCACTCGCCATCCAGAAGACCATCCACGTCACGAATCCCACGGCAACGATGGACAGGCTGCCGCCGATCGCTTCCTGGGCTTCGAAGGTCAGTCCACGCGGCCCGAAGGTCAGCAACGCTCCGAACCCCAAGGAGACGGCAACGGCAATGCCGACTCCGGCGAAAATCCGGGGAATGAGCTGTTTTCGTCCGGTCTTTTGCAGATATGCCAACAGCAGCACAACGACAAGGACTGCTTCGAGCCCTTCGCGCAGGCCGATCAGAAAATTCGCGGTCATGAATGTATTACCTTCGTGGGTTCAGCGTCAACCGACGGGCACCGGCGCTGCGATGTCCCCACGATTAGGCGTGACTGATGCGAATAGGCCACATGCCCATCGCCTAATGAGGTTACGTCTTGCTTACATCAAGCCGCAAACCGAATGACGGTCCGTCAGAAATCCGCCCCGACACACCTATCCGGCATCTTACAAAAATCTGCGGCTTCACTTGGGAGTATGGATCCATTGCAGGCCCTTGTCACGATTCTGCGTTTCATTTGATGACGCCGGCATTCTTCCGGGCGCCGCAGATCGGTGCCCGGCAAGGCTTGCCTGACCTGCAGCCAAAAGCTGCGCCGAAACGGGGGCGCCGGGCAAGGAAATGCTCCCGCTTCCCCTTGAGGAGGGGAAACGGGAGCGAAAAGGCCGTCTTGCCGGAAGCCACCCCGGCTGGACTAGTAACCCAGTGGGCGGCCCGCCATCTTTTCCAGGCGCGCCACACGGTCGTCCATCGGTGGGTGGGTGGCGAAAAGCTTCTGGGCTCCCCCGGCAAACGGGTTGGCAATCATCAGGTGCGAGGTGTTCACCAGTCGCTGGTCGTCGCTCGGCAACGGGGCGCGCTGCACGCCGCCTTCCAACTTGCGCAGGGCCGAAGCCAACGCCAGCGGGTCGTTCGTCAGCTTTGCGCCGTCTTCATCGGCATCGTACTCGCGGGTGCGGCTGATCGCCATCTGGATCACGGTCGAGGCCAACGGGGCCAACAAGGCCATCGCGATCATGGCCAGCGGATTGGCATTGCGGCGGTCGCCGCCGCCGAAGAAGAGCAGGAACTGAGCCAGCGAGGTGATGACGCCTGCCACTGCGGCAGCCACGGAGGAGGTGAGGATGTCGCGGTTGTAGACGTGCATAAGTTCGTGTCCCAGCACCCCTCGAAGTTCGCGCTCGTTGAGCAACTGCAAGATGCCCTCGGTGCAGCACACCGCCGCATTCTGCGGGTTGCGGCCCGTGGCGAACGCGTTCGGGGCCACCGTCGGCGAGACATAGAGACGCGGCATCGGCTGCTGGGCAGCAGCCGAAAGCTCGCGCACGATCTTGTACATGGCGGGCTGTTCGGCTTCGGTGACGGGGTAGGCCTGCATGGAGCGGATGGCGAGCTTGTCGCTATTCCAGTAGCCATAGGCTGTAGTGGCCAAACCGATGAGCGCAAAGATCCAAATGAAACTGCTGCTTCCGGTTCCCGAAGACAACAGGCCGCCAATGGCCAGCAAGAGGGCGAACATGCCGCCAAGCAGCCCCGCAGTCTTCAGACCGTTGTTGTGATTGTGCACTGTGGTTTTCTCCTCGAAAAACGGTTCACGGCTTCATGCACCGCATGTATCCACTGTAGTCAACGTGCCTTGGAGCGTCTTTGTTCCCCGCTGGGATGTTGCCGCGAGTTTTGGATGCGGTGGTTCGGGGGAAGGCTTCAGGGCCTTGGGTGGCGCGAGTCGTAGCGCAGGAACCCGGGCTGCACACGCATGAGAAGCGCGGCGGCAACCACGCAGGCGATCCCGCCCAGGAGCAGCGTTGCACCCTCGCCGATCCCGCCAGCGACGCCGCCGGAGAGCATCTCGCCCAGCCTCGGGCCGCCGGCGACGACCACGATGAACACGCCCTGCAACCGTCCACGCAGGTGGTCGGGGGTCGCGGTCTGCAGGATGGTGGTGCGGAATACCGAGGAGATCGCGTCGGCGACGCCCGCGACGGCCATGCACAGTGCGGCTGGCCACAGCCAGGCGCTGGCCTCCCCGCCGGAGGGGAGCGGTTGGCGCGAAGCCAGCAACACCACCAGTCCGAAGGCCCCGATGCTCGCACCCCAGACCGCCACGCACACGAACACCGCAACCCCCTGACGGTGGATCCGCCCCAGCGGACCGGAGAACAACCCGGCCAGGAAGGCGCCCATGGCAGTGGCGGCGAGGAGCAGGCCCATCGTCAGCTCTCCTCCACCGATCAGCACGACACCCACTGCCGGAAGCAGCGCCCGCGGGGCCGCAAGCACCATGGCCGCCAAGTCGATCAGGAACGTCATGCGGACGTTGGGCTGGGTCCCCAGGAACCGGAATCCCTCGATCACCGAGCGCAGCCCCGCCTGCCCGGCCTTCCCGTCGGGAGGCAGTGCGGGGAGCATGTACACGGACCAGACGGCGGCGGTGTAGGTCAACACGTCGATTCCGTAGGTCCAGCCGAAACCGATCCGCGCCACCAGGATCCCGCCCAGCAGCGGGCCGACCATCTGCGCAATTCCGAACGTGACCATGTTCAGCGAGTTCGCCGCGGGCAGCAGCTTGAGTCCGACGATTGCGGGGATGATGGCGCCGCGGGCCGGCTGGTTGATTCCGCCCGCCGCCGAATGGACGGCCACCAGGCCGTAGAGCACCCAGACGTTGTCCACGCCGAGCCAGGCCTGGGCCGCGATCGCTGCGGTTGCCGCCCATAGGACGACGGCCGAGGCCAGCGCCACGGTGCGCCGGTCGTGGGAGTCCGCGATCGAGCCCCCGTAGAGACCCGTCAACACCAGCGGAACCAGGGCGAAGGCGCCGAGCAGGCCCACGTAAAAGCTCGAGTGGGTCAGCTGGTAGACCTCCAGGCTGACCGCCACAAGCGTCAGCTGCCCGCCGATGGCGGAGAGCGCATTGCCGATCCAGAGACGCTTGAAGGCCGGGCTTTCACGCAGTGGACTCAGGTCGGCAAGGATTCGTGGCACCCAACGAGTCTAGCCACGCATGACACGCCACACAGGACATTTATCTTGACTTATTCAAAATAAGAGTGTGGAATGGTTCACATGGACCATTCGACACAAATGCGGGATCTAGGGCTGCGGGTAACCCGCGGCCGCCTTGCCGTGCTCGAGGTTCTTGACCGGCATCCGCACTCCTCGGCGGAAACCGTTGTGGAAGAAGTCCACAGGGATTTGCCTGATGTTTCGATCCAGTCGGTCTACAACGTGCTTAATGATTTGACCGAGCAAGGCATCTTGCGCAGGTTCACTCCCCCTCATTCCGCGGCGCTCTATGAAACCCGCGTGAATGACAACCACCACCATGCCATCTGTACCGGTTGCGGCCGGGTCGAGGACGTGGACTGCGCGGTGGGCCACGCTCCCTGCCTGACCCCCTCGGACAACCACGGCATGGTCATCCAGATTGCCGATGTCCTTTACCAGGGCATCTGTGAAGACTGCAGGAAAGCAGCGGATTCCTAGAGCAACCCCGTTGCCCCCGCAGAGTTACCAACCCACACAGAAGGAGAGTCTCTCTTGAGCGAGAACTTCACCACCACCCAGTCCGGTGCCCCGGTCGCCAGCGACGCGCACTCGCTGACCAGCGGCCCGGACGGCATCACCGCCCTGCACGACCGTTACCTCGTCGAAAAGCTGGCAGCGTTCAACCGCGAGCGCGTGCCGGAGCGCAACCCGCACGCAAAGGGCGGTGGAGCATTCGGTGAATTCTTCGTCACCGAAGACGTTTCCAAGTACACCCGTGCCGCGGTCTTCCAGCCGGGCGCCACCTCCGAGACGCTGCTGCGCTTCTCCTCGGTCGCCGGCGAGCAGGGCTCCCCCGACACCTGGCGCGACGTGCGTGGTTTCGCACTTCGCTTCTACACCACCGAGGGCAACTACGACGTCGTAGGCAACAACACCCCGGTCTTCTTCATCCGCGACGGCATCAAGTTCCCGGACTTCATCCACTCGCAGAAGCGCATGGGAGCTTCCGGCCTGCGCGACGGCGACATGCAGTGGGACTTCTGGACCCACTCCCCCGAGTCCGCACACCAGGTGACCTACCTGATGGGCGATCGCGGCCTGTCCCGCTCCTGGCGTGAACTCAACGGCTACGGCTCGCACACCTACCAGTGGATCAACGCCGAGGGCGAGCGTTTCTGGGTGAAGTACCACTTCATCTCCCGCCAGGGTGTCCACAACATGGGCGCCGAGGAAGCCGAGAGGCTTGCAGGCTCGGACGCCGACTTCTACCGTCGCGACCTGTTCGACAACATCGAGGCCGGCAACTTCCCGACCTGGGACGTCAAGGTCCAGGTCATGCCGTACGAAGAGGGCAAGACCTACCGCTTCAACCCGTTCGACATGACCAAGGTCTGGCCGCACGCGGACTACCCGCTGATCCCGGTTGGCCACTTCACGTTGAACCGCAACCCGCGCAACTTCTTCGCCGAGATCGAGCAGGCAGCGTTCTCCCCGTCGAACCTGGTTCCGGGCATCGACATCAGCCCCGACAAGATGCTGATGGCCCGCGTGTTCTCCTACCCGGATGCACAGCGCAACCGCATCGGCACCAACTACAACCAGTTGCCGGTCAACCAGCCGCACGCCGCCAAGGTGAACAACTACATGCACGAAGGTGCCATGCAGTACCTGTTCAACGCACCGGAAGCCCGCGTCTACACCCCGAACTCCTTCGGCGGCCCGTCTGCCGATGCAGAGCGCGCCGGTGAAGGCGGCTGGGAGACCGACGGCGAGCTGGTCCGCGCGGCACAGACCCTGCGTTCGGAAGACGACGACTTCGGCCAGGCCGGTACCCTGTACCGCGAGGTCTACGACGCTGAGTCCAAGGAACGCTTCCACGCAACCCTGCTGGGTCAGTGCCAGGGCATCACCATCGAGTCCATCCGCGAAGGCTTCTTCCAGTACTGGACGAACGTCGATGCGAACCTCGGCCAGATCCTGCGCGACGCCTACGCAGCAAGCATGAACGACGCGGCAGCCGTCTAAGTCCCGCACCGCGGGCTTGACCGGCACCTAGCCGAGCAAGCGAAGGGTCCCACACTCCACCGGGAGTGCGGGGCCCTTCGTCGTTTCCCCGCCGCTGGCCGATTGGGCACCGGACCCGGCAATCCCCGGACAAGGCAAATGCCCGCGTCCTCGACCGTTCGAGGACGCGGGCATCGGTTGCCTGGGGGGGGTGGGGCTAGTCGCGGGAGCTCTCGGCCATCTCGTCGCGGGAGATCTTGACCATCTCATCGCGGTCCACGACCTTGATGCGGGCGCGCTCCACCGGGCCCACCGAGGTTTCGGTCGGGCTTGCCGCCGCACCGAGCGCGATCTCGTGTGCGTCGAGCTTTTTCCACCCTTCCCAGGTGGTGAATTCAACGCCGCGGGACTGCAGCAATTCGATGATTGCGTCCTCGCTCGGGTTCGCTGCGGGCGGCAGGGCCATGCGGTCCTCGAGCAGGTTGCCGATGGTTTCCAGGGCGTCGCCCTTGGTGTGGCCGATCAGGCCTACCGGGCCGCGCTTGATCCAGCCGGTGGCGTAGAGGCCCGGAACGTGTGCTCCCTGGGCATCCAGCACGCGGCCGCCGGCGTTGGGGATGACCCCGCGCTTTTCGTCGAACTCGAGCTCGGCGAGCTCGGAGCCGAAGTAGCCGATGGCGCGGTACACGGCCTGGACCGGGTAGTCGATGAATTCGCCGGTGCCGCGGACGTTGCCGGTGCCGTCGAGTTCCTGGCGCTCGAACTTGATGCCGGCGACCTTGCCGTCCTCGCCGATGACCTCGACGGGGTTGTGCAGGAAGTGCAGGTGCAGGCGGCGGGAGGCGCCGGTGTCCTGCTCCTCGACGATCCAGTTGGTCAACGTGTTGACCATGGTCTTGACCTGGTTGTTGGACTTGATCAGGGCGTCGGAGGCCTCGTCGAACTCGAAGTCCTCCGGGTAAAGCACGATGTCGACGTCGCGGCTGTGGCTCAGTTCGCGCAATTCCAGCGGGGTGAACTTCACCTGGGCCGGGCCGCGGCGGCCGAAGATGTGCACGTCGGTGACGGGCGAATCCTTCAGGCCCTCAAAGACGTTCTCCGGGATCTCGGTGACCAGCAGGTCCTCGGCATGCTTGGAGAGCACGCGTGCCACGTCCAGCGCCACGTTGCCGTTGCCCAGCACCGCGATTTCCTTGGCCTCCAGCGGCCAGGTGCGCGGCACGTCGGGCTGGCCGTCGTACCAGGAGACGAAGTCCGCGGCGCCGTAGGAACCCTCAAGGTCGATGCCCGGGATGTTCATGTCGGCGTCCTTGATGGCGCCGGTGGCGAAGATGACCGCGTCGTACATGTCGCGGATGTCGCTCAGGGTCAGGTCGCGGCCGTAGGTCACGTTGCCGAGGAAGCGGATGTCGCCGCGGTCAAGCACCTTGTGCAGGGCGTTGACGATTCCCTTGATGCGCGGGTGGTCCGGGGCCACGCCGTAGCGGATCAGGCCGTAGGGCGCCGGGTAGGCGTCGAGCAGGTCGATGCTGACCTCGAACTCGCGTTCTGCCTTGGTGAGGATGTCGGCAGCATAGACGCCGGCCGGACCCGCCCCGATGATGGCGACACGGAGCGGACGTACTGCTGAATCGGACACGAGGGGTTCCTTCCGGAGGATGTACACGGGCGCGCAAAATAGTGCACAGCTACCTAGTCTAATTGGGATTGGCGCCCAAGTGGGAACCGTTGTGCCCATGCTCACGTTCCCGTGCGGCGTTTTCCGGGCCGGGATGCGGGGTTGGGGGTGCGGGCCACGTCGCCGTGGCCGAAGGTCGGGGCTGTAGGCTGAAGTGTGGGTAGTTTCGCCTCGGCTCGCGCTGCCGTCCAAGAAGCCTGTTGTCGCTAGTCAGCAACCCTTTTGCCGCCCACGAAAATGTCCGAACTTTTTGTTGCTTTGCACGGCAGCACGGAATGGAATCAATGTTTTCCCTGTTGAGTCAGTCATGACCCAAACGAGTACCCCCAAATCCACGAGTACGGCCGCCGGGGTCTCACCGACGTCCGAACGAAGCACCGGCTTGATACAGGGGCTGACAGCGTACGGCTTGTGGGGTCTGCTGCCGCTGTACTTCCTGACGATCGGCATTGCCTCGCCGATGGAAATCGTCGCCAACCGGATCGTCTGGTCGCTGGTGTTCTGCGCCATCCTGCTGAGCGTCACCCGGAACTGGCACCAGCTGTTCGCGCTGGGCCGCGACAGGCGGGCCATGATCCGGCTGACCGTGGCCTCAGTGCTCATTGCGATCAACTGGTTGACCTACACCTTCGCGGTCCTCAACGGCCACGCGGTCGAGGCCTCGCTGGGATACTTCATCAACCCCCTGGTTTCCACGGCACTGGGCGTCATCTTCCTCAAGGAGCGGCTGCGCCCGCTCCAGTGGATCGCCATGGGGTTCGGCCTGGCGACGGTGCTCACGCTGACCTTCGCGTACGGCAGCGTCCCGTACATCGCCCTGACCCTGGCATTCTCGTTCGGCTTCTACGGGTTCGTGAAGAACCGGGTGGGCCGCACGGCCACGGCACTGACCTCGCTGAGCATGGAGACCGCGATCCTGACCATTCCCGCCCTGGGGTTCATGGCCTGGCTCATCGCCCAAAACCAGGACACCGTGCTCTCCGCCGGCCCCGCGCACTTCTGGCTGATGGTCGCCAGCGGCGTCATCACCGCCGTGCCGTTGCTGCTCTTCGGCGCCTCGGCGCGCCGCCTGCCGTTGACGACGCTCGGCACCCTGCAGTTCCTGGCACCGATCCTGCAGTTCATCGTGGCACTGACGGTGTTCCACGAACCGATGCCGCCCGAACGCCTGGTCGGCTTCTGCCTGGTCTGGGTCGCCGTGATCCTGCTGTGCATCGACATGGCCACCCAGCCGCGACGCGACCGCGCCGCGCGGGCCGCCGTGGCCGTGAATGCCCGGCCCGATGCGGCACCGGCCGAGTCGGCGAAGACCGTTCCCCCGCGGGATGCCTCCGTCGAGTCTCCCGCCGAAAAGCGCTAACCGCACGCAGTCCCGCTTGGTTCCCGTTTCCTGCCCGTTTCCCGGGCATGAAGAAAGGGGCTGGTAGCTGTCCAAAGCCCTGAACAACTTCCAGCCCCTTTCTTGGCTATGCGTCTAGCAACGACTAGACGTTGGCACGGATGGCGGCTTCCAGCACGTCGAATGCGTCTGCAAGCAGCTCGTCGCTGATGACCAGCGGAGGCAGCAGGCGGATGACGTTGCCGTAGGTGCCGCAGGTGAGGATCAGGACGCCTGCAGCCAAGCAGTCGGCAGCGATCTTCTTGGTGATGTCGGCGTCCGGCTCGGTGCCGCCGGCCTTGACCAGCTCGATGGCAACCATGGCGCCACGGCCGCGGATGTCGCCGATGACCGAAACCTCGGACTGGATCTTGCGCATGCGAGTGAAGAACTGCTCTTCGATCTCGCGGGCGCGGCCGGCGAGGTCCTGCTCTTCCATGAACTTGATGGTCTCGAGAGCAGCTGCAACGGCAACCGGGTTGCCGCCGTAGGTGCCGCCCAGGCCGCCCGGGTGGACCGAGTCGAGCAGGTCGGCGCGGCCGACGATGCCCGAGAGCGGCATGCCGCCGGCGATGCCCTTGGCAACGGTGATGATGTCAGGGGTGATGCCCTCGACGTCGGAGGCGAACCAGGCGCCGGCGCGGCAGAAGCCGGCCTGCACTTCGTCGGCCACGAAGACGATGCCCTGCTCCTTGGCCCATTCGGCGATGCGCGGCAGGAAGCCGGCGGCGGGAACGATGAAGCCGCCCTCACCCTGGATCGGCTCGATAATGATGGCCGCGATCTGGTCGCCGCCGATCTGCTTCTCCATGGCCAGGATGGCGCGCTCGGCGGCTTCCTTGCCGGAGATGTTCGGGTTCTCTTCGCGGAACGGGTAGCTCATCGGCATGCGGTAGATTTCCGAGGCCAGCGGGCCGAATCCGCGCTTGTACGGTGCAGCCTTGGCGGTCAGGCCCATGGTCAGGTTGGTGCGGCCGTGGTAGGCGTGGTCGAAGGCGACGACGGCGGTGCGGCCGGTGGCCACGCGGGCGACCTTGATGGCGTTCTCGACGGCTTCAGAACCGGAGTTGAAGAAGACGGCCTTCTTCGCGTGGGTGCCCGGGGTGATTTCGGCAAGCTTTTCGGCCAGCTCGACGTAGCCCTCGTACGGGGTCACCATGAAGCAGGTGTGGGTGAAGTGTGCTGCCTGGGCCGCGACGGCCGCAGCAACGCGCTCGTTGGAGGCGCCCACGCTGGTTACCGCAATGCCCGAGCCCAGGTCGATGATGGAGTTGCCGTCGACGTCGACGATCACGCCGCCATCGGCGTCGGCAACGTAGACCGGGAGCGAGGAAGCCACGCCCAGGGCCACGGCTGCCGTACGGCGTGCTGCCAATTCGACGGACTTCGGTCCAGGGAAGGCACCGTTGATCTGGCGCTTCTGTTCAATGCGGTAAGTGACGTCCATGAACGCTCATTCCTTTCCCGGCCCTTGCGGTTTGGGACCCCTCGTCCTGCGCCATCGGGCAGGAACTTGGGCACGCACAAAGGAAACCGGTGTGTTGGTGTTGTGTACTTTCATGAAGCCTATGTGCGGGTGAGAATACCCGCTAGTGAAATTGGCACAGTAGTCCCGGAATTTCACAGTGCATGTGCACAGAAGTTTGCGGGGGCCGTTTAACGAAAAAGACGGCCCGCACCCGACCGGGATTACCGGACTGGCGCGGACCGCCGCGTTGCTTTCACGCAGCTCGGGGCGTGGACGCCTTACAGCTCGTGGGGCATTTCCTCGGGAAGGTGCCCCTCGTCCTCGGGGTGGCGGGCCAGGTTCCACATGGAAAGGGCGAGGCCTCCCCAGACGGTGACCATGGCAATGATCATCATGGTGATGGCTACCGGGGTCATGCCTTCAGCTCCTCTGCTGCTTCGTCGGCCGCAAGTTCGGCCTCGAATTCGTCGTATTCCGGGTCATGGAGCTTGGATTTCTCGCTCCACGGGATCATCGAGAGCAACAGGGCGCCGATGATCAGCGCGCCCACCATGCCCCAGCCGAAGACCCCGTTGAACCACGCCGGGTAGCCGGAGTACTGTTCGGCGCTCTTGCTCTGGATTTCGTTGATCAGCATGTAGCCAAGGGCCACGGGTGCAATGCCGCCGACGAGAATGCGCCAAACTGTGCCCATCTTGATCGACGAGGTGCGGTTCATGTGCTTCTGCAGGCCCGGCAGCGCGGTCAGCCCGGCGCTCAGCACGATGACCGTGACAAGTGCACAGGCAAGGATGCCGAACTGGTTGACGAACGCATCAGAGGTGTCCAACAGCTGCAGGCCCGTGGTGGTCGGGAAGAGCACCATCGAAACCAGCGCGATCGGGATCGTGACAATCAGCGTTGCCGACTTGCGGCTCCAGCCCAGCTTGTCCTGGAATGCCGCGACGATGACCTCAAGGATCGAGATCAAGGAGGTCAGTCCCGCAAAGACCAGCGAGCCGAAGAACAGCACGCCGAGGATCGCGCCGAACGGCGCCTCGGAGACGATGGTCGGGAAGGCGATGAAGGCCAGTCCGATGCCGCCGCTTGCCACCTCGGACACCGCGGTGCCGGAGGCTGCCGCCATGAAGCCGAGCGCGGCGAAGACGCCGATGCCGGCGAGGATCTCGAACCCGGAGTTGGCGAACGCGACAACCATGCCCGAGCCGGTCAGGTCGGTCTTGCGCTTCAGGTAGGAAGAGTAGGTGACCATGATGCCGAAGGCCACGGACAGGGAGAAGAAGATGTGGCCGAAGGCCGCCGCCCACACGCCCGGGTCCTGCAGCGCTTCCCAGTTCGGGGTGAAGAAGGCGTTCAGGCCTTCCATCGCGCCGGGGAGCAATACGGCCTGGATCACCAGGATCACGAACATGACAACCAGCAGCGGCAGGAAGATCGCGTTTGCACGCGAAATGCCCTTGTTCACGCCGGCGACCATGATAACGATTGCCACGACCCAGACGGCAAACATCGGGAAGAAGACGTTGGAAACGAAGTCGAAGGACAGCCCTGCGTCCGGCGCCATCTTGAGGAAGTCGTTGAAGAAGAATGCCTCCGCGTCACTCCCCCAGGCCTTGGTCACCGAGAACCAGGTGTACATGGCGGCCCAGGCAATGATTGCCGCGTAGTAGATCGCGATGACGAAGCAGATCAGGACTTGCCACCAGCCAAGCGGTTCGGCCGCACGGTTGAGTCGGCGGTACGACAGCGGGGCGGAGCCGCGTCCGCGGTGGCCAACCGAGTAGTCCAGGAAGAGCAACGGGATGCCCGCGCACAGCAGTGCCACGAGGTACGGGATCAGGAAGGCCCCGCCACCGTTGTCGTAGGCAACATAGGGGAAACGCCAGATGTTGCCCAGCCCAACGGCGGAGCCGATGGCCGAAAGAATGAAGAGTTTTCGAGACGAGAATGTCTCACGAGGAACCGGCGCGGTTTTTCCGCCCCGGCCTGTTGGTGCAGTGGTCATCGGACTACTTTACCCATAAGTGACGTACGTCCCGTGACCAAGGACGCATTCTGACCAACCCGAAGAACGATTGGTCGTACGAGTGCACAAAAAACTCCATAGAATTGGTGCATGGCCATCACCTTGTCGCGACTCCTCGGGTCCCCCGCACTCTCCCTGCGCGCACTGACCGATATTTCGGCGGCGGGAGACATTCCGATCGAGTGGGCGGCAGTCACGGAACTACGCGACCCGTCCCCCTTCCTGAGCGGCGGGGAGATCGTGCTGACCACGGGCCTGCGGCAAACCACGATCGCCAACCAGCAGGCCTTCGTGGAGACCGTTCACGGCGCGGGCGCCCTGGCCCTGGGCTACGGGACGGGGCTGAGCCACCGCAGCGTTCCGGCGGCGGTCATCCGCAAGGCCACCGAGCTCGGCCTGCCGGTGTTCGAGGTCCCCTACGAAACCCCGTTTGTGGCAATCACCAAGTTGATTGCCGATACGCTGAACGCCGACCACCTGGCACGCCTCGAACGCCTCCTCAAGGGTCACCAGCAACTGGCGTCCACGCTGCTCACGGGCGGATTGCGTGCAATGCTGCGCGAGCTCTCGCGCATGCTCGGCACCGCGGTCTCGCTGACCCAGTTCGGGGCCAGGGTGCACGGCCCGGAACTGGGTACGGAGAAATGGCATCCGGTTCCCATCGCCACCGGGCTGAAGGACAGGTGCACGCTTTACCTGGCCGAGCCGTACACCCGGGATGGATTGGTCGACTACGCCCAGGGACTGATCGGGCTGGAGCTGGCAAACCAGGCCAGGCTGCGTGAATCCAACCGCTTGGTCGCGGGCCAGGCATTTTCGGACCTGATCGCCGGGAACCTCAGCGCCACCGAGGCGACCGCCCGCTTGCAGGGAATCGGGATCACCGTGAACCGACCGCATTCGGTCGTGTTGGTGCATGCGTCCGCGGGGCATGAAAAGGCGTTGCGGACCCTGCCCATCCCGCCGGAGCTGGAACATGAGGCCTCTGCCATTGTGGATGACCGGCTCGCCCTGGTGGTGAATGGCAGCCATGCCGCAAAGTTCGCGGCCCAGCTCGACGGGTACCTGGACGGGGCTGGCATTACCGCCCGCGTGAGTTTCGGCGGGGACTATGCCCAGGCCAACGGCCTGCGTTGGAGCTTCTTCGAGGCGCTCGAGGCCCTGCGCCACGGCGAACGCATCAACACCCCGTCCAGGCTCTCGCTCACCTCGCTGCTGCTTGCGGCGCGCGATGTCCCGCTGCAGGCGCTGGCACAGGAGGCGCTAGGGCCGCTGGAAGCCTTCGACAAGAAACATTCGGCGGAGTTGCTGGGTACGTTGCGTCACTACCTGGAATTGGACGGCAGCGTCGGCGCTGTGGCCGAAACCCTTGGATTGCACCGCAATACCGTGCGATACCGGCTCCAACAGATCAGCGAGCTCAGCGGCTACGACCCGACAACCACCGCCGACCGGGTGCAATTGTGGCTTGCGTTGACCGCCAAGGACATTACTTAGAATCGCTCCGGATAGAATGGGGAACATGGCTGAAATGTTCCTTGAGAAGTTCCGTTCACTGGTTCCGTTGTACCTCGAGGACGAGTGGCAAAAAGAAGACGGCTTGACCGACGCCGAGCTCGATGAAGCGCTCGGCACGCTTCCCGTCCAGTTGCCCTTGGTCCTGCGCGAGTTCTACCTGGCACTGGGTGGCTGCGAAGATCTGATGGAGGCGTACCACTACTTCTTCGACCCGGACGAGCTCGAGGTCGAAGACGGCTACTTGCTCTTCCTTGAGGACGAGGAAGAAAAGTACGTCTGGGGCTTCCGCCTTGACCAGCTCGAAGTGCCGGACCCGATCGTCTACCGCCGCCAGAACGCCCGCGGCACCTGGAAGAGCGAAGAGGGCACCTTCAGCGAATACGTCCTTGACATGTTCACCTGGGTATTCAACGAGCTCTCCCCCGAGCTGAACAACTAACCCCCGGGTCAACCACCCCCATGCGCCGGCTATGGAAATCGCACGCACCGGAAGATTACCGATGCCCTTTTTGCGAGCTCCTGGCCGGCGTTGAGTTTTCCCAGGACAACCTCTGTGCGCCGACCGACCTGATCTACCGGACCGAACACATCGCCGTCATCATGGCCTGCGACGGGTTCGGCCCCCACGGCGGCCATGCCATGGTCATTCCCGCCGCGCACCACGAGGCGCTCTACGACCTGCCCGAAAAGGTCGCTGCGGAAATCATGTTCGAGACCCGGCGCATCGCACTGGCCATGAAACACGCGTGGTCCCCCGAGGGCACCAGCACCAGGCAGCACAACGAGCCCGCCGGCAACCAGCACGTCTGGCACTACCACCAGCACGTGTTTCCTCGCTTCAGCGACGACGACCTCTACAGGCACCTGCGGCACCGCGTCCCGGTTGCCGAGCGCGCACAAAAGGCCGCCCAGTTGCGGGCGGCCCTGAGTGATGCAAACCTTTGGGGCGAGTACCCCGAAAGGTTCCTCGTTTAGGTTTTCGCTTAGACCTCTCGGGTGACCACTGCGTCGGCAAAGGCCGCCAGCGATTCCTTGACAGGTCCTTCCGGAAGCGGTGCCAACACGGCCACAGCCTCGTCGGCCCAGCGCCGCGCAACGGCCCAGGCCTCGGCAGTGGCGGGGTTGCCGGCCACGGCCTCGACGGCAAGGGCCAGTGCCGCGTCCTCGGTCAGGTCCCCGTCGACAATCGCCAGCACGCGGGCCGCCTCGGCGTCGCCCGCCGCGGCGGCATCGCGCATCAGCAGGACCGGCAGCGTCGGGACGCCTTCGCGCAGGTCCGTGCCGGGGGTCTTGCCCGAACGGACCTGAGCGCCCGTCACGTCGATGACATCGTCGGCGACCTGGAAGGCAACGCCGACCTTTTCGCCGTAGGTGCGCAGGATCTCCACGTATTCCGGGACGCCGCCGAAGAGCGCGCCGAAGGCGCCGGAGGTTGCCAGCAGCGATGCGGTCTTGTCGGCGATGACGCTGAGGTGGTGTTCGATCGGGTCGTCGCCGTCGCGCGGCCCCACAGATTCGTGCAGCTGGCCCAAGCACAGTCGCTCAAAGGTGCGCGCCTGCATCGAGACGGCCTCGGGGCCCAGCTCGGCACCGATGACCGAGGCCCGGGCGAAGATCAGGTCGCCGGTGAGGATGGCAACGGAGTTGCCCCACACCTCGTGTGCGGTGGGCGCCCCGCGGCGCAGCGGCGCCGAATCCATCACGTCATCGTGGTAGAGCGTGGCAAGGTGGGTCAGCTCGACAATGGCCGCGGCCTTGATGACCTCTTCGGTCACGCCGTCGCCCAACAGCGAGGTCAGGACCACCAGCAGCGGACGGATCCGCTTGCCGCCGGCCTCCACGAGGTGGCGGCTTGTCGCATCGATCAAGGGATCGGAGTTCGCGATCGCGTCGCGCAACAGCTTCTCCACCTTGGCCAGGCCGGTGGCGATGGCCGGGCCAAACTCCGGGTCCTGGGCGATCAGCGAAAAACCGCCGGGCAGGTTCACCGCGGCGGCCAGCACGCTGGTCTCCGGGTTCAGATCGAAGGAATCGTGCACGCCGTGTCCGGCAGCGGTCCAGTTGGTCTGGGAATCGGTCACAGTTCTAAGACTTACTATCTCTCGACGGTCGGTTCCAGCCGCGGCACGTGGCCGATTCTGGTTGCTGGTCGGTAGGTACCAGCTGCTCAAGTACAGGCTTCACTCTATCGCCATTCGGCCCGAGCACGGCCAAGGCGGGCGACTCGCGGCAGGTTGCCCGGCGTTTAGCGCCCGGGCAACCTGCCTGCGTTGTGTCTAGACCAGCGGTTTGGTGGCGCGGTGCACGGCCACGATGCCGCCGCTGAGGTTGCGGTAGCGGCACGAATCCCAGCCCGACTCGTCGATCCAGGCGGCAAGGCCGTCCTGGTTCGGCCAGGCGCGGATGGATTCGGCGAGGTACACGTAGGCCGCCGGGTTCGAGGAGACCTTCCTGGCGATCGGCGGAAGCGCCTTCATCAGGTACTCGGTGTACACGGTGCGGAACGGCGCAAACGTCGGGTGCGAGAATTCGGCGATCACCAGGGTGCCGCCGGGCTTGGTAACCCGCAGCATCTCGGCCAGGGCCTTCTTCGGCTCGTTCACGTTGCGCAGGCCGAAGCTGATCGTCGCCGCGTCGAAGCTGTTGTCATCGAAGGGAAGGTTGGTGGCGTCGCCGGCGACAAAGTCGATGTCCGGGCGGCGGCGCTTGCCGACCTTGAGCATGCCCTGCGAGAAGTCGCAGGCAACGACGCCGATGCCTGCATCGGCGAACGGCTCGGAGGAAGTGCCGGTGCCGGCAGCCAGGTCCAGGACACGCTGGCCGGGCTTGGCACCGACAGCGTCGAACACGATCTTGCGCCAGCGGCGGGTCTGCCCCAGGGAAAGAATGTCATTGACCACGTCATAACGCGGGGCAACGTCGTCAAACATTGCTTGGACTTCTTCTGTGTGCTTTTCCAGCGATGCGCGGCTCATTGTTTCATTGTCGCAAAGTTCGGCGGCAACGTGAAAATACGGCACCCGAGTGTCCTGGTGAGCAGGGCCACTTGAGAGTCCGGCGCGCACCCCGGCGGCGGTAGGCTTAGCTCATCATGACTTCCCAACTTTCCGCCGGTACGGGACCGCAAACGCCAACCCCGGTGCCGCAGCTGCGCAGCCTCACCATCAAACGCCCGGCGATGAGCGAGCACGGACTTCTTGACTACGCCACCCGCGACGATTCACTGATGTGGGCCCGCCGCGGCGAGGGAGTCATCGGCTTCGGCCAGGTTGCACGGTTCGAATCGACCGGCCCGGAGCGCTTCGCGCTGGCCCGCGACTGGTGGAACAAGGTCACGGCGGCGGCCGGCATCGAGGATCCGCTGGAAATCCCCGGAACGGGCCTGATCGCCTTCGGCGCCTTCGCCTTTTCCTTCTCCAGCACCTATGCCTCGCGCATGATCGTGCCGAAAATCGTGGTGGGCAGGGACGAAGCCTGCAGCTGGATCACCTACACGGTCGCCGACCCGGAGGCGGAGCTGAGCCTCGAGGCGGCCGAGGCCGAACTGGCGATGCTGCTGGATGACTACTCGGTGGAGCACGAGCTCGGTTCCGGCGTGGACCGGCTGGTGGCCGGCCAGATCACCGAGGACGAGTACATGGACTCGGTGCGCAAGGGCGTTGCCGCGATCGAATCCGGGCAGGTCACCAAGCTGGTGCTGGCCCGCGATGCGGTGGCCGAGCTCGCGACGCCGATCGCAGTGGCCCAAGTGTTGCGCCAGCTTGCACTGCGCTACGCCGATTGCTGGACCTACTCGGTGGATGGCCTGATCGGCGCCACCCCGGAAATGCTGGTCCGGGTGCGCGGCGACATCGCCGAGGCGCGCGTCCTGGCGGGCACCCTTGACCGCGCCAGCGCGCCCGCCGGGGATTCCGGCTACGCGCACCGGATGCTGGTCGAGGACGAGAAGCAGCGCCACGAGCACCAGCTGGCCATCGATTCCCTGACCGAACAGCTCGGCCCGCTGGCCTCCGGCATGGATGCACCCGCCGAGCCGTTCGTCTTGCAGCTGCCCAATGTCTGGCACCTCGCCTCGGACGTCAAAGCATCGCTGTCCCGCCGTGCGGACGGCAGCGTTCCATCGGCGCTGGACCTTGCCGAGGCATTCCACCCGACGGCCGCGGTGTGCGGAACCCCCACCAAGGAAGCCGGCCGCACCCTGCGAGAAATCGAGGGTATGGACCGCGGCCCCTATGCCGGGCCCGTTGGTTGGATCGACACCCGCGGCAATGGGGAATTCGGCATCGCGCTGCGTGGCGGAGTCATCGAATCCCCCACCTCCATTAGGCTCTACGCCGGGTGTGGCATTGTTTCCGCTTCCGATCCCGCCGCGGAGCTGGCGGAGTCCTGGGCCAAGATGCGCCCCATGCGGGAGGCACTGGGTATTTAGGTAACGTTTTGTGGTCACTTTTCGCAAATGATCGTCTGAACTTGTTTACCCATAGAAAATGAATGTAGCCTGTGATGCACATCTCATTACTTGGGGCTCGGACGGTTAGAATAATCATCGACGCAAGCCTGCGAGCGATTACCTAGAGAAGGACCACACTCAATGCGGATCACCACCACCGTACTCAAATCCCTGACCGTGGCTGCCGTTGGCGCCCTCGCACTGACCGCGTGCGGAAGCAGCAACACGCCGGCAGCGTCCTCGCCGGCTGACGCCAACGCCGTCAAACTCATCAACGAAGGCAAGCTCACCGTTTGCTCCGATATTCCGTACGAGCCTTTCGAATTCGTCAAGGATGGCAAGAATGTCGGTTTCGACATGGACATTGCCGCGGAGATCGCCAAGGACCTCAAGCTCGAACTCAACGTGATCGACTCCAGCTTTGATGCCATCGAATCGGGCCTGTTCAAGACCCAGTGCGACATCGCTATCTCCTCGCTGTCCATCACCGAAGCCCGCAAGGGCAACATGGACTTCTCCACTCCCTACATGGATGACGATTTGACTCTGGTTGCCAAGGAAGGCTCCGGGATCACCGACATCGAGTCCGCCAAGGGCAAGAAGGTCGGCGTCCAGCAGGCGACCACCGGTGCGAAGTTCGCGAAGGAAAACGGCCTCGATGCCACCGGCTATGAAGACTCGGGCCTGCAGATCGCTTCCCTTAAGGCCGGCACCACGGTCGCAACGCTGGGCAACCAGTCCGTCCTGGGCTACGCCATCAAGGATGATCCGACGCTCAAGCGCGTCGCTGATTTCAAGACCGGCGAACAGCTTGGCGTTGCAGTTCCCAAGGGAGCAACCGCCATGCTCGACAGCGTCAATGCGACGCTGAAGCGTCTCACGGATGACGGTTCGCTGGCCAAGTTCACCGAGACTTGGTTCGGTTCCACCAACTAACGTCATTCTCATTTGATGCAAGCATTCAGGCGAGGCCCTGGCTCCCGAACGGAACCGGGGCCTCGCCACCTTTCACGGAAGGCTTAAACGCCATGGCAATGACAACCCGTCAACGCGCCCGACTTAGTAAGATCATCCAGATTGTCATCTTCGTGGCCCTCATCGTGGCCGTGCTGGTGCAAGTGAATTGGAAGACTCTCAACGAACAATTCTTCGCCTTCGACAAGTTGGGGCCGATCTTCCCCGATTTGATCACGGTAGGCCTCAAGAACACTATCTTCTACACGGCCATTTCCTTCGCCTTCGGCTTGACACTCGGTCTGATACTTGCGCTGATGAAGATGGCCAGCTTTGCCCCGTACCGCTGGTTTGCCACAGGGTTCATTGAATTCTTCCGTGGAATTCCTGCGATCCTGGTCTTGATCACCTTCGGCTACGGCGTGCCCACGGCATTCCCCGGAACCCAGTGGCCCCAACCGGTCATCGTCATGGTTTCCCTCGGTTTGGTCTCGGCCGCCTACATTGCCGAAACGCTGCGTGCCGGTTTGCAAGCCGTTCCCAAGGGACAAATCGAGGCCGCCCGCTCGCTAGGCATGCCGGCATGGCGAGCCATGATCACCATCGTGATTCCGCAGGCGTTCAAGATCGTGCTGCCCCCGTTGACCAACGAAGTCATTCTGTTGACCAAGGACTCATCACTCGCCTTCATTCTTGGTGCAAGCATGGCGCAATACGAGATGACAAAGATCGGTCGCGATGGGCTAACCTCCTTGGGTGCTGGAATCACACCATTGATCGTGGCGGGCACCTTGTACCTGGTGATCACCATTCCACTGAGCCTGATTGCTCGGAAGTTTGAATCCCGTTCCGCACGGACGAAGCGATAGGCATAAGAGTCATGAGCGACACCAAGCAAAACCAATCCTCTTTCAAGGCTGCCGGAGTGAGCATCGTTGGCCTGCGCAAGTCCTACGGGAACAACGAAGTACTCAAAGGCATCGATCTGGAGGTAAAGCCCGGCGAAGTCGTTTGCCTGATCGGCCCTTCGGGTTCGGGCAAATCCACGCTGCTGCGCTGTGTGAACCTGCTGGAACAGCCCAACGCCGGCACCATACACGTGGGTGGCTTCGAAGCCACTGACCTGGATGTAGATCTGGACAAAATGCGCCAGAAAGTTGGCATGGTCTTCCAGCAATTCAATCTCTTCCCGCATCTGACGGTGACGCAGAACTGCACCGTGGCTCAGACCAAGGTCCTGAAGCGCCCCACGTCGCAGGCTAAGGAAGTGGCTCAGAAGAACCTGACCCGCGTGGGCCTGGGAGACTTCGGCGACCGTTACCCGGACCAGCTCTCCGGCGGCCAGCAGCAGCGCGTGGCCATCGCCCGAGCCCTGTCCATGGACCCGACGCTGATGCTCTTCGACGAACCGACCTCCGCACTCGACCCGGAAACGGTCGGCGAGGTCCTGGCCATCATGCGCTCGCTGGCCAAGGCCGGCATGACCATGTTGGTGGTAACCCACGAGATGTCCTTCGCCAAGGAGGTCGCCGACCGGGTGATCTTCATGGACGGCGGCGTAGTCGTCGAGCAGGGACACGCCAAGGACGTCATCGGCAACCCTCAGCAGCCGCGCACCCAGGACTTCCTCAAGCGCGTGCTCGATCCCACCCACGTGGAGATCGCCGACTAGGAATCCACCTGCCGTTCCGCGAAGAGGGATCGGTTGCCATCGCCATTTCACATATTGGCTGCTCGCAACCGGTCCCTTTTCGCGTGTCACTCCGGGCCCGTGCCGCGGCGAAGACACGCAGCCGATTCCTGAGCGGACGGGAAACCCGTGCGCGATGGCTGGCGGGCCCTGTGGAGGCCTTGCGTTCTCCTGGGCGCTTGGGTGTCGCGGCGGCGCCTGGCACCCAGGGGAAACGACGGCCCGTCATCTTGAACGCAGAAAGACGCGGTGCCAGCAACCCCACCCAGGGCAGCTGGCACCGCGTCTTTGTTGCCCGGCGGGCCGCAGGCGCCGCCGGAGTTCATTGGTTCCTACTTCACAGCGCCCGCGGTGAGCCCGGCCTTCCAGAACCGCTGGAGGAACAGGAAGAGCAGCACCAGCGGAATGATCGAAACAAGGGCACCGACTACCACCAGTGACATCGGAACCTTGCCGTTGGAGGCAAACCAGGACACCAAGCCCACCGTCACCGGCTGCAGCGAGGAATCGTTGATGACCATCGCCGGCAGCAGGTAGTTGTTCCAGATCTCCACGAAGTTGAACAGGAAGATCGTGACCAACGCCGGGGTCATCATGCGCAGGCCGATCCGGAAGTAGATTCCCACTTCCCCGAGCCCGTCGAGCCGGGCTGCCTCGATGACCTCGTCCGGCACGGACTGCGCCGCAAAGACCCTGGACAGGTAAACGCCAAAGGGGCTCACGATGCTGGGCAGGATCACTGCCAGCGGGTTGTTGATCAGCCCGACCTCGGAGAACATCAGGTACAGCGGCAGGGTGAAGAGGATCTTGGGGATCAGCACCGCCGCAAGAACCACGCCGAAGACGACTTCGCGCCCGCGGAAGCGGTACTTGGCCAGCGCGTACCCCGCCATCGAGGCCAGCAACGTGCCGACTATGGCACCGACGCCGGCGTAGAAGATCGAGTTCAGGATCCAGCGCATGAAGATGCCGTCGCGTGATGAGAGCAGCTCGGCTATGTTGCTGCCCATGTGCATGCCGTTGAACCAGAAACCGGGTGCGGAGAACTGCTCGCCCATGGGTTTCGAGGCGGCAACAAGCAGCCACCAGATTGGAATGAGGAAATAGACTGCAAAACAGCCCAGCACGATGGTGACGGTCAGACGGCTGGCCAACGAGGTTTCGCGGTTGTCCCGGGCCTTTCTGCCGGTTCCACGCCCGAAGTTCCTGCCGCCGCCCGCAGGCTTGCCCCGGGTTTCGGCCCGCCCGGCAACGGCGTTCTCGGATTCCGCTTCGTTCCCCGTGATTAGTTGAACGCTCATGCGTCGGAGCCCCTGTTCGTGAGCTTGAAGAAGGTGATGGAAAGGACGCCGACGAGCACCGCAAGGATGACCGACATGGCAGCGGCATATGGATAGTTCTGCGCGGCCGTGGCCGCTTGGGCGGCCATGATCGGCGTGAACGCCGAGTCGATGGACCCGCCGGAGACGCTTTGCAGCACCTTGGGCTCGTTGTAAAGCTGGGCGGTGCCGATGATGGAGAAGACCGCCGTGAGGATGATCGCCGGGCGGACCATCGGAATCTTGATGTTCCAGGCAATGCGCCAGGCCGACGCCCCGTCGATCTTGGCCGCTTCGAGGATCTCCCCCGGAATGGACTGCAGCGCGGAATAGATGATGATCATGTTGTAGCCGGTCCAGCCCCAGGTGACGATGTTTGCCACCGACCACAGCACCATGTTTTCGCCCAGGAAGGGTATCTCGATGCCGAGCGGAGCCAGCAGCGCATTGATCGGGCTGGAGGTTCCGGAATAGAGGAACGACCACATGAGGGCCGCGATGACGCCGGGCACCGCATAGGGCAGGAAGCTCGTGAGGCGGAAGAAGCCCTTGGCCCGTGCCGAGCGTGAGTCGATCAGCAACGCCAGCCCTGTGGCCAGCCCGAGCATGACGGGAACCTGGACCGCCCCGAAGAGCAGGACCCTGCCCAGGGATTCGATGAAGACCGGGTCCGCGAACGCCTTCAGGTAGTTCGCCATCGGGTCGAATGCGAGCGTGGGGGCGGTGAGCCCCAGCCCGTCGCGTTTGAGGACAAAGAGGCTGCGGTAGACGGCGAACCCCAGCGGTGCCAGGTACATTGCCGCGAATATGACAACAAAAGGAGCAAGCAGCAGGGCCGCGGTTCGCCCCTGGCGTCCGTTGGTTTTTGCCCTGGCTATCCGAGGCCGGGCTGTCGAAGCGACGCTCATGGGTGTTGCTGCCTTTCGATGTTTTGTAACGACTGAAACCCGCGGCACCCCGGTTGGGGCGCCACGGGAATCGGGTTAGTCAGCGACGTTGATGCCCTGGCTCTTCATGTTCTCAACTGTTGCGGTGTTGGCTTCGGCCAAGGCATCGGCGAGTTCTCCGTTGCCTGCCCAAGCCTTGTTCAAACCGTCATCGAGCTTGGTGGTTGTCAGCGGCATGTTCGGGCCCCAGGTCCAGTCGGTGTTGACCTTCAAGGCCTCTTCCTTGAACACGTCAAAGATCTTCTGGCCCCCGAAGTACTTGTCTTCCTTGGTCAGCTGCGGCAAGTCCAGCAATGCCTTGGCGGCCGGGTAAAGAGCAGCCTTGTCGATCAGGTTGCCGTAGGTGTCTGCATCGGTGGAAAGGAAGTTTGCGAACTTCCACGCTGCCTCGGGTGTTTCACAGCCCTTGAGCACCGCAGTCGCGGAGCCTCCGACGTTGCCGACCTTCGGGTTTGCCGCATCCCACTGCGGCATCGGGGCAACTGCCCACTTGCCGGCGCCGTCCGCCGCGTCGCCCTTGATGACGCCTGCCTGCCAGACCGCACCGACCAGGGTTGCGATGGAACCGTCGCCCAGGCCCTTGAACCAAGCCGGATCGTACATCGGGGCCTTGGCAATGGTGCCTGCATCAACCAGCGACTGCCAGTACTCGGCCACCTTCTTGTTCTCCGGCGAATCGATGGAGACCTTCCAGCTGTCGCCCTCGATGCCGAACCACGGGGCGCCTGCCTGCCACGACATGCCGGCGTAGTCGTAGTTCGCATACGGGGAGCTGATCTTGACCTTCGGGTCGGCGGCCTTCAACTTCTCTGCGGCGGCCTTGTACTCGTCCCAGGTGGTTGGGACTGCAATCTTGTGCTTCTCGAAGAGTTCCTTGTTGTAGTACATCGCCATGGGGCCGGTGTCCACAGGGGCGGCGAACACCTTGCCCCCGACGGTGACGCTGTTCCAGGCGGATTCCACATACTCGCCCTGGTTCGCCGTCGCGTATTGGGTGACGTCCTCGAGTGCACCCTGGGCAGCAAAGCTGGTCAGGGTTTCGTAGCCGACTTGGCCCAAGCACGCGGCGTTGCCGGCCTGAACGGCGTTGAGCATCTTTTCGTACCCGCCGCGCGAGCCCGGCTGGATCTCTTCGTACTTGACCACGACGTCCGACTGGGAGGCATTGAATGCCTTGACACTGTCCGCGTAGCCCGGGGCCCATCCCCAGAACGTCAATTCGGCGGACTTGGCGGCCTCGCTGCTTGACGCAGCAGGCGCAGGCGCTGTCGTGGCGGGTGCTCCGCTGGAGCCGCCGCAGGCCGTCAGGGCGAGTGTCGCCGCAAGAGTACCGGCCGCGGCCAGTCCCCATCGCTTGAAGCTTTTCATGTTTCCTCCACTTGCTACCACCAGGCAACGTGTTGCCCGGAATGACTATCAAAGGCTGGGTCTTCGAGGGGTTTCCCCGACACCTGAACCTGCCCGGGCACCCCCAAGAGTGAACTCATGTGAGCCGCGCAACATCAAGCGTGAGAACCAGAATGCCACAGCTTGTTATCGATAACAAGTATCTTCCCGCGTTTTACCTGCACTTCGTCATTCATGGCCAAGGACACCGTCCATAACATAGAG
Source organism: Paeniglutamicibacter sp. NPDC091659 (assembly GCF_044756805.1). Lineage (NCBI taxonomy): Bacteria > Bacillati > Actinomycetota > Actinomycetes > Micrococcales > Micrococcaceae > Paeniglutamicibacter > Paeniglutamicibacter sp. NPDC091659. Next base: position 227,347 of record NZ_JBIVTO010000006.1, read on the forward strand.
TCACTTGACGCATAACTTGTAACCCCGCCATCCGTAACCGATGAATGCCGGCCCGACATGAAGGACACGATGAACCAGAAACCGTCCCGCGCTCCATCCATGCGCGACGTTGCCCAGCTGGCCGGCGTATCCGCGCAGACCGTGTCCCGAGTTCTCAGTGACCACCCAAATGTCCAGCCGGCAACCCGCCAGTCCGTCAAGGAGGCGGCGCGCAGCCTAGGCTACCGCCGCAACGCAACGGCCCGGGCACTTGTGACCGGACGCAGCAACATGATTGGCGTGATCACGCTTTCGACCAGCTCATACTCGCGCATGACGCTGATAGTCGGCATCGAGCGAGAGGCCGCCGCCCGCGGATACTCGGTCACCTTCGTATCGATCACCAATCTCTCCGCCCGCTCGCTTGAGGAAGGTCTGAGCAGGCTCGTTGCACAGGGGGTCGACGGAATCATCACCGCCATCCCCCTGCAGGACTCCACCACGGAGGTAGACAACCTGCTCGCGGAGGTGCCGTCGGTGGCCATCGATTCCCCGCTGCCCGCGGGTGAACAGGCCGTCACATTCGACCAGGCCCAGGCCGCACGCCTTGCCGTTGAACATCTCATCTCCTGCGGACACACCAACATCTGGCATGTTGCCGGCCCCAAGGACTGGATCGAATCCGAGACACGGATCGCGGGCTGGCGGGATGCGCTCGAGGCCGCCAACCTTCCCGTTCCCCCCGAACTCTTCGGGGACTGGAGCGCCGAATCCGGCTACCGCTCGGGCCTGATCCTCGGGCGCATGCCTGAGGTCACTGCAGTATTCGTGGCAAGCGACGAAATGGCCTTCGGCCTGATTACAGCCGTCAAGGAACTCGGCCGCAGGGTCCCGGAAGACATCTCCGTGGTCGGCATCGACGACATTGAACTGGCCCCGTACTGCGCCCCGCCGTTGACCACGGTCCGCCAGCCATTGGAAGAAATCGGCCGCCAGGCGGTGCGCCAGCTGGACAGCGAACTGTCCGAACACGGCGGCACGCATTCCTCCGGCCAGGCCGGTCCTATCGTTCCGGAATTGATCCTGCGCTCCAGCACCGCCAAACGCTGAACTGAAACTTGCAGTTCTAGACCCCATTGCCAAATCTCTTGTTATCGATAACAATCGTATGACCACGGACGCCGGAACGGACACTTCTCATCGGCGTCGACTCCGTGGTCTGCCACTTTCTGCCTCACAGACGACGTGCAGAAGTTTCGAGCAAGAACCGAGGTATCAGAACGTGATCATCAGCGGAGCCCTCCACTACTTTCGGACCCATCCCGAACAGTGGCGAACCAGGTTGCACTGGCTCAGGCTCATGGGCTTGGATTCCGTGGAAACCTACGTTGCTTGGAACGTCCACGAACCTCGCCAAGGTGAATTCGACTTCTCAGGTGGAGCCGACCTCGAACGGTTCATCCGGTTGGCGGGCGAGGAAGGACTCAAGGTCATCCTGCGACCGGGGCCCTACATTTGCGCCGAATGGGACAACGGCGGGCTCCCCGCCTGGCTCACCGCGCAACCCGGCATCAGGGTCCGGACCCGGCAGGCGGCCTACACCGCAGCGGTAGCCGCGTTCTTTGATGAACTGCTCCCCCGCATGGTTCCGTTGCTGGAAACACACGGCGGCCCGATCTCGATGGTCCAGGTTGAAAATGAGTACGGGTCCTTTGGATCCGACTTCGTTTACTTGGAACAGGTCCAGAAGGCGCTCGTTGAGCGAGGCATCGACGTCCCGCTATTCACCTCCGACGGCCCCGAAGACCACATGCTCACCGGTGGCATGATTCCTGGGGTGCCGGCCACCGCGAATTTCGGGTCGGGCACGAACAAGGCGTTCGCCGGCTTCCGCCGCCACCGGACCGAAGACCCCCTGTTCTGCATGGAATTCTGGAACGGGTGGTTCGACCACTGGGGCGAGGAACACCATGCGCGCGACCCCAAGGAGGCTGCGCAGACACTCGACGAAATGCTCTCCGCCGGCTGGTCCGTGAACTTCTACATGGCCCACGGCGGAACAAACTTCGGCACCGGTGCGGGCGCAAACTTCGATCCCCCGCAGTCGGTGACCACCGGTAGGTACCAACCGACCGTGACCTCCTATGACTACGATGCCCCCTTGGATGAGCGCGGCGCGCCCACACCCAAGTTCCATGCCTACCGCGAGGTCATCGCCAAGTACCGCGCAGTCCCGGAACTCGAGGAATTCACCGAATCACTCCTGCCGGTGACCCCGCTGGTTGCGGCGGGCACCCCCGTGGGACTTCGCGGCTACTTGGATGCCGTTGCCATCAGCGGGAGCGAAGTCCGCGAGTCGGGGCACCCCTTGACGTTCGAAGAACTCGGCATTTCTCACGGCGTGGTTCGCTACACCACCACCGTCCCCGGTCCACGGCAGTCATACCCATTGACCATCGACGGACTCAACGATCGCGCGCATCTGGTCGTTGACGGGAAGATCAGGCACGTTTTCGAACGCAACGACCAGCAGCCCTATGATTTATCGGTTCCTGCCGAAGGACTGGAAATCGAGCTCTTCGTAGAATCAATGGGCAGGGTCAACTACGGCCGGCTGGTTGGCGAACGAAAGGGCATCCTCGGTGCCGTGCTGCACGAGCGCCAGGAACTCCATGGTTGGCACATGACAGCCCTGGAGCTACCTCAGGCGCCTTCCACCAGGCTGTTGTTGCAAGCCGGATCCGCGCAGTCCTCTGAAGAACCTGAGGCGGCCTTCCACTCGCTGGACTTCGCGGCCGCGGCCCCAGCCGACGGCTACATCGATCTCACCGGTTGGGGCAAGGGATATGTGTGGGTCAACGGATTCTGCCTTGGGAGGTTCTGGGACAGGGGTCCGCAGCTATCTCTCTACGTTCCCGCACCGCTGGTCCAACCCGGGATCAACCGGGTCGTGATCCTGGAGCTGGATGGAACCCGCGGAAACGCCCCGAAAATCCTGCCGGTGCCCAATCTCGGTTCGGGAAGCGCGCCGCTGGCACCGCAATAGGGAAGTTTCCAAACCTGCAGGCCGCGTTCGGCTTCCAACATTGCCCATGTCGGAAGCCGGACGCGGCAATTTGGCAGCTACCGGCCTTCGGGCCATTCGAGCGCGTTCACGGTTTCGGTGATCTCCGCATGCAGGGCCCGCAGTCCGCTGCGTCCCACGACAACCTCGATCAAGCGACGTCGAGCGCCCGTGGTGCCCAGGGCCCGGCGAAGCCCGTCCACCTCATCCACGGCGAGGTACTCCCAGCCGTAGGCCGCGGCAAGGGACTCGATCCGCACCCTGTGCGGGGTGCCGAAGAGCCGCTCGACGGCATCCGCATAGCGGCCCGATTCCTCCACGGCTCCGTGCTCGAGCGTCGAGAAGATGGCGCCTCCCCCGTCGTTGAGAACAATCACGTCCATTTCCGGTTCCGGTTCGCCCAGCCCCAGCAGCAACCCGCCCACGTCGTGCAGGAACGTCACGTCCCCGAGCAGCACCGTGGTCTTCAGCCCCGCGCGGGTCTGGGCGATGCCCGTGGCGGTGGCGATGGTTCCGTCGATTCCGGCCAACCCGCGGTTGGCGTACACGTGCGCCGCGGATGCATCCGCGGGCGTGCCGCACAGGTCGGCGTCGCGGATGACGTTCGAGGATCCGAACACCAGGTTGCCCCGTGCCGCCCGCCAGACCTCTTGCGCCACCAGCGGGCCGTTGAGCCCCCCGGGACCTTCGATCCGCTTCTGGATCGACGAGGCGGCCGAGGCTCCCAGCCGCTGCCAGCTTTCCAGCCAGCCGGCCGGCGCGTTCCCGGCAAAGGCCTCCAGCTCCGCGGAGTCGGAGATCAGCTTTTCGCGCCTCTTGCCCTCCTCGAACCACGGCGCGGGCGACGGCGCCCAGAGGGCCGTCTCAATCGACGCATTGTTCAGCAGGCGAGCCACCGGTCGGCTCAATGTGGGGCGGCCAAAGAGCACCACCCGCTGGATGCGGGACATGTGCGAAGCCAGCAGCGTCCGGTACGGGCCGATGGCGTTCGCGCCGAATCGTGCGTTCGAGCTGGGCTCCGCAAAGAGTGGCAGGCCCAGGGCGTGTGCGAAGTCCGCGGCGACGGGTCCCGCGCCGTGTCCGGCAACCACCACGGTGCGCAGCGACTCGTCCGGGCCGGGCCGTGCCCAAAGGATCGATTCCGCGATGTCCAGGGCCACCGGCGGGTGCGTCACATTGGCGCCAAAGGTCGGCAGCCCGTCCGTATCAGAGGGGACCAATGGGTCGCGGAAGGCGACGTTGATTTGCACGGGCCCCGGCGCCGTGGTTTCGGAGCCCCTGGCCGCCTTCAGAGCCCCGGCAACCTGTGCGGCGGGATCGCTGCCGGCCTCGATGTCCACGCTGGCGCGCACGTGCACCCCGAAGAGGTCGACCTGGTTGGTGGCCTGGTTTGCCCCGGTGCCGTGGAGTTCGGTGGGCCTGTCCGCCGAAAGCACCAGCAGCCGGGCACCCACGTGGTTGGCTTCCATGACCGCGGGTAGCAGCTCCCCCACGGCCGTGCCGGAGGTTGTCACCACCGGCACCGGTGCGCCGCCGGCCAGGCTCAGCCCGAGCGCCGTGAATCCCGCGCCCCGTTCGTCGATGCGCACGTGCAACCGGATGGTGCCCGCGGCCTCGGATTCGGCGAACGCGTAGGCCAGCGGGGCGCTGCGCGAGCCAGGGCAGATCACCACGTCACGCACTCCGGCGGCCTGCAGGGTTGTCACAAGTTTCCGGGCTACGTCCATGGAGACGAGTTCGGGATCGGTATTAGACGGCATACCTTCCATCCTAATTCCGACCCCGACGTGTGCCGTGCCGTTCCCTACGGCGCCGCGGCAATTCGCAGACCGAGACGCAGGAGCCCGGTTTCCGGGAACAAGCAGAAAAGCGCCGTGCGTGAAAGGAGGTTCCATTCAAGCACGGCGCTCATGCGCCTGTTCTTGGCCCGCTGCTAGCGTCGCGGGGACTTGCCCGTTGCGTAGACCTGGACCACCGAGGGGCGCGGCCCGTAGACCTCGCCGCGCTTGGCTTTTCCGGGCTCCGACACGTAGTCGGGGAAGAACGAGAGCGGCTGGTTGAAGCTGCCGCCCTCACCCGGGTGCTGGACCGAGACAAACACCGAGCCGTCCCGGTCGTGGATCACCGGGCCGCAGGTTTCGGCTCCGGCGGGAACCGCAAGGAACTGCTCGACCTTGCCGCGTTCCTTGCCGGTCAACGTCACCTTGTGCAGGGCGTCGCAGTAGCCGATGGTTCCTGGCTGCCCGTCGGTGGAGATCCACAGGTTTCCCTTGGAGTCGAACGCCAGGTTGTCGGGGCAGGCGATCGGCGAGACCTTGTCCTTCGGGTACCCCGAGAAATAGGTGCTCGCGTCCTTGGACGGGTCCCCGGCCACGAGCAGGATGTTCCAGTCGAACTCGGTGGCGGCGGCATCGTTCTTGCGTTCGGTCAGCTCGATGACGTGGCCGTCGCGGTTCTTGGTGCGCGGGTTCGCCTCGTCGGCCGCGGCCTTGCCTGTCGTGCCGCGCTGGGTGTTGTTGGTCAGCGCAATGTACAGCTTGCCCGAGAGGGGGCTCGGCTCCACGTCCTCCGGCCTGTCCATCTTGGTGGCGCCGACCTTGTCCGCTGCAAGACGGGTGTAAACTAGCACCTCCTCGACGCTCATCCCCGGCACCTTGGACTTGCCGTCCCGCACCAGCGGCAGCCAGGTTCCCGTTCCGTCGAACTCGCCGTCGGCCGGCACAGTGCCCGAACCGTCGATCTGGCCGGCCGGGGAATCGCCGCTGAATCGTGCCACGTAGAGGTCGCCGTCGGAGAGCAACTGCAGGTTGTGCTTGCGGTCCCCGCGCTTGTACTTCGCCTTGGAGATGAACTTGTACACGTAGTCGAAGCGCTCGTCGTCGCCGGAGTAGGCAACGGCCCTGCCGTCCGCCGCGATGCGGACGTTTGCACCCTCATGTTTGAACCGCCCGAGCGCCGTGTGCTTGACCGGGGTCGAGTCGGGGTTTTGCGGGTCGATTTCGATGACCCATCCAAATCGGTTGGCCTCGTTTTCGAATCCCTTGTTGTGTGCCGAGAAACGCGGATCGACGTCCTCCCAGCCGCGCTCGGTTGCGGCATCGGCGATTCCGTATCGTGCGTCCGTCGCCGATCCGGTACCGCGGAAGTACTGGTTGAAATTTTCCTCGCCGGAAAGAACGGTTCCCCACGGCGTCGTCCCGCCGGAGCAGTTGTTCAGCGTTCCAAGGATTTTCTTTCCCGAGGGGTCGGCCACGGTCTTGAGCAGCGCCGAACCAGCGGCGGCACCGTCTACGTTGAAGACGGTGGAGGCGGTGATGCGTCGGTTTCGTTCACCGCCTCGGATGTACTCCCAGCGTTCGCTGGTCCGGCTGCGCTTGACCTCAACCACGGAGAATCCGTGCGCGGCCATGGCGATGCGAGCTGCTTCGGCCTTGTTGGCTGCGAACCATTCCGGGTCGAACATGAGGTCTTCGTTTGTGTATTCGTGGTTTGCAACGAGTACACCGGTGCGACCCGAGTATTTGTCGACGATTATGTTGAGGTAGTCGTTGTTGTACCCGAATTGGCCAGCTTGGCCCCTGGCACTTTGTTTGGTGATATCGAAGTTCGGCGAGTTCTTGAACAGCGGATCGCCCCACCGGATCACGGGGCTCCACTCGTATCCTTCCGGAACGCTGAGCGTGTCGCTGCTACGCGGAACCGGTGCAATGGCGTTGAACTGCAGCTTGGCGCTGTTTCCGGGAGCCGCCGCCATCTGGGCGTTCGCCGACGGTGCCCGAAGGATCTCGCCCCCTATGACCAACGCTGCCGAAGCCACCGCACCGAGGCCCAGCACGGAACGGCGGCTCAATGCCGCATCCGCGATGTCGCGGAAGTACTCGTTGTCGCTCGTGTTGCAGACATCCTTGGCGCACGCATTGCCGCACTTGAATTGGCAGGTCGCCGCGTTTCGGTTACCCCGGGTGTGGCCAAGCATTGGCAGGAGGGTTCGGTTCTGGATCATCGTGGTCCCCATAAATGATGTTGATAATGAACTATTCGATTCATAACTTTCCACGAGAGGGTGAGCATCTGGTCTGGTCAACGTTAACGCCTGATAAACGCCCGGTTAAATAGTTTCCAGGAATGCATGCATGAAGGATATTCGAGGGCCGGCATACGGATATCGAGTGTCATTAGGTTTTGCTAGGCCAATTCTCCGCTCGAAAGGCAGACTTCGCTTCAATAGGTGAGTGAGAATTTTGTTCATGCTGTTGTGGAACGAAGCTGCAAGAGTAGGCGCGATTGGCGGTTTGGGCCGCACGTCGTCGTGGCATGCCAATTCGGTCCCAGGTACGAACCGGGGGATGCGTCGTTTGGCACTTCGCCTTCAGCCAGGACCAGCCCTCACCGGCCGGGGCCAATGTACCTGTGCCCCGAACCGACTACCGGCCCGTCGTCGCCGCTTTGTCGTTAAGCACTTGGTGGCTTGCCCGCATGCGGTCCATCCACCAACGCCGACGTTCGGGATCCACGGCGTGGGCCCGCAGCAGGTCGGGATCCGCCGCGATGTCGCGCAGCTGCAACGCGCCGCTGACGGCGAGGAACCTGTCGGTCGTGACGTCATCGACAAGCAGCGAACCGGTGGCAAGCCCGCAGGCATAGGGCAGTTCGGGCAGGGCCGCGGCAAGTGCCGCCCCCTGGCGCAGGCCAATGGAGGTGTCCAGCGCCGAGGAGACGACCGCCGGCAGCCCCGCTTGCGCCACGATTTCGAGCGCCCGGCGAACGCCGCCCAGCGGTTGCGCCTTGATGACGATCAGGTCGGCCGCCCCGGCACGGGCCACGGCCAGCGGGTCCTCTTCTTTCCGCACGGACTCATCCGCGGCAATCAACACGCCGAGTTCGCGCGCCCGCACATGCTCGCGAAGCCGGGCCAGCTCCTCGATGCTGGCCACCGGCTGTTCCGCATACTGCAGGCCGAAACCGGCCAGTGCCTCCAAGGCCAGTGTTGCTTCCTCGAAGGTCCATCCCGCATTCGCGTCGATGCGGATGTGCGCATCGGGGAACAGCCGGCGGACCTCGGCCACCCGCGCGACATCCTGGGCCAGGTCCTGCCCGCGCTCCGCCACCTTGACCTTGATGGTGTGGACGGCGTCGTAGTTGGACAGGACCTGTGCAATGCGTTCGGTGCCGACCGCCGGAAGGGTTGCGTTCACCGGGATTACGTCACGGACAGGCTCCGGATAACCCCACCAGGCGGCCTCGATGGCCGAAGCCAACCATGACGCGGCCTCCGACGGAGCGTATTCGAGGAAAGGCGAAAACTCGCCCCACCCCGCGGGCCCCTCAAGGAGCAACGCCTCCCGATGTTCAACGCCGCGGAACTTGACGCGCATCGGCAGGGAGACGACGTGGGCGCGCTCGGTGAGTTCGGCAAGGCCAGGCAGTTCAAACATGACTCCAGCCTATCGCCGGTTCCCGACCTCTGAATCCGCTGTTTACGCTGCGGCGTAGGCCCCGTTGAGGGCTTGCTGCCAGGCTTCCGTGTTGTGTTCTTCCTTGGCACCAGGCTTGAAGTCGTGCACCGTCAACCCCACCCGGTGGCCGAAGGCGTTGCGCCCGAAGATTCGAATCATCGCGTCGCTGGTCCGCAGTCCTACGAAATTCTCGTTCCTGAAGTCGACGACCACTTCCTGCACTCCTCGTCCGGGGAGCTCCAGGCTGAGGGACTCCCCCGCTGTCGCATCGCCGAGTCCCAAGGCTTCGATCCAACGGTCAAGGGCATCCGCGCTTGAAGCAGCCTCGGGCCCCTGAACATCGCTGAAGGCCACCGGGCGGCCGTTGAAGTACCGGAGGTACTGACCCAGGGTGTGCAGGTAGAACGTGGTGTGCTTTGTGGCGCCGTCGTACTGGTTGTCCCAGTCGTCAACGAGGATTCCCGAATGCACGTAGCGCAAATGGGTTCCGTCCGGGCCGGGTGTCAATTCATGCTCGAGCTGGTTGAACCATCCGTTGGGTCCTTCCATGCGGGACACCAGGTGCGTTGGGTAGTTCTTTTCACTTACATAGGATTCCCACTCACCGGTGGGGAACATCCAGGCTGCGGTGTCCTCCGTGACGGCCTTCCAGATCTGCTCGGGGGTGCCTGGCAGATCGGCTTCTTGGCGGATTTCAAATTCCTTGTTCATGACTGTTGCTCTTTCAATTTTGGATGGAGGGTTACGACCAGGCGATGCACGCGCCCGGACGCGGAGGGATTGTGGTACTTGGCGACCAGGGAACCCATGCTTTCGGCCAACTCGCGGCTGAACTCGGCGCGGTCTCTGGCGCTGGAAAACGTCAATTCGGCGTCCAAGGCAAAGGTTGCCAACTGCTTGTTCGCCGCGCGGGCCCCGACGATCAGGCGTCCCACCTCGCGGAGGGTCCGAGCGGCAAGGGCAAGCATCCAAATTGCGGAAAACCTGTCCCGCAATTCGCCGGCGCTCGGGTTCAGGGCGCCCACGGCTTCCGGAGAAATCACGTAGGACGCGGCCGTCGCCTGCATCAGGCGCTCGGTCATGATTCCCTTGTGGCGTTGCTCCACCTCCTGCAACAGGCCGAGTTCGGCCAGCTGGTTCAGGTGGTAGGTGATTTTCTGGCGCGGGATGTTCATGCGCTGGGAAAGCATGCTCGCTGATGCCGGCTCGCGCAGCTCCCCCAGGAGGCTGCACCTCAGGGGGTCAAGCGTGGCTGCCGCGGCCCGAGGGTCTTCCAACACTGCAAGGTCTAACATGACTCAAGAATCTCACTGACAAATTTTTTTGTCAATGGATTCTAGGCGGACCATCGACTGCCGAATTCCATGCGTGGTTCGACGTCCCGGCGGCGAACCAACACGGAGATCCGAGGCGCACGAGCTACATGGGAGACCCAGGGTGTGACAGGCTAGTGGCAATGAGTTCAGCAGATTTGGCCCCAACCGTTCCACGCGGGCCCGCCCGCGTGCTGCCCTGGTACGCCGCAATGGCGGCACTGGCCGTGGCGTTCGTTGCTTGCTATGTCTTTTTCATCCAGACCCGCCTTGGACAATGGATCGACGATGCCGCACTCCTGGGAGGCCAGGCATTCCTCGCTGCCGATGCAACCCGGAAACCGGCCCTGACATTCCTTGACTACATGCCGGCGTTCTCGGCCGTGCTGTCGGGACTGGTGCTGCTCTGGGCCTTGATCCGCCGGCGGGATTTCATACGACCGACCGTCGCGGGCCTGAGCATCTTGGGGGCATCGGGTACCACCCAACTCCTCAAACACGTGGTTCTCGAGCGGCCCGACCTGAACATCTCCGCTGCCACGGTCAACTCCTTCCCTTCGGGCCACACGACCTTTGCCGCGGCAGCAATGATGTCGATCTTCCTGGTGAGCCCCGCGGCACGCCGCCCGCTGGTGGCCCTCTGCGGCTGGACCTACGCCGCACTCGCCGGCGCCTCAACCCTGGTGCTCGGCTGGCACCGTCCCAGCGATGTCGTGGCCGCCTATCTGGTGGCCGCCTTCTGGACACTTCTTGCGGGTCTCGCGCTGCGACACCTGCACGGTCCCAGGGAAGCCGGCAGCGGCAGGGGACGGACTGGTTCAGGGCGCGCGGAAAGGATCCTGGCCTGGTGCGCAGCGGCCGGAACCATCGCTTTCAGCGCAGGACTGGTCCTCGCGCTGCTGCTGCCGCATCCAAGGATCGGCGACGTATCGGATCCCGTCTTGCTGGTCTTCCTCGGCGCGGGCCTGGCCCTGATCATGGGCTCGGCGTTCCTCGTCGGCCACGTGGCCCTTCGGCTCTTCAGCCGCTACGGGGCACCGATCCGGTTCAACTCCGACCTCGGAATGAAATAGCCGAACAGCACCGCCCCAAGCACAGATACCGCCGCGATGCTCCAGATTCCGATGCCCAGCGTGGCGACGGCCAGCATCCCGGACAGCAGGATCGGACCGCCCATGGCCCCTGCGTCCGCCATCAGGCGCCACACTCCCAGGAACCTCGCCCGGTCGTGCACCGGGGAATAGTCGACGCCCAGGGTCAACACTATGCCCGAGCCGATTCCATTGCCGAAGCCCAGCAGCATGGCAACGGCCGTGAACATCCCGATGCCGGTCGCCAGCGGCAGCAGGGACATGGCGATCGCCATGATGGCCAGGCACGGCACCGCTATCCAGACCCTGCCCTTGAGGTCCATGACCTTGCCCGCCGGATAGAAGATGAGCATATCGAGCGCGCCGGATAGCCCGTAGACCAGCGCGATGGTGCCGGCGTCCAGGCCCAGGCTTTCACCCCACAGGGGCAACACGATCTGGCGGGACGAACGCACCGCGGCAATGCACACCACGCCCAGCCCCACGCCGCAGAGCACCCTCCGGCTTTTCTTGGCCATGCCCCACATGGAAATCGTGGAAGCTTCGGGGAGGGAGTCGACCCGCTCTCTGCTGCGCGAGGGCAGCTCGGGTATGGCAAAGCAGACGACCAAGGCAAGCAGCATTGCCGCCACGCCCACCCAATAGGCCCCGGTGATGCCCCACCATCGCATGGCGACCGTGGCCATGAACGGCCCGGCGAACACGCCGATGCGCATCACACCCCCGAGCGTGGACATGGCCCGCGCCCTGTATTCAACGGGCACGGCCTCGGCGAGGTAGCTCTGTCTGGCGAGGTTGAAAACAGCGCCCGCCATGCCCAGCATGGTGACGCCAATGGCGAAGAGCGGAAGCTCCGAATCGAACAGGCCGAGTGCCAAGCCCGCGGCGGCCCAGCCGGCGGCAGCCACCATGGCTGTCCGCTCACCGACCTTGTTGGTCAGCAGTGCGGCCGGGACATTGGAAATCAGCGATCCAACGCCGACAAGTGTGACGATGAGCGCGGCCATGGCGATGCTCGCCCCGCGGTCCCTCGCCGATATCGCAATGATGGGCGTGACGGCCCCAAGGCCAACGGAGTACAAAAGAGAAGGCGAATACACTTTCAGCGCCATGCTCCGCAGACTGAAAGTTTGATCGCCCATTTCCTCATCGTACGCATGACCTATGGGCTCGTGGCGGCAAGCCGTTCATATATGAAGCGGGACTCCACCGGTCCGTAGGGAAGCACCGACAGCTCGATGTCAGTCGGTTCGCGACCCTCCGTCAGGCCGGCCGCAATGCGCCGGCACAGCACAATGGCCCCGCGCAGTTCGTTGGCCTGCCGTTGCACAAAGTCCCGGTCCACCGGGCCGCCGTGACCGGGAACGAACACCGTGTCTTTGCCTTCATGTGCGGCGAGATCCTCCAGCAGCCGCAGCCACTGGCTCGGGCGCGAATCCCCGAAATTCGGGGGGCCGCCCTGCTCGATCACGTCGCCCGCGAAAAGCACGCGGCCCGCACGCACCATCACGTCGCCGGGGCTGTGCGCGGAACCGACCTGTTGCAGGGTGATGAACCTGTTCCCGAGATTCAGTTCGCGCGGTCCGCTGCCCAGGGCATGGGTCGGCACGTGGATGGCCGTGTGTTCGCCAACCCCCGCACCCATTTCCGGCTCCAGGCTCCGCACCAGGGCCCGCTGCTCCGCCTCGGATTCCTCCATGTGGCCGATGGCCAGGTTCCCCGCGTAGAACTCCATGACCCCTTGGGCACGGAAATAGTCGTTGCCAAGGAAATGGTCGCCGTGGGCATGCGTGTTGACGACGATGAGATCCAGGTCGGTGATCCGCCGAACCGCACGGTGGATCGCCTCTGCTTCGCGGGGACCCGCGCCGGTATCGATCAGGACCGCCAGCCGGCTACCCACGATGAGCCCGCTGTTCATGGCGAACCCGGGGCTGGTCAATCGCCAGCAACCGTCGGGCAGCGCCTCCCACGCCAAGGGCGCGGATTCCGCGTCCCTTGGGTTGACATCGTTCGGAGACGGCTCAGGCATCGACTCGGGAACATCAGGCATGGAACGGGCTCCTCGAGCGGGTACCGGTGTCAATCAACTGGGTCGGGCAACAGTGGCGATCAGGTAATGGTGACCTTAACGTGGCCAAAAGGAACGGTCTCGTCAACGAAAGCCTGCTCGGAGTGGCCGCCCAAGCCCCGCACATGGACCCCGTGCGTTCCCTCGGCCACGGATTCCCTCATCACCGGCAGCACCATGGCCGCATGGTGTTCCTCGAGGCCCAGGAGGTACTCGACATAGCTTGCTGGCAAATCATTCATCTCGATCATGACCTCAGGATAGAACTGCATGGGGCCCGCATCATAGATGCGGGCCCCATGCAGTTTCTTGAGTCAGACAACCCGGTCCCCTGTCAGTGGAGGGCGGATTCACGGGCAGTGCCGGCACCCGGGCCGTTGCCCTAACCGAAAAAGAAATCCTGGAAACTACGCGGTCGGCTGCAGGAGCCCGAGCCGGTATCCGACACCGCGCACTGCTTCCACGATGCGGGGGCCGCCCGCATCAATGATCTTTCGGCGCAGTCGTGAGATATGGACCTCGATGACGCGTTCGTCGCCGAACCAGTCGGGCCAGATCTCCTGGACCAGGCTCCCGCGCGTGATGACATGGTTCGGGCGGTGCATGAGCATGGCCAGGATATCGAACTCGGTTCGTGTCAGGCTGACAGTCCGATCGGCCATATTTACCTGCCGGGCGGCGGCGTCCAAGCTAAGACTTCCGTGGCGCAGCAGTGTTGGCTCTGGTTCGATTGCATGATGCTTCTTGCGCCGGGTCAGAGCCCCTGCCTTGGCCACGAATCTGCGGATCGACACGGGGCCAATCATGCAGTCATCGGCGCCCAGCGCGTAGGCCAGCAGTTCGTCGACTTCGTCCATTTCGGTCGCAATGACCAAGATGGGGACTTCGCTAATGGCGCGCAGGGAGCGGCAGACCTCGAGCCCGGCGCTTGGAACCCCGTTTCCGTCAACCACCACGAGAGCCGGCTGGCTTGCCGCATAGGCGTCGAGCGCGTCAGAAGCACTCGAAACACAGGTTTGAAAGTTTCGTTCATTCAGCGCATGACGCAACTGATCCTGCCCGTCAACAATAAGTACGACGCGACGATTCATATTTCCCCCAAATATGTGGTCGTTTGGCACACGGCAACCAGATTCCACTCCGCTTGCACACCAAACGACAACCCCAAGTTGGGTCCTGCAAGCCCCCAAGGCAAGCAATCCGGGTGAAGCTACGCTCTGTAGCCGGCAAATCGTTGCCAGAGCCCTAAGGCTCGACGCGGACTGCACTAATCGCTCAGTACCGGTCAAGTTCCCAAAACAAAACCGAAAGCTAATAGCCAGGCGGTCGTGGTTTGTCACGACCGCTATTGCCAGTTCAGATTGTAAACTTCCTCCCTACCCCAGCCCTAGGCTATCCGCCAATACAGAACACTGGCAAGGAAAATGACGACAATGCGACCCGCACCACACAATTGGCCAATCGATAGGAGGAATCGAAGTAGTCGAACCTGAAAGCAACCATCCAACAAAAAACGACAGCCAATCGCAAGCTTTCTGCAACATACCCGCAGGCTACTGCCCATAGATTCAGTCTCGATGCTGGATCACGGTGATCCAGCATCTGAAGATTTTGGGGAATCTGATGTCGCATAAACCGGTTCGAAGCCGTCGCTTCCTACTGCCCGCCGCAGTAGCTACGGCCATGGCTGTCGCCTTCGCAACACTGCCGGCTGCCATCGCCGATCAGGCGGGTGCCGCCGAAACGCTGTCGTCGCCAGCGTCATCAGCGACCCCGTCAAGTACACCTTCTGAGGTCCCGGAAAAGGCCGCCGCAGAAAGCGCGCCCTCAGACTCTGCCGTACGGTTTTCGGAAGCTCCGGCCACCGAATCTAACACCGCTGAAGTTAGTAGCGAGGCGACTGCTAGTGTTCCGGCAGCGCCAACCAAACAGGCTATCCCATCGCGTTCCGCACTACCTCCCGCCTCATCCACGTTTACCGAGCGCGTCGTTGAACTGCAAAGTCAGACTACGATGACTGCGGATGCGTCCGTAGCCGCAGCTGCATCAGTCCAAGTTGGCGTCCCGAGTGAAGTTCCTGGCAGCGATCAGGCAAAACTCATCGTCGAAGCAGCTGGTGACCGGATCTCCGCTAGCGCCGTGGCGCCGGCGAAGGGCGCCGTTTTTGAGTTCTTTACCGTTTCGAATGACAGCGTCACTGGTGGCACTTCGGTGGGGACATGCCAAACGGACGCCCAAGGGAGGTGCGGCCTCATCACGCCGTTGCCGCTAACGGGTGGGAAAAACAACAAGACCTACAAATACGGATATTTCTATGCCGTAGGACAAAGCAACGCCACATGGTCTGCCGCAGACAACTGGGGCAACTCCAACTCGACTCTCATTCGATTCAATAGCGGTGAAATTCGAGGAACATACAACACCGGTGATCGCACGGTTCAGTTGCGAGGCGAAGACAAGCCGTGGCCATTCGTTCGAAGGAATCCCTCCCCGCCGCAGAAATGCGGCATCAAGATGGCAGTTGTGTTCGATCTTTCCTACTCAATCCAGCAATCAGGGACCCTATCCGCATACAAGGACGCCGGAACGAGCTTCGTCGATTCATTGAAGGGAACCCCGTCGGAAATCGCGCTCAAGACCTTTGCCAGCCGAGCGCCTGCGCAGGGCACCGCCAACGCATCCGTGGGTTTGACCTCGGTGGCGCAACCCGCAGGTGCGGAAGCACTCAAGAGCAAGATCAATGGGTTCACGATCCCGCAGTCCAGTAGCGACTACTACACCAACTGGGACGCAGGACTTTCGCAGATCGAGCCCGGTTACGACGTTGTGCTCTTCCTGACCGATGGCGAGCCCACGCGCTACGGCGCCAATGCCTCGGGATCGGGCACCTCCGCCACGCTGCAAAGTGTCGAGCCGGCCGTTTACTCCGCCAACCAGGTCAAAGCCGGGGTCAACGGGAACGGGGCCAAGGTCATCGCCGTCGGCATCGGCATGGGATCGGGCACTAGCTTGGCAGCAGATAAGCAGCGGCTTGAACTGATTTCAGGCACGGACGAGGGCTCGGACTACTTCACCACCGAATTTTCGAACCTCGGTCAAACACTGAAAACCATGGCAACCAAGGACTGCTTGGGTACCGTGACCGTCGTCAAGGAAATCCAGGAGCCTACCGGCGGCAACACCCCCGGAAATGATTGGACGTTCAGTAGCAGCACGACAAGCGTCACTGCGGGCGAGGGAACTTCAGCAACCGGCCAAACCGATGCCAACGGTGCCTTGAACTTCAAGGTCGGCGGTTTCACCACCGGTTCAAACACCGAATCTCGAAACGTGACAATCGCAGAAACCCAAAAAACCGATTTTGAACTCGTGAAACAAGGCAAATTCAACGCCACGTGCACCAACGTCAGCACGGGCGCAGCTATGGTCATTGCCGATTCGGGGCTCCTCGGATTCACGGTGCCAGTCAAGAAAAGTGACGTGATCAGCTGCACCGTGATCAACAAGAAACTCGCATCGAAGATTTCGATCGTGAAGACCGCTGCCGCCTACAACGGAGGCAAGCCGGTCACAGGTCCGGACAACGCACCAAATGTTCCCTCGGGAACCTCGGTGACTTGGACCTACACGGTCACTAACACCGGGACAACGACGTTGAAGAACATCGTTGTCCAGGATGACCCCGTCGGAACGGCCACGTGCACGAAAACCACGTTGGCACCGGCCGAATCAACAACTTGCACCGCAACCGGGTCCGTCAAAGCCCAACAGTAGTTCCGCCCGATCCCGGGCAAAAACCTCGCATTTCACCGAAAGGTAAGACCATCATGAACAACAAGACCAAGGGCGCCATCGCCGGAATCGCCGGAATCGCACTGCTGGCAGGCGGAACCACCTTCGCACTGTGGAACGACGACGTAAACGTCGACGGCGGCATCATCACCGCCGGTAACTTGGATGTCGCCACCGTCGGCACCACCCAGTGGGTCGACACTTCGGCTGACCGCACTGACAAGGATCACAACATCGATCTCACCGAATTCAAGATCGTTCCGGGCGACACCATCCAGGGCACCTTCGGCATTGCCGCGGCTCTCCAGGGCGACAACCTGGTTGCGGACCTCGGCCTTTCACTCGCCGGCAACGCCGAGGGCGGATTGCTTGCCGATGCGAAGGGCGTGACCGTCAAGTACTCATTGGTCAACGCAGCAACCGGCGTTGCAGTACCGGGTGCAAAGGACATTGAGCTCGGAACTCCGGCCAAGGTGGCTTTCGCCGCTGCCGACAACACCGGAAACGTAGCACCGTCCGCTGTTCTTCCGACCCTCCCGGCTGCTCTTCCGACCGCCGCCAACCTCAACGTCGTAGTCACCGCGACGTTTGATGAGGACACCGACGAGCAGCTTCGCACCAAGGCAACTGCAGACCTTCAGGACCTCGGCGTGACCCTCGAGCAGACCCGCACCGCCACCACCGGCGGCGGCTTCTAATCCTTCCGCTTCCCATCGGCGGATTGAATGGGTGTGGGGGAAACATCCCCAGAGTTTCCCCCACACCAGTCTCATCCACGTAGTTCCCCTCAACACACAGGCAAAGGCAGCGACATGACCACCACCCTCGAACGGGAAACGGATCCCGATCAGCGGACCTCCGAATCCACGTCCGGCGGATCGGTGCTTTCGGGCTTGTTTTCGGGCATCACCACGGCACTGGTCATTGCGTCCTGCCTGCTCGCCATCGCCCTTGCCGTCGTCCCTCGCCTCATGGGCGGGTCGGCACTCACAGTGTTGACCGGCTCCATGGAACCCACATATTCCCCCGGCGACATGGTCGCCGTGAAGGCCGCCAAAGCCAGCGAGATCCAGGTCGGCGACGTCGTCACCTTCCAGCCCAAATCGGGCGATCCCATGTTGATCACCCACCGGGTCATCACCAAGCAGCTCGGCGGCACTCCCGAAGGCACCCTGTTCGTCACCCAGGGCGATGCCAACGGGGCAGCCGACAAGCCGATCGTCGCCGCACAGATCAGGGGCGTGATCATGTACCACGTTCCGTACATCGGGCATGCGGCCATGGCCATCGGTGAACACCGTCAATTCGTTGTGGTCGCAGCAGCCACCGCACTCTTAGGTTATGGAGCCTTCATGTTCATCCGCCCCTCGGCCGGCGCCAAGCGCGGCCGCAGCACCAAGGAGCAGCTGTGAAGGCAGTAACAAAGTTCGCCTGGGCCACCGGCATCGTCGTCCTCGGAGTCGCCTCGGGCGCCACCACTTATTCGCTGTGGAGCGATCCGGCGGCCATCGCCGCCGGCAGCATCACGGCAGGCAACCTTCAGCTGGATAAATCCGGCACGACCGTTTGGACCGAGACGTCCCCGGATGTCCCACTGACCACCAACGCCGGCAAGACCATCGACCCGGCCACGTTCCTGGCCACGCCGGGCGACACCTTCAGCATCAAGCAGTCCTTCATCTCCACCTTTGAGGGCGAGAACATGCTGGGCAAGGTAGCCGTCCGCTGGGACAAGGCAGCAGCTCTCCCGGCGGGTGTTTCCGCCACATACACGTTGAAGACACCGGGCACCCCGGGCGTTTCCGCTCCGTTGGGAACCCCGGTCTCGATTCCCGATCTTCCCGTGGGCACCGCCACCTGGACCGTGGAAGTGGACCTGAAAATCGCCGGTTCGAAGGCCGATCGCTTTGGCGATCCCGCCGAGCTGGCCAAGCTTGGCAACATCGTTGTAGACCTTGACCAGGTCCGTACCGGAAAGGGCTTCAACTAATGAAACGCACACCGCGCATCAAGCCGGCCCTGTTGATCGCCTCGGCAGCCGCCGCGACCGTACTCGTGGGCAGCATCGGCGGAGCCACCATGGCCCTGTGGCACGACGACGAATCCTTCACGTCCCAGATCCAGACCGGCAAGGTCGCCTTCGCAGTCGGCGCCCCTGGCGCCACCCTCGCCAAATCGGCAACCGCTTCCGGGCAGACGCTGAACTTCACGTTCGGCAAGGCCGAGGCCGCAACGCTGCTGAGCTCCAAGGCAGTTGCCATCCCCATCCAGGTGGACTCGCTCTCCCAGGGAAACAAGGGCATGCGTTATTCCGTGGCATCTCCGACGTTCGGGCCGGACTCGCTGTTCGGTGCCGCAAAGACGGAGCTGGTTCGGGTGGACACGGCCGCCGACTGCAAGCTCGCCCCTCGCCCGCAGCTGCCTTCCCCGCTGCCCTCGGGCTACTACACCCGAACCCCTGTGAGCTCAGATTATTCGGCAGCAACGACTCCGACTTCGGAGTTCTGGTGCCTGACCGCGACCTTGGACAAGTTGCCGGGCGCCGGCACCTACACCAACAAGGCCACCGTGACAGCCACTCCCGACAAGGGAACCGGCACCGTCACGGCTTCCGACCAGTGGTGGGCAAACGTCACCTCGGTCGCGGATGCCAGCAAGGAACCGGACCACACCATCGGATTCACTTTCGAGACCTTCAGGCCAGGTAAATGATGAGCACCAAGTCAATGTCCACCCGTTGCGCGTCCATCGCCTCCGTCCTCGGGGCTGCCGCCATCGCCTTCACCGCGCTGGCTGCCCCGGCCTCCGCCGCCCCCGCGCCTGACACCAAGGACGTCATCGCCCTCTCGTGGGACGGTGACGAATACACCTCGGTGATCGGCGGCTCCTTCGTGGGAGTCCCGGTGGCGGTCCCCGGGGATTCGGCCACGCGCACCCTGTTCGTCCGCAACGACGGTCCCTCGGCCGGAACCCTGAACGCCTCGATCGTCAACGTGAAGATCCTGGATCCCAACGCCCCCGACACCAAGGACAACGGCAAGGGCGCAGAAGACCAGGGGAACTTCTACGACGACCTGCGCCTGGCCTGGAACGGCGGAAGCGCCAATTTCACCACGCTGGCCTCCCGCCCGGAGACCGAGATCTACGATGTCCCGGTTGCCCAGGGCCAAACGGTTCCGATCACCATCGACTACCGGTTCCCGATCGAGGCGACCAGCGGCAACAGGGCCAACGTCTCGGCGCGCGAGGCGTCCTTCGATGTCCGGTTGACCATCTCCGGTGATGACGATCCGGACCTGCCGGGCACGGAAACCGCGGCCCCGCCCACGGATCCAACGGCGACCCCGCCGTCGGAAGATCCCGAGCCGTCGGAAAGCCACCCAGGCAAGGAAACCAACGCCCCCGGGACTGATCCTGCGGGAACCCCGGACGACCCTGCGGAGAGCCACCCCGGCACGCTGGATACCAAAAAGCCGCAGGCCAAGCCTCCGCTGGCCAACACCGGCGCCGAAATCTGGGGCGCAGTGGTCGCCGGACTGGGGCTGGTGGGCCTCGGCTGGCTGTTCGCCGCACGCGGCCGCCGCAAGGGAAAGCACTCAAACTAGCACCGCAAAATACTTGGGCGGATGGTTATCTGCCCGACGCCAAAGGCAACGCACGACGTCCCACAACGTCGTTCGTTGCCTTTGGTGTTTGTGGCCGACGGTTTTCCGGTCTCCGTGCCACTCCGGCAAACAAAAAACGGGCGTGCTCCCAATCCCCCTCAAAAGGATTGGGCGCACGCCCGTCTTCAGTCCAACGCCCTACAGGTCGGCCAGCGCCCCCGCGGGGTTCTCCATCGCGTCGGCAACGAAGCGCAGGAAGCCCGCGGCGACGCCGCCGTCGCAGACGCGGTGGTCGAAGGCCAGCGTCAGCTCGGTGACCTTGCGGACGGCGAGCTCCCCGTTGACGACCCAGGGCTTGTCGATGATCCGGCCGACGCCCAGGATCGCGACCTCCGGGTAGTTGATGATGGCGGCCGAACCGTCAACGCCGAAGACGCCGTAGTTGTTCAGCGTGAACGTGCCGCTGGTCAGCTCGGCAACCGTTGCCTTGCCGGCGCGGGTGATCTCGGTGAGCCGCGCGAGCTCGGCGTTGATGCCGCGGGCGCTGAGCTGCTGGGCGTTGCGGATGGCCGGAACCATCAGCCCGCGGTCGGTCTGCGCGGCGATGCCGAGGTTGATGCCGCCGAACCCGACGATCTCCGCCTCGCCCTGCGCGTTCGTCTCGATGCGGCTGTTCAGCTCCGGGTACTTCTGCAGCCCGGCCACCACGAAGCGCGCGATGAACGCCAGCAGCCCGGGGGTGTTCTGCGGGTCCTTTGCCTTGAGCGCGCTTCGCATCTCCAGGAGCGCCGTGGCGTCCGCGTCCACCCAGACCGTGGCCTCGGGGATTTCGCTGCGTGAGCGCGTCATGGCCGCCGCGATGGTCTTGCGGACACCCGTGATCGGGGTGCGCGAGGCAACGGCCAGGCCGGAACGCGAGTCGAGTTCGCCGGCCGCGGCAACCGGCTGCGCTGCGGGCACGGCTGACGGGGCCGGCGCCGCGATGACGGCAGCCACGACCGGGGCCGCGGAGGCTGCCTCGACGTCGCTGCGCAGGATCAGCCCGCCGATCCCGGAGCCCGCGAGCGTGGCGATGTCGATGCCGCGGTCCCTGGCCAGCTTGCGGACCAGCGGCGAGATCACCAGCGGCGCACGCAGCGGCACCGCGGCCGCCGCACGGACCTGCGCCCGTGCCGGGGCTGCCTCAACGGCACCGCCGCGCGGGCGGCGCTTGCGCGCCTTGGCGGCAAGCCCCTCGGGGGTGCCGTAGCCGATCAGCACGTTGCCCGAGCCCTTGCTTTCCGGCTCCGCGAGGCCCGCGCGTTCCTCCTCGCGGTAGGACTGCGCCACCTCGCGCTCCGGCACGGGTGCCGCTGCGGGCTCGGCCTCGCCGCCCTCCTCGAGCACGGAGATCAGCGGGGTGTCCACCTGGATCATTTCGCCCGCGGCGCCGTGCAGCTGGTGCACGGTCCCGGCGTACGGGCTGGGCACCTCCACCATCGACTTGGCGGTTTCCACCTCGGCGATCGGCTGGTCGATGACCACGGTGTCGCCCACGGCAACCAGCCACTTGACCAGTTCCGCCTCGGCCAGGCCCTCGCCGAGATCCGGCAACAGGAATGTCTTCACGCTCATGCCTTTTCCTCCCACTGCAATGCGTCAACGGTGTCTAGAATGCGGTCTACCGACGGCAGGAAGTACTTCTCCAGCTTCGGTGCGGGGAACGGGGTGTCGAAGCCCGTCACGCGCAGCACCGGGGCCGCGAGCGAGTGGAAGCACCTCTCCTGGATGCGTGCCACGATCTCGCTGGCCACCGAGGCGAAGCCCGGGGCCTCGGCGATGACGATCGCCCGGCCGGTCTTGCGGACGGACTCGCAGATGGTCGCGTCATCCAGCGGCACGATGGTGCGCACGTCGATGACCTCGAGGTTGCGCCCCTCCAGGGCCGCGGCCTCGGCAGCGGCAAGCGCCGTGGACACCGAGGGGCCGTAGGCGATCAGCGTGGCGTCGGTGCCGGAACGGGCAATGGCAGCCTTGCCCTCGGTCGAGGGAACCAGTGCGGTCTCGTGCGAGAGGCGCAGGGCCTCCAGGTCGACCTGTTCCTTGGTCCAGTAGAGCTTCTTGGGCTCCATGAAGACCACCGGGTCCGGGGAATCGATGGCCTCGCGCAGCATCAGGTACGCGTCCTTGACCGTGGCCGGGGTGAAGACCTTCAGCCCGGGGGTGTGCGCGTAGTAGGCCTCGGAGGAATCGCAGTGGTGCTCCACGCCGCCAATGCCGCCGGCGTACGGGATGCGGATGACCAACGGCAGGGGCATCTTGCCCTTGGTGCGGTTGTGCATCTTGGCCACGTGCGAGGCGATCTGCTCGAAGGCCGGGTAGGCGAAGGCGTCGAACTGCATCTCGATGACCGGGCGCATGCCGTTCATCGCCATGCCGATGGCCATGCCGACGATGCCGGATTCGGCCAGCGGGGTGTCGAAGCAGCGGCCCGTGCCGAAGCGCTTGGTCAGTCCGTCGGTGATGCGGAAGACGCCGCCGAGCACTCCGACGTCCTCGCCGAACATCAGGACCGACGGGTCGGATTCCATGGCGTCGGCCAGCGCGGTGTTCAGCGCCTTGGCGAAGGTCACCGACTGCAACCCGGTGTTTGCGGCGCGTGCGGCCTGTGCCGCGGTTTCGGCGCTGACGTTGCCGTTTGCCTCGGATGAGGTGCTGATGGTCGGGCTCACTTGGTATCCTCCTCGCGGGCGAGTTCGTCGGCTAGCAGGTTGGCCTGCTCGGTCAGTTGCGTGGTGGGGGTCGAGAATACGTGCGCGAAGAGCTCGGCCGGGTCCGGGGTGTTTTCCGAGTTCATGCCGTCGCGCAGGGTCTTTGCCACTGCCTCGGCGCTGGCGGTGATGCGTTCCTCGGCCTGCTCGGTGAGCAGCCCGGCATCGACGAGGTAGCTGCGCATGCGGGTCAGCGGGTCCTTGGCGATCCAGGCCTGGACCTCCGCGTCTTCGCGGTAGCGCGTTGCGTCGTCGGCGTTGGTGTGTGCCTGCATGCGGTAGGTGTGGGCCTCGACCAGCAGCGGGCCGTTTCCCTCGCGGGCCAGGCGCACGGCACGGCCAAGCACGGAGAGCAGCGCAACCAGGTCGTTGCCGTCGACGCGCTCGCCCGCCATGCCATAGCCGACGGCCTTGTGGGCCAGCGACGGGGCGACCGACTGCTGCGAGAGCGGGACGGAGATGGCGTACTGGTTGTTCTGCACGAAGAAGATCACCGGCAGGTTGAACACTGCAGCGAAGTTCAGGGCCTCGTGGAAGTCGCCCTCGCTGGTCGCGCCGTCGCCGCACATGGCCAGGACAACGGTGTCCTCGCCGCGCAGCTTGGCCGCGTGCGCCACGCCCACTGCGTGCAGCAGCTGGGTGGTCAGCGGGGTGGCCTGGACCGATACCTTGTACTGCTTGGGGTCGTAGCCGCTGTGCCAGTCGCCGCGGAAGCTCGTCATGACCTCCATCGGTGCCACGCCCTTGGCCATGACCGCCACCGAGTCGCGGTAGGTGGGGAACATCCAGTCGTCTTCGCCCAGGCACAGGGCCGCGGCAACCTGGCAGGCTTCCTGCCCGTGGCTGGAGGGGTAAACGGCCATGCGGCCCTGTCGCACGAGTGCGGAGTTCTGGTCGTTGACACGGCGGCCGATCACCAGTTGCTCATAGGCGGCCAGCAGAGCTGCGGGGCTCGGCAACGGGTAATCGTGGCCCGGCTCGGCACCTTGTTCGCCCGACGGGTGGAGTTTGCCGTTGACGTCGAGCATGTGGATCTCGGTTCGCGCCGGAAGCATGTAGTCCTCCGGGGTGATGCCGAATTTGCTGCTCACCTGCTCGATTGCTTCGCGCGATTCGTTGATGGTCACGGTCCACGCCTTTCTGCCGTTTCGGTGGCATTCGTCCAGGCCGGGGGGCTTGACTGGATGCCAATTATTGACTCAATTATGTGTTTTGCTACTGAAACGTATCCAGTCTGTTGAGTAATTCTGGAAAACTGGGCATGAGATCGATAGTATTGTGGACAGATTGAAAATGTGACCGTCGCTACACGATGGTTTATAGACAAAGCGGATAGAGGCATTTGATGGAGACTCCCCCGGTTCGACTCGACGACGTGGACCGCCGCATCCTCGAAGAGCTAACCCGCGACGGCCGGCAGTCCGTCACCACCGTGGCGCAGAAGGTCCACGTCTCGCGGGCCCACGCCTATTCTCGTATCAATCGCCTTCAGGAAGAAGGGGTCATCACCCGCTACACCGCGGTGATCGATCCGCTGCGTGCGGGCCTGCGCGCAAGCGCGTACGTGACCCTGAAATTGCGCCAGCACTCCTGGCGTGAACTGCGCGAACGCCTGGCCCTCATGCCCGAGGTGCACCACGTTGGGCTGGTCGGCGGCAACTTCGACGTCATCCTCCTAGTCCGAGCCCGGGACAATGTCGACCTGCGCCGAGTCATCTTTGAACAGATCCAGGCCATGCCCGGCGTCTTGGACACCCAAACGTTCTTGATCTTCGAGGATGTCGATACTCGCTAATCCGACACGCGACTCATAGGCTAATCCCAATGACTCATTCAGGGTTGTGACCAAACAGGGAGCGGCCAGCATGGATCGTCAGTCGGCCGAAACGGCAACGCATGACGAATCCGCCGGGGCGCAAAGTCTCCTGAGGCTGCGTCCCGGCTTCCCCGCGTTGATGGTCTCCATTGCCTTTGGCGCCGTCGCCTCGGGCATCTTGAATGTCGCCAACGATTTGGTTGCCATTTATGCGCTCGACGCCGATGCAACGCAAATCGGTCTGCTGAATGCCTCCGAATCCATCGCGTTTGTTTTCCTGGCCATTCCAGCCGGGATCCTGCTTGAACGCGTCAACAGGATCAAGACCATGATCTGGGCGCAAGTGGCAGCCGGTCTGGCGATCTTCTCGGTTCCCATCTGCTGGGCGCTGCAGGTCTTGAGTTACCCTCAGCTGCTGGCTGTGTCGTTCACGGTGGGTGTCGCTGGCATGTTCTGGGGCATGGGTGCCGGGTCAGCACTGCCCGGCATCGTGGGGCGTGACCTCATTTCGGAGGCTTTCGCGCGCAAGGAAACGGTGGATGCCTCAGTGGGCATCATTTCCCCCGGTTTGGCAGGCATCTTGGTTGCGCTCATATCCGCGCCATTCACCCTGTTGGTGGCGGGAACGGCAAATTTCATGGCAGCAGGGGCATTGCTCTGGGGCTTCCGGAACAACTCCAATGTCGCCATCCAGCCCAAGGAGCCCAAGGAGCGAGTTTCCTTCAAAGATTCCTTCAGCGAGGGGCTTCTTTTCACTATCAAACACCCGATGATCCGTGCGCTCACGGCCTCGTCGTCCATCACCAACATGGGCCTGGCATTCGGTGCGGCATTGGAGACCCTGTACTTCATCAAGGTCTTGGGGTTCACTCCACAAATGATCGGTTTGGTCATTTCGACGATCGCCGTTGGCGGCTTGCTCGGTTCGCTCTTGGTTCCAGCGCTACTGAACAGGCTGGGCGAACGCAAGGTTCTTGCGCTTTCAGTGTTGTGCCTGCCGTTGGCGGTCGCACTTGTTCCTCTGGCGGTTGGCGCTTCCGCCGTCTCGGTGGTGTTGATAGTGGCTCATTCGGTGCTCTACAACGCGCTGATGGTGTCCTACAACGCAACAGCGTATGGCTTGCTCGCACGCTTGACCCCCGAGGAAATGATGGGCCGCCAGCAGGGGTTCCGCCTGGTATTCACCATGGGACCGGTTCCGGTGCTGGGAATCATTGGCGGTCTCGCAGGGGATGCCTTGGGCCTGCAGGCTGCCATGTGGATTTGGGTGGGAATCACCGCATGCGCAGCGCTTCCTTTGCTCGTCTTCCTCAAGAAATCCATCCGGGACGCCACGACTGCAAACACTTAGTCTTCGGCTCCGGTGAAGCATGAAAGACCTCGGTCAGGGACGATCCGAGGACACTGGCCCCAGCCGCCCAAGGGGAATGCGCCGCCGCTGCTGGCAATAGCCAACAACGACGGCGCATTCGGTGAGGACGGGAAATCGACTAGCCCTTGAACACGGGCTTTCGCTTTTCCTGGAAGGCCAGGAATCCTTCGGCGTAGTCCTCGGTTGCGCAGAGGTCGGCCTGGGCCTGGTTTTCGTTGGCCATTGATTCCCAGAGGCCCAGGCGGGCGTCGCGGATCTCGGCAACCAATTCCTTGGAGGCCCTGAATGCCTCGGTGGCACCGCTGGCAACCTTTGCAACGATGGCGCGGGTGTTCTCCAGCAATTCGTCCGCGGGCATGGAGCGCGAGAAGAGGCCCGAGCGCACGGCTTCCGCGCCACTGATCAGCTCGGCGGTGTAGATCATGTCGAGGGTGCGGTGGGAGCCCAGGCGCTCGGTGAAGAGCCAGTGTCCCCCCGAATCCAGGGTGGCCCCGAGGTTGGCGAAGGGCGAGCCGATCTTCGCGTTGTCCGCAACGTAGACAACGTCCGTGGCGATGGCCAGACCGAGTCCGACGCCCAGGCATGCTCCTTGGACGGACGCGAAGGTCGGCGCCGGGAATGACGACATCTTGGCAAGCAGCGGCTGGACCTTGCCACCCAGGTAGCCCAAGACGTCGTCGTCGGCCGGGGTGACCCCGGAGATGTCTCGGCCGGCGCAGAATCCTCGCCCTTCCCCGCGCAGCAGCAACGCACGGACCTCGCCGGTTTCGACGCCCTCCGCGGCCTTGTCGTAGGCGGCCTCGAGTTCGGCCAAGGCCGCCTCGTCGAGCGCGTTCATCTTCTGCGGGGCGTTGAGCACGATTTCTGCCACGCCGCCGGAAATGCTTAGTTCAATCATCCGGTCCTCATTTTCCAGTCGGTACAGGAGAAGGACCCGCCCACGTCCATGAGCAGATCCTTCCCCATAATCAATTCTTCTTAGGCGTCGTAGTCGACCAGCACGCTGTCGCTGGTCGGGCGCGACTGGCAGGTCAGGACATAGCCCTTCTCCACCTCGTCCGGTTCCAGCGCGTAGTTTTCGTCCATTTCGACGGTTCCGGTGACGACCTTGGCGCGGCAGGTGCCGCACACGCCGCCGGCGCAAGCGAACGGAACATCCGGGCGAACGCGCAGTGCTGCGTTCAGGATGGTTTCGCGGGCACTGACCGGGCTCTTGACCTCGCCCTGCAGGCCGTCGAGCTTGAAGGAAATCTCGAAGTTCTTCCCGCCGTCGTCGGCAACCACGGGGCGGCCGATGTGTCCCTCCGGGCGGTTCGGCTCGCCGGTGGTGAATAGTTCGAAGCGGACCTTTTCGGCCGCAACGCCCTGGGCCGTGAGGTTGTCGCGCACCATCTGGACCAGTTCGAACGGGCCGCAGAGGAACCACTCGTCGATGGAGGACGTTTGGATCACCGTGCTGAGCATGGTGTGCAGCTTCTCGGAGTCGATGCGCCCCGAAAGCAACGGCGAGATGCGCTGTTCGCGGCTGAGCACGTGGTGCAGGGCGAAGCGCGCCGGGTATTTGTCCTTCAGGTCCGCCAGTTCCTCGAGGAACATGACGTCCATGGCCGCCTTGTTCGCGTAGATCAGGTCGAAGCGCGTGTTCTTGTTTGCGGCAAGCACTGTGCGGGCGATGGCCATGACCGGGGTGATGCCCGAGCCCGCGGCAACGGCCACGAAGTTGTTTTCATTGTCCGTGTCGATGGATTCCGGGTCGTTCATTCCGGTCATCTTGTGCTTGGAAATGAAGGCACCGGCCGGGCTCATCACGTCAATGACGTCGCCCTCGGCCAGGGATTCGTTGGCCCAAGTGGAGAAGATGCCGCCAAGGTCGCGCTTGATCGCAACACGGATCTCACCGCGTACCGGGGCCGCGCAGATCGAGTAGCTGCGGCGCAGTTCGAAGGGATTGCCTTCGGCGTCCGGCAGTTCCTTGCGCAGGGCAACGTACTGGCCGGAAACGTAGTCGAACTGGTCGGCCAGGTCCTCGGGGACCTCGAAGGTGACCTCGATGGCGTCGGCGGTCAGCCGGCGCACCTCGGCAACGCGCAGGGAATGGAAGGTGGCCCGGCGTCGGGTCGTTTCGGGCGTGGCAGCGGTATCTGTCATGAGAGCACCTTGAAGTAATCAAATGGTTCCAGGCAATCCTTGCATTGATACATGGATTTGCAGGAGGTGGAACCGAAGCGGGAAAGTTCTTTGGTATTGAGAGAATGGCACTGTGGGCACTTGACCGCCATGCCCACCGTGACCCGGCCTCGGTGGCCCGTGCCGGTAGGCGGGGCGATGCCGTATTCCTCGAGTTTGGCCTTGCCCGACTCTGTCATCCAGTCGGTGGTCCAGGCCGGTGAGAGCACCAGGTTCACGATGACCTTTTCAAAGCCTTCCGCACGGAAGGCGATGCCAAGGTCCTCGGTGATTGCGTCCATGGCCGGGCACCCCGAATAGGTGGGGGTGATGGTCACGTGAACCGTGCCCTCGGTGTCCTGTTGCACCGAGCGCAGAATCCCGAGGTCCTCGATGGTGAGAACAGGTATCTCAGGATCCGTGACCCGTGAGGCGATTTCGAGCAAGCGCTCGGTGGAAACAGACACGTCGTTCAGCTACTTTCTTTACCAGCTGGCGCCGGGGTGCTTGCGCGCCAGCACCTGCATTTCGGCAAGGATGAAGCCCATGTATTCGCTGGGCTCGCCCTGGCGGCCGAAGCTCATGGCCGAACCGGTCTTGGGGATTTCCAAGCCCGCATCGGAGAGCACTGCGGTGATTTCCTCGTCCCAGGCTGCACGCAGCACGGACGGGCGTACGCCGGCATCGCCGAGCAGGTCGTAGAGCGGTTCGTCCTTGAACATCTCGTCGACGTACGGCCAGAGGATCTCGAGCGCGTGGCGCATCTTCTCGGCCGATTCCTCGGTGCCGAGGCCCAGACGCAGCGTCCACTGGATGGCGTGGTCGCGGTGGTAGTCCACTTCCTTGACCGCCTTCGCGCAGATTGCCGCGATGGTTTCGTCCGAGGAATCCAGCAGGCGCGTGTAAAGCAGGTGCTGGAAGATCGAGACGATCAGCTGGCGCGCGATGGTCGTGCCGAAGTGGCCGTTTGGCTGCTGCACGATGTGCAGCGCGGTGAATTCCTCTTCCTCGCGGAAGTAGGCAAGATCGTCCTCGGTCTTGTCCCAGGCCAGTGCAGCGTAGGAAAGGAAGGAACGGGCGTGGCCCAGCTGGTCCAGGGCAATGTTGCCCAGGGCGATGTCTTCCTCGAGCTCGGGGCCGCGGGAGATCCAGTCGGAGAGGCGCTGGGCAAGGATCAGGGCGTCGTCACCCAGGCGAAGCGCGTACTGCGCAACCTCTTCGCTCGGGGCGGTCTGCTGGATGGCAATGTCCTCCGGGCGCAGTGCGTTGCCCGGGGTGACGCGGGTCGCCGAGGCGCTCGCGTCGCCGAAGCTGTCCAGGGAGTGGTCGATGTCGTGTGCGCTCACAGGTGCTTCACGCCTTCGCTCTTGGTGTAGTAGGTCGCGTGGCGGTAGTCCTTGCCCTGCGGGGACTCAAAGAACTGGCCCTTGGCGTCCGGGTCGGAGGCAATGATGTCGTTGGAGTTCACGATCCACAGGGACACGCCTTCGTTGCGGCGGGTGTACAGGTCGCGCGCGTTGCGAAGTGCCATTTCCTTGTCCGGCGCATGCAAGGAACCGGCGTGCACGTGCGAGAGCCCGCGCGAGGAGCGGACGAATACTTCCCAAAGCGGCCAGGCGCTGTTGTTTTCACTCATTGTTTAGGCAACCTCAGTCTTTCGAGCCATCTTCGCGGCGTAGGCCGCTGCTGCTTCACGAACCCACGCGCCTTCGGCGTGGGCCTGGCGGCGGCGTTCCAAACGCTGGGAGTTCACCGGACCGTTGCCGGCGATCACCGCCTTGAATT
Source organism: Paeniglutamicibacter sp. NPDC091659 (assembly GCF_044756805.1). Lineage (NCBI taxonomy): Bacteria > Bacillati > Actinomycetota > Actinomycetes > Micrococcales > Micrococcaceae > Paeniglutamicibacter > Paeniglutamicibacter sp. NPDC091659. Next base: position 257,607 of record NZ_JBIVTO010000006.1, read on the forward strand.
CTTCCCAGTCAAGTTCCTTGTGGATCCACTTGCCGGATTCCTCGTCGAAGTGCAATCCCGGATCCGGCAGGGTCAGTCCAAGGACCTTGACCTGCTCGGCGATCATGCCGACGAAACGCTGGCGCAGTTCGTCGTTGGAGAAGCGCTTGATGCGCCATTCCATCGACTGCTGGGAGTTCGGGGACTCGTCATCCGTCGGGCCGAACATCATCAAGGCGGGGGCATAGAAGCGGTTGATGGCGTCCTGCGCCATCTTCTTCTGGGCCTCGGTGCCGTTGGCGAGCTCGAGCAGGATTTCGAAGCCCTGGCGCTGGTGGAAGGATTCTTCCTTGCACACGCGAACCATCGCACGGCCGTACGGGCCGTAGGAGGCGCGGCACAACGGAACCTGGTTGGCGATCGCCGCGCCGTCCACGAGCCAGCCGATGGCGCCCATGTCCGCCCAGGAGCGCGCCGGGTAGTTGAAGATCGAGGAATACTTCGCACGTCCGCTGAGCAACTGCTCGTTGAGCTCGTCGCGCGGGGTGCCGAGGGTTTCGGCCGCGGAGTAGAGGTACAGGCCGTGGCCCGCCTCGTCCTGCACCTTGGCCATCAGGATGGCCTTGCGCTTCAGTGATGGAGCGCGGGTGATCCAGTTTGCCTCGGGCTGCATTCCGATGATCTCGGAGTGCGCGTGCTGGGAAACCTGACGCGTGAGCGTCTTGCGGTATGCCTCCGGCATCCAGTCGCGCGGTTCGATGCGGGAATCTTCGGCGATGATCGCGTCGAAGCGATCCTTGCCTGCTTGCTCCTCAGGAGAAAGTACCGCGGATAGCTTTCCGCCGCTTTCATTCTGCGCAGCCATAGTGCTCACCTCACTGTGACAAAAACATTTATTTACTGACCGTTCGTTCAGGATATGCGGATCGTCACCTTTTCGTCAATCGGTTACGGGCCCAAAACATCAACTTCAACTCTTGACAGGCTTACTAGTTAGACACACAATCTAGTTATGAAATCCCCTCAGGTCGCAACCGAAAACGGTTCCGACACTAGTCAGCAAGAAACGTGGCCCAGCGACTGGCTCAGGGCAACGCTTGGAATGTGTGCCTTGAAATCACTGGAACCCGGGCCGTCCTATGGGTATGCAATCATCACGGCGCTGGAGGAAGCCGGGCTCGGCACCATCAAGGGCGGCACGCTCTACCCACTATTGGCGCGCTTTGAAGCCGCGGGGCTATTGAAAACCGAATGGCGCGCCGGCGACGGCGGCCCCGGGCGCAAATACTTCGAACTCACCCCGGCCGGGCAGGCCGCACTGGATGAACAGCGCAGCGCGTGGACCCGGTTCGCCAAGACCACGACCGACTACCTCAACGAATCCGATGCCGGAGAACAGGAAGGCAAATCATGAGCACCACGGCCGAAAAGAAGTGGATTGACGATTTCATCATCGAACTGCGCCTGCGCGAGGTCCGCGGAGACGCCATCGGCGATGCGGTCGCCGCGGTGAAGGAGCTGCTGGCGGACTCCGGCGAGAACCCGCTGCAGGCCTTCGGAACACCGCGCCACTATGCGAAGCAGCTGGAGCTGCCACTGGTTGAAGGTGCGGGGTTCGACCCCGGAGCAACGCTCGCCCCGGCGCTGGGTGCGTTGGCCCTGTTGGTTTACATTCCGGCCGTGTGGGCGTTCTTCGGCAACGAGCCGCTGGGCTATTCGCTGCCCCAGGTTCTCCTCCTGCTGGTTCCGCTGCTGATCGTCGCGGCCCTCCCCTTGTACCTGGATAAGCTGGTCCGCCACTTTTGGGTATTCGCCGCCGTCTTCGGACTCTCGATTGCAGCCGCCGTCGCCTCCGCTTCTTTCGCGCCGGCCCCGGGGACTACGCCATGGCTTCGCGCGGATGCACTGATCGTCAGCTCGGTTTCGGCGCTGGTCTTGCTGGCAGCCTTCCTATGGGGCATCCGAGACTCGGCACGCACCCCGGACGACCCGATCGTCGATCCGCTGTCCACGCCCAAAGAGTCCACCGGAAGGGGACGGATCGTGGCGTCCATCCTCCCCCATGCGCTTATGCCGATCTTTGCCCTCGGCAGCACGGTGGCCGCCTGGATCCTGGCCGGATAGGGAACCGGCGCATTCCGCAGCATCCCGTTTCGCTGAAGCCAGTGGTCCCGGTTCACCTCGAACCGGGACCACAGCCGTTTGATCCACCCCTGGTACATGCCGGTCACCGTACTACCCGCAAGTACAAGACGTCCCACGTGTCGGCAGATGACCTTGTGTGTCAAACAGGGCGGTTTCAGGTCCGGCCGACGGGGTAAATACGTCGCTGCGTGACCGTGCATGCCGCTCCGTGACCGTCATCTGGCGCCTAAAGCCGGGCATCCGGAGTATGGAATCACTCCCCCACGGCAGTCCACCCCGGTGAAGCTGCCCAGCCAGACGGCATGGTCCCCGGACCGCGCCACGACGGAAAGCTCCCCCCTCATGATCAGCCTCAAGAACCTCACGAAGGTCTATGGACACGGCCCCAACGCCGTCACCGTCCTCGACGGCCTTGACGTGGAGGTTGCAAGCGGCGAGATCCTTGCGGTTGTCGGCCCCTCGGGCGCAGGCAAAAGCACGCTCGCCCAATGCATCAACCTCCTGGAACGGCCCACCTCGGGCCAGGTCATCGTCAACGGCGAAGACCTCGCCGGACTGCCGGAGCACAAGCTCCGGGTGGCCCGCCGCCGGATCGGAACCGTCTTCCAGTCCGCCAGCCTGCTCTCGCGGCGCACCGCCGCCCAAAATATCGCCCTTCCGCTCGAATACCTGGGCGTCACGCCCGCCGAGACCAAGTCGAGGGTGGCCGAGATGCTCGACCGCGTCGGGCTTTCCCACCGGGCGGACCACTACCCGTTCGAGCTTTCCGGCGGCCAGCTGCAGCGCGTGGGCATCGCCCGGGCACTCGCGCTGCGCCCCTCGGTGCTGCTTTCCGACGAGGCCACCTCCGGCCTGGACCCGGAAACCACGCGTTCGGTGGTGTCCCTGTTGCGCCAGTTGCGCGACGACCTTGACCTGGCGGTCGTCTTCATCACGCATGAAATGGACACCGTCCTGCACGTCGCGGATTCGGCGGCGCGGCTGGACCACGGCCGGATCGCGGAGCAGGGTTCCCTGGTGGACCTGCTCACCGATCACGATTCCGCCCTGGGCCGGGCCCTGCAGCCGCACCTGTCCCCGGCCGAACCTGGCGCCGGCTCCCGGGCCTGGTACGTGACCTACGATTCACGCACCGTCCCGGCCGACTGGCTGCAGCTGGTCTCTGCGGAGATCGGCGAACCCGTCGCGCTGCTGGCGGCCACCATCCAGAGCATCGACGGAACCAGCACCGGCAACGCCACGGTCGGCCTGCGCGCCGAGGAACGCCGGGTCCAGCGCGCCTTCGCCCGCCACGGCCTGCGCGCCACGCTGCGCCCGGAAGCCGGACCGGGGATCCCCGCGCCGGCCGGGGCCGGCGCCAAGGAAGAGGAGCAACTCCAATGGGCCTGACACTTTCCAGCGCGGTGCAGATCCGCGCCCTGACCGACACCCCCATCCCGGAACTGCCGGCCCTGCTGGTCCCCGCCTTGGGCGAGACCCTGGCCATGGTCGGGATCGTCATGGCGATCGTGGTGACACTCGGCACCCCGATCGCCGTCGCCCTGCACAACATGGCGCCGGGAGGGCTCTTCGAGAACCGCGGCGTCTACGGGGTGCTGAGCTGGATCGTCAACATCGGCCGGTCATTGCCGTTCCTGGTGCTGATGGCCGCGATCGTCCCCTTCACCCGGTTCGTCACGGGCACCAACATCGGCATTGCCGCGGCAATCGTCCCCATGTCGCTGGCGGGCATCCCGTTCTTCGCCCGGCTCGTGGAGAACTGTTTGCGCGACGTCCCGCGATCGGTCACCCAAGCCGCACGGGCTTCCGGGGGCTCGCCCCTGCAAATCATCCGCACCGCCCAGCTCGGCGAGGCGGTTCCCGCGATCCTCGGCGGGCTGACCATCAACACCATCGCGATGATCGAGTACTCCGCCATCGCCGGAACCATCGGCGCCGGCGGAATCGGCTACGTCGCGGTGACCTACGGCTACCAGCGATTCGACCATACAGTCATGCTGGCCACCGTGGTGCTGCTGATCCTCATGGTCACGATCGTCCAGCTGGTCGGCGATGCCCTGGTGCGGGCCGCCACCCCGCGCCTGCGCCGCCGCTAATCCCAACACCTTCCACCCATCCCCACCCGGCCCGGAACGCCTCCCCCGCTCCAGGCTCCCCCACACCCGAAAGAGAACTCCCATGACAATCACCGACACCAAAACCACAGGCGGGCAAGAAGCCCACGGCTTCACCATCCAGAAGAAAAAGAAGTGGCCATGGGCCGTCGGCGCACTGGCCGTTGCCGCAGCCGTCGCCGCCACGGTGGCAGTCAACGCGGGCGCCGGAGACAAGTCGCCGAACAACGTCGCGGGCGCCACCCTGACCGTCGTCACGGCCGAAGGCAACCACGCCGAACAGGCCCTGGTGAACTTCGTCGCCGAAAACGTGGCCCCCAAGTACGGCATCAAGGTCGCGTTCAAGGGCCTTTCCGATTCGACGACGTTGAACCGCGCCGTGTCCACCGGCGAGGTTGCGGGAACCATCTACCAGCACAAGCTCTGGCTTTCCCAGGTGCTTGAGGCCAACCCCGATTTCAAGCTCACCGCCGCAACCCCCGTCTTCCGCTGGGGCTTCGGGATCTGGAGCCAGAAGTACAAGTCGGTGGATGAGATCCCCGACGGCGCCACCATTTCCCTATACTCCGACCCGGCCAACGAGGCCCAGGGACTCTGGCTCCTGGAGCGCGCCGGGCTGATCAAGCTTGCCGACGGCATCAACAAGTCTCAAGCAACGCAGAAGGACATCACGGAGAACCCCAAGGGAATCAAGATCAAGTTACTTGACTTCGCAGCGCAGTCCCGCGCACTGCCGGACCTTGATGCGGCCGTCGGCTACACCGAGTACTACGTCTCGGCCAAGATCCCGCTTGAGCAGCAGATCTTCGCCCCGTCCGCGCCCGACGAGTTTGCCGGGCAGCTGACCATCGGCACCGAGTACAAGGACACCGAAAACGTCAAGAACCTGGTCAAGGCATTCCAGGATCCCGCGGTGCAGGAATTCCTGCGCACCGACCCGTCGGTCAAGGACCTGCTGGTGCCCATCGACGCCAAGTAGCACCCGGCCCAAAATGCAAAACCCCCGTGGCGACACCGAATTGAGTTCGGTGCCGCCACGAGGGTTCGTCCACTTAACGACTCAGGCAGTAAGCGCGGACTTCGCCCGGGAACGTCCAAGAATGAACCGGTCAACGGCAATCCGCCCGGGGCCCATCAGCGCGATGGCGGCCGCTCCGGCGGCCAAGGCCAGCACCAGCTCGAATCCGCCGTTCTCGACGAATACTCCGGCCGGGGCATGCACCAGGACCAGTGCACCAAGCATGTTCAGCGCCAGCAGTGCCGCAAAGACGCGGGTCAGCACGCCCAGCATCAAGGCAATGCCGCCGACCAGCTCAAGCGTCGCGACCAGCGGGGCCACCAGGCCAGCCGCAGGAACGCCCATTTGGCCAAAGGCCGCCGTCGTTCCGTCAAGGGTGAATTGGACGTATTTTTGCCACCCGTGCGCGGCGAACAGGAATCCAACCACCACACGCAGGAGAGTCTGGGTAGCGGTTGTCAGTGCGGGGTTTTTCGGAAAAGTATCCATCGGTGTGGCCCTTCGGGTTTTGGCGGTCACGACTTCCGCCGGCGGCGGATGGCGCGGCGGGCCGGTATTGGCCGGACCGCGTTTTCTGTTTCAAGCATTCCACCAATTTGGTTGAAGATTCAAGTGTTGTGAGATTTGCCTCGGCGAATGTGACGCCGCGTTGCTTGGGCCCGCTGTCGGGACGGCCGGCCCGAGGTTGAGGTTCGCTAACGCTTTGGGCGAAACGCCCCGCCGGTTAAGGATCTTTGCAGGTTCGACCGGCAACATGGGAGGCATGAGCTCTCGCCTTGCCGTCCTTCGCATCGCAACCGCCGCCGTCTTGACTCTTGCCATGGCCGGTTGTTCGGCCCCGCTGAGCGAAAATTGGGTGAGGTATTCGTTCGCCCCGGCCCCCGAGGATTCAGGACAGGCCGCCGAGACGCCTCCCGCCACGGATCAGGGAACCAAACCCGAAGCGGAGCGGACACCGCCGAATTGCAGCAAGGTCAAATGCGTTGCGTTGACCTTCGACGACGGACCCGGAAAGTACACCCCGGAACTCTTGTCCCTGTTGGACCAGTACGATGCCAAGGCGACCTTCTTCCTGATCGGGAAGAACGTCAAGAAGCACCCGCAGATCGTGCGCGACGAGTTGTCCAAGGGACACGAAATCGGCAACCACACCTGGTCGCACAAGGACCTGACCAAGGTGTCCATTGCCGCGGCCAAGCGCGACCTGCAAAAGACCGATGACGCCATCAAGGAGGCCACCGGCACCGATCCGACGCTGGTCCGGCCGCCGTTTGGTGCGCTGCCGCGGTCGCTGAAAAAGAACCTTTCCGTGCCCATCGCACTGTGGGATGTCGACACCTTGGATTGGAAAACCCGCAATACCAAGTCCACGATCAAGGCCGCCGAAAAAATCGTTCCCGGATCGATCGTCTTGATGCATGACATCCACAAATCGACCATCGACGCCGTGCCAGCGATCCTCAAGGACCTGAGCTCAAAGGGCTACCACTTCGTGACCGTCACCGAACTCATTGGCCACCCGAATCCGGGCATCGGTTACGGATCGGGCCAACGCCCCGCCACGTCCAAGGGCTGAGCCGAAGGCAGCACCTGCTTGCCGGGCATTCCCCGACGCAGCAAAGGCGGTTGCGCACCCGTCGTTGATGGGTTCACAACCGCCTTCGTGATGCTGCCGGAGGATCGGTGGTATTCGCCGATCCTGTCGTTTGCCTAAAGCGCCAGGATCTTGGCCTTTTCCCCGAGGAATTCTCCCTCGGTCAAGACGCCGGCGGCGCGAAGCTCGCCCAGCTGCTTGAGCTGCGCCAGTTTGTGGTCGGTGAGATCCATCGACGACGGCGGGACTGCGACGGGAGCGGCCACCGGCGCCGCCACGGCAACCGGTGCGGCTGCGGCTGCAGCCGCGTCCTCGGCGGCAAATCGCAGCTGCTGCTTGCGCTGGACACGGCCTACAACCGAGCCGGCAACAGCGGCTCGTCCGGCAGTTCTAAAAAGTCCCATGATGTGTTGCCTTTCCCAAGAAATCTACGGCGGATTCTCCAACCATAGTTCTTGGATCCGGTGAAAAGCATGGACGGCTCGACGATTGGCCGCTTTGGTTCACACGTGGTCGTGGAAGCGCGCCGCACCCGCGTTGGCAGGTGCGGCGCGCCAGGGCTTGATCAAACCCCTTAGAGCACCTTGGAGAGGAATTCCTTGGTGCGTTCCTGCTGCGGATTGCCAAAGAGGTCCGCAGGTTTGCCTGACTCGCAGACCACGCCGTCGGCCATGAATACCACGCGGTCGCCGATTTCCTTGGCAAAGCCCATCTCGTGGGTCACCAGGACCATGGTCATGCCTTCGGCCGCCAGATCGCGGATCACCTGAAGCACCTCGCCGACCATTTCCGGGTCAAGTGCGCTGGTGGCTTCGTCAAAGAGCATGATGCCCGGGCTCATCGCCAGGGCCCGGGCAATGGCAACGCGCTGTTTCTGCCCACCCGACAAGGAAGCTGGACGGGCATTGGCCTTTTCTTGGAGCCCCACCCGTGCAAGGAGTTTGAGTGCCTGCGCCTTGGCTTCGCCCTTCGTCGCCTTCTTGAGTTCCACGGGTGCCAGCATGATGTTTTCCATCACCGACATGTGAGGGAACAGGTTGAAGTGCTGGAACACCATTCCCACGTGGCGGCGGACCTCGTTGATGTCCACCTTCGGATCGGTGACGTCGAAGCCGTCCACGATGACGTGCCCCTCGGATATTTCCTCGAGCTTGTTCAGGCAACGAAGGAGGGTGGATTTGCCCGACCCCGAAGGTCCGATGACGCAAACGACTTCGCCCTCGCCGATCTCCACGTCGATGCCCTTGAGCACCTCGTTGGTGCCGAATGACTTGCGCAGTCCTCGAACGGTGATCTTGGCTGGCTTCTGTGTTTCAACAGTTGATTCGCTCACTTGTTGAACCTCCTATCGGCGTAGTTTGCCAGTTTGGTCAGGGCCATGATGGCCACGAAGTAGATGGCGCCCACGATCAGCAGGGTCTCGGTGACGCGGAAGTTTGCCGCGTAGATCTGCTGGCCCTGGTAGAGCAGTTCGGCGAAGCCGATGGCCAACAGCAGCGAGGAATCCTTCAGCATGATGATCAGCTGGTTGATCAGGGAAGGGGTCATCATCTTGAATGCCTGCGGGACCACGACCTTCTGCATGGATTTGCCGTAGCCCAGGCCCAGCGAACGCGAGGCCTCGAGCTGCCCGGGATCCACGGACTGGATGCCGCCGCGCACGATCTCGGCCACATAGGCACCGGAGTTCAGCGACAGCGTCAGCACGCCTGCCACCCAGATGTTGATCGGCTGCCCGGTCAGCTGCGGGATGCCGAAGTAGAACATGAAGGCCCACAGCAGCAGCGGGGTCCCTCGGAAGACATTCACAAACGTGGTCGCGATGCCGCGCAACACGATGTTGTGGGAGATCTTCATGAACCCGGCCAAAAGGCCAATCGCCATGGCCACGGCGAAGGAAATCACGGTCACCAACAGCGTGTTTTTCAGGCCGTTCATCAGGGCCGGGAACGACTTGACCAAAAGGTCCAGGAAGGTGGTGGGGGCTGCTGCGGTCGGATTGGCCAGGTACTTGTCCAGGATCTTCTGGTAGTCGCCGTCGGCCTTCAACTTGGCCAGCCCGTCGTTGAATGCGGCCAGCAGGGCGGTGTTGTTGCCCTTGTTGACCGCGAATCCGTAGGAGCCGCCGGGAACCTTGTCGGTGACCGTCTTCAGCCCGTTGTTCTGTGCAATGCCGTAGGCCAGCACAGGGTAGTCATCGAAGACCGCCACGGCGGAACCGGACTTGACGGACTCGTACATGGTTGCCGACTGGTCCAGGGATTTGACGGTGAACCCGTACTGCCCGGCAATCGATTTGGCGTAGGTCTCGCCCTCGGAACCTGTCTTGGCTACCACGGTCTTGCCCTTGAGGTCCTCGTAGCCCTTGATGGTGTCGTCGTTCTTGTCGACCGCCATCTGGACGCCGGACTCGAAGTAGGGCTCCGAGAAGTCGTAGACCTGCTTGCGTTCATCGGTGATCGACATGCCGGCAATCACGCCGTCGACCTGGTTGGAGCTCAGCGCCTGCAGTGCGGCGTTGAAGCCAAGCGAACGGATCTCAACTTCGAATCCTTGTTCCTCGGCGATGGCACGGATCAGGTCCATGTCGATGCCGGTCAGTTCACCTCCCTCGCGGAATTCAAAAGGCGCGAAGGTGGTATCGGTTCCAATGACGAAGGTTTTGCCGGCGACGCCATCGTCGCTCTGCTGGGCCAATGCTGGACCCGCTGGACCAAGCAGCAGGAAAAGGCCCAACATGGCAGCAGTCACCGCCTTCAGCCAGCCACGGGGGCCACCTGTCATTTTAGACGTTTTCAAGTCTTGTTCACTCTCCCATATATGGCCAAGCCACCAATCTGCGATGGCTTTAACACGGGTCATAGCCTAGTTGCTGTGCGCGGCTGGTCACACCACCAGCCGAGAAAACGGTCAAGTACGAACGCCCAATTTTCTGTCCAGAGTTCTTGAAAATCAATGCTGGTGAGCCTGTTTTGGCAAACGAAACTTTCTGCGGCTTCGGCCGCAACTCGCTACTGCGTTGGCCGCAATACCTTGGGAAGTACAAAGTCTCCCTGCCGCACAAACCGCATGCCTCCGGGTCCTCGAAGTGCACTGGCACCACTCCCATCGAATTCGAAGTGGACGAGTTCCCGGTACCCGGCAAACCCGTTGGGGTCCGCGGATTTCAGGGTGCACTCATCCACGAATTCCAGTGGCACTGTGGTCTTGGGATCAACTGCTCCCCCGGGCTCGAGCATGAACAGCTTGCCACCCAGTTCCACGACGTCCTGCAAACCCCACAGGGCTGCGAAGCGGCCCGTGAACCGAGCGAGAGTGTCCGGTCCGACGCCGTTGTAGGACTCCGGTGTTTTCTGTTCGGCGAGCGCAGCCAAGGCAAAGAGCTTTTCGCCCCAAGCGGTTGCCGCGCCATCCACCGCGTTGCTGAGTACGCTGAGCACCACGCCGGTTTCGGGGACAACCCAGGATCGGGTGATGTGCCCGGGGTACCCGCCGCTGTGGCCGAAGGTGTCGCGGTCCTGGACCTTTTGCAGGATGAGACCGAGGCCGTAGCCCCGGCCGGCAACGCCCGAGTCTTCCACCTTGCGTTGCATGAGGCGTTTGGAATCGTCGCTGAGCACGCTTGGTGCGGCACCAACGAGGTGGGAAGAGAAGTAGGCAACCATGTCGCTTGCCGTGGAGTAGAAGCCCGTGGCCGCGGCCAGTGAACCGGTGTGGATGTGCTCGATTTCGGTCCGGGCTTCCAATGCATGGTCCCTGCCCGCCAGCACCAGGGGCCCATAGCCCGCGGCGAGTTCCGGCGCGCGCCCGTCGAGGTCCGCGCCCGTGTTCTCCAAGCCCAGCGGGGCGAGGATGCGCAGGTTGACGAACTCGTCATAGGCTTGTCCGCTCACCGCCTCGATGACCAGGCCCAGCAACCCGTAGCCGATGTTTGTGTACTTGAAGTGTTCGTTGCGTTCGAGCACCTTGGAGGACTTGGCGATCTCCAGCAGTTCGGCGTTCGGAGGGAAGGGCCGCCCGAGCGCCCAGAAGTCCGCGTTTTCGCTGTCCCTGATGATTCCGCCGGAGTGAGAGAGCAGTTCGCGCACCCGGACCGCTGCAACGTCGCTGTCGGCCAGGACCGGCAGCAGGTCGCCGAGCCTGTCCTCGAGGGACAGGACGCCGTCCTCGCACAGGAGCATGGCTGCGGTGGCGGTGAATGTCTTGGAGTGCGAGGCAACCCTGAACAGGTGGTCGTTGGTCAGCTTGGCGAGCTTTCCCAAGTGCGCGTATCCGCCGCTGAAGGCCCCGAGCAATTCGCCGTCAACGGCCACCGCGCATTGGAAGCCCGGTTGCCTGGACACGGCACGGTCGATTTCCAGGAAGCTTGGCGCATACCGCAGTACCGACTCCCAGATGGCGGTTGCGGGATTGGCCGTGGGCTGCTGCGCTTTGCTCATGGAGCCATCCTGCCATGTCGGATAACGATTCGGACCGATCAACGGGGCGAGCCTCCACGACCGTGTTTGGGCTGCGTAGGCTCAGGTCATGAGCGATTCCCAGACCACGGCAGCGAATGCCGCACCGACCAAACCCGTGGCTCCTTCGACGCCAAGGAACCCCTATGCCATCGCATTGTGGGGTTTGACGGCTGTCATGCTCTTGACTGCATTCATCCTGCAGAAACTGGGACCGTCAAAGGCGATGTACGATGACGGCGTTTCCAGCCTGACATTCGATGACACGACGTTGCTGCACTACAACATCGCGGCATTCGTGTTCCTGGTTCTCGGAGTGGTTTTCCTGCTGGCCACCCTGCTCTTCCAGGCCAGCCGTTGGAAGCCCGCCGCTTCCTGACTCCTCCCGCGGTCCTGTCCGCGCAGCCCCGATCCGGGCGGTTTTGTACGCGGTGGGCGTAGCATCGCACGGACGGCCCGCGGTTCGGATTGAATAGGAGCATGAGCCACGCCGAGCAGACGCCCCAGCCACCGGTGACCGCCAAGGTCCCCGTCACCCGCACCCACCACGGGGACACCTTCATCGACAACTACGAATGGTTGCGTGAAAAGGACAGCCCCGAGGTCCTGGAACACCTGCGCGCCGAAAACGCCTATGCGGAAGCCGTCACGGCCAACCAGGAATCCCTGCGCGAGGCGATCTTCCAGGAAATCAAGGAACGCACCGTGGAAACCGACCTGTCGGTGCCCGCACGCAAGCGCGGCTGGTGGTACTTCACCCGGACCGCCGAAGGCTCCCAGTACTCGATCCACTGCCGCGTTGCCGCAACCGACACCGGCGACATCGCCGCCGACTGGACTCCCCCGGCCATCGAGGCAGGCGTGAGCATCGAGGGCGAGCAGGTGTTGCTCGACGGGAACCTCGAGGCCGAGGGCAAGCCCTTCTTCTCCCTGGGTGGCCTGGCGGTGAGCGAAGACGGCAACCTGCTGGCCTACGCCCAGGACAATGCAGGAGACGAGCGCTTCACCCTGCGCATCAAGGACCTGACCACCGGCGAGCTGCTGCCCGACGTCATCGAGAACGTCTTCTACGGCCTGAACTTCTCCCCCGACGGCACCAGGATCTTCTACACGGTGGTCGACGAGTCGTGGCGCCCGAACCAGATCAAGGCACACACCCTGGGAACCGACCCGGAAACCGATGTCGTCATCATCCAGGAAGACGATCCGGGCATGTGGCTCGGGTTCGATCTTTCCGCGGACCGCAACGAGATGATGATCTCGATCGGCAACTCCGAATACTCGGAGACCCTGGCGCTGGACCTGCTCGATGCGAATGCCGTTCCCGTGATGCTGCTTCCCCGCGAGCACCGGATCCTGCATTCGATGGACCCAATCACCATCGAGGGCCGGCGCGCCTACGTGATCACCCACGACCGCGACGCCCTGAACAACATGGTCTCGCTCCTGCCAGCCGACCAGGTCGGCGTCCCCTACGAACAGCAGCAATGGGCAACCGTCCTCGAGCACCGGGACACCGTCAAGGTCGAGGGAACCGCTGCGACCGCAAGCCACCTGATCATTTCCGTCCGCAAGGACACCACCGAACGCGTGCAGATCCTCCCGCTGTCGGGCCTTGGCACCGACGCGCAGCAGCCGGCCGTGGAACCCGCCTTCGACGAGGAGCTGTACACCGCCTCGCTGGCCAACGCCGAACTCGAGGCGCCGATGATCCGGCTGTCCTACACCTCGGACTTCACCCCGTCCCGCGTCTACGACTACACGCTGGCAGACGGCACGCTGACCATGCGCAAGCAGACCCAGGTCAACAACTACGATTCCGCCGACTACCTGGCGACCCGCGAATGGGCCACGGCGACGGACGGCACCAAGGTCCCGCTGACCATCCTGCGCCGGGCGGACGTCACCAACGAGTCCCCCAACCCGGTCATCGTCTACGGCTACGGGAGCTACGAGGCGTCCATGGATCCGGGCTTCGGCATCCCCCGGCTGTCGCTGCTTGACCGCGGCGTCGTCTTTGTCATCGCCCACGTGCGCGGTGGCGGCGAGCTGGGCCGCCAGTGGTACCTGGACGGCAAGAAGCTGACCAAGAAGAACACCTTCACCGACTTCGTCGATGCGACCAAGTACCTGCTGGACACCGGCTGGGCCGACCCGTCCCGCGTGGTGGCCCTCGGCGGCTCCGCCGGCGGCCTGCTCATGGGCGCCGTCGCAAACCTTGCCCCGCAGCTCTACACGGGCATCATCGCCCAGGTGCCGTTCGTCGACGCCCTGACTTCCATCCTGGACCCGGATCTGCCGCTCTCGGCCCTGGAGTGGGAAGAGTGGGGCAACCCGATCGAGGACGCGGAGGTCTACGCGTACATGAAGTCCTACACCCCGTACGAAAACGTTGCGGCCCTTCCCTACCCGAAGATCGCGGCCGTCACCTCGCTGAACGACACCCGTGTACTCTACGTCGAGCCCGCCAAGTGGGTTGCGAAGCTGCGCGAGGAAAACACCGGCGGCGAGCCGATCATCATGAAGATCGAAATGGACGGCGGCCACGGCGGCGCCTCGGGCCGCTACGAGGGTTGGAAGACCCGCGCCTGGGACTACGCCTTCGCCCTTGACACCCTGGGCCTGAACCCGGCGGGGGCATGACCACACCCGAAATAACCAGCACGTCCGGCGCGGGGTTCGCCACGAACCCCGCGTTCCGGGCGCTGCTCACCGATGCTTCCGACGCCGCCGGCGCCGACCTCGATGCCTTGGTCGGGCAGATCGCGGACATGGAGCTGCTGGTGGTGCCCGGCCCGCAGGGCGACCCGCAGGCGCTGGCCGTCTACCGGCGGCTCGATGCCTATGCGGTCGAGGTCGAATACCTCGCTGTCGCCCCGGCCCTGCGCCGGCAGGGCGTGGCGCGGGCGCTCGTGAACCGGGTGCAGTCCCTCGAAGAGGCCATGGTCGTGGCGCGCACGGATGAGGACGCCATCGGGTTCTACCTCGGCTCCGGCTTCCAATGCAGCGACTCGGCCACCGACCCGCGCTGGCCGAACAACCGGCGCTACATCTGCGTGCTGCCCCACCTGCCGCTGGTGCGGAACCCGGAGACGGATTCATCTTCCGTGGAATGGGTCAACGGCTCCCCCGTGCCCGTGCAGGTCACCGTCGTCGAATCCCGGGAGTCCTGGCGCGACGACTTTGCCGCGCTCGCCGAGCGCATCGGGTCGGCGCTGGGGTCCAAGGCCCTGGCGGTGGATCACTTGGGTTCCACTTCGGTGCCGGGCCTGCCCGCCAAGCCAGTCATCGATGTGGTGCTGACGGTTGCCGACCCCGCCGCCGAGGCCGACTACGTTCCGGACCTCGAGGCTGCAGGTTTCGCCCTGCGTCTGCGCGAACCGCGCTGGTACGCCCACCGGCTGCTGGTCGCGGCGGAGGGCAGCGGGCTGCCCCCGGTAAACTTCCATGTCTTTGCGCCGGGGTGCCCGGAAACCTCGCGCATGCGGTCCTACAGGGATTGGCTGCGCCGGCATCCCGACGACCGGGACGAATATGCTCGCATCAAGCGCTCGGCGGCGCACGCGGTCAACGCGCGCGGCGGAGGCGCGGGCCTGGTCATGGACTACAACGCGGTCAAGGAACCTTTCATCCGGGACCTGTACGCCAAGATCTACGCCGGCTGATCGAACTTGCATGCCGGTAGCCCCGGATTATTCCGGGGCTACCGGCATGTTCGGATCAAACTTGGGCGCTGTTGCCGATGTCCTTGGTGGCGTTGCTTGCTTCGGCATTCCTTGCCAGCTTGATGCCGTCGCGGACGGCCGCGCGGACCACGAAGTACAAGGCGTACAGCGCAATGGCTGCGAAAACCACGATGAGGACCATTCCCGAAATCGAATCCCCCGTCATGCGCGAGAGCCTACCGGCACCGGGCCTGAAATTGTGTTCATTTGGCCTTGCTTCGTTTCGTGCAAGGGTGCCGCTTTCCCGATTCGTTCATGGCATGAGGCGCCCAACGCCGTGGTGGCCCGGGCACAAAAGAATGTGTCTTCGGAGCCAATCCCCGAAGACACATTCTTTTTCGATAAGCGTTGCAAAGCCAAAAGCCCGGGGCATCAAGCTTCACTGGTGCTGTACTTCGTGCGAGGCCTTGACGCTTGGTTTCATGGCCAGGATGGTGGCGATGAATGCGACGCCGCCGGCGATCCACGAGGTCATGGCCGGAACGTTGACCCCGGCAAAATATCCAAGTCCCGGCAGGATGATGGCGATCAAGGCCGCCAGCAATTGTCCGGCCTCGATGCCGTAAAGATTCGGCCCTGCCAGGTTGATCACTCCGACAATCACCAACAAGGTGCCCGAAGTAATCATCAGCGGAATGGAATTTCCGATCGCCTCGCTCCACAGCGGGGTCAGCGCAATTGCCAAGCCGGCGACAACCACTGTCCAGTCTTCCCAACGCCTCCATTTACGCATCGGTTTTCAGCTCCTCAATAATCCAGAAGGTCCTCCACTCTTGAGTTTGCTCCTGGAGCTGGCGAGGCAGGTAGGGGCTTTCGTCCCATGCACCGTCATCCAGCCGGTAAAATCGCCCCTGCTTCGTTCCGACCATTCCGGCCGAGCCGAAACCCCCATGTGGGATACCTGAGTCCGCGTCCGCAGCGCTCTGGACGGATCGTTCCCGTGGGGGAAATTTCGTGCCGCGCCGGTCGCAAAATGACGGCGTTTCGACGCTCGCGTCTTGACTTATCTCACATTTCAGGATTACCTAATGATCGTTCGGTAAATAATTGAAGGGACCTTCATGAGCGACATCGACGTCGACGCACCACTAATGCATCCCATCCTGAAGAACGACTATGCCACCCAATGGATGGGCATTGAAGTGACGAAGGTTGCCGACGGTCATGCGACCATCACCATGAAGCTCCGTCAGGAAATGCTCAATGGTTTCGGCATCGCCCACGGCGGGATGATCTTCGCCCTCGCCGACACCGCATTCGCCCTGTCCTGCAACCCGCACACCGGCTCCGAAGACTCCATCACGGTGGCCGCCGGGGCGGACATCAACTTCCTCAAGCCCGGCATTCCCGGACGCCTGCTCACGGCCGTCGCCAACCGCCGCCAGCAGTCCGGCCGCAGCGGCATCTACGACATCCAGGTTTTCCAGTCGGTCCCCGGCGCCGAGGATGAGATCCTTGCGGAATTCCGCGGCCGTTCGCGCACCATCCCCAAGCGCGCCTAGTTTCCCCCTCCAGTTCCACTTCTCCCGTACACACAGCACGATAGGCCCTGAAATGACCCAGACCTCCACCCGGATCGAGCTTCCAAATCCGTTGGACCCGGAAGAAACCATGAGCCGCGACCAGATCGAATCGATCCAGCTCGCGCGCCTCCAGGACACCTTGGCCTACGCCTATGACCGCGTGCCCCTGTACAAGGAAAAGTACGACGCCGCGGGTGTCCACCCGACGGACCTGAAGGAACTTTCCGACCTTGCCAAGTTCCCCTTCACCGAGAAGGAAGACCTGCGCAAGACCTACCCCTTCGGCATGTTCGCCGTGCCGCAGCACGAGGTCGCCCGCATCCACGCGTCCTCCGGGACGACCGGCCGCGCCACCGTCGTCGGCTACACCCAGACCGACCTTGACGACTGGGCCAAGCTCGGCGCACGCTGCCTGCGCCTCTCCGGCGTAAAGCCCGGCTGGAAGGTCCACAACGCCTACGGCTACGGCCTGTTCACCGGCGGCCTCGGCGCGCACGCAGCGGCCGAGCGACTGGGCACCACCGTGATCCCGATGTCCGGCGGACAGACGGAAAAGCAGATCACGCTGATCCAGGACTTCGAGCCCGATGCCATCCTGTGCACCCCGACCTACCTGCTGACCATTGGCGATGCCATGCAGCGCCAGGGCATTGACCCGCGCAAGACCTCGCTGAAGACCGCAGTCCTGGGCGCCGAGCCGTGGACCGAGGAAATGCGCCACGAGCTCGAGGTCATGTTCGACCTCGACGCCTGCGACATCTACGGCCTGTCCGAAGTCATGGGCCCCGGTGTTGCCGGCGAGTCCAACGAAACCAAGGACGGAAGCCACATCTGGGAGGACCACTTCCGCCCGGAGATCGTCGACGCCTTCGACGAGACCCAGGTCCTGCGCGACGGCGAGCACGGCGAGCTGGTGTTCACCTCGCTGACCAAGCAGGCCCTGCCGATCATCCGCTACCGCACCCACGACCTCACCCGACTGCTGCCGGGCACCGCGCGCGAGGGACACCGCCGCATGGGCCGCATCACCGGCCGCAGCGATGACATGATCATCCTGCGCGGCGTGAACCTGTTCCCGTCCCAGATCGAAGAGCTGGCGCTCAAGGTCCCGGGACTCTCCCCGCACTTCCAGCTGGAGATCACCCGCCCGGGCCGCATGGACCAGCTGGCCGTCCGCATCGAGCGCCGCGAGGACTGCACCAGCGACCGCGCGGAAGCAGCCGCCAAGGAACTGGCCAAGCTCATCAAGATCCACGTGGGCTCCTCCTGCGAGATCGACGTCATGGATCCGGGAACCCTCGCCCGGTCCTCGGGCAAGCTGCGTCGCATCTACGACTTGCGCAACAAGTAGGTCGTGAATCTGAGTTGGGGCGGGAATCCGGAAACGGTTCCCGCCCCAACACGTATCCCCAGGTGCCCCGCCGGTTCTGACTTCGTGAAAGAATGACTGACCATGACCACCAGTGCAATGAAGCCCCCGGCAAGCAAGCGGGGACGTCCCGGCTACGACCAGGAGTCGGTGCTTTCGATTGCCGTTGAGGTCTTCAACAAACACGGCTACGACGCCACCTCGATGGGCAAGCTCGCCGAGAACCTTGGCATCAGCAAGTCGGCGATCTACCACCACGTGCCATCCAAGGGAGACCTGCTGCGGCTGGCCCTCGACGAGGCCCTGGTGCCGCTGGAGGCCATTGCCCAGGACGAGCGCGCCACGGTGGGAACTGCAGAGGAACGCCTGAAGTTCTTCCTGCGCTCCACCATCCGGGTGCTGGTCGAGCGCCAGCAGTACGTCACCCTTTTGCTGCGCCTGCGCGGCAACACGGAGATCGAGCGCGACGCCCTTGACCGACGGCGAGCGGTTGACCGCAGGGTCTCGGACCTGGTGATCGAGGCCCAGCAGGAGGGCTCGCTGCGCAGCGACATCGACCCGCGCACCACCACCCGGTTGCTCTTCGGCACCATCAACTCGCTGGTCGAGTGGTTCCGCGAGGACGGCAACGTCACGGCCGAACAGGTCGAAGAGCATGCGATCACCATGATGTTCGAAGGTCTGCACAAGAGCGACCGATAGGCGCTTGGCCCACGTTTCACGCTACGATCAGTAGTTGAGGCTCTCGCACCGTCTCACACCCATATCTTTGTGAATAGGCAGTATTTTTCGTGGACGAACTCTTCTACAACCTCTTCTCCCAGGCGCCGGGCACCGATTCCGGCACCCAGGTAGCGCTCTTCGCGGTATCGGCACTGCTGAGCTGCATTGCCATGGTGTTGCTGGCCCGCCGCAACGACCTGGGCTGGTGGGCGCAAATCCTGGCTGTCTTCGCCGGGCCGACAGTGGTTGCCCTGCAGTATGAAATTTCCATGCTCTTCTACGCGGTTCCGGCCATGCTGGCCGCCGCTTTCGGCCTGTGGCGCTTCTCCAAGTACGAGATGGCTGGCCGTTTTGGCCGCACGGTGGTCCGCCGCGAATTCTCGGTGAAGTCGCTGCTCATCGGCGTGGCGCTGCTTGTCGTATTCGGCGCATTGCGCCTGGGACGGATGCTCACCACCGGCTTCATCTTCGGTGAAGGAACCGCAGCCGTGCTGGTTTCACTGCTGGCCGAGGCGACACTCGTGGTGGCGCTGATCGGCATCGCCTGCGGCTTCCGTTGGGCATGGCTTGCGGCAAGCGCCTCGGGCGTCGTCTACGTCGCGGTCCTTTTCGGCAGCAACCCCGCGCTGGCACTGTTGGGAGTCACGGTATTCCAGGTCCTGGCCGGCCTTTACGGCTGGTTCGTCTGGCGCGACCTTCCCACCGCGAAGTCGATCGCGGCCGAAGCAGAATCAGGCTCGGAGTACCCGCCGAGCCCCTACGCCGCATAGCGGTCACGAATTGAGAAGGCCCTGAACATCATTGATGTTCAGGGCCTTCTGCTTTCCGTACGAGGTCGGCTACGGCCCGATGCGAAGCGGCGTCAGGGAGGGCACTGGGTCGTCGCGCAGCCTCGCGTAGGTTTGCACATCGAAGCGGACAGGATGCCCGTTCTCGTCCAGGTACCGCAGCTTGGCGCGTTCGACGCCCTCAGGGATGAATCCGGCCTTTACTGCGACCCGCCCCGAGCCGGGGTTGTTGACCCGGTGGGCCAGCTCCAGCCGGTAGAGCCCCAGTTCGTGGAAACAATGGTCGGCCAGGGCTGCGGTCGCCTCTGACGCCAAGCCTCGCCCGCGCACCGCCGGGGTGACCCAATAGGAGATCCAGGCAGTGTCATGGCGGCGGTCAATGGCGCTGGCCATCACGTGCCCCACTGCCCGCCCCTGGATGTCGATCGCGAACGCCACGGCGTCGGGACGCGGCGCGCCCACCCATGCGTCGAGCCAGCGTCGGGCGGCGGCCTCGGAGTTGACCGGCTCGCCCGACTGCCCTGCCATGTCATCGGTGTCGAATGCCTCCAGCACGGCCGCGACGTCCGGCGCCGATTCGGTCCAGGGACGCAGGTGTGCCAGTTCGGAACCCGACAAGTGAGGCGGTGTCATGGTTCAACCCTATCGGTAGAGATTTTCCATAGAACTATGAGCCGACACATCAATCCTGCCGCAGGCGTCAAAAAACAAGACGCCGTGATAGCAAAAACAAGTCATAGTGATCAACGCCCTATTGTGACGGATGCATTTCGTACCATACTTAGGGCATTCAGCAAGCATCATGTACATTTGCTGAAAATTTAGCTTTCATTCGACCCGCGGCACAACGACGTGCCCGCCATGCAACATATGTCGCCGGCACTCGCGGCGACAGCAAGGAGCAATGACCAATGAGCACCCAGACCCTACAGGCACACGCGCAGACCCCGACGCCGACCAAGAAGTCGGCAGGCCATGTCATCGTCGATACCCTGGTGGCCCACGGTGTGGAACGCACTTATGTCATTCCGGGTGAGAGCTACCTCGATGTCCTGGACGGGCTCCACAACTCCCCGATTGAAACAATCGTTTGCCGCCACGAAGGCGGAGCGGCCTACATGGCCGAAGCCGACGGCAAGATGCACCAGCGCCCCGGCATCGCCATGGTCACCCGCGGCCCGGGTGCCGCCAACGCACACGTCGGCCTGCACACAGCCTGGCAGGACTCGACCCCCATGGTGCTGTTCGTGGGCCTGATCCCGTTCGCCCACCGCGACCGCGAGGCCTTCCAAGAATTCGACATCAAGGGCTGGTTCGACACCGGCGCCAAGCGTGTCATGGTCCTGGACCACCCCGAGCGCGCCTCGGAGATCGTTGCCGAGGCAATGTTTGCCGCCATGAGTGGACGCCCGGGTCCCGTGGTCGTGGGCCTACCCGAGGACATCATCCGTGAGATGGTCGAGCCAACCCTGCACCCGATCATTCCCGTCGCCGCGGGTGGGATGACCGTCACCGACTGGAAGCAGCTCAAGTCCGCCCTCGAGGTGTCCACCAAGCCGCTCTTCGTCGTGGGCGGCAACGACTGGACCGCTGAGGGCGCGCAAACCCTGACCAAGTGGCTGGAAGACCACCAGATCGCGGCGGCCGTTGAATGGCGTTGCGAAGGCACCGTCCCGTTCAGTTCCCCGTCCTACGTCGGCCCGATCGGCTACGGGCGCCCCAAGCCGACGTACGACCTACTGGAGGAAACCGACCTGCTGGTCTTCGTCGGCACCGTCCCGGGTGACGTCATCACCGACGGTTTCGTGGTTCGCCAGGACTGGAGCAAGAAGAACTTCCTGGTCACCATCGACCCGTCCCTGCGCGGACGTTCGGGCGCGGTGTCCCACCAGATCGTTTCCAAGCCCGACGTATTCGTCCGCGACCTCGTCATGATGGACCTGGACGTGAAGCCGGAATGGCAGGCGTTCACCGACCGCATGCGTGCCGAACAGGTGAAGTTCTCGGCGCTGCCGCCGGCGACGCCGTCCGCCGGTCCCGCCAAGATGGACACGCTCATGGCCAACCTGGTCAAGGGCTTGCCGACCGATGCGATGATCACCCTCGGCGCCGGCGAGCACACCAACTGGGCGCACCGCTACTTCCCCACCGAGGAATACGCCTCCATGATTTCGGCCCGCAACGGTTCGATGGGCTACTCGGTTCCCTCGGCCATCGCGGCCTCGCTGAACTTCCCGGGCCGCCGCGTCGTCACCATCGCGGGAGACGGCGAGTTCCTGATGAACGGGCAGGAGCTGGCAACGGCCGCACAGTACGGTGCCACCCCGCTGGTGATCGTCATGGACAACCAGGAATACGGCACCATCCGCACCCACCAGGAACGCCATTACCCGGAGCGCGTTTCCGGCACGCAGCTCAAGAACCCCGATTTCGCCCTGATGGCCCAGGCCTTCGGCGGGTTCGGTGTCCGGGTTGAGAACGATGCCGACGTTCCCGCGGCACTCGAGGCGGCGCTGAAGGCCATCGACGACGAAGGCCAGTTCGCACTCATCCACCTGATCGTGGAGCAGCGCGTCAAGGCCTACTAAGTCGCTCCGTCCGCCCGCTCGGCCGGCAGGTCCGCCCATTGCGCGGATCTGCCGGCCGAGCGGGCGGAACGCATCTGCGGCCATCCACTCTTCACCGTTCCAATCCTCTGGCCGCTCCCCCGTTCTTGCGGTCATTGCTGGCCACAGATGCCGCCCAGTGGTCTTCGTGCCAAGCCGCATGCAATTTCACGGTGGCGGCTTCTCATCTTCGTCTCATCAACTTCGGCCATACTGAGTCCTATGGGATTTGGAACGATGCGTCAGGTTGCTCTCTGGGCAGTTGTTTTGTCTGCCCTCGGCGTTGGCGTGTACGTGCTGGCCCAAGCGGCTTCGGCTCCCCCGCCGGTCAAGCTTGGACCGGGAATCACCATCCAGCAGAGCGCCATCCCCACCCAGTCGCGCCCGAATGCACCCGCGACTCCTGAGCCGTCCGGCACCCCTGCCACGCAAAGTTCCTCTTCGCCGGCGCCCACCACGCTCATCCCCAGCAAATCGGCACCCGTCAAACCGCTTCCGCCGTCAACGGCCGACGACGATGATGACGACGGCGACGGCGACGACATTGACGACTAGCCACGAGGGGACGCCCCTTTCCGAAACCGCACGGGACGCAGACCCCCGGCCCAAGCCTTCTCGGCGGGGTTGGTCGGTGCGATCGCGCGTCCTGGCCGGCATGCTGGGACTCATCACCATCTCGTTTATTGTCACCGGGAGCGTGGTTTACCTGCTGCAGCTCTCCAGCATGGACGCCCGTATCGACGACTCGCTCAAACGCAGCGTCGAGGAATTCCGCGTGCTGGCTGCACGGCATTCGGACGCCACGGTTTTCCCCGAGCCCGTGACGGCCGAGGTCCTCCTCTACACCGCCATGCAGCAGACCCTGCCTGCCAGCCACGAGGGCATGCTGAGCATTGTCAACGGAAAGGTGCGCTGGACGGCCCCCGAGGTCGTCGACCTCAGGCTGGAAAACGATCCGGAATTTGTTGCGTGGGCGGCAGGCGGCACCTCACGCACGGACGTGGTCGTGCAATCCGTACCCACCGCCACGACAACATACCGGGCTGTATCGGTGCCCGTCGCCTTGGGCGATCAAGCCGGCCCGGCGCACCTTATCTTCGCCTACGACTACACGGCGGAAAAACGCGCGCTAAACCAGGGTTTTCTCGTGTACCTCTTGGTCGGGCTCGTCGTGTTGTTGACCGCAGGAGTCGTGGGCTGGATGCTGGTGGGTCGTATCCTGCGACCGATCACCCTACTTCGGAACACCGCGCGGCAAATCTCCGAATCCGACCTTGCCCAACGCATCGAAGTTGTCGGTCGGGACGACCTGGCCGAACTGACGGCCACGGTCAATGCCATGCTGGACCGCTTGGAAAACGCCATGACTTCGCAACGCCAATTGCTGGATGACGTGGGCCACGAGCTTCGGACCCCGGTCACGATCGTCCAGGGACACCTGGAACTCATGGACCCGTCGGATCCCGGCGACGTCAACCAGTCCCGCGACATAGCGCTGGCCGAACTGGACCGGATGTCGTTCTTGATCAACGACTTGGTGACCCTGGCCAAATCAAACCGAATCGACTTTGTACACCCGGTGCCCACCAATGTTGGAACCCTGCTGGATGACCTCCTGGACAAGGCATATCCGCTTGGCGAGCGGACTTGGAAGGTCGGGCATCGAAACGAGGCCATTGCGCTCCTGGACCCCCAACGAATCACCCAGGCCATGCTGCAGTTGTGCTCGAACGCTGTTAAGTTCTCGGCACCGGGAACCACCATCACGCTGGGGACGAACGTCAACGGGTCGGCCGGCGGAAAGAGGACGCTTCGCTTTTGGGTGCGTGACGAAGGCATCGGAATCGCGCCTGAGGACCAGGAACGGATCTTCGAGCGATTCGGCAGGGGCCACAATTCAAAACGCACCGAAGGTTCCGGGCTCGGCCTGAACATCGTGGCGGCGATCGCCGCAGCACACCATGGAACGGTAGGCGTCAGCTCGGATCCTGGCATGGGCTCCACCTTCGTCATGGAAATCCCCCTACGCGCCAAAGGAGAAGATCATTAGCCGCATCCTGATCATCGAGGACGAGGAGCGCATCAGCTCCTTCGTTGCCAAGGGCCTGAAGTCGGCTGGGTTCCAGCCAACGATCGCCGGCACCGGCTTGGAGGGAGGATACCTAGCGCAAACCGGGGACTTTGAACTGATCATCCTTGATCTGGGTCTTCCCGACGAGGATGGCTTTTCGGTGCTCAAGCGCATCCGCAGCACCCACGTCGACACCCCCGTCATCATCCTGACTGCGCGTTCAAGCATTGACGACACCGTTGCCGGGCTCGAAGGCGGGGCGGACGACTACATGGCAAAGCCGTTCAGGTTCGAGGAACTGCTCGCGAGGGTTCGGCTGCGCCTGCGTCCGCAAGCCAATGGATCGGATACGCGTGTCCTGCGCGTTGGCTCCCTGGAACTGGACTTGGGCAGCCGCCGGGCCAGGCTGGAGGGTCGTGAGATAGACCTTTCCGCGCGAGAATTTGCCCTGGCCGAGGCCTTCATGCGCAACGAGGGACAGGTGCTGAGCCGCGAGCAGCTGCTCTCACGGGTCTGGGGCTACGATTTCGATCCCGGCTCAAATGTCGTTGACGTCTACGTCCGGTACCTGCGCAACAAGCTCGGGGCCGAGTGGTTCACGACCGTTCGCGGCATGGGGTATCGCTTGGATGACCCGTCGGGCGGCCGCGCCTAGCCGTCGGCGAGTTCCGGCGGCCAAACGACCCGAAAGCGTTCAAACACGATCTCGTCGCTTTCCTGCCACAAGGCACCGCGTGCCGCACAACCGCGCTGCCAGTACCGGCGGTGTTCGGTGCGCCAGCTCTCCAGGGACCTGTCGTCCTCGCCTTCGTCCCAGGCAAATGCCGCGTCCGCACTGTCGAAGTCTCCCAAGCGCAGCTCGACGCTGCGCAGGATGACCTTCGGCGTCCCCGCGCCGTCGCAGGCAATCCAGTGCGACCCGACACGCGGAATGGCTTCGCCGCATGCCGCGTATTCCGCGGCCAACGCCGAGGTTGCCCTCTTCTGGCCGTGGGTGACTTCCTTCAGGAGACGGTCGGCCAATGCCGCCGAATCTCCGAAATGCTCGACCGTGTACTCGGGGCACAGGTTCACGGCTTCCGGATGGCTGTCCGAATACTTGGACCACATCAGCCGTGCCCCTTCATGGTCCACCGGCAATGCCGGGATTCCCTCATTTCCCATCCGACCATTCTCACATGGGGACTACGCACCCGAAATGCATCTTGACATGGCAGATCCCCGGCCTTGGGGGAAAGCCGGGGATCTTTTCGCGCCGCGATTACTTGGTCTAGTCCGACGTTGGGGCCGACGGAGCAGACTGTGGGCTAATCGCGGAAACCGGGGATACCGGCGACTTCGGCGACATCGGTGAAACCGCGGATTTCGCCGAGACGGCCGACTTGGCCGAAACCGCCGACTGGGCCGAGACCGAATCCGTGCCCGCGGTCGCCGCCGCAGCACCTGCTGCGACATGTTGCTGGCCCACTGCCTGCACTGCCGGTTGGTCGGTGACGGAAACGGATGGCTGGGCCATGGCTACGCCGGCGCCAAGCGACACGATTCCCAAAGCTCCGGTGACTGACCACAACATGCGTGACTTCTTCATGATTCTCTTCTCCTCGAATGGGGCTGGCCTTCTGGCTTGCTTCCAGCATGACGGACCATCGTGAGGCCAAAAGGAGAGGAAGATGAGAGTGCTCTCATGTTCGGATTTTCCGGTGCGGCACCCGGCTCAGGAGATCCTGGCAAGCAGCTTCTCCACCAGCTCGAGCCGTTGCAGGGCGCCGTCGCGCCACTGCGGGTCTTGTTCGTCTCGCGCTCCGGCCACCAGCGAGAGGACAACACAGGCCGCGCGGGCAAACAGCCCGTCGGCGCCGATTCCCCTGGATTCCAGTTCCTTGGCAAACGCCGTTGCATAGGTTTCGAAGTAGCCCGGCACCCGGGCGTATCGGACGTCCAGGGCTGGCAGGACGACAAGGTGCCCAAGGAAACATGCCAAGTCATCGACCAGGTAACCGGGACCGGCCGAATCTATGTCCAGCAGCCCGGCAACGCTTCCACGTTCAACGAAGATGTTCGCCTCATAGAAGTCGCCGTGAGTGGGGACCAGCTCGCCGCGATGCGAACCCTCCAGAACCCTGCCCAAGCGTTGCACCAGCCCTCCAATCCTTTGGGCTTCCTCCGGCAAGGTCGTCAGGGCTGCATGCCCGTACCACCCCAACCGATCGGACCAGGCCGGCCGTGCCGGGACATCCATGAGTCCGGCGGGAAGCCCGTCCAGCAACGCGAGGACCGTTTCCGGCTGCAGGGGGATGGTGCTGCCGTGCATAAGTTCCTCGGCCATGGAAACGCCCCGAACCTTTTCAAACGCCAAGACATCCTTCAGGGGCGGGCCCAGTGGTTCCGGCACGGGTATTCCCGCCTCACCCAAGAGCTCATGCATCCGGAATAGCGTGTCGCAGTCCTTGCGCAAAACCTTGAGGAAGATCTCCTGGTTGTCGTCAAAGGTGGCCTTGAGGACCGCGCGGCGCAACGGCCTGTAGGTCAGGGTCCTGAGGTCAACGAGATTCCTCCCGTTCCCCCAATGCTTCCGCACGGATTCCGGCGTCGTCGCCAGGGCCAGCCCCGGGAGACGGGGATCCGCCGGATGAAGCCACACCTCGATCTGCCCCTTGGGACTGGACAACGTCACGACCCCCTCGGGAACCGGCTCAAGGTTTTCCGCAGTGGCCCCCAGATACAGGATTGCATCCTCGGTTGCGGCTTCGAAGACGCCCGAAACACCTGCCCCGGGGCGGTGGTGCAGCTCGACGACTGTGACCCTTGCTTCCTCTAGTCCGAGGGGACGAACCAGGTCGACGAGCATCCCGGCCAGGTCTTCCGACCCGAAAAATTCCAGTTGTTCGCGTTCGCTCCACCGGTTTTTGATCTCAGTCATGTTTGGACGAGCTGCCTTCGTTTTCGAGGATGAGTCCGGGCTCCTTGCTCGATACTTTCTCACATCGGGAACTCCGCCACCACAAATAATCGGCACATGACCTGATGGGCAGCGACAGATCCAAACGCCAACGGCGCCGGTCTGGCTGCCGAAGCAGCCGGACCAACGCCGTTGGAATCGCAGGGAAAGGACGTATCAGGCCCAGTTTGCGTAGGTGGTGTTTTCCTTCTCAACCAGGGTCAGCACATCGTAGGTTGCCACGATCTCGCCGGCCTGGTTGTTGATGACCGCATCCCAGGCGACCTCTCCGTATTCGTCGGTGACGCGCGGGGTGATCTTCTTGGCTGTCAGGGTGACGCGGATCGAGTCCCCGGCCGGAACCGGCGTGATGAAGCGCAGGTTCTCCAGGCCGTAGTTGGCCAGGACCGGGCCCGGTGCGGGCTGGACGAAGAGTCCGGCGGCCCAGGAAACCAAGAGGTAGCCGTGCGCGACGATGCCCGGGAAGAACGGGTTCGCCTCGGCGGCAGCCTGATCGGTGTGCGCGTAGAAGGTGTCACCGGTTTCCTTGGCGAACGCGGTGATCTCCTCCAGCGTCACTTCGCGCAGCGGCGAAGCGAAGGCATCGCCGATGTGAAGCTCGGCCAGCGACTTGCGGAACGGGTGGACCGCGCCCTCGACGGCACCGAATTCCTCGGCGCCGGCGATCACGCGGTCAGCACCGGTGTGCCACACGCCGGTGACGGCGGTGAGCATGTTCGGCGATCCCTGGATGGCGGTGCGCTGCATGTGGTGCTTGACCGAGCGGATGCCGCCGAGTTCCTCGCCGCCGCCTGCACGGCCCGGGCCGCCGTGGACCAGATGCGGAACCGGGGAACCGTGGCCGGTGGAGGATCGGGCTGTTTCGCGGTTGAGCATGTGCACGCGGCCGTGGTGCGAGGCGATGCCGACGCTGAGCGTGCGGGCGGTCTCCGGGTCGTTGGTGCAGACCGTGGCGACCAGCGAGCCGGAGCCCATGGCAGCCAGGCGGATGGCGTCGTCAAGGTCGGAGTAGCCGATCACGGAGCTGACCGGGCCGAACGCCTCGAGGCTGTGCACGGCCTCGTTGTTCACGTCGTCCCAGGTCAACAGCAGCGGCGACATGAAGGCGCCGGCGTCGACCAGCCTCTGCTCGCCCTCGGCGGTGCGGACCACCGGTGCGTCCAGGGTGCCGTAGGCGATTTCGCCGCCGGCGGCGACCATTGCCTCGACGGCGGCGCGCACGTCGCGCAGCTGCTCCAGGGAGGCCAGGGCGCCCATGGTGACGCCCTCGGCGCGCGGGTCGCCGATGACAACGCGCTGTTCGATGCGCTCACCCACGGCCTTGACCACGTCATCGACGAGGGCTGCGGGCACGATGGTGCGGCGGATGGCCGTGCACTTCTGTCCGGCCTTGACCGTCATCTCGGTGACAACGGACTTGACGAAGGCGTCGAACTCGGGGGTGCCGACGACGGCGTCGGGGCCGAGGATCGCGGCGTTGAGCGAGTCGGTTTCGGCGGTGAAGCGCACTCCCCCGTCGATCACGTTGGTGTGGGCCTTCAGCGAGGATGCGGTGGACGCCGAACCGGTGAAGGAAAGCATGTCGCGGTAGTCCAGCACGTCCAGCAGGGTGCGCGCGGAGCCGGAGATCAGCTGGATGGAGCCCTCAGGCAGGATGCCGGACTCGACCATCAGGCGGACCATGCCCTCGGCGACGTACCCGGTGGGGGTTGCCGGCTTGGCGATGGTCGGGACGCCGGCGATGAAGGCCGGTGCGAACTTCTCAAGCATGCCCCAGACGGGGAAGTTGAACGCGTTGATCTGGGCGGCGACGCCCGGGATGCGGGTGTAGATGTGCTCACCGGCGAAGGAACCGTCGCGGGAAAGGACTTCCATGGGACCGTCGAGGATGACGTTGGAGTTCGGCAGTTCGCGCCGGCCCTTGGAGGAGAAGGTGAAGAGCACGCCGATGCCGCCGTCGATGTCCACCATGGAGTCGATCTTGGTGGCGCCGGTGCGGAAGGACATTTCGTAGAGCTCTTCGCGGCGGCCGTTGAGGAACTGGGCGAGTTCCTTCAGCTTCAGGGCGCGCTCGTGCAGGCTCAGCTTGCCCAGCTCGCGCTGGCCGACGGTGCGTGCGTAGTCGACCATTGCGGCCAAGTCCAGGCCGTTGGAGTCGACGGTGGCCAGCTGTTCGCCGGTGTTTGCATCGAGCACCGGGGTGCCTGCGGCCGGATCGGACGGAGTCCACCAGGCGTTTTGGACGAAGCTGGGAACAAGTGGAGCCATGGGAGTTGTCGTCATCGACGAATCCTTCCTGAACGATCGGTCAGTATTAGCAACCACAGTACAGTATGGTGCAGGACACCACGAGCCTTGGGTGCCCAGATGACATGAATTTCAGGAGATCCCCATGATGAGCGAACAGCACCCGACAGCCCCGACCCCGGAAACCTCAAAGGACGGCGTCTGGCAGATCGCACTGGGCGAGCTCGACGAGAAGATGGGCGTCAAGATCATCGAGGAGTCGGTGGACAAGGTCGTCGCGACCATGCCGGTGGAGGGAAACCGGCAGTCCTTCGGCCTGCTGCACGGCGGCGCTTCGCTGGCCGTCGGCGAGGCCGTCGGTTCCTGGGCCGCGGTCAAGCATGCCTCGACCATGGGCAAGTCGGCGGTGGGCGTGGATGTTTCGGCAACCCACCACAAGGGCGCCCGCGAAGGAATCATCACCATTACCGCGACGCCGATCAGCCTGGGCCGCCGCATGGCCAGCCACCAGGTCGTCATCGAAAACGAGGCCGGGCAGCGCCTGTGCACCATGCGCATCACCAACCTGATCATCGACGTGAAGAAGTAGGGATCCCCCCGCTTACTCGTCGCAGCTTGAATCCAGTGTGCCCATCAAGGCAAACGTGGGCCCCTGCGGCGAAACAGATCCCCTGAGCCCGTACGCCGAAAGCGTCACGGTGAGGGTCCGATCGAAAATCGCCGCGCCGCCGACGCTCATGCAACCGGGGATACCCTCCACCATCGCGGAGATCTCCACGGAATCATGCGCGCCGAGCCCCTCGTCCAGCACGAAGTTGGCGTCACCGCTTTCGATGGAGATGCGTTCGATGGAATTGTGGGTCAGCCGCGGCATGTGCGCCCCGGCGCCGTTGGGTCCCATGCCAATGATCCGAAGGGCCCTCAGCGACACCTCGGTGTCACCGGCGTTGTTGATGATGAAGGAAAAGGTGCATTCAAGGCCCTTGTTGAGCCTCACGGCCGGCATCGGACAAACGGCCTCGTCCCTGTCGCCAAATTCCTGCTCAACAACGGCTGCATCCGCCGGGTCCTCGCAGCTGAACGTGTTGGGCCCGATGAGGGCCTCCACCTTGGATCTGGCCGCCGCGGCATTCGACACCCAAACGGTCCCGGCTGCCACCCCGCAGAGCGCCAGGACGAGAACCAACTTTTGTCGACGCGATTTGCTCATCCGGCAGATTCGATGCCAAACCGTAACCGACAAGGGTGTTCGTGCGTACCCATCCAAGCCGTTGCGATTCCTTGCGCACCACCGGATAGGCCTGCGGGGTCGATTCCATGGGTCCGGGCCGGCGGATCCTTGATCCGGATTGAAAGATTATGGCGCCCTTAGCGATGGGGAACGTAACTGAGAAGGTCCCCAACCTCGCAGTCCAGCGCCTTGCAGATTGCCTGAAGGGTTGAGAACCGCATGGCCTTTGCATGGTTGTTTTTCAGGACCGAAAGGTTGACCACGCTGATGTTCACCATCTCGCTCAGTTCCACCAAGGTCATGGATCGTTCGTCGAGCAGGGCGCCCAGATGGCACTGAATTTCCGAAGTCTCCTCGGACTCCTCGAGACCCACTAGATCAGGCCGGCCGTGTCTTTTTGCATCTCAAGCCCGCGCTTGAAGATCTGCGCGGTTGAGAACAACCCGAGCCCGGCCCAGATCGGCCAGAAGTTGATGTTGAGTTCGAGGTAGACGGCCTTGGGGATGCCGACAATTTCGTGCAGGTCCTCCCGCTCAGTCACATCCGTTTGCCATGTGGAGCCGTCGAATCCCAGGACTTGTGCCGAAGCCTGCATGCCGGCGATGGACTCGGTAATCTGCCACCCCAGCCCGCACACCAGTATCACCGCAGCCGTGACGGTAAACCACTTGACCAACGCCGGCCGGAACGTCGCCTTGCCGATGTATCCGTTGCACATGCTGATGACCGCCGCGCCCACGAAGATCGCCGCGATCCCTTGTAGCAACGTAGTGGTCCCAAGCAGCCATCGGGTGCCGACCGCCAGACCCTGGACTTCCACGAGGGCCTGGGTAAAGCCGCCAGAGACGACCTGGGCGGTGGTTCCCTGCACGCTGGCGCCCGGTGGAAGCGTTGGCCAGAATTCCTCGACGGGCATCTTGACCTGCAGGCTCTGCGCCATGAGGGTCTCCGCGAACCCGTAGATCGTCGATGCGCCCGCGATGATTACGTAGACCACAGCGATGCCGCGGGTCACGCGGACTTCCGCGCCCTTTGCTTTCTTGTCAAAGAGGGGCGCGGCCAGCAATGCCGCCACGATGGCCATCAGCAGCAGGGCGATGGGCACAATAATTCCCGCCATGGCGAGGCCTCCGTTTTTCCACGTTTCATAGCCGCTCGATTTGAGGGCACTGACTTCAACATAATGTTTATCGTTATGTTCCGCAACGCCTCCACGACACGGCTTTTCCGGCTCAAGCGATTGACAATTACCAATCATTCGTGTTCTCGTTGAAGACAACACCGACCGTAACTACGAAGGAGGGAACCCGATGAGTGTCCCAATGAACACCCACGCGACAGATATCCCTTCCCTCGGAAGTTACTACCCCCATGAAAATTACCCGGAAACCAACTTTCTGGAATCCTTTGAATCGACAATCTCTCGCTCACGTGCGGCACGAACCGACCGAAGCGAAGACTGGAACGTCCTTGACGATCAGCTGACAGGCAACCAGAGGTGGTCCACGTGGCCATCCACCGAGAAACTCATGCGCGGCCCAAGGCCCTACCCGGAGTTTGTCATCGAGGACGCCGCGGCGATCGACACCGAACTCGGCGTCCTCAAGACCGGCAAAGAGGCCGATGTGTTCCTCATTGAACGCGCCACCGATTCCCAAAGCGCGCTGCTGGCAGCCAAGCGCTACAGGTCTCCCGACCAACGGATGTTCAATCGCTCTTCCACCTACACAGAGGGTCGCAGCGTTCGGCGCTCGCGCGATGCACGTGCTCTGAAAAACGGCAGCAGCTACGGCAAACTCGTCGAGGCGTCCCGTTGGGCGAACTCGGAATGGCAGTACCTTCGGTTGTGTTTTGAGGCCGGGGCGCCCGTGCCCTATCCGGTCCAGATCATGGACACTGAAATCCTCATGGAATTCATCGAGGACCCCGAATCGCCAGGCGCAGCCGCCCCACGGCTGCAACAGGTCCAGCCCGGTCCCGAACGCCTGCAAGGCTACTGGGACCAGCTCGTGAACGCCATGACGGTCTTTGCCTCGCTGGGATTCGCCCACGGCGACCTGTCGCCGTACAACGTGCTCGCGGCCGGGGACCGCCTCGTGATCATCGACCTTCCGCAGTTCGTGGACTTGTCCGGCAACGAGCAAGGAATCGAGCTGTTGCAGCGCGATTGCCGAAACATGTGCAACTGGTTTGTTGCGCGGGGATTGGCGGTCGACAGCGAGGAACTGCTCGCCGAGCTCATCGCTGCCGCCTGGTAGGAAAGGAATGCGGCCCGGCCCGGAGCGACCACCAATGCTCCGGGCTGGGCGGCATCAACCGTTAATTGGACGGCCTCCCAGGCTGGTCTTGGCATGCGGACAGGTCTAGAGCGTGCCCATCCAATGCGCCGGGCCGCACTTCCAACACTCGCATATCCGCCCCATCCAATTCGCGCGCGGCCACGTGGCCATTAGTTGGCCTTTGCCTTTGCAGTTCTCTGAGCAATTTTCAGGAAGGACGTACGCATGCGTACCTCATACAAAATCATTGCTCGCCTCATTTCCCTGGCCGTTGTCATTCAGGCGGCAGTGATTGCCTGGTCCATGTTCGAGGCGATCTCGTTCCTCCAGCGGGGAATCATGCCTGAAGGTCCCCCGTTCGCGGCGATGCTGCACGGAAACATCGGGATGTGCGTGGTTCCGGTGCTGGCAATTGCCTTGGTTGCCGTCGCTCTCTTGGCCCACGCCGGCTTGAAATGGGCGCTGTTGACGTTGCTGGCCGTGGCCCTCCAGATTGCACTGGCCTTTGTCGCATTCAACGCATCTTGGGTCGGCATGCTGCACGGCATCAATGCTTTTGCCGTCCTGGCGCTGGCAGAGGTCGCGGCACATGCGATCGAGCATGCCGAAGCCAAGGTCCGTGTCCGTCGCCCTATGGCGCATCCGGCAACTTAGCCTGCCGCCGCATTTCCCATTCACGATCCGTGGCCAGCGCGGCGAGGAAATCCTCGTCGTGGCTGGCCACAATCATGGCACCGCCAAAGGACTCGAGCGCCGAGAGCAGCTGCTCCACGGTGGGCATGTCCAGGTTGTTGGTTGGTTCATCAAGCAGGAGAAGCTGCGGAGCTGGCCTCGCCAAAAGGATCTGGGCCAGCGCCACCCGGAACCTTTCACCGCCGGAAAGCCTGGACACCGGTTCATCCACCCTGTTTCCACGGAAATGAAACGCCGCCAGCTGTTCACGCAACGCCTCCGGCGGCACCCCGGGGGCAGAGCTTCGGAGATTCTCCAGCATGCTCTGATCCTCGTTGAGTCCGACCCAGCCATCGGAATCCCCGGCGCCCAGACGCTGCCGCAGGAAGCCCACCGGCACACCGGCCCTGGCCGCCAGCTGGCCGAGCAGCGTGGATTTCCCGACCCCGTTTCCGCCCGTCAGCGCGATGCGTTCGGGACCGCGAAGGAATACCGCCCCGTCATCGGAAAATTGCTCGCCGTCCTCAAGGAGCGTCCCGCGGCCGATCTCGGCGACCGGCATCTCCACGACGGTGCGGCCTGCCGGGACCCGGGTTTCGGGCAGGTCGATGCCGATGCGGAACTCCGCGGGAAGGGCATCCCTGGCTGCATCGAATTCCGCGGCGGCGGTTGCCTCGCTGTCCTTCATGATTCCCCGGCTCTTGGCAGCGGTCTGTTCGGCCTTGTTCTTCAGCGAGTTTGCCAGGATCTTCGGCATCGATCCGGCCGCTTTCTCCCCTTGTTTGGATCTCCTCGCGATTTTCGTCTCGGCCTCACTTCGTTGGCGCTTTTCGATGGCCAGTTTGCGTCGGGCATCGCCGAGTCTGCGTTGGGCGCTGTCGCGATCGTGGCCCATGCTTTCTTCGCGTGATTGCCAGTCCCCGAACCGGACCAGGTCCATTTTCTCTGCCCTGAGGGCGCGCACGTTCACCGGGCGAAGCTCCGCCAACGAACCGACCATGCGCAACAGGGTCTGGTCGTGCGTTGTCACCAGCGCTGTCCCGGGAGAGCGTTCCAATACGCCGTAGAGCCGGTGCCGCGCGGCCATGTCCAGGTTGTTGGTTGGTTCGTCCAGCAGCATGATTCCGCTGCCGCGAAGCTCGATTCCGGCGAGCGCAACCGCCATGGTTTCACCACCCGACAACGTGGCAACGGCCCGCTCCAGGAATGCCGGATCGACGTTGGTGTTTAGGTATCCCTGCAGGATTGCGGCACTGCGTTCGGGCAGGTCCCAGGCATCGCCGATGATCTCCATGTCGCGTTCGAGATCGGTCGATGTTGCGGCAAGCACCCTGCCCAGTGCGGCCAGCGTGTTCTCGATGCCCATGAGTTCGGCGACCGTCTTGCCGGTATGGAGCACGACGTTTTGGGCCAGGTAGCTCGGTGGCGACGAGGCAAGGATGCTTCCGGCCGTCGGATCCAGTTCACCGGCGATCAAACGCAGGAGTGTTGATTTTCCGGAGCCGTTGGGGCCGATGAGTCCGGTGGTCCCCCGGGAAAAGGTGGTGGAAAGGCCATCGAAGACGGTGCCGCCGGAGGGCCAGGAAAAGCTGAGGCGGTCCAGGACGACGGGATTAACGTTTTGCATGGGGGTGTTCTCGATTCGACGAAGGAAGCGCCGAAACCACTACATGCCGCCAACAACCTGTTGGTTGGTACGGGTCATGAGTTCCTTGGCGCGATTAGGCGAAGGCAAGAACAATCAGCACGTCGTGATCCTCACGTCGACAATGGGACTCTTCAATCCTGACGCCTCAGGTCAGGGGCTGTCAAACGCCCCGTGCGGCAGCGCGGAGGGGCTTCATCCGGAGGAAACGGCGATCAGCTTGGCTTCCTCCCCTGCGCTGAGCCCCGATTTCGGCGGTACCACGGCGCCGGCGGGCCCGGCACGGACGATGTCCGCGAAGGTTTCCCGCAGCGCCCGGCGTCGCAAACCCATCGCCAGCGAGCGCGCATCGGACCGCCGGGCGAAACCCGCGTGTTCGGGGCCGGGAGGAAGCACCAGGGGAAGCGACCTGGGGCCGGCCCAAACGTTGACGTCGTCAGCTTCGAGCCGCCCGAGGTCATAGGGAACGAATGGGCGGGTTGGTTCCGGCCCGCTCGAGGGGTGCCGGTCCCCCTCGCCGGCTGCCCGGGCCATCCGCAGCGCGTCGTCAAGGGTCGTTTGTTCACCCACGGCGTTGACGTATCCGTGCCTGCCTGCCAGGCCCGCGTCGAGTATGAAGGCGGCAAGGTCCCGGACGTCGATGATCTGCACGCTGAGTTCGTTGCCCGGATCGTTCGGCACCAGCACCGGGCGCCGCGCCTCGGCAAACCGCAGCGGCCAATAGGTGCTGCGCCCGCTCTCGTCGCCGGGTCCGCCGATCAGGCCCGGCCGGATCACAAGGGCCTTGCCGCCGCGGGCCTCCATGGTCACCTGCTCGCCATAGGATTTGGCGCGGCCGTAGTCGTAGTCATCGGGCGGGGTTTCGGGCGGCAGTGGTTCCAGCACGTCGCTGTCCTCGTCCGCGCCGGGCGTGGATTGTTCGGCGTACACCGAACAGGAAGAGACATTGACCCATTCCCCGGCATTGCCGGCCAGCGCCTCCACGGCACCGCGGGCCTGGCCCGGATCGCGGGTCAGCTCGATGACCAGGTCCCAGTGGATGCCGCG
This sequence comes from Paeniglutamicibacter sp. NPDC091659, assembly GCF_044756805.1. Taxonomy (NCBI): domain Bacteria; kingdom Bacillati; phylum Actinomycetota; class Actinomycetes; order Micrococcales; family Micrococcaceae; genus Paeniglutamicibacter; species Paeniglutamicibacter sp. NPDC091659. The sequence goes on from NZ_JBIVTO010000006.1 coordinate 293,799, forward strand.
GGCCGCATCGTAGGCGCCGGGCAGCGTGCGGTCGGCGATGACGGGCTCGACGCCCGTCGCGAATTCGCGGCTGCCCCGGGCCAGCGCATGGACATCGTGGCCGGCCCCGAGTGCGTGTTCGCATAGGGTCCGCCCCAGCCAGGCAGTGCCACCGAGAATGAGGATCTTCTTCATCCCTTGAGCCCACACGCCACGGCACCTCGGGGCAAGGGCTTTCGCTATGGGCCGATCGAGCGCGCGGCGGGGATGCAGCGGGGATCCTGCTCCCCGGAAACATTCGCTGACATGCTGCGGGTCGTCTGTAGACTCGGGCCATGAAGCGGACTCTCGTGACACTTGCTGGTTCCCTCGGGCTTGTTCTTGCCATGAGCGGGTGCGTTCCGTTGGATGCACCGGCGCCCACGCCCAGCGTGGCTCCCGGGCTCCCCGCGGCTTCGACTTCGACTTCGGTGACGGCGGCGATCCCGGACCTGGACCCTTACTCAACGGCCGGTCTGGAAGACCGAATCGACGCGATGTCCAAGTTGTCTTCCGCCCGTATGTTGCGTGCGGGCAAACACCCCATCGGGAACGCCGTGCCTGGGACCGAAAAGATCCTGATCGCGGACACGGTTTCCGGCGAGCACTACGCCGCGTTCCCCGAAACCATTGAGGGCGACTCGCTGAGCGTCAGCGTCCTGTGCCAGACGCGATCCAGATTCAGTTTCGAGGTTTACGACAAGGAGCTCGGGCGCCAGGTGGGCAGTGGGCTGGGCGAATGTTGGCCACAGGGCATTTTCCAAGCGATCCTTGGCAACACCGGGCGATCCAAGCCCTCATACATACGCATTGCCGCGGACGACGAGGTGCCCCTGGAGTTTTCCGTCGTGGCCTTCGAGTCCATCGACCGCCCTCCGAACTGACGGGTGGTGGACCGCCCGGCGACCGGAGCGGCGTTACCCCTGCTGGTCGTGAAGGCCCACGGAACCCGGGGCTTGGTGCGCCGCGGGGAGTAGGTGCCTGGAAAGTCGGTGTTCGAGCCCCGAACGGACCTGGGACCATTCGGAAGCGATGATCGAATACACGCAAGTGTCCCGCAGCGACCCGTTGGCCATGCGCGTGTGCGATCGCAACACCCCGTCCAGCTTCGCGCCGAGCCGCTCGATGGCGGCCCGCGATTGCGCGTTCATCCAGTGCGTGCGAAATTCGACAGCAGGGCATCCGAGCACCTCAAAGGCGTGGGTGAGCAGCAGCAGCTTTGCGTCCACGTTGGTGCCGGTTCCGCTGGCAGAAGCCCGGTTCCAGGTCGACCCGATTTCAACGCGCGGCATGGAGGCATCGATGGCCATATAGGTGGTCATGCCCAGGACCAGTCCGTCGGAATTCCGCCGGCTCACGAACGGCAGCATGGTGCCCGCGGCTTGCTCCGCCAGCCTGCGTTCGATTTCCGCCCGCATCTTCTCCGGTGTGGGCACCACCGTGTACCAGAGGTTCCACACCTCGCCGTCGCGAACCGCGTCGACAAGTTCGTCATGGTGTTCATGGGTCAGCGGCTCGAGGGTGACAAGGCTCCCCCGTAGGGTGACCGGCTCAATCATCGTCATGTTTTCAGCTTATGGCTTGGTGCCGCCGTGTTTTTTCGACGACACCCGGGTGACGTCCGGGGAATCCTGCCGCTGCGGCCGGACCAGTTTCCCCGTGATGGAGTCGATCTCCGCTTGGCTCAGCCCGTGCGCGAGCAGGAACGCCTCGACGTCCAGGGAACCCACGAACTCGTCCAACGCCGCAACGCGTTCGGCCAGGTGCTCGACGAGCTCCTGCTCGCCGATGTGCGACTCGTAGGGGTGCTTGACCGGGCTGACCTTGTGCCATTCGTTGATCCCGCGCAACGCCGCCTCGTACTGGGATTCCAGCAGGTCCTGGCGCCCCGCCAGCTGCAGCAGCATCGAAACCACCAGCCCGGTGCGGTCCCTGCCTGCCGAGCAGTGCAAGACGATGTTGCCCTCGGCGGCGGCTATCCGGTGGAAGACTTCGGCGATGCGGTCGGGGAAGTACTCTACGTTCGCCGGGTAGAGCCTCGGATGGTTCATGTACGGGACGGCGACCCTCTCGAACTCCGGGTGTCCCGGCTCCTCGGTCGGCGCATTGATGATGACGATCCCCGCCCGCGCCGCCTCGTCTATCGCGGGATCGGTGGGACGCCGGTTCCGTTCGGTGGGGTTGCGCAGGTCGATGACCGTTCGCACGCCGTCGGCGTAGGCCTGTTCCCACCCCTCGGTGGTCAGCCATTCGCTGCGGCCCATCCGATAGATGTTGCCCAACACGTGGCGCGCGTTGACGGCACCCTCCCAATGCGGCTGCCCGCCGGAATCCAACAAGTCGAACCGCCGGCCTAGGCCTGGTAGGTCTCGATGCGGATGTGGCGTTCGATTCCGGTCGCCGAGCGCACGTCATCGGCCTTGGGGGTTTCGACGGGAGCCGATTCCGTCGCGGCGGCGGGACGGGTGTGCGAGGCGCGGAAGGCCTCGGAGTTTTTCCATGCCTCGAAGTCGGATTCGGCCTCGAATTCCATGGTCACCTTGTACGGGGTCCCTTCTTCCGCAGGTCGGTCGAGGGTGGCACGGGTCAGCCCTTCAACCTTCGGCAGGTTGTTGCGCATGTTGCCGATGAAGCGTTCCTCGAATGCCTCGGCGCGCTCGGCCGGAACATCGATCCTGTTGGTGACGATGTACATGTTCATGCCCTTCTTCGGGTGGCGATCGGTGCCCGCTGGCTCCGCGTTCTCCCTCCCACGGTACCCATGAACCTGCCAGGATCTGCAAGTGCATTGCCGTGGCGACGCACAACATGAAGAAACCAGAGGCGAGACCGCGATCTTGCGAATTGTGAAGTGCCGGTTCGGTCCCCCGCCCCGCCTTGCGGGTACGCGCCATCCGGACGGATGCATACACCCATCCGACATGGATTTATTTGGTTGTTTATTTAACTTAATTTGCATTACGGGCCATAGTCGTGCGCTTAATGTCTCGGCACGAGTTAGGTAAGCATAACCTTTGCCTATCAGCTTGTGGTCTTTCCCCAACATTGAAGGAGCCCCATGACGCCCCAACGTCCCCTGGCGCAAACCCTGTCCTCCCCCGCATACGCCGCCGACGCCGCACGGCATTTGCTCGGCGCCGAATCCGCCGAACGCATGGCCGAAGAATTCGGTGCCGCCGCACGCATGGCCGCTCGCTCGATCGCCGAGGCCGCCGGCCCCACCACCGGCCCCGGCCCCGCAGCGTTGCGTGCCCGGCTCGACGCCGTTGATCTCCGCACCCCGCTGGGCAGCACCGACGCCGCCCTTGAGGAAGCGACGGAACTGTACCTGCGAGATGCCGTCTACTTCCACCATCCGCGCTATGCCGCGCATCTGAACTGCCCCGTGGCAGTGCCCGCCGTTGTCGCCGAGGCGCTCGTCACCACCGTCAACACCTCGATGGACACCTGGGACCAGAGCGCCGGAGCCACGCTGATCGAACAACGGCTCGTCGACTGGGCCGCCGACCTGGCGGACCTCGGCCCGGAGGCCGACGGCGTCTTCACCAGCGGCGGGACGGCCTCCAACATGCAGGCCATGCTGCTGGCCCGCAACTCCGCTGTCGCCGGAGCGCCGGGCAGCCTGCCCGAGCGCCTTGCCGGGCTGCGCATCTACGCCTCGGCAGACAGCCACTTCAGCATCGCCACCTCAGCCTCGCTGCTCGGCATGGGGGCCGACGCAGTGGTGGCAATCCCCGTCGACTCCATGCACCGGATGGATGCGGCCGCGCTTGAGTGCGCGCTTGAGGAGGACCGGGCCGCCGGACTGCGCGCCCTGGCCATCGTCGCCACCGCGGGCACCACTGACTTCGGTGCCATCGACCCGCTGCCGGCCATTGGGGCGCTGGCAGCCACGTACGGCGCATGGTTCCACGTCGACGCCGCCTACGGAGGCGGGCTGCTCGCCTCGCCGCAACACCGCGGAATGCTGTCCGGCATCGAGCACGCGAACTCGGTAACCGTCGACTTCCACAAGTCCTTCTTCCAACCCATCGGTTCCAGCGCCATCCTGGTCCGCGACAAGGCAACCCTGGGCCTGGTCTCGCACCACGCCGAGTACCTGAACCCGGCGGCCGAGGCCGGCCGCGTGCCCAACCAGGTCGACAAGTCGCTGGCGACCACGCGCCGCTTCGATGCGCTGAAGCTCTGGGTGACGCTGCGCTCCATCGGCGGGCAGGCCATCGGGGAAATGTTCGACTCCGTGATGGAACTGGCCGCCGAGGCCGGCGACATGGTCCGGGAGCACCCCGAACTGGAGCTCGCCGCTCCGGTGCAACTGAGCACCGTGGTCTTCCGCTACGTACCGGCCGGACTGGACGGGGAAGGGGAATCGCTGGCCAACGCGATCCGCAAGGCCCTGTACGACTCCGGCGAGGCCATGGTCGCCGCCACCACCGTCGACGGGGTGCGCCACCTGAAGCTGACACTGCTGAACCCGCAAACCACGCCGCGGGACGTGGCCGAAATCCTCGACGCCGTCGTGGCCCACGGCCGTCGGCTCTCCGGCGAGCGCGCAGCAAGCGAGGTGTCCGCATGAGTTTCAAGAACCCGAGCCACGAACCGATCTGGGACGCCGTGGGCATCGGCGCCGGCCCCTTCAACCTGGGCTTCGCGGCGCTGGCCAGCTCCGTGCAGGACCTGAAAGTCCTGGTGCTCGAGAGCGCCGACGAGCTGGCCTGGCATCCGGGCATGATGCTGGAGGGCGCCCACTTGCAGGTCCCGTTCATGGCGGACCTGGTCACCATGGCCGATCCGACGAACCCGCTGTCCTTCCTGAACCACCTAAAGGAGACCGGGCGCATCTACCCGTTCTACATCCGGGAGAACTTCTACCCGCTGCGCGAGGAATACAACAACTACCTGCGCTGGGCCGCGGCCAAGCTGCCGTCGGTCCGGTTCGGGCACCACGTCGCCGCCGCCCGGCACGTGGACGGCATGTACGAGCTCGACGTGCACACCGCGGAGGGCGCGCACACCGTGCGCACCCGCAAGCTGGTGCTGGGCACCGGCACAGTGCCGTACGTGCCGGCCTCCGTCCCGCAGCACCTGTTGGCCACCGGACAGGTCGTGCACAGCAGCGGCTACCGGGAGGCCAGCGAACGGATCGCCGCGTCCGGACGGATTGCGGTGGTCGGCAGCGGCCAGAGCGCCGCAGAGATCTTTGCCGACCTGCTGGGCAGGCTGCCCGCCGACGGCCGGCTAGAGTGGGTCACCCGCTCCGCACGCTTCTTCCCGCTGGAATACACCAAGCTGACCCTGGAGATGACCAGCCCGGAATACATCGATCACTTCCACCAGCTGCCGCAGGGCACCCGCGACAGGCTTTCGGCCAGCCAGAAGGGGCTCTACAAGGGCATCAACGCGGACCTGATCGACGAGATCCACGAGATGCTCTACCGGCGTTCGGTTTCCGGGCACGCACCCGTCACGCTGCGCGCGGCCACGGCGCTGGAATCGATCGAAACCTGCAACGACTCCCTGAGCCTGGGGCTGCGCAACCAGGACGACGGCGGAGCCTTCACCACGCACGCCGACACCCTGGTGCTGGCCACCGGCTACGGCTACCGGGAGCCTTCCTTCCTGGCCGGCATCGAGCAGCGCCTGAACCGGCTGCCCGACGGCCGGCTGGACGTGGACCGCGACTACGCGATCACCGACTCGGGCGACGTGCTGGTGCAGAACGCCGAACTGCACACCCACGGATTCACGGCCCCGGACCTGGGCATGGGCGCCTACCGCAACTCGGTGATCATCAACCGGCTGCTCGGCCGGGCCCACTACCGGGTGGAAACCCGCATCGGTTTCCAGCACTTCGGCAGCCCCGCGGCCGCCGGCCCCGCTCACTCCCCCGCCATTGAACTCCACCCCGAAGGGGCCCACGCATGATCACCACCTTTGAGCCGGCCATCGCGCCGTCCGCCACCGACTTTTCCTTCCGCCGCTTCGACCCGGCCATCGACGCCGGGCTGCTGCACGGCTGGGTGAACACCGAACGTGCCCGCTACTGGGGCATGAACGGCACGTCCGTGGAGCAGGTCCGCGACGCCTATGCGGCCCTCGACACGGACCCGCACCACCACGTGCTGCTGGGCCTGCTGCCCGCAACGTCTCCCGGCCGCGAGCCGGAGGCCGTGTTGCTGCTGGAGCACTACGCCCCGGAGCACTCGGTGCTCGCCAATGCCTACGCCCACCGGCACGGGGACGCGGGGCTGCACCTGCTGCTCGCGGGTCCCGGCACCGGCCCGGCGCTGCCCGGATTCAGCGCCGCGGCCATGGAGGCCGCGATCGCCCACCTCTTCGCGGACCCGGCGGTGCTGCGCATCGTCGTGGAACCGGACGCGGGCAACACCGCCATCCACTCGCTGAACTCCCGGCTCGGTTTCCGCCCCGCCGGGCGCGTCGAGCTGCCCGCGGGCCCGGACACCCCGGCCAAGACCGCGCTGCTGTCCTTCTGCACCCGGGCCGACTTCGCCGCCGCCACGCGCGGTCCCTCCACCGCCACCGCGCACCTGTCCCCCGCCCGCTGGGACACCGCCAACCGCCACGTGCTGGCCAAGGCCATCGCCGAGTTCACCCACGAGCGGCTGCTGGCCCCGGTGCCGGCGGACGGGAACTGGTCGTTGTCCATCGGGGAACTCGAGTACCGCTTCGCCGCCACCGTGCACCGACTCGAGCACTGGGTGGTGGATCCCGCCTCGCTGTCCGTGACCCGTGCCGGGGAACCCGTCGCGCCCGACGCCGCGGGCTTCGTCCTGGTCTTCCGCGAGGAACTCGGCCTCTCCGAGACCCAGCTGCCCGTGTACCTGGAGGAAATCGGCAGCACGCTGGCCGGGCATTGCTACAAGCAGCTGCACTCCACCGCGAGCGCCGCGGAACTCGCCGCAGGGACCGGGGACGCGGTCGCCGATTTCCAGCGCACCGAGGCCGCGATGACCGAGGGGCACCCGTGCTTCGTGGCCAACAACGGCCGGCTGGGTCTGGGCGCCGTGGACTACCTGGACCACGCCCCGGAAACCGGGTCCGCGATCGAGCTCCAGTGGATTGCGGCCCACAATTCGCGGGCCCGCTTCACCGCCCTGGACGGGATCGACGCCGCTGGCCTGCTGCGCGAGGAGCTCGGCGAGGAACAGCTGGCCCTGCTGAACGGCCGGCTCGCCGCGGCCTGCGCCGCCAGCGGCCTGGATCCGGAGAATTTCGTGTTCATCCCTGTGCACCCGTGGCAGTGGGACAACAAGCTGGCCGTCAGCTTCGCACCCGACGTGGCCACCGGCCACCTGGTGCACCTGGGCTCCGGGTCCGACCTGTACCAGCCGCAGCAGTCGATCCGCACCTTCTTCAACCGCAGCAAACCGGAGCGCCACTACGTCAAGACCGCGCTCTCGGTGCTGAACATGGGCTTCATGCGCGGGCTCTCCGCCTCCTACATGGAGGGCACCCCCGCCATCAACGCGTGGCTCACCACGCTGTTCGACGCCGATCCCGAATTGCAGGCCCGCGGGACCCGGCTGTTGCGCGAGGTCGCGGCCGTCGGCTACACCAGCCCGCTGTTCAACGCCGCAGGCCGGAACGCGCCGCAGCGCAAAATGCTTGCCGCGCTCTGGCGCGAATCCCCGGCCTCGCGCCTCGAGGACGGCCAGGCGCTGGCGACCATGGCCTCGCTGCTGCACATCGATGCCGCAGGTGCCTCGCTGGCCGCCGCGCACATCCGGCGCTCAGGACTGGCCCCGGCCGAGTGGCTGGCCCGCTACTTCGACGCCTACCTGGTGCCGCTGGCGCACTGCCTGTGCCGCTACGACCTGGTGTTCATGCCGCACGGGGAAAACGTCATCCTGGTCCTCGAGGACTCGGCGCCGGTGCGGGTGCTGCACAAGGACCTGGCCGAGGAGGTCGCGGTGTTCGGGGACAGGCAGCAGCTGCCCGCCGAGGTCGAGCGGATCCGCATCACGGCGCCCGATTCCGAGCGCCGGCTGGCGATCTTCACCGACGTCGTCGACTGCTTCCTGCGCTTCCTGGCCCCCTCGCTGGCCCGCGAGGGCGTCTGCGACGAGGAGGAATTCTGGGCCGTCGCGGCGCAGCGGCTGCTCGCCTACCGGGAACGCAACCCGGAGCAGGCCCAGGCCTTCGACGCCCTCGAGCTCTTCGCCCCGGACTTCGAGCTTTCCTGCCTGAACCGGCTGCAGCTGCGCAACAACCAGCAGATGCTTGACCTGGCCGACCAGTCCGGCGGGCTGATCTACGCCGGCACGCTGGAAAATCCGATGGCCGGGCACCGGGCGTAGGACGTCACCTCCAACCCCCGGTGAGCCTTGCTCGCCCCGCCCGTGCCCGATTTCGCGGTCATGGGCGGGGCGGCCCGTCAACGACCACCGAAAATCCGACTCCGAAAGCACCCAAGTGACCATGACGCCTGCCCCCGCCGGCCCCGGCAACCATACCCCCGGCAACGCCCCCGGCGCGGGGATCTACCGCGATGCCTGGGGCATCCCGCATCTGCGGGCCGATTCCGCCGATCAGCTGGCGCACCTGCAGGGCCTGAACGCCGCCACGGACCGCTCATGGCAGATCGAGCTGGAACGCTGGCGCTCCGAGGGACGCACCGCCGAAATGCTGGGCGCCGACGGCTTGCCGTGGGACCGTTTCTCCCGCCAGTGCCGGCTCGAGGACACCGCTCGCCGCTGCTTCGATTCCCTCGACGCCGACACGCAGCGCTGGTGCGCCAGCTACGTGGACGGCATCAACCAGGCGCTCGATGCCGGAGTGCGCGGCGGGCCGGAATTCGGTCAGTCCGGCACCGCCCCGGCACGCTGGAACCCGTGGACGCCCCTGGGCGTGTTCCTGGTCCAACACATCCTCTTCTCCACGTTCCCGAACAAGCTCTTCCGCGCCCACGTCGCCCGGACCCTCGGCCCCGACGCCGTCGCCCTGTTCTGCATCGAAGCCCCGGTGTTCTCCGGCAGCAACGCCTGGGCCGCCCACGGCTCGGCCACCGCGGGGGGCGCGCCGCTGCTCGCCGGCGACCCGCACCGCCTTCTGGAGCTGCCCGGCGTCTACCAGCAGGTGCACCTTGCCTGCCCGGAGTTCGACGCAGTCGGCTTCGCCTTCCCCGGCGTCCCGGGCCTGCCGCACTTCGGCCACACCGGCCACACCGCCTGGGCCATCACCAACGCCATGGCCGACTACCAGGACCTCTTCGAGGAAGAGCTGCGCCGGGGCGCGGACGGCGGCATCCAGGCGCGCGGCCCCCATGGCTGGGAAACCGCCGTCGCGGTCGTCGAGACGATCCTGGTCCGCGGCGGCGCGCCCGAGGAAGTGGAGGTCATCGAGACCGCCCGCGGCCCGGTCATCGTCGGCGGGCCCGACGGCGGCGCGCTGAGCCTGCGGATGCCTGCCCGGGTCGAGGGGCGGCTGGGATTCGACGCGCTCCTGCCGCTGCTGCGCAGCCGCCGCGTCGCCGACGTGGAGACGGCCCTTCAGCGGTGGGTGGAGCCGGTGAACAGCGTTCTCGCCGCGGACACCGAAGGAACCGTGCGGCATTTCCTCGCCGGGCTGGTGCCGCAGCGGAACCACGACAACCGGCGCCTGCCGGTTCCGGCGGCCTCGGCCGAACATTCCTGGGACGGCAGCCATGTTCAGCTGCCGAGCACCGAAGTTGGCCGATTCGCGGTGAGCGCCAACGACCGCGAGGCCGGCGGCGGGGACCCCGTCGGGATGGAGTTCGCCCCCGCCCACCGCACCCGGCGGATCCGCGAACTGTTGGAAGCCGCCGGCGCCGCACCGCTCACGGTGGACGCCATGCAGGCCATCCACTCGGACACCCTGCTCGGCTCGCTGCCCGCGTTCCGTGCCGTGCTGGAAACGCTCGAGGCCGGGCTGTTGCCGCCGGCCGACGCCCGGCTCCGCTCCCGCATCCTCGCATGGGACGGCCACATGTCCGCGGACAGCGCCGACGCCGGGGTCTTCGCCGCGTGGCGCACGGCCCTGGTCCGCGGGATTGCGCGGCACCCGGCCCTGGCACCCCTGGCCGGGGCGCACGGGTATTCGCCGCTGTTCGGACCGTGGCTTTCCGTGGCCTCCCGGGTGGGCTTCGCCCTTGAGACGCTTCTGCATCGCGGACCGGAGCTGGGGATCGACCCGGCGGTGGAGGCGGCGGCCGCCCTGGCCGAGGCCGCTGCAGTGCCGGAGGAAAGCTGGGGCGAACGCCACACGCTCCTGGCCGTGCACGAGCTCCCCGGCCGGCTCGCGGACCGCGTCCCGGCCACAACTCTCTCCGGCGACACCGGCTGCGTGCTCTCCACCGAGTCCCTGCCCGGCGTCGAGGACCGCAGCTTCCGCGGCCCGGTGGCCCGCTACGTCTGGGACCTCGCGGACCGCGCCAATTCCCGCTGGGTGGTCCCGTTCGGCGCGGCCGGCAACCCCGGAAGCCCCCATTTTTCCGACCAACTGCCGCACTGGGCGGCCGGCAGCCTCGTTCCGGTCGTCACGGACTGGAACCTGCTGGTCAAAGACCCTCCGCTTATCAAAGACCCTCTGCTTATCAAAGGCCCCCTGCTTGCCACGGAACCCCCGATTGAAAGGACCCCATGAACACCGCCCCCGCAACCGCCAAGGACCTCGGCCTCCGCACCACCGTCTACACCGAGGACTTCGGGTCCCGGGGGACGGTGCGGATCGTGCCGCTGTCCCCGGAGACAGACCTCGATCTCATCCACGGCTGGGTCACGCAGGACCGCGCCAGGTTCTGGGGCATGACGGAGTACTCGCGCAGCGACGTCTTGGAGGTCTACCGGTTCCTCGACTCGCTCGAGACCCACCACGCGTTCCTGGTGTTGCTCGATGGTGAACCGGTGGCCCTGTTCCAGACCTACGAGCCGCTGCATGATCCCGTGGGCGAGGCCTACCCGGCCCGCGCCGAGGACATCGGCATGCACCTGCTGCTGGCACCGGCCGCCCGTCCCGTCCCGCATTTCACGCCGCGGCTGGTCACCTCGCTGATCAACTTCATGTTCTCCGACCCCGCCATCGACCGGATCGTGGTGGAGCCCGATGCCCGGAATGAGAAGGCCGTGCGCCGGCTCGGGGCCACGTGCTTCAAGCTCGGGCCCAAGGTCCAGCTGGCGGAGAAGGAAGCGCAGCTGGCCTTCCTGACCCGGGAACGCTTCGCGCGCACGGAAGCACTGCGCACGCGCTAGACGCGACGAGGGGCCGGAGCGCAGCCAATTGGCTGCGCTCCGGCCCCTCGTCGTTGATGCCGTGCGCGGGACGCGGCGGCGCTAGCTCCAGTCGTAGAAGCCCTTGCCGGTCTTGCGGCCCAGGTGGCCCTGTTCGACCAGGTCGCGCAGGATCTGCGGCGGCGCAAAGCGGTCGCCCAGGGTCTCGTGCAGGTACTCGGCAATGCCCAGGCGCACGTCGAGGCCCACGATGTCGGTGGTCTTCAACGGGCCGGTCGGGTGCTTGTAGCCAAGCACCATGGCGTTGTCGATGTCCTCGGCGCTTGCCACGCCCTCTTCGACCATGCGCATGGCTTCCAGCGCGATGGCCACGCCCAGGCGTGAGGAGGCGAAGCCCGGGGCATCGTTGACCACGACCGCGGTCTTGCCCAGGCCCTGTACCCAGCCGCGGGCGCGCTCGATGAGCTCCGGGGCGCTCTGCTTGGCGATGACGACCTCGATGAGCGTGGAGGCCGGCACCGGGTTGAAGAAGTGCAGGCCCAGGAAGTTCTCCGGGCGCTGCAGCTCGGCGGCCAGGCCGCTCATGGACAGCGAGGAGGTGTTGGAGGCCAGGATCGCGTCCGCGGCAAGGTGCTCCTCGACCGCCTTGAGCGAGGAGACCTTCAGGTCCCAGATTTCCGGGACGGCCTCGACGACGAGCTCGCGGTCGGCGAAGGCCGCGTAATCGACAGAGACGTCGAACCGGGTCAGCATCTCGCCCAGGTTCCCGTCGACCGAGCCGCGCTCGATCGACTTGGCTGCTGCGGACTCGACGCGTTCGCGGGCGCCCTGTGCGGAAGCCTCGTCGCGCTCGACGACAACCACGTCGCAGCCGTTGATCAGGAACGCGTGGGCAATGCCGGCGCCCATGCGGCCGCCGCCGAGTACGCCGACCTTGGCCGGGAGGGCCGTGGAAACTTCACTCATTACTTTTTCTTCCTGTCCAAGAAGGCCTGCATGCGGTCGAATTTTGCCTGGGATTCAAAGAGCATCCCCTGGGCGAGGGTGTCGATGACCGGGTGCGCCTCGCGCGGGGTGTGGAACACGCTCTTGGTGATGCGCACCGCCAGTGGGTCCTGGTTGCCGATGCGGTCGGCCAGGGCCGAGGCCGCTGCCATGAGTTCGGAGCCCTCGACGAGCTCGGTGATGAGCCCGACGCGCAGGCAGTCCTCGCCCTTGAGCACCTTGCCCGCGAGCAGGATCTCCTTGGCCAGGGGCTCCCCCACGAGTTCCTTCAGGCGCCAGGTGGCACCGGCCGCGGCCATGATGCCGAGCCCGGTTTCCGGGTTGCCCATGCGCAGTTCGGGAGTGCCGATGCGGAAGTCCGCGGCGTAGGCCAGCTCGGCGCCGCCGCCCAGGGCGAAGCCGTCAAGGGCCGCGATGACGGGCATCGGCAGCTTGGCGAGCCTATCGAAGATGCCCGAGTTGATGCCGGCCAGCGCGTCGTCGCGGCGGCGCTCGCGCAGCTGGGCGATGTCGGCGCCGGAGGCGAAGATGCCCTTGGCGCCGGCTTCCGGTTCGGCCGGGGTGCCGGAAAGCACCATGACCTTCGGGGTGCGCTCCAGGTAGGCGCACACCGCGTGCAGCTCGTCGACCATCAGCTGGTCGATGGCGTTCTTGACCTCGGGGCGGTCAAGCTGCACCAGCAGCCTGTCCGCGGATTCGGTGACCTTCAGGGTCTGGAAGCCCGTGGTGTCCAACTGCTCAGCCACGCCTTAGACTCCCTCGATGAGCAGGGCCGAGCCTTGGCCCACGCCGACGCACATTGCCGCGAGGCCAAGCTTGCTGCCGCCCTCCTTGGCTTCGCGCTCCAGGCGGCCCAGCAGGGTGATGACGATGCGGGAGCCGGAGGAGCCCAGCGGGTGGCCGAGCGCGATGGCTCCGCCGTCGTTGTTCACGATTTCCGGGTCGATGCCCAGTTCGCGCACGGAGGCCAGCGACTGGGAGGCGAAGGCCTCGTTGAGTTCCACGGCGGCGAGGTCCTCGATCTTGCGGCCGGAGCGTTCCATGACCTTCCGGGTCGCCGGAACCGGTCCGACGCCCATGATTTCCGGGGCCAGGCCCGCGGAGGCGCCGTCGATGATGCGGGCGCGCGGAACCAGTCCGTACTTCTTGATGGCGGCCTCGGAGGCAACGATGATCGCCGAGGCGCCGTCGTTGAGGGTCGAGGCGTTGCCAGCGGTGACCACGGTGCCGCCCTTGACCACGGGGCGCAGTGCGGAGAGCACCTCGAAGGTGGTGCCGGGGCGCGGGCCCTCGTCGGTGTCGACGACGGTCTCGCCCTTGCGGGTCTTCACGACGACCGGGACAATCTCGTCCTTGAAACGGCCGGCCTCGATGGCGGCGATGGCGCGTTCGTGGGAGCGCACGGCGAAGGCGTCGCAATCCTCGCGGCTGGTGTTGAAGACGCGGGCGACTTCCTCGGCCGTCTCCGGCATCGAGAAGGTGGCCTTGCCGTCGCGGGACAGTTCGCCGGAGAGGAATTCGGGGTTCGGGAAGCGCCAGCCGATCGAGGTGTCGTAGGTTGCTCCCGGCTTGGAGAAGGCCTTGTCCGGCTTCTCCATGACCCATGGGGCGCGGCTCATGGACTCGACGCCGCCGGCGACGACGATGTCGGCGGCACCCGCCTTGATCATGTGGCTGGCCATGGTGATGGCGCTCATGCCGGAGGCGCAAAGGCGGTTCACGGTGATGCCCGGGACGGTGTCCTCGAAGCCCGCCAGCAGCCACGCCATGCGGGCCACGTTGCGGTTCTCCTCGCCGGCGCCGTTGGCGTTTCCGAAGATCACCTCGTCGACGTCGGCCGGATCGATTCCGGCGCGCTCGACGGCAGCCTTGATGGCGATTGCTGCCAGGTCATCGGGGCGGACACTGCTCAAGGCCCCGCCGTATCGTCCAACCGGTGTGCGGGCTCCGCCCACCAAGAAAGCCTCGGTCATCACAACTCCTTTGTCATTCGAAACTCGCCATGCCCCGCTCCCGCCGTCGCTGGCGGAAGGGCAATGGCGGGCCGTACTTTTCCACGGCCGCGGGTCCCGGACAGACCGCACGTTATTTACCGACCATTCGTTCACTAATACAATCCCACCCCGACGTGATCGGGGTCAACCTCCGCGCCACATTCGCCGGGGCGCGCTTCACGGGAAGCGCACCGGCTTAAACGCGAATCGGCGGGGTTGTGCGGACTGTGCCACTATGACACTTCCACTCAACCCCGCCGATTCTCAACCCCCGAGAAGGTATCGGGGGTACAAAGAAACCGGTGTACTAGGCGTACAGCTCGCTCTTGGGCTTGTTGTTGCGCACCTTGCGCCAGCCGATCCACAGCGCGACGGCAATCAGCGGGATGCACCCGATGGTGTAGAGGCCAAGGTGGAAGACCTCGCCGTCCTTGCCGGTGATGGTGTCAAAACCGATCAGCACGGTGATGATCGCCAGGGACACGAGGCCCGCCCAGCTGGTGTACGGGGAGCCGGGCATCAGCAGCGAGGAGGCCTTGCCGCGCTTCTTGCGCAGCATCAGCTGGCAGGCGAAGATCGAGCCCCAGGTGAACAGCACGCCGATGGACGCGGTGTTCAGCGCCAGGTCGAACGCGTAGGTTCCACCGAGCCACACGTTGAGGATGATGCCGATGAAGTAGACGCCGGAGATGGCCCAGATGCCCGCGTACGGGACGTAGCGCTTGTTCATCTTGGTCAGCCACTGCGGGGCGTGGCCGTTGTTTGCCATCGCGCGGAAGATGCGGCCGATCGAATACAGGCCCGAGTTGCAGGAGCTGAGCGCCGCGGTGATGACCACGAAGTTCATGACGCTGCCGATCCAACCCCAGCCAAGCTGGTCGAAGACCGTGACGAACGGGCTGACGCCGGCCTGGTACTTGTTCCACGGCACGATCATGGCCAGCAGGGACACCGAGCCGACGTAGAAGACCACGATGCGGATGACCACGGCGCGGATCGCGGCGGGAACTTCCTTGGCGGGGTCTTCCATTTCGCCGGCGGTGATGCCGACCAGCTCGATGGCGTTGTACGCGAAGATGACGGCGTTGAGCACCAGGATGGAGATCAGGAAGCCGCGCGGGAACATGCCGCCCTCGCTGGCGAAGAGGTTGCTCACCGAGGCGTGTCCGTCGCCGACCTGCGCGTTGGTGACCACCAGGTAGGTGCCGATGCACAGGAACGAGACGATGGCCGCGACCTTGAGGAAGGATGCCCAGAATTCGAACTCGGCAAAGGCCTTGGCACTGAACAGGTTCACGGCCACGAGCAGGCCCAGGGCGCACAGCGCGGAGGCTTCCACGGGAACGCCCGGGAAGAAGTACTGGAAGTACAGGCCGATGGCGATGAGCTCGGCGATGCCGGTCATGGCCCAGTTCAGGACGTACATCCAACCGGAGAGGTAGGCGCCCTTGGCGCCGAAGAGTTCACCGGCGTAGGAAACGAAGGAGCCCGAGGACTGGCGGTACATGATCAATTCACCAAGTGCACGCATCAGGAAGTACGCGATGACGCCGGCAATGGCGTAGGAGAAGATCAATGCGGGACCGGTCGAAGCCAGTCGCCCGCCGGCACCCATGAACAGGCCAACGCCGATGGCACCGCCCATGGCGATCATCTGGACGTGGCGACGCGTCAGGGTCTTCTTGTAACCCTCCGACGTGACACCCGCTTCCCGTGTCGAAACATGGTGTTGGTGCTCTTGAACGTTGTGGGGTTCCAACGCGTGACTCCTTCAATAAAGCTTTACTCTCGCACTGGGGTAAGGCGGGAGGCACACGCTCAAAATCAGCCCGGGGTGGCCCGTGACACATTGAGTGGATGCAAGCGGTAAACCTACCGCATTCACCGCAACAAATACACTTGAGGTGTGCCTCGGACCACACGATTCGGGTGTGGTGCACAGCATATGCAATTGCACAAATCCGCTTGTGAAGCCCGGATTTCCGCGGGTCGGCAGACCGAAAATGGCTTCCCAAAAAATTGTTGAACAGTCCTTGGCTCCCGGCCCCACCCGACTCCCTCCGAGCCTCGTGGCAGGCGACCGATTTTCGCTCCTCCACCAGGTAAGCGGCTAGCATTCATAACTGTGAGCAACGTTGAATCAAACCCGCAGCTGCCGGCCAAGGTCTCAGACATTTTCGACCCCATGCGTTGGCGCGTGGTCGAGGGCTTCGACCTCGAGGACATGACCTACCACCGCCAGGTCGAGCGCGACGCCGACGGCAACATCGTCCGCGACCTGCCGACCGTGCGGATCGCCTTCGACCGTCCGGAGGTGCGCAACGCGTTCCGCCCCGGCACTGTCGACGAGCTCTACCGCGTCATGGACCACGCCCGCATGAGCTCGGACGTGGCAACGGTGCTGCTCACGGGCAACGGCCCCTCCCCCAAGGACGGCGGGCATTCCTTCTGCTCCGGCGGCGACCAGCGCATCCGCGGCCGCGACGGCTACCGCTACGCCGAGGGCGAGACGGCCGACTCGATCGACCCGGCACGCGCCGGTCGCCTGCACATCCTCGAGGTCCAGCGCCTGATGCGCACCATGCCGAAGGTCGTCGTCGCGGTCGTCAACGGCTGGGCCGCGGGAGGCGGGCACTCGCTGCACGTCGTCTCGGACCTGACCATCGCCTCCCGCGAACACGGCAAGTTCAAGCAGACCGACGCCACCGTCGGCTCCTTCGACGCCGGCTACGGCTCGGCGCTGCTGGCCCGCCAGGTCGGCCAGAAGACAGCACGCGAGATCTTCTTCCTCGCCCGCGAGTACTCCGCCGATGACATGGTCCGCATGGGCGCCGTCAACGAGGCCGTCGACCACGCCCGCCTCGAGGAAGTCGCCCTGGAGTACGCGGCCGACATCGCCCGCCAGTCCCCGCAGGCCATCCGCATGCTCAAGTTCGCCTTCAACCTGGCAGACGACGGGCTGGCCGGCCAGCAGGTCTTCGCCGGCGAGGCCACCCGCATGGCCTACATGACCGACGAAGCCGTCGAGGGCCGGGACGCATTCCTGGAAAAGCGCGACCCCGACTGGTCCGCCCACCCGTACTACTTCTAAGGCCAAGGACTCCAGCCACCCATGAATCCAGATTCCGCGCTCGCTGCCTTTTCGGCCTCCCTCAACGGGGAAGGGCCCGCCGTGGAGATCCTTCCCGGCACCACGAACAACGAATACCTGGTGAACCTCGTGGACGAGGCGGAGCTGGAGGGCCTGGAGGAAATCGCGGCCGTGGTGCGCACCTCGGGGTCCACCGGCACGCCCAAGCGCACTGCCCTGTCGGTTGAGGCCCTCGCCTCGTCCTCCATGGCCACCGCCGAGTACCTCGGTTTCGAGGGCCAATGGCTGCTGGCATTGCCCCTGCACTACGTGGCGGGGCTGTCGGTGCTGAGCCGGAGCCTGTATGCAGGAACGCGCCCCTGGGGCATGGACCTGGACCGGAGCTTCGACGCCGCCGGGTTCAACGAGGCCGCGGCGGCGCTGACCGACCGCAAGCGCCTCGTGTCCCTGGTCCCCACCCAGCTGCAGCGCCTGCTCACCGACCCCGATGCAGAAACCCTGTCCACGCTCAAGCGCTTCGATGCGATCCTGCTCGGCGGGGCGCGCGCCCCGCGGGCGGTGCTCGAGGCGGCGGCCAGCCATTCCCTGAACATCCACCTCACTTACGGGTCCAGTGAAACCAGCGGCGGCTGCGTCTACGACGCCAAGGCCCTTCCCGGGGTCGAGGCGAAAACCGTCGACGGCCGGATCTGGCTCGGCGGCCCGACCATCGCCTCTGGCTACCTCGGCGACCCGGAACTGACCGAGGCGCACTTCAGTGTCGACGACGCGGGAACCCGCTGGTACCGCACCGACGACCTGGGCAGCGTTGAGGACGGGATCCTTTCGGTGAGCGGCCGTGCCGACGACGTGATCATCACCGGCGGCGTCAAGGTCTCCGCGTCCGGGATCCAACAGGTCATCGAGTCGCTTCCGGGCGTTGAATCCGTCATGGTCCTGCCCGTCGCCCACGAGCAGTGGGGCCAGCAGGTCGGAGCCGCGTTCAGCGGAACCGCCGCCCCGGACTCGGTGCGCGAGGCGGTCCGTGCAACCCTCGGCGCCGCTGCGGTTCCGCGCCGCATCCTACGGCTTCCGGCCTTGCCGTTGCTGCCCAACGGTAAGTTCGACCGCATGGCCCTCGGCGCGCTGCTGGCCGCCGCCACCGAATAGCCCGGCCCGGCAACGTCCTCCATCCCGCCGCCGGTTCAGCCTAATTTCGCCCTCCTCGCTGATCAGGGGAGAATGGAGGCTGATCTTAGACGGAAGTATCGAGAGGACTAACAGTGGCAACGCTCTCCCAATGGGTCGCCGGTGCACGACTTCGCACCCTGCCCATCGTGATTGCCCCGGTGGTTATCGGCACTGCGGCGGCGGTGGACATCACCGGAAGAGTTGCCTGGTTCGAGGCGATCCTGGCACTCATCGTGGGTCTCCTGCTCCAGGTCGGCGTCAACTACTCCAACGACTACTCGGACGGAATCCGGGGCACCGACGACGTTCGCGTCGGCCCGCTGCGCTTGACCGGCTCGGGGCTCGCCGAGCCGAAGGACGTGCGGAACGCGGCGTTCGGCTGCTTCGGCGCCGCGGCCCTGGTGGGCGCATTCTTGGTGGTTTTCACCGGTTCGTGGCCGTTGCTGCTGGTCGGTGCCGCGGCCGTCCTCGCGGCCTGGGGCTACACCGGCGGCAAGAACCCCTACGGATATCGCGGGCTGGGCGAGGTCTTCGTCTTCATCTTCTTCGGCCTGGTGGCGACGCTTGGCACAACCTACACCCAGGCAGGGATGCTTTCGCTGCTCTCGCTCTTGGGTGCCATCGGCACCGGCCTGATTGCCACGGCCCTGCTGATGGCCAACAACGTCCGCGACATTCCCACGGACCGGGAAGTCGGCAAGATGACCCTTGCCGTGCGGTTGGGAGATGACACCGCACGCATCAGCTACGTGATGATGCTGGCCGTTGCCATCGTGCTGCCGGTGACGATGATCGGCACCCACCCGTGGCTGTGGCTGGTGCTGCTCACCGTGCTGCCGAGCCTGATGCCCTGCTGGATCATGCTGCGCAAGCACGAACCCGGCGCATTGATCCCGGTGCTGAAGCAGACCGGCATCATCAACCTTGCCTACGCCGTGCTGTTCACGGTCGCCATCGTCATGGGCAAGGCACTGGCCTAGTAACGGTTTCACCGATGCGGCGGGGCGGCTTCCGATTCGGAAGCCGCCCCGCCGCATTTTTGCGCCACGGGCCGTCCGGCTGGGTTTTTCCACGGGTGACGGCTGGATCCACGCATACGGCTACTCGTCCCCGCTGGGAATCTGCGCTGCCTTGGGACGCGCCGCGGCCTTCCGGCGGGGCGGCTCGTTCCGCCGGCCAACCACCTGGGGCTAACGGGCAAGAATCGGGAGTCGACGGCCGATGGAACTCGAACCGGCCCGACCACGTGAGAACCAATGCTCCCTTAAGGAGCGGTAGGGCCGCATGCACGCCCGCGTTGAAGCGGAACACTGCCTACGGCCCCGGCCCCCGGAAGGGGCGAAAGGCTACTTGTCGCCGTCCAGGAAGCGGTCTTCGGCTTCCTCGTCGGACAGCTGCCGCTTGGACTTCTTGGGGCCGTTTGCCGCGAACATTTTCTGTACGTCGGCGTTGGCGGCCAGCCGCAGCTTGTTGAAGAACAAGTAGCTGACGGCAAAGGCGATGACCAGCGCGATCAGGCCCGAAGTATAGACGGGCCAGCGCAGAAGGTATGCCAGCGGGAGGAAAACAACGAAGAAAAGGGCCAACCGGATCACGGTGTACTTTAAGAACTGCACGTCCCCAGTCTATCCGCAGCCCGATCCCAGATATTTTCACTAGACTATAGATATGGTCAGGAACATAATTTTTGCCGCATTGGTCGCACTAGCTGTCACCATCTACGCTTTGATCGAATGTGTTCGCACACGTCCGAGCGATGTCCGTTCCCTGCCCAAGGCCGGTTGGGTCGCCGCCATCATCTTGCTGCCGCTCATCGGCGCGGGGCTCTGGTTCTGGCTCGGACGCCCATCCGCAGGCGGGCAGCAGCATCCGGCCCCGGGATCACGCCCGGCCACCGGCGCCCCGGACGATGACGAGGCCTTCCTGCGCAACCTCGAGACGCAGCGCCGCAACAAGGCCCGTGACGAGGAACTGCGCCGCAAGGAAGCCGAGCTCAAGGAGCGTGAGCGCAAGCTGGCCGAAGAAGGCAAGAACAAGAAGCCGGAAGAAGGCGGCAATCCGTCCGAAGACACGCCGCACCACACACCGTAGTCCCTTAAACAACTTGAAGGTGGGGCAGGCCCGGGTTTTCCGGGCCTGCCCCACCTTTTTAGACAATATGTGAGAGGGGCCGGGACTTCCGCTTCAAGCTTTCGTGGTTTGCCATCCGGTGGGGTCTTGGCCCTGCGGCCAAACCGCTGTGGA